>NZ_JBQRTT010000003.1:0-425961 GCF_052321755.1 Sphingomonas cellulosilytica
CGGCGGCAGACCCGGCGTCAAGCACACCATGTTCATGGCCGCCCTCACCGCCGCACGCCGCCACCCCGACCTCAACGCCTTCTATCGCCGCCTCCTCGCCAACGGCAAAAAACCCATCGTCGCCACCGTCGCCGTCATGCGAAAACTCATCGTCATCGCCAACGCCAGGCTCAGAGACGCAGCCATCTTCTGAGTTGATGACGGAGGCAGGTGTTGCGAGGGTCCTGCCTCACCGCAGACGCCCCTCCCCTTCCAAACCCCACACGTTACGTATGGATGACGGCCGCGGCAGGCGCTAAAGGTCGCGTCCCATGTATCGTCCCGCGCTGTCCGTCGTCATCCCCTGCTACAACGAGGCCGCGTGCCTCGACCTGCTGCACGCGCGGGTCGCGGCGGCGGCGCGCGCCGCGGTCGGCGACGATCACGAGATCGTGCTCATCAACGACGGCAGCCGCGACGACAGCTGGGCGGTGATGCAGCGCCTGTCCGCGCAGGACCCGCGGCTGGTGGCGATCAACCTGTCGCGCAACCACGGCCACCAGCTGGCACTGACCGCGGGGCTCGACCTGTGCTCGGGCGAACAGATCCTCATCATCGATGCGGACCTCCAGGACCCGCCCGAACTGCTCGCCGACATGCGCGCGACCATGGCGGCGCAACAGGCCGACGTCGTCTACGCCGTCCGCCGCAAGCGCGAGGGCGAGACGATCTTCAAGAAGGCGACCGCCGCCGCCTTCTACCGCGTGCTCGACCGGGTCACCGACACGCCGATCCCGCTCGACACCGGCGATTTCCGGCTGATGAGCCGCCGCGCATTGGATGCGTTGCTGTCGCTGCCCGAACAGGCGCGCTTCATCCGCGGCATGGTCGCCTGGGTCGGCTTCCGCCAGGTCCCCTTCCCCTACGATCGCGCCGAACGCCATGCGGGCGAGACCAACTACCCGCTCGGCAAGATGGTGCGCCTCGCCTTCGACGCGGTCACCGGCTTCTCCACCGCGCCGCTGCGGTTCGCCAGCCATGCCTCGGTGATCCTGGCGGGCGCGTCGCTGCTGCTGCTGTTCTACATCCTGTGGGGCTTCTTCGAAGGTTCGCCGGTGCAGGGCTGGACCTCGACCATGCTCGTGGTGACGGTATTGTCCGCCGTGCAGATGTTCGTGCTCGGCATGATCGGCGAATATCTCGGCCGGCTGTATATCGAATCGAAGCGGCGGCCGCTGTATCTGGTCGCCGACATCGCCGGCCCGGTGAAGGGCCATTCGACGCTCGGCTTCAACGCCGCGGAACCCTCGCCGGAGTTCGAGGTGGCGGACGGCCGCAAGGCGGCGGAGTGATTGTCATTCCTCCCCCGCCAGGGCGCATCGGGTTGAACAGCCCCCGGCCGTTCAAGATCATGCCGGGGGCATGATCGACCCGAAGCGGTGGCCGCCGCAGGCGGTCGGAGGGGGAGGTAAGCGGCACACGTCGTGCTTGTGGAGACGCCCCCTCCACCATTCGCTACGCGAATGGTCCCCCTCCCCCGGCTGCGCCGAGGGAGGACTTAGGCGGGCTCCGCCAGCGTGACGATCGATACCCCCGGCGTCAGCGGCACGCGCCCGACGGCGTGGCGCTCCAGCCGGAAGATCGTCTCGAACAGCGCATTCAGCGGCTTGGCCGGCGGCGAATCGTCGCTGTCGTCGCGCCCGGTCAGCCGCCCGGCGATCCGCGCCGCCGCGGCGAGCGGGAACAGCAGCGAATTGAAATAGGTGAGCTTGGCGGGCTTCAGCCCCGCCGCGTCGATCGCCCTCGCCAGGCTCGCCTTCGAATAGCGGCGGTGGTGGTGGTTCACCACGTCGTGTGCGCTCCACATCCACTGGTGCGCCGGCACCGCGATCAGGATCTTGCCGCCGGGTTTGAGCAGGCTCGCCATCCCCTTCAGCGCGGCGACGTCGTCCTCGATATGCTCGACCACGTCGAGCACCGCGACGAGATCGTAGGCGCCGCGCGCCACGCCGGGCAGGTCGGGCAATGGCGCATCGCCGACCGGCTTGCCGAGCCGCTCGCTTGCGATTGCGCGGGCGGCGGGATCGATCTCGATCGCGTCGACCTCGCCGAACCGCTCGAGCATCGGCAGGTTGTGGCCGGTGCCGCAGCCGATCTCCAGGATGCGCGCGCCCTTGGGCATCTTGCCGTAGCGGGTCAGATAGTCGCTCAGGATGTCGCGGCGCGCGCGATACCACCAATGGGTGGAATCATAGGCGGCCATGCGGTCGTAGACGATGCGGTCCATGTTAAGCGAACACCAGCCAGCGATTGAGGATGAAGGTGAGGATCGTCGCCAGCGCGATCGCCGGCAGCAGCGGCGCCCAGGCGGGCAGGCCGAACTGCGCGGTGCCGATCCAGGTGATGAGCGCGTTCAGCGCCATGCCCGATCCCTGCACGCCGACGAACTGCACCTGTTGCCGCATGCCCGGATGGCGGACCCCGTGGCCCTTGAAGCTCCAGCGGCTGTGCAGGAAGAAGCCCGCCGTCACCGCGACGACGAAGGCGAACGGCACCGCATAGACCGCATGGTCGCGCGGGAAGACCCAGGTGGTCAGCGGCAGGTACACCGCCGAATAGATCAGCGTCGACAGGCCGCCGGCGATGCCGAAGCGCAGGATCTGCCCGCGCATGTCGTTGCCCTGCACGACGTCCAACAGTGCCGATACTTCCCTCGCCATCACGCTCGCCCTAAAGGGAATGACGCGGGAGCGAAACGGGCAATTGGGGTCTGAAGGCTTGAACAGCATAGCACGCGGTCGGCTGGCCGAGGAACTCGACCGGCGCTGGATCGCGCTCACCCTCATCGCCTGGGTGGCGGTGGCCGTCTGGTACGTGTGGAGCGACTGGAACCTGGTCCGCTGGCTGTCGCTCGGCGACACCGACGACAACATGCGGCTGATGCAGGTGCGCGCCTGGCTGGCGGGGCAGCCGTGGTACGACCTGCGCAATTACCGGCTCAACCCGCCGGCGGGCTTCGACATCCACTGGAGCCGCATCGTCGACCTGCCGATCGCCGGCCTGATCCTGTTCTTCCGCCTGTTCACCAGCAACTTTTGGGCGGAGCGGCTGGCGTGCGGCATCGCGCCGCTGATCCCGCTGTCGATCGCCATGCTCGGCGTCGGTGCCACCGTGCGGCGACTGATCCATCCCTTGAGCTGGCCGCTCGCCATCGTCTTCCTGCTCGGCACGTCGGCGACGATGCTGATGTTCCTGCCCGAACGGATCGACCACCACGGCTGGCAACTGGCGATGCTGAGCCTCACCGTCGCCGGCCTGTGCGATAGCCGCGGGGTCCGCGGCGGGCTGATGGTCGGCCTCGCTAGCGCGGTCAGCCTCGCCATCGGGCTGGAGATGCTGCCCTATTGCGCGATGGCCGGCGCGATCCTGGCCTTGCGCTGGGTCTGGGACCGGGCGGAGGCGACGCGCCTTGCCGCTTATGCCCTCAGCCTCGGCGGCGGCAGTGCGATCGGCTTTGCCGCCTTCGCCTCCAACGCCAATTACGCGATGCGCTGCGATGCGCTGACGCCGGTGTGGCTCAGCGTCTGCATCGCGGCAGGCGCGCTGCTGTTCCTGCTCGCCCGGCTCAACCCCGCATCGCGCGGTGTCCGCATCGGCCTGGCGCTGCTCGCCGGTGCGGCGATCGTCGCGGGCTTCGTTCACTTCTTCCCGCAATGCCTCGGCCGGCCGGAGGGCGTCTCGCCCGAGTTGCAGAAGAACTGGCTCGACAACGTCCGCGAGGCCAAGCCGATCTACAAACACCCCTTCCGCCTCGGCTTTCCGATAGCGGCGCTGCCGATCGTCGGCGTGCTGGGCGTGATCGTCGGCACCTGGCGCGCGCGGCGCACTCGCGCGCTGATCGGCTGGAGCGCGGTGGCGCTGTTCGTCACCTTCGCCTGCCTGATGCTGCTGTGGCAGGTGCGCGCCGGCCCCGCCGCGCAGCTGCTCGCGGTGCCGGGCGCGACGCTGCTCGGCTGGATCGTGCTGCCCTGGCTGCTCAACCACCGTTCGATGCCGGTGCGCGTCGGCGGCACGGTGGCGGCGTTCCTGCTCGTCTCCGGCCTGTTCGCCGGGCTCATCATCAAATACCTGCCGGTCGACCGGCCCAACGCCTATACCAAGCGCGTCAACGGCGCGACCGGCAGCTGCGTGCGCTACACCGTGCTGAAGGCGCTGGACCGGTATCCGGCGCAGACCGTCTTCACCTTCGTCGACCTCGGGCCGCGGCTCATCACCGTGACGCATCACGATGCCATTGCCGGGCCGTACCATCGCAACGGCGCCGCGATCCTCGACGTGCAGCATGCCTTCGGCGGCAGCGCGGATCAGGCGCATGCCATCGTCCGCCGCCATGGCGCTACGCTGCTGCTCGTCTGCCCCAACCATTCGGAATCGACCAACTATCGCGCGCGCAACCCCGGCGGCTTCTACGACCAGTTGGCGCATGGCGAGGTGCCGGCATGGCTCACCCCGCTGCCGCTACCGCGTAATTCGCCATTGCGACTGTTCAAGGTGGATTGACGCAAGGCTCCCAATCCACCCGTTCGTGCCGAGCGTGTCGCAGCACGGGTCAGTCCCAAGCCTTCCGTCAGGCCCAGGGTCAACGGGGAGGTTGCCGCTCTTCCGGCGATCGGCAACCCGCCGTCCCGGCAAACTCCAGACTGGCCACGCAAAAAACCACGTGTATGCTGGCGCGCGCGCTGCCGGGGGGCCGCGTGCTCCTTTCCCGCAGGTTCTTCGATGCATCGTATCCTGATCGGCGTTGCCGGCATCCTCGTCATTCTCGGCCTCGCCTTCGCGCTGTCCACCGATCGCCGCGCGATCCGGCTGCGCGTCGTTGGCGCGGCCTTCGCGCTGCAGGCGCTGATCGCGACGATGGTGCTCTATTGGGGGCCGGGCCGGGCCGCGTTGGCCGGCGCCTCGGCCGGCGTGTCGGCGCTGCTCGGCTATTCGCAACGCGGCACCGAATTCCTGTTCGGCAAGCTCGCCAGCCCCGAGATCGGCGGCCAGAGCTTCGCGATCGCCGCCCTTCCCGTCATCATCTTCTTCGCCAGCCTCGTCTCGATCCTCTATTATCTCGGCGTCATGCAATTGGTGGTGCGCTGGGTCGGTGGCGCGATCGAGCGGGTGATCGGCACCTCCAAGGTCGAATCGCTCTGCGCGGCGGCGAACATCTTCGTCGGCCAGTCCGAATCGCCGCTCGTCATCCGCCCCTATCTCGCCGGGCTCACGCCGCCGCAGCTGTTCACCGTGATGACCAGCGGCATGGCGGGCGTCGCCGGCACCATCCTCGCCGCTTATGCCTCGATGGGCATCCGCATCGAATATCTGCTCGCCGCGAGCTTCATGGCGGCCCCCGGCGGCATCCTGATGGCCAAGATCATCATGCCCGACCGCAGCGTCGCACCCGAAGGCGAACTGCCGCTGGGCGACCTGCCCGACGAGAACCGCCAGATCCACCTCGCCGAAAGCCGGATCAGCGGCGCCGGCCCCGCCGCGCTGCTCCCCGAAGGCACGCCGGGCGAACCGCTGCCCGAAGCGACGCACGACGAGGAAAAGCCCGCCAACCTCATCATGGCCGCCGCGCAAGGCGCGCAGACCGGCGTGCGCCTCGCCGTCGCGGTCGGCGCGATGGTGCTCGCGTTCGTCGCGCTGGTCGCGCTCGCCAACGGCCTGCTCGCCGGCTTGGGCGGCCTCGTCGGCCTGCCCGGCCTCAGCTTCCAGGCGCTGCTCGGCTACGTCTTCCAGCCGGTCATGTTCCTGCTCAACGTGCCGTGGGACGAGGCGGGGATCGCCGGCGGCCTGTTCGGCGAAAAGATCGTGCTCAACGAATTCGTCGCCTATATCGATCTGGGCAAGCAGACCGGCCTGTCGCACCAGACGGTGGCGGTGGTCACCTTCGCGCTGTGCGGCTTCGCCAATTTCTCGTCGATCGCGATCCAGATGGCGGTCACCGGCAGCCTCGCGCCCAACCAGCGGCCGATGATCGCCAAGCTCGGCCTGCGCGCGCTCGCGGCGGGCAGCCTCGCCAATCTGATGTCGGCGGCGCTCGCCGGGCTGCTGATCGGCTGATCCCGCGATGACCGGTCTCAAGCGGACATTGGGACCGGGCCAGCTGGCGATGATCGCCATCGGCGGCGCGGTCGGCACCGGGCTGTTCCTCGGCAGCGGCTTCGCGATCGGCCTCGCCGGGCCGGCGGTGCTGGTCAGCTATGCCATCGCCGGGCTCATCACGCTGGCGCTGATGGGCTGCCTCGCCGAGATGACCGTCGCAGACCCCGCCACGGGATCGTTCGGGCTGTTCGCCGAACGCTACCTCGGCCGCTTCGCCGGCTTCCTGGTCCGCTACGCCTATGTCGCCTGCATCATCCTGGCGATCGGGACGGAGGTGACCGCGGTCGCCGTCTACATGCGCTACTGGGCGCCGGACGTGCCGGGGCTGTGGTGGATCGCCGGCTTCGGCCTTGCCCTGCTGGCGGTGAACGGCGCCAGCGTCCGGCTGTTCGGCGCAGTCGAATACGTCTTTTCGGCGGTGAAGATCGCCGCGATCGTGGCGTTCATCGCGATCGGCCTGTGGGTGATCGCGCGCAGCGGCATCGGCCTCACCCACTACACCGCGCACGGCGGCTTCGCGCCCCACGGCATCGGCGGCGTCTGGACCGCGGTGATCGTCGCGATCTTCAGCTATCTCAGCATCGAGATGATCGCCGTCGCCGCCGGCGAAGCCCGCGATCCCGAACGCGCGATCGTCCGCGCCTTCCGCTCGACGATGCTGCGGCTCGCGCTCTTCTATCTCGGCAGCCTGGCGGTGATGCTGGCGCTGGTGCCCTGGACCGCGGCGGGCACCGCGACCAGCCCGTTCGTCACCGTGATGCAGGCGACCGGCGTGCCCTATGCCGCCGGGATCATCAACGCGGTGGTGCTGATCGCGGCACTGTCGGCGATGAACAGCCAGCTCTACACCGCCTCGCGCATGCTGTTCAGCCTCGCGGAAAGCGGCCTCGCACCGGCAGCGCTGGCGCGGGTCAGCGCACGCGGGGTGCCGATTGCGGCGCTGTTGGTGTCGGCAGCGGGGATCGCGGTCGCAGCGGGCGTCTACGCGTGGCGGCCGGAGGCGGCGTTCGGGGTGATGATCGCCATCTCGATCTTCGGCGCGCTGTTCACCTGGGGGATGATCTTCGTCACCCATCTCGCTTTCCGCCGCCGCCACGGGCCGCCGCCGGGCTTCCGGCTGTGGGGCTATCCCTGGACCAGCCTCGCCGGGGCCGGCGCGATCCTCGCGATCCTGCTGACGACGCCGTTCACCACCGCGTTCGCGGCGACGCTGGTCTATGGCCTGCCGTTCCTGGCGGTGCTGGCGCTCGTGTATGCGGTGCGTTACCGCTCCTGATCGTCATCCCGGCCTTCGCCGGGATGACGGTTGAGAGCGGGACGCCCCTACTCCCCCGTCCGCGTCTTCACCTTGTTGGGCAGGTCCTTGCCCTTCGTCCGGCGCGAGGGCAGCTGCACCGGGTTCTTCTTCTTCCATTCCTTGAACGTCATCGGCCCCTCGGGCGTCTCGACGATCGTATCGTCCAGGCTCATCGCGCGTCTCCTCAGCGGGTCGGCTCCGGCGTCGCGCCGCTGTAATCGTAGAAGCCGCGGCCGGTCTTGCGGCCGAACCATCCCGCTTCGACATATTTCACCAGCAGCGGCGCCGGGCGGAACTTGGGATCGCCCGTCCCTTCGAACAACACGCGCGTGATCTCCAGGCAGGTGTCGAGGCCGATGAAGTCGGCCAGCGTCAGCGGCCCCATCGGGTGGTTGAGCCCCAGCTGGCAGGCGAGATCGATATCCCGGATCGTCGCGACGCCTTCACCCAACGCAAAGATCGCCTCGTTGATCATCGGCATCAGCACGCGGTTGACGATGAAGCCCGGCGCGTCGTTGGCGCGCACCACCGCCTTGCCCAGCCGCTCGGCATAGCCTTCGATCCCCGCGACGGTCGCATCGGACGTGGCGAGCCCGCGGATCACCTCGATCAGGCCCATCACCGGCACCGGATTGAAGAAGTGCACGCCGATGAAGCGCGCCGGATCGGGCGTCGCCTGCGCCAGCCGCGTGATCGGGATCGACGAGGTGTTGGAGGCGAGGATCGCGTCCGGCGCCAGCACCTTGCCGACATCGCCGAAGATCGCGCGCTTGATCGCCTCGCGCTCGGTCGCCGCCTCGATCACCAGGCCGCATTCCGCCATCGCTGCGACATCGCCGACCGGCTCGATCCGCCCGAGCGTCGCATCGCGCGTCGCCGCGTCGATCTTCTCCTTCTCCACCGCGCGCGCCAGCAGCCTGGCGATCCCCGCCTTGCCCGCCTCCGCCCGCTCCAGCGACACATCGCTCAGCACCACGCGATAGCCCGCCGCCGCCGACACCTGTGCGATGCCCGCGCCCATCTGGCCCGCACCGATCACGCCCACTGCTTCGCTCACGTCCATCTCCTCGCTCGTTGGACGCGCCATAGCGGCTTTCGATCCTCCGGCAATCAGGGCGCGGGCCGCTCCGCTTGCGCCTCGGCGAGGTAGACGGAGAACAGGCCGTCGGGGTCGGTCCATTCCTTGAGCGGCGTCCACCCGCCCGAGCGCAGCAGGATGCGCGCGTCGCGCGATCCGTATTTGTGGCTGTTCTCGGTATGGATGCTCTCGCCCGCCGCCATCGCGAAGGGCCGGCCATCGACGGAGAAATCGACGTCGCGGCGCGCGACCAGATGCATCTCGATCCGCGCGCGATCGTCGTTCCAGCGCGCCTCGTGCGCGAAGGCGTCGACGGGGATGGTCCCGTCCAGCTCGCGATTGATCCGTTCGAGCAGGTTGAGGTTGAACGCCGCGGTGACGCCCGCCGTGTCGTCATAGGCGGCGACCAGCGTCGCCGGGTCCTTCACCCGGTCCATGCCGATCAGCAGCATCGCGCCCTCCCCCAGCGAGGCGCGCATCGCCCGCAGCAGGTCCACCGCCATCAGCGGGATCATGTTGCCGATCGTCGATCCCGGAAAGAAGCCGAGCTTCGGCGCATCGGCCACCGCTTGCGGCAGCACCAGCGCGCGCATGAAGTCCGCCTCGAACGGCAGCACCAGCAGGTTGGGGAACGCCTGCGACAGCACGCGCGACGATTCGCGCAGGAACGCGCCGGAGATATCGATCGGCACATAGGCCGACGGCTCGGTGCAGCGCAGCAGCACCGGCGTCTTGGTCGACGACCCCGATCCGAACTCGACGACGGCGCGGCCGCGGCCCGCGATCCCCGCGACCTCGGGGCAGATCGTCTCCAGGATCGCCGTCTCGGTCCGCGTCGGGTAATATTCCGGCAGCGCGGTGATATCCTCGAACAGCTCCGATCCACGCCGGTCGTAGAACCAGCGCGCCGGGATCGCGCGCGGGCGGCGCTCCAGCCCGGTCAGCACGTCGGCGCGGAACTGCGGATCGGCCAGGCCCTGCTCGCCGTCCTCGATCTCGGGCTTCGACATTCAGATGTCCTTGGCAAGGCGCACGCCGGTGAACTGCCAGCGCTGGTGCGGATAGAAGAAATTGCGGTAGCTGGCGCGCGCATGGCCGCGCGGTGTGGCGCAGCTGCCCCCGCGCAGCACGAACTGGCCGCTCATGAACTTGCCGTTATATTCGCCGACCGCGCCCTCGACCGGGCGAAAGCCGGGATAGGGGCGATAGGCGCTGCCGGTCCATTCCCACACGTCGCCGAAGAAGGCGGGATCGCCCGCCGCCGCGGGACGCGGCTCGACCGGCCCGGCGCGATCCATCTGGTTGCCGCCCGCCGCGTCATGCGCCTGCGCCGCCGCTTCCCATTCGAATTCGGTCGGCAGCCGCGCACCCGCCCAGGCGGCATAGGCATCCGCCTCGTACAGGCTGACATGCGTCACCGGCGCCGCCGGGTCGATCGGCCGCCGCCCGTCGAGCCCCATCCGCGTCCAGCCGCCGTCCCGCTCTTCCCAATAGAGCGGCGCCGTCACGCCCTCCGCCTTCACCCAGGCCCAGCCGTCCGCCAGCCAATGCCGCGGCTCGCGATAGCCGCCGTCGGCGATGAACGCCGCCCATTCGCCGTTGGTGACGGTGCGGTCGGCGATGCCATGCGACACCAGCAGCGCCTCGTGCCGCGGCCCCTCGCAGTCGAACGCGAAGCCGTCGCCGTCATGGCCGACCGTCACGATGCCGCCCGCCCGCTCGATCCAGCCGATCGGTCCGGGCATCGCCACCGGCACCTTGGGCGCCGCCGGCCACAGCGCCGGCTCCAGCGGGTTCTCGCCGAACAGGTGGAGGATGTCGGTGACCAGCAGTTCCTGGTGCTGCTCCTCGTGGTGGCAGCCCAGCGCCACCAGCTCGCATGCCGCCGCGGGCAGGGCCGGCAGCGCCGCGACCAGCGCCGCGTCGACATGCGCGCGATAGGCACGCACCTCGTCCAGCGTCGGCCGGGCGATCATGCCGCGGCGGTCGCGTGCATGCCGCCGCCCTTCCGCCTCGTAATAGCTGTTGAACAGGAACGGAAAGCGATCGTCGTGCAGCCGGTAATCCGGCACATGGTCGCGCAGCACGAACGTCTCGAAGAACCAGGTGGTATGCGCCAGGTGCCACTTCGCCGGCGAGGCGTCGGGCATCGACTGCACCGTCGCGTCCGCATCGGACAGCGGCGCGGCCAGCGCCAGCGTCAGCCCCCGCACTGCGCGATAGCGTTCGCCAAGCGCATGGGACGGGTCGGGGGCAAGCTTCAACACGACCTATGCTCCCCCCACCATTGATCGAGGTGAAGCGTTTGGCGGCGCAAAGGGTTGCATCCGCACCGCCCTCGGTGCGGAATCGATCAATCGTGACGCGTCAGCGGCTGGCGCCCGGCTGCCACAGCACATCGCCCGCGCCGCGCCCGTTCACCGCACGCGCCGCGACGAACAGCCAGTCGGACAATCGGTTAAGATAGGCAAGCGCCGCGGGGCTCAGCCCCTCGACCGCGGCGGCACTGCGTTCGGCGCGGCGCGCGATTGCGCGGGCGAGGTGCAACGCCGCCGCCGCCGGGTCGCCGCCCGGCAGGATGAAGCTGGTCAGCGGCGCCAGGTCGGCGTTCATCGCGTCGATCTCCGCCTCCAGCCGCGCCACCTGCGCCGGCACGATGCGCAACGCACCGTCGATGCCGGCCGGCGTCGCGATGTCCGCGCCGAGGTCGAACAGATCGTTCTGGATCACCGCCGCCCACGCCGCCGGCTCGCGGGTCCCCAGCAAGCCGATCGCCACGCCCAGCGCGCTGTTCGCCTCGTCGACGTCGCCGATCGCCGCCATGATCGGCGCCGCCTTCGACACGCGCGATCCGTCGACCAGGCCGGTGGTGCCGGCATCGCCGGTGCGGGTATAGATGCGGTTGAGCTTGACCACCCGGCGCGTCAGGTCCGCCCGGCGGCGAACAGGATCACCACCACGATCAGGATGGCGAGCGCCTGGTAGAAGATGCGCATCTGCATCATCCGGTTCGACTTCAGCGAAGCGGCGGATGGCCCTTCGCCGTTCTTCACCTGCGCATGGCTTTCCTGGAGGAAGGCGATGATGCCGCGGACCAGCGAAACCACCGTCGCCAGCATCGCCGCGATCAGCAGAATGATGAGGAAGGTGTTCATGCCGCCAATTTAGGCGTTCGCCGTCGCAAAGCCAATGGGCCTAGGCGCTCGTCGCCGCAAAGCCCAAGGGCAGCCGCCCGGCGCGCAGGCTATCGGCGAGCGCCCGTCCATCCTCGCCCGCGGCGCGCAGGTCGCCGAGCGCGGGCGCACCGTTGCGCTTGGCCAGCCGCGTGCCGTCGGGCCCCAGCAGCAGCGCGTGATGACGATAGACCGGCGTCGGCAGGCCGAGCAGCGCCTGCAGCAGCCGGTGCACGTCGGTGGCGCGCATCAGGTCGCGCCCCCGCACCACATCGGTGACGCCCTGCGCGGCATCGTCGATCGTCACCGCCAGGTGATAGCTCGCCGGCGCATCCTTGCGCGCCAGCACGACATCGCCGAACGCCGCCGGATCGGCGACCTGCGGCCCCGCCGCCAGATCGGTCCAGCCGAGCGGCCCCGCCGCCGCCACGGCCCGATCCATCGCCAGCCGCCACGCATGCGGCACGCCCGCCGCGATCCGGCGCTCCACCTCGGCAGCGCCGAGATGCCGGCACGTTCCGGGATAGACCAGCCCGTCCGGCCCATGATGCGGCGCGCTCGCACTCGCCGCGATATCCGCCCGCGTGCAGAAGCACGGGTAGAGCAGCCCGCCCGCCCGCAGCGTCGCCAGCGCGGCCTCGTACGCTCCGAGTCGCTGCGATTGCCGCACCACCGGCCCGTCCCAGGCCAGCCCCAGCCAGGCGAGATCCTGCATGATCCCCGCGACATGCTCCTCGCGGCTGCGCGTGCCGTCGATATCCTCGATCCGCAGCAGGAAGGTGCCGCCGGCCCCGCCCGCGGCCCCCCGCGCATGGTCATGCGCCCGGATCGCCGCATAGGCATGGCCCAGGTGCAGCGGCCCCGTCGGGCTGGGCGCGAAGCGGGTGACGACGCCGGTCATCCGCCGCGCGCCGTGCGGGGGCTGACGCAGGACGCTTGACCCCGATCGTCCGGCCGTGCTGTCATACCCCCGTCACTCTCGTGGGCGACACGGCCTGCGGGTAATCCGTGGGAGGAGCCGTGTT
Organism: Sphingomonas cellulosilytica; assembly: GCF_052321755.1. NCBI lineage: Bacteria > Pseudomonadati > Pseudomonadota > Alphaproteobacteria > Sphingomonadales > Sphingomonadaceae > Sphingomonas > Sphingomonas cellulosilytica. Next base: position 12,706 of record NZ_JBQRTT010000003.1, read on the forward strand.
TCATCCCGATCTGATCCGTCACCCCGACAGTTGTCCGGCGCTCGTCCTCAACGCCGATTACACGCCGCTGTCCTATTATCCCCTCAGCGTCTGGCCGTGGCAGACCGCGATCAAGGCGGTGTTCCTCGACCGGGTCGACATCGTCGCGCATTACGAGCGCGCCGTGCGCAGCCCGAATGCGGAGATCAAGCTGCCTTCGGTCATCGCGCTCAAGCAATATGTCCGCCCCTCGGCCTTTCCCGCCTTCACCCGCTTCAACCTGTTCCTGCGCGATCGCTTCGCCTGCCAATATTGCGGCGTCACCCGCGATCTCACCTTCGACCATGTCGTGCCGCGCGCGCAGGGCGGGCGAACGACGTGGGAGAATGTCGTCACCGCCTGCGCGCCGTGCAACCTCAAGAAGGGCGGGCGCACCCCCAAACAGGCGCACATGCCGCTCTACCTCGAGCCGATCCGCCCGACCAACTGGCAATTGCAGGAACACGGCCGCGCCTTTCCGCCCAACTATCTGCACGACACATGGCATGACTGGCTCTATTGGGACGTCGAGCTCGAGGCGTAGCGACACGGGGAGACAGCATGTGCGTGGCGGATTGATCGTGGCGGCGCTGGGCGGCGCGCTGCTGGCGCTGGGCGCCTGCGGCAAGCAGGAAAACTCCGCGGCAGAGGCGGACGCCACCGTCAATGCGGCCGGCTTCGTGCCGCCGGCGGTGACCAGCCGCGTCGATTTCTCCAGCGCCATGGAACGCCGCTTCCGCACGCTCGACCGTAACGGCGACGACCGGCTCGACCGCACCGAACTGCCGCGGCAGAACAGCCGCCTGATGGCACTCGACCGCAATGGCGACGGCGAGATCAGCATGATCGAATGGAGCGAAGGCACCATCAAGCGCTTCGACCAGATGGACCTCAACCGCGACGGTACCGTCACCTCCGAAGAGGAAAAGGAATGGCGCGCCGGCCGCCGCCCCGCCCCCGCCGCGACCGGCCCCGTCCTCGGCGAGCCGCTGGGCAACCAGGCCGCCGAGAAATAGGACCACCCGATCCTTCCCGGCACGCGTTAACAAAAAGTCCTCCCTCGGCGCAGCCGGGGGAGGGGGACCGCCCGGCGCAGCCGGGTGGTGGAGGGGGCGCCTGCCGCAAATACCACGTCCGCCGCTTACCTCCCCCTCCGTCAGCGCCACCGCGCTGCCACCTCCCCCTGGCGGGGGAGGAGTGAAGCCCTGCCTCGCCAACACCCGCTTTCCCCCGCCCAACGCCATCCCCGGTTGACCGCGCCTCTACCGCAGCGCAGCATGGCGGCATGGCCACCGTCGATCCCGCATCCCTGCCGCCCATCGCCAACAACCCGGACGTCCGCTTCCTCGGCGCCAAGCTCGGCGACGTCATCCGCGCCTATGGCGGCGAGGCGCTGTTCGAGGCGACCGAGACGATCCGCCGCGCCTCCGTCGAGCGCCACCGCGGCCATGGCGACAGCGACGCGGTGCATCGCCAGCTGAGCGACCTCGGCCTCGACGAGACGCTCGATTTCGTGCGCGGCTTCATGCTCTTTTCCATGCTCGCCAACCTGGCCGAGGATCGCCAGGGCATCGCCGCCGAACAGGGCGCCGACGTCGCCGCCGCGCTCGCGACGCTGGAGGCGGAGGGGATCGGCCGCGATCGCGTCCAGCAGCTGCTCGCCCATGCGCTGATCGTCCCCGTGCTCACCGCCCACCCCACCGAGGTGCGGCGCAAGAGCATGATCGACCATCGCAATCGCATCGCCCAGCTGATGCAGCTGAAGGATGCCGGCCGCGAAGAGACGCCGGACGGCGACCGGGTGGAGGATGCGATCACCCGCCAGATCGCGCTGCTCTGGCAGACGCGGGTGCTGCGCCGCGAGCGCCTGTACGTCACCGACGAGGTCGAGACCGCGCTCTCCTACATGCGCGACGTGTTCCTCCCCGCCCTCCCCGCGCTCTACCAGCGCTGGGACCGCGCCTTCGGGGAACGCGTGCCCAGCTTCGTGCGGCCGGGCAGCTGGATCGGCGGCGACCGCGACGGCAATCCGTTCGTCACCGCCGATTCGCTGCGTACCGCGCTCGCCCGCGCCTGCGAGACGGTGCTCGGCTTCTATCTCGACGCGGTGCATGCGCTGGGCGCCGAACTGTCGATCTCGACCCAGCACGTCCCCGTCGACGCCGCGGTCGAGGCGCTGGCGGCGGCGAGCGGCGACACCGCCGAGAGCCGTTCGGATGAGCCCTATCGCCGCGCGCTGTCGGGCATCTACGCGCGCCTCGCCGCGACCCATCAGGCGCTGACCGGCAAGCCCGCCGCCCGCCCCGGCCATCTCACCGGCGATCCCTATCCCGATCCGCAGGCGTTCCGCGCCGATCTCGTCGCCATCGCCCATGGCCTGTCCGCCGCCGGGGCGCTCAAGACCGGCGGCGCGCTCGGCCGCCTGATCCGCGCGGTCGAGACGTTCGGCTTCCATCTCGCGACGCTCGACCTGCGCCAGAACAGCGCCGTCCACGAGCGTGTCGTCGCCGAACTCCTGAAGACCGCCGGGGTCGAGGACGATTACCTGGCGCTCGACGAGGCGGCGCGGGTCACGCTGCTCCGCCGCGAACTCGCCAACGCCCGCCCCCTCGCCAGCCGCTTCACCACCTATTCGGACGAAACCGATTCCGAACTGAAGATCGTCCTCGCCGCGGCGGAGGCGCATGCCAGATACGGCCCGGCCTGCATCACCAACTATATCGTCTCGATGGCGCAGTCGGTGTCCGACCTGCTGGAGATCAACCTGCTGCTGAAGGAGGTCGGCCTCTACCGCGCGGGCGATCCGGCGACCGCCGCGATCATGGCGGTGCCCTTGTTCGAGACCGTCGGCGACCTCGAAGCCGCGCCGGGCATCATGACCGACTGGTTCGCCCTGCCCGAGATCGCCGCCATCGCGCGCGCACGCGGGCATCAGGAGGTGATGATCGGCTATTCGGACAGCAACAAGGACGGCGGTTACCTCACCTCTACCTGGCAGCTGTCCAAGGCATCGACCGCCTTGAAGCCGGTGTTCGAGGCGGCGGGCGTCGGCATGCAGCTGTTCCACGGCCGCGGCGGCGCGGTCGGCCGCGGCGGCGGCTCGGCCTTCGCCGCGATCCGCGCGCAGCCCGCCGGCACCGTGCAGGGCCGCATCCGCATCACCGAACAGGGTGAGGTGATCGCCGCCAAATACGGCACCCGCGACAGCGCGATGACCAATCTGGAGGCGATCGCGTCCGCGACATTGCTCGCCAGCCTCGAACCCGAACGGCTGTCCAATACGGAAAACACGCAATTCGCCGGCGCGATGGATCGGCTGTCCGACACCGCCTTCCACGCCTATCGCGACCTCGTCTACGGCACGGAGGGCTTCCGCACCTTCTTCCGCCAGATGACGCCGATCGGCGAGATCGCGGGGCTCAAGATCGGCAGCCGCCCGGCGAGCCGCAAGAAATCGGACGCGGTCGAGGATCTGCGCGCCATCCCCTGGGTGTTCAGCTGGGCGCAGGCGCGGGTGATGCTGCCCGGCTGGTACGGCGTCGGCCAGGCGCTCGCCGGCTTCGAGGACAAGGCGCTGCTCAAGGAGATGGCAGAGGGCTGGCCGCTGTTCGCCGCCACCCTCGCCAACATGGAGATGGTGCTCGCCAAGTCGGACATCGAGATCGCCGGCCATTACGCCCAGCTGGTCGAGGACGAACGCCTGCGCGAGGCCATCTTCACCCGCATCCGCGACGGCTGGCACCAGACCCACGACGGCCTGCTGGCGATCACCGGCCAGTCGCGCCTGCTCGAAAAGCATCCCGCGCTGGAAGCCTCGATCCGCCTCCGTTTGCCCTATATCGAACCGCTCAACCTCCTCCAGATCGAACTCATGAAGCGCCACCGCGCCGGCGAAGACGACCCCCGCATCGGCGAAGGCATCCTCCTGTCGATCAACGCCGTGGCGACGGCGCTGAGGAACAGCGGGTAATGCAAATCCTCCCCGCTTTGCGGGGAGGGGGACCGCTCGGCGCAGCCGAGTGGTGGAGGGGCAGCCCCAAGCGACAGTCTTGCTTGGCTGCCCCTCCACCCCGCCTCTGCGAGGCGCGGTCCCCCTCCCCTGCGGAGCAGGGGAGGATTTTAGGACAAGAACGGCGCCGCCACCTCCGGCCGCACGCGCAGCAACCGCCCGGTCGCGCGGTCGAGCAGCGCCCAGGTCGTCACCGCCTCCACCTTCACCCGGCCATCCGCGCCGGTGAAGCGGACGTGCCGGTCGAAGCGCGCGCCCTTCGGCGGTTCCGGCACCCAGGTTTCGCCGGTCACGCTCTCGCCGGCGGCGACGTTGCCGCGGTAATCGATCGCATGCCGGGTCACGACCCAGACGAAGGCATCGCGCTGCTCGGGCGGCGCCACCGCCTGCCAATGCGCCACCGCGATGTCCTGGATCCAGCGCACCCACACCGCATTGTTGACGTGGCCCAGCTCGTCGATGTCCTCCGGCCCGGCGGTGATCGTCAGCGTGAAGCTCATGCCCGTCGCCTCCTCCACCAGCGGAAGCCCGCAAAGCCCAGCCCCAGCACCAGCGCCGCCAGCGCCACCCACAGCCACTGCCGCCCGTGCGGGCGATAGCGGCCGAGCAGTTCGGCAATGCCCGTCCCGAACACATAGCCAAGGCTGGTGAACAGCACCGCCCAGATGCACGCCGCCACCGCGTTGATCCACAGGAAGGTGCGGGTCGGCACATGACTGGTGCCGATCGCGATCGGGCTGACGGTCCGCAGGCCGTAGAGGAAGCGGAAGGCGAAGATGAACCCGGTCGGATGCCGCTCCAGCGTCCTCAGCGCCTTGGCGAACGCCGGTTTCCCCTGCGCCCGCTGCACCCAGCGCGTGGCGCGGAAGCGGCGTCCGGCGGCGAAGAACGCCTGGTCCGCGACGAACGAACCCGCCGCCGCCGCGATCATCGCGCCGGGCAGCGACAGCATCCCCTCATGCGCGAACAGGCCGCCGGCGAGCACCATCGTCTCGCCTTCCAGCCCCGCGCCCAGGAACACCGCGGCAAGCCCGTATTGGGCGATCAGCGTCTCGATGCTCAGGCTTCGATTCCCATCTGCCAGAGCACGAACGCATGCTCCTCCGCCGCCTCGCGCAGGGATTCGAACCGCCCCGACTTGCCACCATGCCCTGCGCCCATGTTGGTCTTGAGCAGCAGCAGGTTATCGTCGGTCTTGGTCGCGCGCAGCTTCGCCGCCCATTTCGCCGGCTCCCAATAGGTCACGCGCGGGTCGTTGAGCCCGCCCGAGATGAACATCGGCGGATAGGCCTGCGCGACGACATTGTCGTACGGGCTGTAGCTGCGGATCAGCTCGAACGCCGCCTGGTCCTCGATCGGGTTGCCCCATTCCGGCCATTCGCCCGGCGTCAGCGGCAGGTCGGCGTCCAGCATCGTGTTGAGCACGTCGACGAACGGCACGTCGGCGATCACCGCGCCCCACAATTCGGGGTCCGAATTGACCACCGCGCCCATCAGCTCGCCGCCCGCCGATCGGCCCGCGGTGGCGATCCGCCCGGCGCTGGTCCAGCCCGCCTCGATCAGCCCCCTGGCGACATCGACGAAGTCGTTGAACGTGTTGGTACGCTTTTCGAGCTTGCCGTCGTGATACCATTGCTGGCCCAGATCGTCGCCGCCGCGGATATGCGCGATGGCATAGGCGAAGCCGCGATCGAGCAGCGACAGGCGCCCGGTCGAGAAGCCCGGCGGGATCGCATAACCGTAAGCGCCATAGGCGTAGAGGAACAGCGGCTGCGAGCCGTCCCGCTTGAAGCCCGCCGGATAGACGATCGACACCGGCACCTCGGTGCCGTCGCGCGCGGTGATCTTCAGCCGCTCGGTGCGATAGCCCGCCGCATCGTAGCCGGCAGGGATCTCCTGCACCTTCAGCACGGCAAGGTCGCCGCTCGCCACGTCGTAGTCGTACACCGTGCCCGGCGTCACCATCGATTCATAGCCGAGACGCAGCGTCGCCACGTCATATTCGGGATTGTCGCCGAGCCCGGCGGCATAGCTCGCCTCCGGAAAGGTGATCCGCCGGGGCACGGTCGGTGCGTCGTAGCGGTGGATCGCGATCTGATCGAGCCCGTCGAGCCGGCCCTCCACCACGAAGAAGTCGCGGTAGCATTCCACCCCGGTCATGTAGAAATGCGGATCCGCCGGGATCAGCTCCCGCCAGTCGTCGGGCGCGTCGATGCTGGCGGTGCACAGCCGCCACATCGGATCGGTGTCGTTGGTGTGGATGAACAAGGTGCCGTCATGCGCATCGACGTCATATTCGCGGCCCGCCCGGCGCGGCGCCACCAGGATCGGCGTCGCCAGCGGATCGTTCGCCGGCAGCAGCCGCACCTCGCTCGTCACATGGTCGCCGGTGCCGATCACGATCCACTGCCGGTCGCTCGTCTCCGCGACGGCGACGCGATAGCCCTCGTCATCCTCGTGGAACAGCTCGACATCCTCGCTCACCGGCGTGCCGAGGCGGTGGAAACGGGCATTGTCCGTCCGCCACTGGTCGTTGGCGAGGCCGTAGAGGAAGCCCGCATCGTCGCTGGTCCAGACGATGTCGGACAGCATGCCCGGAATGACCTCGGGCCAATGCTCGCCCGTGTCGAGGTTCTTCACCCGCACCTCGAAGCGCTCGGCACCGCTGTCGTCGATCGCATAGGCGAGCTGGCGCCCGTCGTTGCTGACCGCAAAGGCACCCAGCCGGAAATAGTCCTTGCCCTCGGCCAACGCCGGCTCGTCGAGCAGCAACTGGTCGTCGCCCCCGGCAACAGGCTTGCGCCACCATTTGCGATACTGGCCGCCGGTTTCGAAGGCGGTCCAGTAGATCCAGTCGCCGTCCTTCTGCGGCACGGAGGATTCGTCCTCCTTGATCCGCGCCTTCATCTCTTCGTACAGCCGGTCGACCAGCGGCCGGTGCGGCGCCATCACCGCCTCGAAATAGGCGTTCTCCGCCTCCAGGTAGGCGAGCACGTCGGCATCGTCGACCTCGGGATAGTTCGGGTCCTTCAGCCAGGCGTACGGATCCTCGATCGTCACGCCATGCGCGGTGAAGCTGTGCGGCCGGCGCTCGGCGACGGGGGGCGTGGGATCGGTCGGTTCGGTCATGCCCCTGCCATAACGTCCTGCCCGTCCTTGTCGACGCCCTGTCCTCGGCACGGCGCGGGGCCATCGGGCGCCTTACGGTGCCATTAACCACTTCTTGGCTTCACCCAGGTTAGGAAACCGCGGGTTCGATCGGATGATGCATGCCATGATGATGCAAGGTGCCGGAATGCCGCAGCCCGTCTCACCGGACGATCGCGCGCGCGCCTATGGCATCGATGCCGCGTTCGGCGACGATCTGCGTGAGGTATGGGATTGTATCGCCGACGCATACGTCGCCTGCGTCCTGCCCGCGGTATGGCAGCATCTCGCCGCCGCCCGCCCGGCGGTGTCGCAGGCATTCCACGCCCTGGTCGGCGGGCGCGAGGATGCCGAGCGGCTCCGGATGCTCCAGGGCCGCTTCATGTGCGCGCGCAAGGATGCACGCTGGATCGATGCGACCACCGACCGGTTCGCCGCTTATGCCGATTTCGGAGTCGCCCCGCATGAGCTGATCGGGCTGATCGGCGCATCCAACCTGGCGACGATGACCGTGCTCGGCCGCCGCTGCACCGATCCCGAACGCTTCACCCGCCTCGCCGCGGCGATGGTGCGGCTGAGCCTGGTACAGGGGGACATGGTCGCCACCGCGCTGCAACGCCGCGCCGCCGTCGATACCGCAGCCCGGCTGGAGGCGCAGGCGTGCGCCTTGCAGGACGGTTTCGCCGCAGTGATCGCCGAGGCGGGGACCCGCAGCAGCGCCGTCCGCGATCACGCGCAGGCGGTCGGCGACAAGATGCAGCGGATGGTGGCGCGGAATGCCGCCGTGATCGCCACGGTCAGCGGATCGGTGACGGCGATGCAGGAGGCGACGGGCACCGCCCGTGCGCTGCGCCGCGCGATGGAGGACAGCCGCGGCGAATTCGCGCGCGCGTCGGACACCGCCACCCGCTCCACCGGGCAGGTCGAACAGGCGGTGGAGGTGTTCGACCGGCTGACCGGCCACACCCGCTCGATCGAACCGGTGGTGGCCCTCATCCACGACATCGCCGGTCGTACCAACCTGCTGGCGCTCAACGCCACGATCGAGGCGGCGCGCGCCGGCGAGGCGGGACGCGGCTTCACCGTGGTCGCGCAGGAGGTGAAGCACCTCGCCCGGCAGACCGCGTCGGCCAACGACGTCATCGCCCGCGAACTGGCCGGCATCCTCACCCTGATTACCGCCGCGCTTCAGGCCAATGCGCTGATCCGCGACAATGTGCTCGCGGTGAATCACGCCTCGCAACAGGCGCACGCGACCGTCCAGCAGCAGCTGGCGCGGCTGGACGTGATCGCCGACGCGACCGAACGCACCATGGCCGCCGCCGCCGGCGTGGACGACACGCTGACCGATCTCACCCATTTCGCCGGCGATGTCGCCCGCGATCTCGCCACCTTCGGATCCGCCTTCGCCGCGGTGGACGACCAGTTGCAGGCATTGCAGCATTCGGTCGGCGCCTTCGTGGATCGCGTACGGGCTTGAACCGGCCCCGCCGGCAAGCAACGGGAAACACGTCTGCGGTTGCCTGAACGCCCTGCCCCCGTCATGGCGATGATCGGGAAAACAGGGGAGTAGACGGATCATGGCCGGCGGACTGGTCGCCTTGCTCGACGATATCGCGGCGATGGCAAAGCTTGCCGCCGCCAGCCTGGACGACGTCGCCGGCGCCGCCGGGCGCGCCGGGGCCAAGGCGGCCGGCGTGGTGATCGACGATACCGCGGTCACGCCGACCTATGTCGTCGGCCTCAGCCCGGCGCGCGAACTGCCGATCATCTGGAAGATCGCGCGCGGCTCCCTGCGCAACAAGCTCCTGTTCCTGCTGCCCGCCGCGCTGGTGCTGAGCGCGCTCGCACCCTGGGCGATCACGCCCATCCTGATGGCAGGCGGCGCCTTCCTCTGCTTCGAGGCGGCGGAAAAGATCATCGGCGCGCTCACCGGCCATGGCCATGGCGAGGCGGCCGCCGCGGTGGCCGATGCCGCGGAGCTGGAGGAGCGGCAGGTGTCGGGCGCGATCCGTACCGACCTGATCCTGTCGGGCGAGATCATGGCGATCGCGCTCGGCGAACTCGCCGATCAGAGCCTGGTCAACCAGGCGATCGCGCTCGCCCTCGTCGGCATCGCGATCACCGCCGGCGTCTACGGCATCGTCGCGCTGATCGTGAAGATGGACGATATCGGCCTGCATCTCGCCCGCCGCCCCGGATCGGGCGCGCAGGCGTTCGGCCGCGGCCTGGTCGCGGCGATGCCGCGGGTGCTCTCCGCACTGTCGCTGATCGGCACGGCGGCGATGGTCTGGGTCGGCGGCGGCATCATCGTCCACGGCCTGGAGGCGTTCGGCGTGGCGGCGCTGCCCCACGCCATCCACCACGCCGCGGAGGCCTCGGCGCATGCCGTCGGCGTGCTGCCGGGCGTCGTCGCTTGGATTGTCGGTGCCGTGGGATCGGGCATCGTCGGGCTCGTCATCGGCGGCGTCATCGCCGGCGCCCTCCACCTCGTTCCGCGCAGGCACTGACGGATCGCCGCGAAGGGAAACTGTCCTACACGTGCCGGTCATGCCATGACCCCACTCGGCTTGGCGCCGGCCCGGCGCTATGGCTGCAGAACACATGCCTGCGTGTGACTTTTGTGACTTTTGACGGACCCTTCCGATGACCCATCATGCCCGCCTCGCCGCGCTCCGCGCCGAACTCGCCCGCGCCGGGCTCGACGGCTTCGTCGTGCCGCTGACCGACGAGCATATGAGCGAATATGTCGGCGGCTATGCGCAGCGGCTCGGCTGGCTGACCGGCTTCGGCGGCTCGGCCGGCACCGCGGTGGTGCTGGGCGAGGCGGCGGCGATCTTCACCGACGGCCGCTATACCCTGCAGGTGCGCGAACAGGTGTCGGCGGACGACTGGTCCTATGTCGCCGTGCCGCAGGACAGCGTCGCCGGTTGGCTCGCCACCCATGCCCCACAGGGCGGCCGGATCGGCTATGATCCCTGGCTGCACACCAGCGCCTGGGTGGCTGACACCGCCACCGCCCTCGCCGCGCGGGATGCGACGCTGGTGCCGGTCGCCGCCAATCCGATCGATGCGGTCTGGACCGATCGCCCCGCGCCCTCGCCCGCCCGCCTCACCCCGCATCCCGATGCGCAGGCGGGGCGTTCCTCCGCCGCCAAGCGCGCCGATATCGCCGACTGGCTGGCGGCGAACCGGGCGGATGCGGTGGTGCTCACCGCGCTCGATTCAATCGCCTGGGTGCTCAACGTCCGCGGCAGCGACGTCGCGCATACCCCGGTGGCGCTATCCTATGCGATCGTCGGCAGCGACGGCACCACCGACCTGTTCGTCGCGCCCGACAAGGTCGACGACGCGGTGCGGCAGCATCTCGGCAACGCTGTCCGCCTCCACGACCGTGATGCCTTCGACGGCGCCCTGCGCACCCATGCCGGCCGGCGCATCGCCGCCGACCCGGAGCGCGCCGTCGCCGCGATCTTCGACGCGCTCGCCGCGGGCGGTGCGACGGTGCTGCCGCTGCGCGACCCGGCGGTGCTGGCCAAGGCGCTCAAGAACCCCGTCGAGGTCGCCGGTCACCGCGCCGCCAGCCTGCGCGACGGTGCCGCGCTGTCGCGCTTCCTGCGCTGGGTGGAGACGGAGGCGGTGCACGGCGGCCAGACCGAACTGTCCGCTGCCGCCAGGCTGCTGGAATTCCGCCAGGCGACCGGCTGCCTGCTCGACACGTCGTTCGACACCATCTCGGCCACCGGCGCGCACGGCGCCAGCCCGCATTACCACGTCACCGAGCAATCGAACGCGCCGCTCGTGCCGGGCGACCTGTTCCTGATCGATTCGGGCGGTCAATATGCCGACGGCACCACCGACGTCACCCGCGTGGTGCCGATCGGCGCGCCGACCGCGGAGATGCGCGATCGCTTCACCCGCGTGCTGAAGGGGCATATCGCCATCGCCACCGCGATCGTCCCCGACGGCACCTGCGGCGCGCAGATCGACGCCTTCGCCCGCCGCCCGCTCTGGGAGGCCGGGCTCGACTTCGCGCACGGCACCGGTCACGGCATCGGCAGCTATCTGTCGGTCCATGAAGGGCCGCAGCGCATCGCCTCGCCGAATTACCCCGGTGGTGCCAGCCTGGAGCCGCTGCGCGCGGGCATGATGCTCTCCAACGAGCCAGGCTATTACAAGGCCGGCGAATACGGCATCCGCATCGAGAACCTGCTGCTGACCGTCCCCGTCACGGTGCCGGGCGGCGACCCCGACCGACAGATGCTGGGGTTCGAGACGCTCACCTTCGCGCCCATCGAACGCAGCCTGATCGATCCCAGCCTGCTCACCCCCGCCGAACGCGCCTGGACCGATGCCTATCACGCCGACGTGCTCGCCAGGATCGGCCCGATCCTGGCCGGCGAGGATCACGCCTGGCTGGTGTCCAAATGCGCGCCGCTCGACTGATTCCCCTCGGCCGGCGCGTCCGCCGCGGCCGCGCCGGCGCGCGCCTGTGCCTTGCGCCGACGCAGGTTGGCCCGCAGTTCCGCCGCCAGCCGCGCGGCCCGTTCGTCCTTGTCGCTCATCGAATCTGCCTAAACCGCGCACCCAACGCTTGACAATCCGCCCCCGTTCGTCTCTAGGCGCGCTTCCCGCGTTGGACGCGAGTGCTGCCGTAGCTCAGTGGTAGAGCGCATCCTTGGTAAGGCTGAGGTCGTGAGTTCAATCCTCACCGGCAGCACCATTTTTCAATGACTTAGACGGTTTCGGCGCGGGTTGAGTACGATGGGTCACAACCGGGTCACATGGATGATCCGCCCTTTTCTCGGTGTCCGACACGCCGATGCGTTCTGGTAACGAGGCGAACGGGGCGTGATCCGTGGACGCAATGGCGTCTGAGGGGCTGGATATCGGCGGACGTTCAGGATCTCGGCCGTGCCTTCGGCCAGCTCCGCGCGCGGCTTCCCCGTCATGCATGCCTGCGTATGGGAGATCGCTGGCGGTCGAGTGGCGCGAGAACGAACCCGATCCGCAATCGCATCGGGAGCCGACTGCGGAGCGAGGAGGGCTCAAGGCTCCAGGACCACGACTACGCCACCCGTCGAGCGGAGCGGATCGCGGGCGGTGACAGTCACGCTCGATCGGCCGGCCCATCAGTCCTTCGCCTGGGGCGGTGCCTCGTTCCATTCCTCGGGAGATGCGCCCCGAAGTTCACCGGCCCCGTAGTCGAGCCTCCTCTGCACGTCGCGGATCGCATGCCGAAGATCGGGGGCCATGTCCTTCGCCATCCGTTCGATGGCCTTCTCTCCCCGCACTAGGAATTGTCCCGCCTTGTGCGCCAGCGGCGACGTAGTCGCGAAGTCGGAAACCACGGCATCGAGCATCAGGGACGCCCAGAAGCCGACGACCACGACGACCAGGTTCGTCCCGGACCTCCGCGCCACGCCGGCCGCCTTCGCGCCCTGAAAGGCCCCGCGGGCGCTGGCGCGCTCGAGCTGCCGAAACGTCTCGAGGTCACGAGTCTCGAGAAGGTCCGTCTCCCTGGCGACGTCTATCACCTGGACGACGGGTTGGAGGGCGGCCGCCTCGACCAGGAAGCGACTGGCGTCCTCGTCCGCCTGCCGCACGCTAGGAAAGGATCTCAGCCACGGAGCGAGGCTGCGCACCAGGTCGGTAAGGACACGCCGCACCTCGGGGTCCAGCGGGGCGGCGTACGAGGCCGCCCCGGCTGACAGCTGCTGGTCGAGCTCCACGAACGATCCGATCTCGAGTGCAGTCGGGTAGAGATGACCTAGCACCGTCGGCACGCCGGCGGCGGGTCGGTCGAGCAACTCGACCAGCATGCCCGCGGATCGCGACAATCCATTCCAACCGGGCTGATTGTCCACCCGCACGGCAAGACCGGCGAAATTGCGCGCCTTGTCGAGGATGGCGTTCTGCATCTGACCGACCATCGGCCTCAGCGCGGCCTCGAGGTCTCCCTGCGCGGCGTCTGCGACCATGGAGAACCGATCACCCGCTGGCTCGAATGTGGCGCCGCCGGGCAACTGTCGCAACAGCGCCGCGCGGTTCGCCGCAGCGATGTTGGCCAGCGTCGCTTCGAAGTCCTCTGGCGGCCATCCTGGTGAATTCATGCCGAGCCGCAGGTCGAGCCGGCGCAATGCCGAGCCGATCTCATCGATTGTGGCCTTATCCGCTTCCGGCATTCGCAGGATCTCGGCCTCGGTACGGCTGACGAGGTCGCCGACGTAGATCATGTTGTCGAGGCGGAGGATTTCGGCGGTCGCCGCCGTGAGGGGAAGGTCCGCGATCTCGCTGAACATCTCCACGGTGAGATCGTCGAAGAGGACGAGGTTAATCATCGGAACCCATGATCGGATCTGCGTGATCAACTGGCCCAGTTCGTACTCGATCGGCGCCATGTTCCACCCCGACAGGTCGATCACGCCGTATCGCGACGACAGGTCCCTCGGTGGAGATCCGCGTAGCGACACAAGAACGAGCGACCTTGCCGCTGCGGCCTGCTTGATCACAGCCGCCAGCCAGGACTGGTCATCCGATGCCGACATGTTCGGAGACAACATGACGACGAGCGGGTTCGCCACGGCGTCACGGGCGTCCCACTCGAATGGTGCACTCCTGGCGCGGAGACGGAGTTCCGGCGCACGCCGCAGCAGGGCGCCCTGCAGATCCTCGACCAGCGCCGCATCCGCGGGATGGAAGGCGATCGTGACCTCCGTGTTCTCAGTCATCCAGATCGCCTAGGCCAAATTGCGTCGTCGATACAGCGGCGGCGCACGAACCGCTCGCTCCATCTCCGCTACCCTGACGCTGAACACATAAGGCCAATACTCGGACTCATGGGCCACGCCCGCGCGAATCGCCATGACATCGCAATCCTGCGGCAGGCGTTCACACCCCCCGCCGAGGTTGCGGGATCGGGCTTCCCTAGCGACCGCACGGCCTTGCTGACCCGAAGAGACCTTGGAGGCCTGTCATGCGCGTACCGCCACCGCGTGTGGATCTTACCTGTGGCCTGCATACCGAACTAAGCCGGAATGGTGGTCTCGTGCCCACAAGAATTACGCGGATGGCTCCGGAAATCGGAAAGCGCTAAACTCTCATCCATTCGCATCGAAGCTCGATCGCTGGTCGGCCCCTCACGATCGAAGCCCTTCTCGACGAGCACGAGAAAACGAGCGCTTTGGACGGGCTTGAGGTGGGATGCGATCAGGTCTGGGTTCGCGGGCACTTGACCGACGCGCTTGCTCCGTTGTTCACGACGCTCCTGGACATGCAGTCCTGCCTCGCCTGGTCGGCGATTTCGGATCGAGCGAGACGGTCGCAATCCTGTTGGTCTTCAAGGACGTGGTCGCCACGCAGGATGGGCGGTATGCGTTCGCGTCGCCAAGCGGAGCGAGATTTTAACATGGGCCTCCTCCGCGACGCGGACGTCTACCCTACCTATAGGACCGCCGCCGCCGCGCTGGACGGCGAAGAGTTTGAGGACGTAGTCAGACTTGCCAAAACATTCCGCGCACGCATCAAGCTGATCCGCAGAACAATCGGCGCAAACCTGGCTTCAACCTCGTCCTTGTCCGGCTCCATGCGCTGCGACGTTTCATGATGGTCGTAGGCAACGGACGATTTAAGGTCGAAAATCGTGAATGCAGCTCTCATAGATGCATCGTCGATGATCGGGACTTATTCGATTCCCATCGCGAGCCCGCCGACGGAGGCAGCTGAGCACCGAGACATTGGAGTGCCCCTCGTATGGGTTGCCAGCCTCTCCTCCTCTGGTGCCGGACACGCCGCCATGAACGCCGCAGCGGTCTGGAATTGTCCCGCTAACAAGCTCGTGCGTCCTACGAAACGATGCGGTATCGATCTCCAGAAATGACGAGCAGAAAGCACGACTCGGCCGACGCACTTAGCCGACGGTGGCAGCCGGCGCTCAGGGCGTTTTTCATGCGTCGCCTTCGGGATCCTGCGTCAGCCGAAGACCTCACGCAGGAGGTTCTCATCAAGCTCCTTCAACAGCCGGAGCAGCGCGGCGACAGCTATGTTTTCCAGATAGCGCAGAACCTGCTGATCGATCAGCGGCGGCGCGCGACCGTTCGCGACCGGCACCTTCGATCCGCCCTCGCGGATGAGCAGCGGGACCGCAATCCGATAGATGCCCACACCATCCTCGAGGGACAGCAGCAGCTCGGACTTGCCGCGGAGGTCCTCGCCGCACTGCCGGATCGCACACGGCAGATCTTCATTCTCTATCGCTTCGAGAAGATGAGCCAGCATGACATCGGCTTGGCGTTCGGCATTTCGTCGAGTGCGGTCAAGCAGCATGTGGCAAAGGCGATGGCCGCGCTGGCACGGGCGTTGAGGAACGATCGATGAAGCTGATTACCGGCAGCCCGGCGATCGACCGCGATGAGGAGGCCGCGCTCTGGTGCTTCGAGCTTGCCGAAGGCGACCTGCAGTCTGAAAGGCGGCGAGCATTTGACGACTGGCATGAGGATCCTGACAACGCCGCGGCGTTCCAGCTCGCCGCCGAGGCGTGGGACCTCACCGAGGCCATCGGCAGCGCGCCGGAGATCGTGAGGATGCGCAGCGAGGCTTTGGACAGCTATCGTCAGGGCACGCTGCGTCGCTGGCGGAGCTCGCCGCGGCGACGGTCGGCGATTTGGAGCGTTGGAGCGATGGCGGCGGCACTTTCGGTCGTAATCGGCTGGGCGGCGTGGCCCGACCGGACCGACTACCACACCGCGGTCGGGGAGCGGCAGGTGGCGAAGCTCGACGACGGATCGCTCCTTTCACTCGACGCCGACAGCTCGGTTGAGGCGCGCTTCGATAGTAGACAACGCTCGCTGGTGCTGACTCAGGGTCGCGCCAGGTTCGACGTGGCGCACAACCCGCTACGTCCGTTCACCGTCACGGTCGGCGACAAAGTCGTGGTCGCAACCGGCACGTCCTTCAGCGTAGAGAAGCTTGGCCATGACGTCCGCGTTGTACTTTTCGAAGGGCACGTAGCGGTGCTTGGTCCGACGGGCGCACCGGTCGCGCTGGACCACACGGGGGGGGCAGCGGACGAGGTTCTGGCGCCCGGCCACGAGCTCGTCGTCCACGATAGCGAGGCAGGTCCCGCCCGCGTCGCGGCGACCGACGTGCAGGATGCGGTGCTTTGGCAGCAGGGGCAGGTCAGCTTCGACGATCAGCCATTGCTTCTCGCTGTCGAGCGGATGAATCGCTACCTCGCCGAGCCGCTAGTGGTGGTCGATGTCCCGACGGCACGGGTGCGAGTGACTGGCGTGTTCGATGCGCGCGACGCTTCAGGCTTTCTGGACAGCCTGAAGCAGCTCAGCGGCGTGCGCGCGGTCCGACGCTCGGGCAGAGTACTTCTAACGAAGGATTGAGGACGTGCCCGGAACCGGGATATTGGACGTCGCACTGCTCGCGCCCGTCGCCGCTTGACCAGAACAGTCTTCCTTCCCGCTGCCTGCGCGCTTCTCGTTGGCCCCACCGCGGGAGACGCCCAGTCGCCCCGCCTGCGTCTGGCGATTGCCGCGCAGGACATCGCTCAGGCGCTCAGGGCCTTCGCCCGCGCGTCGGGTCGACAAGTCGCCTTCGACACGGCTGAAGTCGGAAAGCGCCGCTCGCGCGCCGTCACCGGCATCTTCTCGCCCGAAGAGGCGCTGCGCCGCATCATCGCGGGCAGCGGGCTGGTCTTCGCTCGCGGCGCGGCAGGCATCTTCATCGTCACCCGCGCACCGCAAGCCGCGTCTCCGCCGCCGACGACGCGGGTGATCGAGGATCAGACGCCGGCAGACATCGTCGTCACCGCCCGCAAGCGCGAGGAGCGGGCGGTCGACGTTCCGATCGCGTTAAGCGCCGTCAGCGGCGAGGCGCTCGAGCGGCGCGGCGTGCGCAACCTGTCGGACTTCCTGCAGGAAGCGCCGGGCGTCGGCATATATGACTACGGCAACGGCGTTCAGAAGATCACGATCCGCGGGATCTCCACATCCCTGGGAGCCAACGAGAACGGCTATTATCTTGACGACCTGCCGTTCACCGGCGTGACCGTGCCGATCGCGCCGGACGTGCGCGCGTGGGACCTCGACCGCGTGGAGGTGCTGCGTGGACCACAGGGGACGCTGTTCGGCGAAGGCTCTCTCGGCGGCACGGTGCGCATCCTGACCAAGGGCGCCGACCTGAACGACTGGGAAGCCAAGGGCTCGACCTACGTTTCGGACACCGAGGACGGAGGAACCAACCGCGGCATCAAGGGCGCGTTCAACGCGCCGATCGTGCCCGGCGTACTGGCGGTGCGGATCGCGGGCACGGCCGAGAAGCTTCCCGGCTGGATCGACGACGCGACGACCGGCCGCCGGAACCTCAACGACCAGAGCTTCACCACCTTCCGCGCCAAGGCCCGCTTCGATCCCACCGACCGGCTGACGATCAACGGCAGCTACTGGTACTACAACGGCAGCTTCCCAGGCGGCGGCGCCAGCGCCACCGATGACGGGCAACAATCACGCTCGATCGTGCTCGACTCGGGAACGAAGTACCGACTTTACGGCGGCAGCGCGCGCTACGACCTGGGCGGAGCAGAGCTGTTCTACGGGTATTCACACAACAAGCTCGATCTGCCGCAGGAGGGCCCGTTCCTGGGCGGGACGCTGATCTCGACAATCGGCATCACCGTCGATGCGCATGAGGCGCGGATTGCGTCCTCGGGCAGTGGTCCGCTGCAGTGGACTCTCGGCGGTTACGCCCGTGACGCCAAGCGGAACGACGTCTTGTCCTTTGCCCTGTTCGGCCTAGACAACACGAGCGAAACCACGAGCAAAGCGCGCGCGCTGTTCGGAGAAGGCACCTATACGCTACCGTTCGCGCCCATCGATCTCACAGCCGGCTTGCGCTACTACCACGAACGTCTTCGAGGTTTCGAAACCAACGCAGGCATCGTCACCGACCAACCCGGCGACACCTACGAGAGTTGGAACCCACGCTTCTCCGTCGCCTGGCATCCCGTCGCGAACACGACCTTGTACGCAAGCGCCGCCAAGGGCTTCCGCGCGGGTCAGCTCCAGCCAACCGTGTCGGCGTCGTTGGCCGCGCCTCTCGGCATCACCCTCCCCCCGGCGCTCGGCCAGGATTCGATCTGGACGTACGAGCTAGGCGGCAAGGCGGAGTTGTTCAACCGGCTGCTGACGGTCGAAGCCGCCGTCTACTACAGCGACTGGAAGGACGTGACCGTCCGCATACCGATCGGCACCACCGGCTTCAACGGCCTCATCAACAGCAATGGGACGATAACGAAGGGCGCGGAGCTTAACCTCGTGCTAAAGCCGGTCACCGGCCTGAGCCTCGCGGCGAACGGATCTTACAACGATGCGACCTACTCGGGGGCGGTGGCCGGAACCGGGATCGTCAAGGGAGCACAGGTGGACGATGTCGCCAAGTTCACGGCGAACATGTCCGCAGACTACCGGCGGGAGATCGTCACGGGCGTTTCCGGCTTCGGCCGCATCGGGTGGCAGCACACGAGCCCGCGCCGCTTCGTGTCGTTCCCCGGCTATCTACCCGGCGACACGATCGATCGCATCGACGCCCGATTCGGGGTGGATCTGGACCGCCTGACCATCGCAGCGTTCTTCGACAATCTGACCGACGATCGTGGCGCAACCAGTTTCCGCACCGTCCAGCCGATCGCACCCGGCGACAATGACATCACCGCCTTCCGTCTACGGCCGCGCACGATCGGCCTCGAATTGACCGCGCGCTTCGGCGGCTCGGCCCGGTGAGGATGGAGGAGGTAGGATGATGAAGTTTACGATCGCCCTGCTGCTCGCCGCCTCGGGGGGAAGCGCACTGTCGCAAGCGATCAGCCTTCCGGCCGATCGGCCGGGCACCGCGGTTTTGACCGGCACGCCCAAGCGCGCCATCACCGATCCGCGCAGTCTCATCTCGCCCGAACAACGAAACGCCGCGCCGATCCCGATCGGCGACCTGCTGTCGCTTCGCTCGAGCTACTTCGCTGCCTGGACGCCGGACGGCCGGGACATCGTGATGGCCACCGACCTTACCGGGCGGATCAACCTATGGCGCGTGCCATCGTCCGGAGGCTTTCCGCGGCAACTCCAGCAGTCGGAAGACAAGACCTTCTACCCCGCCATCTCGCCAGACGGAAAGACGGTTCTATTCGCCTCCGACGTTGGTGGACGCGAGATCTACGACATCTTCGCGGTGCCGCTGGACGGCGGCACGACGGTGAATCTGACCAACAGCAACGATGCCTCGGATACGGGGCCATTCGTCTTCTCGCCCGATGGGCGCACGACGCTGTTCAACCGCCGGGTCGCTACCGAGCCTTCGACCAACGTCGCCATGCTGACGCTCGACGGTGCCAAGGTCCGCCTGCTGACACACGAGCAGCAGCCTGGCATCTACTGGCGAGCGGTTGCCTTCACCCCGGATGGTCGCCGTGTCATCGCCAACCGGTCTGACCTTCACGCCTCATCGATCTGGAGCATCGACCTCGCGTCGGGAGCGATGACGCGTATCGGCAGCCCGGCCGGCAGCTTCGATTCCGCTGCGGCAATTTCGCCCGACGGCCAATTTCTCTCTGCGACAAGCGAGAACGGTGCAGGCATCCGTGAAGCGGTCCTAATCGACATCGCCACAGGCAAGCGTACTGCCATGATGCCAGGGCCATGGCCGCAGGAGGGTCGTTCCATCTCGCCGGATGGGCGAACCGTGCTGATGGTCAGCAACGTCGACGGCTCGCGCGATCTCTTCGTTTATGACGTGGCGTCTGCGCGAGCGCGCAAGCTCGACCTGCCTGCCGGCCAGAACAGCGACAACGAATACTTCGGCCTCCTCCCCGCCTTCTCGCCGGATGGCGGGCGACTGCTACTGCCTTACTCGTCCGGCAGCGCCCCTTTCGACTATTGGACCTATGATCTGACGACCGGCAAGCGCACGCGGACCACCGACCTCGGCCTCGCGAGCGTGCGGGCACAGGCGCTCCCGAAAAGCCGCACCGTCACCTACAACAGTGCCGATGGAACGCCGATCAGCGCGCTGATGTGGATGCCGTTCAACCTGAAGCGCGACGGCACCGCTCCCGTCGTGGTCATCGCCCATGGCGGACCGACCGGGCAGACCGAGAACAACTTTGACGCGACTGCGGTCGCGCTGGCGTCCCGCGGCTACATGGTGATCGCCCCCAACGTACGCGGCTCGATCGGCTACGGCCGGGCGTTCGAGGAGGCGAACCGCCGGGACCTCGGCGGCCGGGATCTGGAGGATGAGGCCTGGGCGGCCAAATTCCTGGTGGCGTCAGGCTATGCCGATCCGAAACGCATCGGCATCACCGGCGGCTCATACGGCGGCTACATGACGCTGATCGCCGTCTCCCGCATGCCCGATTTCTGGGCGGCGGGAGTGGAAGAGTACGGCATCGTCAACTGGCGGTCGATGTGGGAGCGAGGCTCGCCGGCGCTACGCGAGTACCAGCGCGGCCTGATCGGCGATCCGGCCATCGACAAGGAGGTGTACGACCGCACCAGCCCGCTCACCTACACCGGACAGGTCAAGGCGCCGCTGCTCGTCCTGCAAGGCGAGAACGACATCCGTGTGCCGGCCTATGAGGCCCGTCAGGTGGTCGACACGCTGAAGAAGGCGGGTAGAACGGTCGATGCCAAGTTCTACCCCGAGGAGGGTCACGGCTTCTCCAAGCGCGAAAACCAGATCGACGCGCTGCAGCGTACCGTCGCCTGGTTCGACACGCATCTCAAGGACGTCAAATGACAGCGGCGCTGGTCGCCGCCGCGCTTGGCTCCGCTTCGCCCGGAGCAGGTCGATGCGTCGATGAAGCCGGGACTGCGGTCGACGTCCGCCGCCGGTCATGGGCGCCAGCCAAGCGGTCGGCGTCTGCCGAGCTCACGGTGGAGCCGAGTGGATTGCGCTCGCGCCCGGGTCGAGGGACATGGATGCGATCGATGCCCGATCCCGAACGACCAGATCATCGCGCAAGATTCGGAGACGTTGTCCGAGGGTCCGAGTTCGACAGCTCCTACGGGCGCGGCGAGCCGATCGTCTTCCCGCCCGGCAAGGTCATCCCGGGCCGACGAGAGGCGCCGCCGCATCCAGGCGTGGGCGATGGGCTCGAAGTCGCGAACCCATGTCAGCTCGGCTGCGGCATCGAGAGCAAGGAACCGATCCCCGGAGGCGCGACGCTTCTATTTTCCATCGAACTCTTGGCTGCGGGAACTCCGCAACTCGCGCAAGGAACCAGATCATGAAGATAATGCTGCACATGGTCGCATCGACCCTGGCGTTGGTCGCACCCGCCGCGGCGCAGGACCCGTTTCAGTGGCTTGAGACCCCGACAGATTCTCGAGCTCTGAACTGGGCGCGAAAGGAGACGGACGCGTCGGAAGCGAAGATCGCAGCGATGCCACGCCATGCCGAGATCGAGACGGAGCTGAAGACACTGCTTGCCGCAGGCGACCCACCTCCCGAATTCATGCTCATGGGCTCAGTGGCGTTGCGTTTCCAACGCTCGGTGGCGCATCCGCATGGCGTGCTGTCGGTCGGTCGGCGCGGCTCGGGCGGTGCGCCAGCCGGATGGCGCGAGGTGCTCGACGTCGATGCGCTGCGCAAGGCCGAAGGCAAGGCCTACGAGCTACGCTTCGGTGAGACATCGCTATCCTGTGCACCACCGGCCAACACGCAGTGCCTTCTTTCGCTCTCCCCCGAGGGTAGCGACGAAACCGAACTCCGCGAGTTCGATCTGACAACGGCGAAGTTCGTGGAAGGAGGCTTTCGCACGGCGGCAAACCGGACGTTCGCCGCATGGCTGGACGGGAATCGGCTACTGGTCGAGCACACCCTCAACGGAGCGGCGCAGCTGCCTACCGGATGGCCGGCCTCCGTATCGATCTGGACGCGGGGAACACCGCTGACGGCCGCCAAGGTCGTCTATCGCGCTCAGCCCACCGACGCGATCATGACCGTGCAGGCGACCGGAGAGGGAGCCGATCGGGTCGGCGTCATCACCCGCGCGATCGATTATGAGACGTTCGAACATTTGGTCGTGCACGGCGACGGAACGGTGCGAGCGACGCCGATCCCGCGCAAGGTCAAGATGATCCTGGGGAACTCGGGCGGCGGACGCGTCTTCGCCCAGTTGAGTGAGCCCGCAACGATCAACGGGCGCGCGGTTCCTGCGGAAACCGTCGTCGCCTACGATACGGCAGAGCAGGTGTCGGCGGCGAAACGCCTGAGTGTCGTCATGATACCGACCGCCGGCGAGTTCCTGAGTGACAGCACCTTCGGCATCGCACCCGTCAAGAGCGGATTGAAAATGGTTCTCAGCCGTCGTGGAAGGCAGCGCATCGTCACCGCTACCACCCACGGCGGTGAGTGGATGATCGCAGCAGGCAAGCCGGAGCCGGCCGGCACCGCGGTCAGTTTCGGCGCAGCCGATGGGGATGGCGATGCGGTCGTCGTCCGGCGGGCCGGATTCCTGCTGCCCAACAGGCTCGAGCTGGTCGATGGAGCCCGAGCGCCCCTGCCACTCTACGCCGAAAAGCCGGTGTTCGACGCCAGCGGCTTCGTCAGCGAGCTAAGGACCGCGACGTCGAAGGACGGCACCGAGATCGACTACTACCTGCTGCGCCCTAAGGCCGCAAAAGCAGGCGCCGTGCCGCTGCTGATGACCGGCTACGGCGCGTTCGGGATCAGCGTATCGCCAGAATACTTCGGAAATTGGGTCGGTGGAAAATCACTGATACCGTGGCTGCGCCGGGGCGGCGCCTTGGCGATGCCGATCATTCGCGGTGGCGGCGAGCGAGGCGCCGCGTGGCACTTGGCCGCGATCCGCGACAAACGGCAGAACAGTTACGACGACTTCGCCGCAGTGACAGAAGCAATCATCAGAGATGGTCTGACAACCCCTTCCCACATCGGCGTCTTCGGACAATCGAACGGTGGGCTGCTGGCTGCGGTGATGGGCACGCAGCGCCCCGATCTGTATGGCGCGGTGGTCAGCGACGTGCCGCTTACCGATCTGGTTCGGATGCCGCTGATGGGCATGGGTGCGGCCTGGACGAACGAATATGGAGACGCGAAGGACCCGTCGATGCTGGCAGCGATCAACCGCTACTCTCCATATCAGAACGTGCGTGCGGGCATCAAATATCCGTCGTTCCTGGTGACAGTCGCCACCTCCGACAATAGGGTCGGCCCGGGGCACGCCAGAAAGCTGGTGGCGCGACTCAAAGATGTCGGCGCTCCTGTCTACTATCTGGAGGATCAGGAAGGCGGCCACGGCGTCAGCGACCCTCTGAGCCGGCCCGAGTTGATGGCCGATCGCATGACGTTCCTGATCGACACATTGATGTGACGAGACAGTCGGGCGTCTGAACGAAATTTCGCACGAGACGCCCGCAAGTGATCTAAGGGCCTTGTCGCGCTCTAGGTCAGTCCTGGTATTAAGTGCCCTTGTCGTAGCGGTTCGTCAGGCGGCGCGACAGGCTGCTATACCAAGCCGTTGATTTCTGCGATGCAGGTTGATCCGCAGCTTCTTCGGCGAGCAAAGGGACGCGGGAAGGCGAGTGGTTCATCGGCCGCCTGTAGGGCAAGGGAAAAACATTGACCGAAACCACGGACGGGAGGCCGGACAGCCTCCACTATCTCTGGCTCGAACTGGAAAACGTCCGAGCCTTCGCAAAACGGCAGAAGCTGGATCTGCGCGACGACGAGGGACGGCCCAACCGGTGGTGCCTCATTCTGGGGGAGAACGGCGTCGGAAAGACGACACTGCTTCAGGCGCTCGCTGTCCTACGTCCCGTTCCGAGGGTGGCCGATGGACGCAGGTCCGGAGGTGCCGACGCCGGGGTGCCGACGATGTCGCAACCCGAGCTGGCCGGTCGTGAGAACCACGAGGTGGAGAGATTCGCGAGGCGCTCCGCTTCGCGCGCGGCGATGTCCGCCACCTTGGCGGATCCCGACGGCAAGCGCGTCACCATGTCCGTCGGGATCACCATGGCCGAGGATGCCATGGCGGACTTCCACATACCCGGGGTCCGCCATCGGTTGAGGTCCGCCGGTCCGCTCGTGCTCAGCTACGGCGCTTCCAGGCACATCGGCCACGGCAACAAGTCGTCGGTTGCGGAGCGCGACATGTCGAGCGCGCTGTTCGAGGACTTCGTGGACCTATACGACGCCGAGGAGCTTCTGGAGGAGCTCGATCACGCAGCACGCGTCGGCCCGAAGAAGGTGATGGCGCGGGATGAGCGTCGTCTCGAGGCGATCTACCAGGCCGTGGCGAGCCTGCTCGAAGGTCTGAAGCGCACGGACATTGAGTTCCGTGGACCTCGCGTGCCGGGTCGCAAGCCTTCCGAATGCGGCGTCCACGTCCGCACTCCCTCGGGCGTGGTTCCACTCGCCGATCTCAGTCTCGGGTACCAGGCTATGTTCGCTTGGACGGTCGATCTCGCCTATCGGCTCCTGCAGGCGTATCCGCAGAGCGACGCTCCCATGCTCGAGGCAGCGATCGTCCTCGTCGACGAGATCGACCTCCATCTGCATCCCAGATGGCAGCGCGACCTGCGTCGGCACATGTTGACGCACTTCCCGAACGTGCAGTTCATCGCGACCACGCACAGCCCTATCACCGCGCAGGATGCCATAGCCGAGGGTGGGGTGGTGGCCGTGGTGCGGTGGAACGACAAAGGCGCGCAGATCCTGACGAACCCTCTGCCACGGCGGCACTGGACCATGGATCAGCTCGTGACGAGCGAGCTGCTCGGCTTCGGGGCGCCACGCCCGAAAGGAGCCGAGCGCAAGATGGAACGGCGGGTGGAGATACTTCGCAAAGAGCGACCGACGAGGAAGGAACTGGCCGAACTGGAGGAACTCGACTCATTCGTCGCGTCCCTCCCGGTGGGCAGGATCACGGGCGAGGCATCGTTCGAGCACCTCATGGCGGACTACAGGCGCGATTTCCCGGAGGATGACGCTTGATCCGGATCGCGAAGGGAGCGCCGCCGACGAATCTCGCGGAAAGAGCCCGCGTCGGCCACGAAGGGCACATCGCCGACTACGTAGCGGATCCCGGCGACTACCGCTCGGGCGCCAAGGCCTTCAAGCCCGACAGCGCCATCTATGGCGCCAGGGCCGTCAAGACCCGGCTCAGGGCCAGCCATCACGGCAAGTGCGCGTACTGCGAGGAGCATCTTCCCCCTCGCATCGCGCACGGACACGTGGAGCACTACCGTCCCGTCGCCTTCTCGCAGGACGACGTCGGTTCTCCCGAGATAAGACCGGGATACTACTGGCTGGCCTACGACTGGGACAACTTCCTCTGGAGCTGCCACTACTGCAACTCCACGAAGAAGGGCAACGTCTTCCCGCTCAGGAACAAGCGGATGCGCGTACGACGGCACGATGGCGACGTCACCGCGGAGACGCCGATGCTGATCAAACCCGACGCGGAAGATCCCTCCGAACATATCGGCTGGTACCGGGAAGTGCCCAAGGGACTTACGCCACGTGGAAGGGTCACGATCAAGGTGCTCGGCCTCGACCTTCCGGCGCACGAAACGCGGTTGCAGCACTATCGGAATCTCGAGAGCGCATACGAGCGGGTCTGCGATCTGAACGGCAGTCCAGACGCCAAGGCGCGCCGTCATGCGCTGGCGTTCAGGGCGTTCCTCATGGATGCCGAGCATCCATCGAAGCCGTTCAGCGCCATGTCCGCCGCGTTCAACCGCGACAACCCCCTTCCCCCTCTACCCGAGGAGGACTGACGGACTACGTGGTATCGAACAGCCGAGCATGTTGACGGTCACCGCTCCAGGGCCTTCGCCAGACGACGACCCTGAACCGTGAGGTCGCCGCTGTCGGCTAGGCCGACGAGCTGTCGGCATTCGATCGCGATCTGATCGTGTCGACGATTTGCATGCTCTGCCATGGCAGTTCCGCACGACCGACTTTCGAGCAGGCAGGTCAGCCAATCCTGGATGACGCGAAACACGTAGAGGCCATGCAGAAGACCTTGCGTCGGCCTTAATCGTCCCTGCCAGGGCGAAAACGCGAGATCGTGCGAACTCTGGACCAAAGGCACCTCGTCTTCGATCAGACTGAGCTGAAGGTGCATCGTCTCGTGCAGGATGCTCTCCGCTAGTCGGACCGACGAGAGTTCGTCCACTTGGCCGTGAATGCCGACGAAGATCGAGAACGGCACATCGGGATCGCTGTGGCTCACGTCGTATGCCGGATCGTCGACCCGCAGCGTCGAGACGGACCACACCAGCTCCCTCACGACGTCGCCGGCGCCGGGTGCCCGATCGATCAATTCCATGGCGGCCAGCAGCGCGGCGCTCAGGCCCGCCGATCCCACATCGTCCGCGGACTCCTGAAGCCCCATCGCGCCGTACCGACGCCGCATCGCGTCGTCGAAACGCTCGAGCAGAATGCCTCGCGACCAGCCGGCGCCGTCGACATGGAGGCCCTCCCTCGGCGCCCGTGGATCGGCGTTCAGCACACGCGCGGTTCCATAGGATGGCTGATCGAGTCCGATCTCACGCAGGGCGGTCCAGCCGCTCTCCGCCAGATGCTTGGAGAGGCCTGCATACCACCGGTTCGCAGTCGTCCCCAGAGCATCGCAGATCATCCCGGCGCGAGCCTTCAAGAGACCGCCTTGAAGGTATAGACGATGGTGTCGCGGTTGCCGGATCGGATCGTCGAGACGGCGTGGTGGGACCGGGCGGAGATCTCGAAGCCGAATGCGCTGCGATGATCCGGCACGATGACGTCCGTCACGCTCGCCGGGTCGTCGTCGGCGAAGAGCATGAGGAGCCCGCCCTGCTCGAACGACCACCCCCTGTTGAGCTGGATCAGTAGACGATGGGTCTCCTCGCCACCGATCTCGTCGTTGTGTATCCGGATCGTCTGCCCAGGAACGAGCCGGTGCACCGTAACGTCGACCAGGCTGAGAGCAGGCGCGCCGAGCCGGTCGGAGAGTTCGCGCGCGACAGCCGATACGAAGCGCTCAGAGGCGAGGAAGGCCAGCTCGCCGGGCGGCTGACAACCAAGTAGCGAGAATTCGTGCTGCTCGTAGAAATCCTCCACGCGAAGCTTCCACGGTGCCTCGTCGAGCCAATCCAGCATCGCGACCGAGGCAGCCTCGTCGATCACGTCCGCGGAACGGAAGTTCGCGAAGGGGACGGATCTTACGACCGTGCGCGTGAAGTCCGGGAGCATCACGCCACCTTCCTCGGCGCTATCCGCATTCGCATGTGCTGAATGAGGCGCATCTGATCCTCGCAGAACACGGACGGATTGGTAAGACCCGCCCTGGCGCTCCAGCGATGCGTCGGCATGCCGCCGCCGCAGACCCTCAGCTCTGGGCACGACAGGCACTTCGGAGAGCTGGGCTTCTGTGAATCGTGATAGGCCAGGAAGGAGGTGGACGAGACGATACTCTTCAAGTCGTCATGAACAGTCCAGGTCTCCGTGAAGCGATCGGATCCGTCCGCCGACTTGAGCGTGTCGTTCTTCGTGATGCTGCCATCCGTCTCGACGACCAGTATGCCGTAGTCCTCGTCGCCGACGCCTTCCTTCACCGCGCGGCCACCCAGGATCAGCCTGAGCATGTCGTCCAGCAGTCTGATCCTGATCGGCGACGGATCCGCTAGATAGACGTCGAGAAGGCGGACCATCCAATCGCCGTACTCCGTCGAGACGACGCTCGACTTGCCGAACGGGAGCGCGTCGTGGTTGCCGTCGCGATACAGGAAATCGACGCTTGGCGCGCCGACGGACTTGAAGAAGGCGTACACCTCGGCAGGGTCGGCTTCCAGATCCACGACCGCCAGGAGACCGGAAAGCAGGTCCTGGCCCGTGGGATGCGATAGCACGCGGTGAATCGAGGCGACCACGGCCGCATGCGATGCCCGCCCTCGGACGTCCGGACGATGCCGATCATGCATCCAGGCGGGACCGTCTATGCTGATGCTGATGCCCACGTCGTGCCGAGCGCACACGTCGATCACCGCATCGGAGAGCAGCAGGCCGTTCGTCTGCACGTGCAGCCCCACCGGTGACGGCAGCCATCGCCTGATCGTCGAACAGGCGGCCTCGAAGCGGTCGGGTCCGACGAGCAGAGGCTCTCCACCGTGGAAGACGATGCTGAGAGGAGCATCCTGATCGGCGACGAGGGCCGCCAACCCCTGGGCAAGAACTTCGAGTGTTTCGGGCGACATGATCTTCGGCTGCAGCCGCCACGCCTGATCACCCATCCTGTAGACGTAACAATAGTCGCAATCGAGATTGCAGCGGCTGGCCAGCTTCACGAGTACCGTGTCTATCGCGACCGCCCTGCCCACGGTGGTGATCCCCTCAGCGATTGTGACGATTGTGCGTGCGGTTGTAGGCCGTCGGCGCGCTTACCGCATCGTTGCGCACCTCAGCGATGAGGCGGGCCAACGCGGCGCTGTCCAATGCGACCGACGTGGTCTCCTCAGCACGAGCCCGATGCCCCGACGTCACTGCGTTCATGGATTCCTCCTGTCTATGATCGAACCTCCGCGCTCTAGCACGACCTCCGGCGATTTGGAAATCAGCATGAATCACAATCGATCGAAATCGGGAGATGCAGCTCTGCGGATTATCCCGACGGTCCTTCCAAATGACACCGTGATCCGGAAGTATCTCCAATTTCCAGCATAGCATCATACCTTCTACAGGCGGGTCGACTCGAAAGAAGAAGCGATGCAGTGTCAACGATCGGCGCGCGAATCCATGGCGTTGTCGACTCGGCCGCTGAATTCCGGCCAATCTGGTTTAGAGGACGACGTGACGGCACGGATCTAAGTGAGAACATCCGGCGATCGGCCCCGGAATGGCCAATCCCCACGCAAGGCCGCGTGCGTGTGGAATTGGCCGCCCCGGTGGGGGTCGAAGTGCCGCATTCCGGTCGAAGCGAGGAGAAAGAACGAGGTGGTGGGAGATGCGGCGGCGCAGGCGCCAGACGATCGTCCTCTCCACCGTCTCGCTCCAACGACACGATTTCAGTCGCAGACCGAACAGATCGACGAGGGAGAAGGTCCGCAGGCAATCCGCCACCTCGCGGCAGCTAAGGCGGCAAGCTCATGCTCCGTCGGCGTGGATTCGCGACATGCCGCGCTCCGCAGACGTCGTCGACGACGATCGCAACGGAGCGGCTACACCGGCATGCTGGCGGCGGCGGCAGACTTCCGCAACCGAGAGACATGGAGTTATGATGCGCTATCCCGCAGTGAGCTACCAAGTGACGACCCAACCCGACTATCTCGTGCTGAATCTATTCGACGGCACCTGCCGCGAAGTGGTCTTCGAGAGCCGGGATGCCGCCGGATCCGCAATGTCACCCGGCCGAGCCGAGATCGATGCGGCGGCCGTGACGAGAGGCTTCCTGCCACTCGGAGCGACGATCGTGGCGAGGGCCCGGGTTTCGGCGGATGCGGACCTCCCAGATGCGCTGGCTCGGCGGATCATGGACGACCATCTCGCAGCTTCGCGCTACATCACGCCCGGCTCCGATGCAGCCGCTCGTCTGCTGGACCCTGTGGAAAGTGCCCGATACGACGGGCTGGCCCGACGAAGCGGCGTTGAGTGACGCCTTGAGTACGATCGAAGCCCGCGGTGATCGTTGCTAGGAACGCATGCTTTCAGCCCGGAAGCTCATCGACGTTCTCCGCGTCTGGCTGACCACTAGGCATCGTTCGAGCGAACAGATTCTCCGATGCCCCCTTCCGACCGCACGGCGAGACGCGGGAACCACCTCAAGGTAACAAAGCAGGCTTATCCAAGTGCAAGTTGCCTGCCGTGAGGGCGATCTTTGAGGCAGACGAACGCGCATCGACACGTTCCGGAATACTTCACCCGTCTTGGCGGTTCGGTCGGAACGCCAGGCGAAAAGGCGCCCCATGAGATCGCGTCGCCAAACATGACCGGGGCGCCCCGGCCGCTAAGGCGGACGTTCCGCGATGTCCGACGTCGGGAGCAGTTGACGAACGTGCGGGCATGCCTGTCGATCATTCGGATGCCAACGGAGCACTGATCTCGGTGCCCTGCATGTTCCGCGACTATGCGAGGCACCTCTCTTCCGTTAGGTCCACTTCCATTCAATCGGGCTGGAAACCGGAGAGAACATGTCAGACGACGGGGCCAAAGCTTCCGGCGAGATAGTCGTCGCGGGATCCGAGGCGCGGAGGATCGCGAGGGACATGCTCCGCCGCTGGATCAGCGATCCTGCGGATGCCGTTCTGGACCGGATCGGATCGACTGAGGTACGCGCATCCGCGGACGCCGCTCAACGCCTGAGCGAGCTCACCAAAGCCGCATCCCCACGCGCGATCATCGCCGAGGTCGAGCACATCGTGTCCAATTGGGATGCGCCAGCACCATCCTTACCGCTCCGGTGGCTGCCGGCCCGGCTCGGGGCCGCCAGGATCATGACGGCGGCCGAGATCAACGCGGTAGCGGATCGCCTCGAAGCTGAGCGCGACCAGTCGGAGCGCTGTATGATCGCTCTGAGGTCAGCGAAGGAACGCATGGCGAAGACGTCCAGTGGTCTGGACGAGGCACTGACGATCATCAGATCGATGCGGCCTTTGATGGAAGCCGCGGCAAGGGAACTGCGCGTCGATCAGCCCTCGCGAGCCTTCGACCTCCAGCATCTCGGCAGTGCCAAACTGCTCGAACGCGAACAGGCTCTGCTCACCCAGCAGGCCATCCACCAGCAGGCCCTGATGACGCTGGATGTCATGATCGCCGGTCAGACCATCCTCCAGACCGCGATCGTCCGCGCACGCACCGCCACGCTGTCGGCGCTGCAGGTCGCCATGGCGGCCAGGCTGACCGCCATTGATCGGACGCGGATCGATCCGGGCATCGCCGCGATGCGCGCACGCGACAAGCTGCGCTCCGCCTTGGCGGAGGCGCGCGAGGCGATGGATAGCACGGCAACGAGCGACGTTCCAATCAGCCCGCTGGATTCGTAGCCGCGCCATGCGGTACGCTCACGATCCGATGGAGGTGGAAAGCGCAGGACATGGTGTCGGGGTTGTTTGATCGGATCGCCACTTGGCTCTCGTCCCGCGACGGCGGTTCGGCCGCCGCGGCGCACTTGTCCGTTCCAGCTGTTCCAGCAGTCAGCTCTGACGACGGACGCCTCCCTGATGCATCGCGCCCGCGCGTGGCCCGGCTCGTGTCGCTTATCGACGACATCGAGGCGCGCCCCCGAGACAACGGTGCGATGGTTTCAGCCTTGGCGGAGATGCGCCAGATGCGAGACACCCATCTGCCGCGGCTGATCGCAAGCTACGCAGAGATCCCCGCTGCACATCGCGCGGAGATCTTCCGTGAGACCGGCCGCTCGGCAAGCTACAATCTCAACGAGGCGCTCGATCGCATGATCAACCGAGCCGAGACGCTCTCGCGATCGATGGCGCAGGACGACATCGACAGTTTCGCCGACAATCTCCGCTTCATCGAGCAGCGTTACGGCGACGACGATCAGCGATGACGATCCAGTCCGGCGGCTTACGAAGCCTTGCGCTCGACAATCGTCCTGGACGACTTGGAGCGTGGAAAGCGTTCTCCCGATGGAAGGAGGACCGGTCAGGCGTCGGCGCGAGAGGAAGTGCCTATTCGGAGACGAACGGGAACTTTCGCTCAAGCGTGAGGAACTTCACAGACACGGCTGTCGCCAACGGGGCGTCGCGGCAGCGGCTTCGCGGATGCGGAGCTGCGTTGCAGGAACGATGACTAGGATACGCCTCTTGGGCCCACCTATTGCAAGGATACTACCTCGAGACAGCGGACAATCCTCTGTGTGTCTTCGCATCCGCAGCAGCCGGCGCTCTTGAGCGGGTTTTAATCTCACCCCCAGTGAAACCAGCCGTCAGGACCTCCTTTACAAACGGTGATCCTGACGACCGGATCCTGCGGAGGGGCGACCCGCCCCTCACGTTACTTCTTCTTGCGAGTCCGCTTAGGCGCCGCGGCGGCTTCGACGTCTTCCTCCTCGTCCGCCTGTTCCTCGCCCGCCTCGGTCAACGCCTCGCCCAACGCCTTCAACTTGTCCTGCGACTTTTCGGCCCTCTCGGCGATCTTCGTAGTCGCTGCGCCCAATCGATGAAGAAGCGCATGGACGCGATCGGCGTCGGGCTCGTCCTTCTCGAGCTGCTTGCGAAGCGAGCCGAGATCACGCAGGATGCCCTTGGCACCAGGGGTGTCGAGATCGGCCAAGGCGGCCTCCCAATCCTCAATCATGTCGGCACCCTTCGCGGGCTTCGTCTCATCGAGTCCACGATTGATCGCGTTCATCGTACCGGCGAACTTAACAGCCATCGACGCCATCCTCCTGTTTCATCTGATCGGGTTGCCTCAACGAAACGAAGGCAGGAAGTGTCCAGCCGCGGTCGGAGGTGCTCAGGCCGACTTTGGAATGTATGACGTGATGGCGTGGACGACCCCTGCACGAGCGTAGCTGTGCGATAACTGTGGTCGTTGTAGGTCCATGTGTGGACGACCCCTGTGGCGCAAGAGCTTTTATGCAACGACGAGCACCGGTCGGGTGCATCCATGTGTTCGGCCTGTTCGCGCAGCACCGCACGTCATGTACGCTCCGGCGCACGCTCGTCGTCTGAGTCGCCTGCGACGAGTCCGGAAGCGGCCGGTCGACCTCGATCCAACGTTGTCGCGCAGCGCAAGCCATGCCGATCCCGATCTATGGTCACTCGTTGGAAGACCACAGACGGCTCATCTTCCAACCGGCGCCGACCGAAGAGGCGCGGGACCGACCCTCGTTGCATCGGGCGCGTGACGGATGCATTAACCAGGACGAAAAACCGGTAGGATGGTGGGAAGATCATCAGTTTCCTGTATCCGCCCAGGAGGCCGCGCCGGTCGTCCGCCTGTCCGCCGTCGACCGCGTGGACCTCGAACCCTGCCGCCGAATGTGCCAGCAGGCCTTGCCATGGTCTCGATGAGTATCAAAGCAGCCTGGTTCAGCGACCTAGGCGCGTGCCCCCGATCCGCTTCGTACAAGCCTCGGATCTAAGACGGCCTGTTCATTGCGGACGGGCGGATCCTCCTGTTTGCGTTTGCCGTTGGACGACGGGTAGGCGACCGCTCCGCTATCCGCCCCCCCCCGTGCCATGCACGTCGCGCTCGGCTCAGTCATCGCGTCCGCCCAATTTGCCGTTCCGAAGTTCGGTGTGACGCGCGGAGGGCAGGACATGACGGCTTGGCTTAGAAGATTGTCGCGAACCCTTGACGTCGCTTTTCTAGCTACGCACCGACCAAGCCACGGAGTTGTGCAGGGTAGGATCTGGAAACATCTCAGACAGCCGCCGAAGTGAATGGACCGCTCAGACCCGTACGCGACAATTAGCGACGGGGAAGATCGACCATCCTCCATGGGCGGACCATGACTGCAGACACCCCAGTTCAGCCCAGCCGCATCGTCGGAGTGAGCCACACCGTGCCACGCCCGGAAAAGACGAAGACCAGCCCCTCGCCACTCCGCATCGCACTGCGCAGGCCCCGGACCAGCGGGCGAAGCTCGACCTGCAATCCAGCCGAATACATCAACATCAGGTCGCCATCGACGATCAGTTCGTCGCGCCCGTCCAGCTCCACCACCTCGACCTCATCGACCGGCACCGGCGATTCCACGACGAAGGCCCCCGTTCCGGTCAGCTTGGGCTGCATCAGGCCGTTGCCCGACAGCACGCCCTGCACGGAGCGGTGGATATGGGTCGACAGCACAATATTGCCGTCGCAGGCGTAGAAGGCGCCATCGTCGAGGATCAGCGCATCCTGCGGTCCCTCCATCTGCGCCAGGATGAAATGCTTGGGTGTCGCCTCCGTCCAGACCTCGCCCTGCCCTGCATAGCGGGTCGCGAAGGCGCTTTCCCCGGTGCCGGCGGAGGTGATGGCGCGGGCGAAGAAGCCCCCGGCGCCGGCATTCTTCTGGATGTCGATCTGCAACCGCCCCTTGGCATATTGCAGCGCGCCCGGCTCCAGCAGCGCCGCACCGCCATCCAGCACGATCCGCAACTGACGCGCCGTAGCAGGGTGCGGCGGGTGGAGGTGGATGGTGGCGGCCGTCCCGCCGGGCGAGGCGTTGGGCACATGCATCGGCGTGCCGAGCGCGTGGCTCTTGCGCACGAACTGATACAGTTCGAACCGGACGCCGTTGCCGCCCTGCTCGTCGATCTTGCTGCGATACTCGCTCATGCCGTTGTCCCTTGTCGTTATGCGCGCAGCGGTATCGATGCGGGCGGCACCATGGCATCCGCCACGCCGAAGGCATCGGCGCGGGCCAGGATCCGCTCGGCCCAGCCGCGATGGGTCGATGGCTCGCACATCACCCCATGATGGGCGAACACGGCCGGGCCGTCCGGTGCCAGGATCGCCTTCGCCTCCCGCCACTGGTGCGACGGCACCGCGAGCGCGGCCTGGATCACCGGGACCTGATCGGGATGGATCGCCGATTTGGTGAACAGGCCATGCTCGACATCGCGCTGCACCTCCTCGCGCAGCAGCGCGGTGTCGCCGAACCGCTCGCACACCGGCGCGCTGAGTGCAAAGCCCCAGGGCGCAAAGCTGCCGACCAGCATCCCGATGACCGCACCCAATGGCCCGTCATACGCCGTCCGTCCCGCAACGCGGCGCAGCCCCATCGTCTGCAACAGGTCGTTGCCGCCGATCCGCAGCGCCAGGATGCGATCCTGCACCGCCAGCAACTGATCGCGCAACCGCCGCAGCTCATAGGGATCGAGGGCCTCGCGCGTCTCCAGCGTCGGCATCAGCCGATGCCCCGCCGCATAGGGCAGCGCGAGATAGGCGGGCATGTTATCGGCATGCGCCTTGGGCAGGACGAAGCCCTGAACCCGTTCGATGCCGGGCAGGTGGAGGATATGATCGAGCATCATGCCGTTGCGCGGCCGGATGAAGATCATCGGATCGCGGGGGCCGGCGTCCCGCTGCGCCAGCCGACGCAACAGCGCCGCCAGATGCGCCATCGCCACGGGAATGTCGGCCTCCAGCACCGCATCCTCCAGGCACAGCACCGCGGAGCGCAGTCCCGACACGGCAGTGGGACCGAACAGCCGCTCGTACAGATCGCGCCGGGTGCACGGCATGTACAGCGTGGCGCCCAGAGTCATGGCCAGCGTCATGCGTCCTTCCCCAGGCTGCGGATGATCGCCACCGCGCGGTAACGGCTGTCATCGCCGAGGTTCGAGACGGGCACGCCGCCACGCTCGGCCAGATGGAGCAGATGCGCGACATCGGGATCCTCGCGATCGCGGACCAGCAGCCGTTCAGGCATGCGGCGCAACAGGGCACGCGTCGCCTCGGCGATGCCGGGTTTGATCCGGTTGCGGTCGGCGGTCTGCGCCAGGATGAGCAGGCGCGCGACCATCGCCTCGCACGCGTCGCGCAGTGCCGGCCGTCGCGCCTCATGCCCGTCGATCGCCTGTACCGACGCCCGGAGTGCCAACGGCGTCAGCGCATCGACAAAGGCGCGCGAGCGATCGACCGCGGCGAATTGCGGATAGGTGACGCAGGCGTGATAGTCATCCACCCCCACCAGATCGGGGCGCAGGATCGACCGGCTGACCAGTCCCGAAACGATCCCGTTCAGCAGGCCCGAGGCGATCAGATAATCGTCGTCGCTGGCGGCGATGTCCGCCTGTCCGGCGGGATCGGCGACGACCGCCAGCACGGGCGCGAAGCCGAACGGCCGGTCGGCAAGGCTGGCCCGCAATTCCTTCGCGATCGCCCCCTTCCCCGTCCAGCCGTCGACGAACACGACATCGGCCGGGTCGTGGTGAGCGGCGATATGGCGCAGCGCGTTGCGGTCGATGCCGCGATCGCGGATGATGCTGACGGCATAATGATCCGCCACATGTCCGGTGGCGCGCAGCACCCGCGTCAGCAGCACGCCGATCGGCGTCCCCGCCCGGGCGAGGCTGGCGATCACCACCGGCCGGCCGGAACGTCGCGCCACCAGATGCGCGGCGAGGCTGGCAATGTCGCCCGCCAGCCGCTCGCCGTTGCGCGCCAGCGCGTCGTCATACAGCGACAGATAGGCGTCGCCGGGCACGGCTTCGGGTGCGATCATCTCCGAATAATGGCGGCGACCCGACTGGATCAGCGCCTCTTTGTCCGCAACGTCGGTGGCATCCAGCGCGACCGGCTTGAGCAGGAACGTCACGTCCTCCGCTGCATAGCTGCCCGAGAACGGCGCTTCGGCCAGGGTGGTGACGGGATCAGCCGCCACGCAGGATCTGCCCGCCCAGTTGCGACCCCACCGGCATCATCGCAAAGTCGCACACCGTCATGAACGGCGCATCGGTCAGGCTGTCACCAATGCCCAGGACGGGCAGGTCGCCATGCTCGGCCCGTATCCGGGGCAGCAGCCGCTCGACCGCGTGCCGCTTGCCCAGATAGGGCGGCATCAGCGCGGTATTGTTGCCGTTGCGGTGATCGGTCCAGCCCGCGGCCAGGCTCGGCACCGCGGCATCGACCACCCGGTTCAGCGCGGCGCTGTCCGCCGTCGCATGTTTGACCAGCACGTAAAGCGGCACGTCGTCTTCGGTCAGAACGCGCACGCGGATCGCCTCCCCCTGACGCTCCGCCTCGGCCGCAATCGCACCGGCATAGCCGGTCAGTTCGGCAACGTGCGCATCGGCGCTGGCGGCCATGCGTGCCGCCCATTCCCGATCCACCCGCCCCTGATCGTCGAGGATCACCCCGCCATGCGCACAGATTGCGGCGGTGAAGGGGATGCGAACCCGACGCAGCGCATCCAGGCTGCGCGCCGTCACCGGGATCAACCGCGTCGTCTGCGACAACCAGTTCAGAAAGCCCATCTGGCGCGGCGTCGCATAGCTCAGCGGATCACCCTCGCGCGTGAAGCCCAGCGGCGTCAGCCGATCGGCCGGCACATCCCCCGGACATTTCCCGATCGTCTGGAACAGCGTGTCGTCCAGATCGACGAACGCGATCGCCCCTATCGTCATCGCCACCCCAGAACCGAAGCATCGAGCGCAGAGATCAGCGCCGGATCGACACTGGCTATCGGCGTTTCGTGACAGATCCAATTCGCCCGCCCGTCGGCTGGATCGGCATTGTAGAGATAGTTGGCGACGCCGGTGTCGTAATTGTCGCCGAAGCACAGCCGGGTTGCCATCGCGCCGCCGATCCGCGCCGGGCTGCGGCTGGTCGCCTGCACCACCACATCGCGGCCCGCCGCCTCCAGCCGTTCGGCAAAGCGAAAGGGCAGATAGGTGAATTCGCCGGTGCCAATGATCCGCAGCGGCCCGGTGCCGCCGGGCAAGGGTTCGACCGGCAAAGTGTCCGGCGAATCCTGCCGCCCCAGCCGTCCGTGATTGACATGCGCTGCCATGGTGCCGAGCGACCCCGCCCGCGCCTCGAATGCCGGATCGGCGCGATGATCGGCGGCCGTCCAGTCCAGCCGTCCGCGCAGCAGCGACACGACGTCGGTCGGGCGGGGCATGGCGCTCCAGCGATCCGTGCACGCCGTCCAGTCGGTCAGCGTCGCGACGACGATCCGTTCGACCTGCGGCCATTCGGCGACCAGCGCCGCCGACAGGTTGCGGACGGTGGTGCCGGTGGAGATTTCGTCATCGACGATCACCAGCGATCGCGGATGCGCGAGCGCATCGGATTGCGGGCGATAGATGAGGTGGGCGGAGGCATGGCTGTGCGGCTCCTCGAACCGGCACAGCAGCGGCGCGTCCACCCTTTGCCGGGTGGAATGGATGAAGCCGGCATCCTCGCGCCCCGTCCGACGCCGCCATTCCTCATGCAGCATCTGGCCCAGGCAGATCGCCGTCTCGGCCAGTCCGACGACCAGCACCGGGCCGGGCAGATCGGCTGGAATGGCGGAGGCGAGATCGTGAACGCTGCGCCGCATGACACTGGGCTGCGCGGGCAGATGCCGCCCCAGCACGCGCGACACCACGAGATAGCCCCGCTTCGGATTCTCCCGCGCGGCAAAGTCGCACAGCGCGTCGAGCGACCAGCGGGCGTGCTCGACGCTGACGGTCAGCTGCCCGGTCGGCAGCGCGATGCAACGGGGTGAAGGTGCAGGGTCCGGCACGGCCGACATAAGGCAAAAGCGTCCCGAATAAACGACCGTGGAAAGCCAATCCCGCCGGTCGTCCCGGCGGGATCACGTCATCGGCCCTGGCGTCAGATATTGACGCCGAGCGACTGGGCGAGCGGCCCCAGACCACCGGCAAAGCCCTGTCCGATCGCCTTGAACTTCCACTCGCCATTGTGGCGATACAGATCGCCGAAGATCATCGCTGTCTCGCTCGATGCATCTTCCGACAGATCGTAGCGCGCGATTTCGGTGCCGCCATCGGCGTTGACCACCCGGATATAGGCGTTCGACACCATGCCGAAATTCTGGCGGCGCCCCTCGGCATCGTGGATGGTCACGGCGAAGCTGAGCTTCTGGATCTCGGCGGGCAGCTGGTCGAGGCCCACGACCACGACTTCGTCATCGCCGCTGCCCTCACCCGTCAGATTGTCGCCCTGATGGACGACCGCACCGTTCGCGCCATTCTTGTTGTTGTAGAAGACGAAATCCGCGTCCGAACGGACCCGGCCACCGTCGTTCAGCAGGAACACGCTGGCGTCCAGATCGAACGCGCTGCCATCGGTCACGCGAGTGTCCCAACCCAGCCCGACGCGCACGCCGCGCAGGCCCGGTGCTTCCTTGCTCAGGCTGACGTTGCCGCCCTTGGAGAGAGATACTGCCATCGTCGCTATCCTCGATATGGTCGGCGATCAGCCGACGTTGACGCCATAATTGCGGGCCATGGGGGCCAGGCCGCCCTTGAACCCCTGACCGACCGCGCGGAATTTCCATTCGCCATTGTGGCGATAGACCTCGCCGAAGATCATCGCCGTCTCGGTCGACGCATCCTCGGTAAGGTCGTAGCGCGCGATCTCGCGGCCGGTGATGTCGTTCACGACGCGGATGAAGGCATTCGACACCATGCCAAAGCTCTGCCGCCGTGCCTCGCCGTCATGGATGGTGACGCTGACCGCGATCCGCTGCACGTCGGCGGGCACCTTGCCCAGTTCGACCTTCAGCGCCTCGTCGTCGCCGTCACCCTCGCCAGTGCGGTTGTCGCCGGTATGCTCGACCGAGCCATCGGTCGACCGCAGGTTGTTGTAGAAGATGAAATCGGCGTCGCTGCGCACCTTGTCCCCTGCGCCCAACAGGAACGCGCTGGCGTCGAGATCGAAATCGGTGCCGTCGGTGGTGCGCGTGTCCCAGCCCAGACCGATCAGGATATGGGTGAGACCGGGTTCTTCCTTCGACAGGCTGACATTGCCGCCCTTGGCCAGGCTGACTGACATGGATGTGTTTCCTCTCTCTTGATCGTTCAGATGGACAGGCGTTCGCCGGTCGGCCCGACGGGAACCGCGTCCTCCAGCGCGACGTCGCCCCCGCCTTCGCCACCGCCCTCCCGCCGGTTGGCGCGGATCGAGGCGAGCAGCGCCATGCCGATAAAGGCCGCGCCGATCAGGCCGGTGACGGTTTCGGGCACCTCGACCCGGACCGAGATCAGCATGATCGCGGCCAGCGCGATGATGGCGTAGAAGGCGCCGTGTTCGAGATAGCGATATTCGGTCAGCGTGCCCTTATCGACCAGCATCACCGTCATCGACCGGACGAACATGGCGCCGATGCCCAGGCCCAGCGCGATGACGAACAGATTGTTCGACAGCGCGAACGCACCGATCACCCCGTCGAACGAGAAACTGGCGTCCAGCACCTCCAGATACAGGAACGCCGCCAGCCCCGACTTGGCGACCGCGACCGTGGCGGCGGCATTGCCATGCGACGGCTCTTCCTCTTCCTTTTCGAGGAGCGTGCCGATCGCCTGCACCGCGATATAGGCGAGCAGGCCGAAGATGCCCGCGGTCAGGAAGGTCATCGCCTCCGCCGTCGGGATGACGCGCGAGATGCCGTACAGGGCGACCAGCACGATCGCGATCGCCAGCCCCGAAATCCGCGACAGCCCGGCGAACGGCCGCTCGATCAGGCCGATCCAGTGCGCATCCTTCTCTTCGTCGAGGAAGAAGGTCAGTCCGACCATCGCCAGGAACGCCCCGCCGAAGCCCGAGATGCCGACATGCGCGCCGGTGATGATCCGTTCATAGGCGATCGGATCCGTCGCCGCGAGCACCACCGCATCGATCGGTCCCAGCCGCGCCGCGATGGCGACGATCACCAGCGGGAACAGGATGCGCATCCCGAACACGGCGATGACGATGCCCCAGGTCAGGAAGCGCCGCTGCCAGACCGGCGTCATGTCGCGCAGCACGGTGGCGTTGACCACCGCATTGTCAAACGACAGCGATACCTCCAGCACACCGAGCACCAGCACGATCCACAGGACGCCCAGCGTGCCCGCGACATCGTGTGTCAGCGTCCAGCCGATCCATGCCCCAATGGCCAGACAGATCGCCGAAAAGGCGAACGATCCCTTGAAATATTTAAACATTCTTCCCCCGTATGCCGTCGATCACGATCGAACGGCGCTTAATCCTTGCTCCCCGCGACCCAGCGCAGGCCCCAGCCGAAGCGTTCGTCGAGATCCTGCTGGTCGCCGACATATTCGACGATCCGCGTCGCCTTCAGCTGGCCGCCGTCATTCTCGATCAGGACGATGCCGCACAGCCGGCGGTCGTTGCGCCCGTCGGTCATGCGGACCTCGATCGGCGGCTGATCGGGCATGGTGACCGTCACCACGCCATCGGTCTGCTGCCAGTTGGGCACGCCGTCATAGATATTGGCGAAGACGACGATGCGGCGCAGGTCGGACCAATGGGCGCCGTTGATGCGCATCGTCTCGCCCTGCGAGACGTCGCCCGTACGATCGTCGCCCGACAAGGCGATATAGGGTGACTGGTCGAAACCGCCGAACGCCCGGCCCAGCGCCTGCACGACGCCTTTGCGGCCATTGGTCAATTCGAACAGGCATCCCAGATCCAGATCGATGGCGGTGCTGCCGCCGAAGAACGCCTTGCGCCCCCGCGACCAGTTGAGATTGACGACGATCTCGCCGAAATGGCTGCCTTTCTTCTCCAGGCTCACCGTCTGGCCCGGCTTGTCGAGCGTCACCTTGGTCAGGCGCACCGGCGGTGCGGGTGGGGGTGGTGGAGGCGCCGGCGGTGGCGCGGCATCCTCGGCAACCTCGATCCCGAAAGACCGCGCCAGCGGCGCCAGCCCGCCGTTGAACCCCTGCCCCACCGCTCGGAATTTCCACTGGCCGCCGCGGCGGTAAAGCTCGCCCAGCACCATCGCCGCTTCGGTCGCATGGGCCAGCATCGGGCGATAGCGGATCCCGTCACCGCCGCCCGCCGGGGTGACGGCGATCTCGGCATCGGCGATCAGCGCCAGCGTCTGTCCCTTGGCCTGCGCCTCATGGATCGTCACGCAGAAGACGATGCGCTCCAGCTCGGCGGGCAATTGCGCCAGATCGACGGTGAAGCCGCCCCGCGCCCCCGTGCGATCTCCGAAGCGCACCGCACCGGCCGCGCCATCCGGCTGGTTGTAGAACACCATGTCGGCATCGCCGCGCACCTTGCCATCGGCCGTCAGCAAATAGGCGGAGGCATCCGCCTCGACATCGCGTCCCGACGGGATCGCCCATGAAAAGCCGACAGACATCCGGCTGTCGGTAACCGGCGTGTTGCCGCCCTGTTGAAGCTCGGTCATGCGCCGCAATTCCCCGCTTGGACCACAGATCAGAGAACAGCGTTGATCGCGGAACTCATTTCGTGGAACGTGCGCCCCATGGTCCGCTCGCCCAACGCCTTCATATCCCAGCCCTGACCGTTGCGGGTCAGTTTGGCCATCACCTGCCCCGTGTGGCTGCCCTCTCCCGTGAGGTCGTACCGCGCCATCTCGCGTCCCGTGGTCAGGTCGACCAGTCGACAATAGGCATTGGCGATCCGCTCAAAGGTGTCACCCTGGAAGCTGTTGACCGTGAAGACCAAGGTCTGGACCGAGGACGGGACGCGCGACAGATCGACGTTGATCGTCTCGTCGTCGCCGTCGCCCGCACCGGTCCGGTTGTCGCCGCTATGGACGATGCTGCCGTCCTTGCTCGACAATTGGCGGAACCAGATCTCGTCGACCATGCGGCGGTTGCCGTCGAACAGCAGGCACGAGGCATCGAGATCGATGTCTCCGCCGCCGCTGAACAGACCAAGCAGCCCCTTACCCTTGCGCACGTCCCAGCCTAAGCCCATTGCAATCCTGATCGGGCAGCCTCCGCCGGACTTCTCGAGCGAAACCGTCTGCCCCTTCTGCAAGCTAACCATATCGTATCGAAGCCCCTATCAACTTCCGAATGGTGGCTCGATCAACGACGAAAGGTCAAGATCACACCCGCTTAAATTTTTGATCCGTTTCGGTCAGTGCAGAAAGCGTTAACGGCACCTCTTCATCTTCCGGTGCTGGCCGTGCGAAGGTACAACGACATCGAGTGGAAGGCGGCGGGTTTTATGATCGAGCGGGATCGCTTGACGGCACTGATCGAATATGTCGAGGCTACCGAGCGAGATCGATTGCGCACGGTCAGCGACATGGCGGACTACCGCGCATTTCGGCGATCGGGTGAGGATGTCATCCTGCTTCCCGGCGTCCTGGTCAACGTGCGCGACGACGACGATCACCGTTGGTTGAGCGTGGACCGCCTCGTCCGGCGGCCGCCGCCGGTGCCGAGCGACCCAGAATTGCGCCGATGGATCGACCTGCGCGATGATGTCGCGCAGGTGCCAAGTCTGCGCCGCGAACTACCACGAGAGATGCTCGACGACGCACTGCGCGACGGGATCGAAACGCCTGGTCTGGCGCTGATCGATCATCCCGAAGCCGCGCGATTGAACGCGGCACTGGAGGGCTACAAACGCGAAATCTGGTCCGCCTGGGCGCTCGAGGAACGGCCCCGCCGGCAAGCGATCGACCTCTACAACAGCCTGTTCGCGGTTCGCCAGACGCTGGACGGCGGGTCGGAACGGCCGGTCGAGCTGGTATGGGGCATCGGCGTCGCGCGCTGGACCCGGCCGCTCGGCCGGCTGCACCACCCGCTGCTCACCGTTCCGGTCGAACTGACGCTGGACGAGGTCACGCACCGGATCGACATTCGCCCGCGCAGCGAAGCGCCGCCCGGGATCGAGACAGCTCCGCTCGACGCACTCGACGCGCCCTCTGTCGACGAGTGGCAGGCCGGTGCCCAGCGCTATCTCGACGCGATGGAGGGCGAAGGCCTATCGCCTTTCGATGCGGAGAGCTTTGCACCACCGCTACGCCGGGCGGTCGCGCTGCTCGATCCCGATGGACATTATCTGCCCGATCTGGGCGAACGCCACCCACCGACTGGAGAGACCCTCCAGGTCGATGGCGGCTGGGTCCTGATCGAACGCACGCGGCAAGCGACGCAGTTGATGGACGATCTGCGTCGGTTCAAGGCCGCTCTCGGCACAATCGACGATCCGGAATCCCTGCCGCCTGCCGTCCGTGTCCTGCTGCAACCACCCGCCGACAGCGCGACGACGGAGGCCTATCCCAGCTATCGCGGCGTCTCGACGGTGCCGGGCGTCACGTCCTCGGACGGATCGGGCCATGACCTGTTCTTCCCCATGCCGTTCAATCGCGAACAGGTAGAAGTGATCCAGCGCCTCGCCACTCGGCCGGGGGTGGTCGTGCAGGGGCCACCGGGCACCGGCAAGACCCACACCATCGCCAATATCATCAGTCACTATCTGGCGCTTGGCAAACGG
This sequence comes from Sphingomonas cellulosilytica, assembly GCF_052321755.1. Taxonomy (NCBI): domain Bacteria; kingdom Pseudomonadati; phylum Pseudomonadota; class Alphaproteobacteria; order Sphingomonadales; family Sphingomonadaceae; genus Sphingomonas; species Sphingomonas cellulosilytica. The sequence goes on from NZ_JBQRTT010000003.1 coordinate 56,768, forward strand.
GTCCTCGTCACCTCGCAAAAGGCACCCGCGCTGAAAGTGCTGCGCGACAAGCTGCCCGCCGCCGTTCGCCCGCTCGCCGTCAGCCTTCTCGACAGCGATCGCGACGGACTGAAGCAATTCCAGGAATCCGTCGACATCATCGCCGACCGGCTGCACCGCACCCGCCCGACGGAGACCGCGCAGCAGATCGCGGTGCTCGATGCCCGGATCGAGGCGATCCATCGCCAGCTCGCCAGCATCGACCGGCAGGTCGAGGATATCGGTCGACAGGCGATGACCGGCGCGACCATCGACGGCGCGGGCGTCGAACCCGCCGATGCCGCACGACGCGTGATGGCGGCGGGAGAGCTGGCGGATTGGCTGCCCGATGCCATCGACGTCATCGCCTCGCACGAACCCGAGTTCGACGATGCCGCGATCATCCGGCTGCGCGCCGCGCGCAAGGAAGCGGGTGAGCGGATCGCGCTGCTCGACCAGCCACCGCCGCCGGGTGACCTGCCCGGTGCGGCGGCAATCGGCGCGATACACCGTGATCTGGTCGAGGCCCGCGCTCTGGGTGAACGGACCGGGGGCGATCAGGCACTGGGACGACAGATTGGTGCCGAGGCCGTCGCCACCTTGCGCGCGCAGGCCGAAGCTCTGCTTACCACCCGGCGTCAGGCAATGGCGGGCGGTTTCGGGTGGTCGACCACCGTGCGTGATCGCTGGCTTGCCGATGCCGACGATCCCGCGCTGGTCGCCCTCGACGGACTGGCAGACGAAGCCGGGCAGGTCGCGGCCGAGGCGCGGCATTTCCTGGTCCGCCCGGTCGTTATGCCGGATGACGCCGTCACCGATGCAGCTTTCCGCGAAACCGTTGGCCGATTGGCGGCCGGTGAGGATCTCGGCCTGTTTCAGAGCCTGTTCGCGCGACAGCTCAAGACGCAGGTCGCCACCGTCCGTCTTTCAGGCCGCGCACCCGGTGATGCCAGCGAATGGACCGAGGTTCATCGCCATCTCGTGCTCTGCGATCGGGCGATCCGGCTCGCGGCCGCGTGGAACCATGCGGGACCGCTTGCCGGGGTCGATCCGGTGCCCAGTCAGGAACCGGCCGCCGCCGAGGCCATGCGACGACAGCTCACCCAGATCGCCGCCCTTCGCGCACTGGCGCAGGACGAGCGGGCATTGGCCGACGGCGTTCGGATGTGTCTGCCCGGATGGCGACGCCCGCTGATCGGCGACGATGCCGCGACCGAGGCGCTGATCATGCTGTGCGACCAGCATCTGCTGGTATTCCGCCTATCCGCCGCCGAAGAGGAGCGCGACCGGCTGGTGACGCTGGCGCGCACTATCGGCGGCGCGATCGGTGACGAGATACATGCCATCTTGCAGGACATGGTCGGACAACCGGGCATCGACGCCACGCTGCTGGACCGCCGGTGGCAGGCGGCACTGAGCGAGGTGGCGGTCCTTCGTGCCCTGATCCCCAGCTTCGCGACGATCCGCGACCTGTCCGCGCTGATCGCGGAAAACGGCGCACCCGGCTGGGCCGCACGATTGCAGGCTGAGGCGGTTACGGGCAGCGAGGACGCGCTGACGCCCGGCGACTGGCGCGAGCGCTGGACGCTACGCCGGCTATCCACCTGGCTGCGCCGGGTCGACCGGCATGATCGGCTGCGCGCGCTGGGGCAGGAGCGCGGCGAGCAGGAGGCCCTGTTGCGCCGCGCCTATGAAGAGGCGATCGAACTCCGCACCTGGTGCCGCCTGGCCGAGAAAGCCAGCGATCAGGTTCGCACGGCGCTCGCTTCCTATGCCCAGGCGATGCGAAAGCTGGGGCGCGGCACCGGCATCCGTGCGGGTCGCTATCGTGCCGATGCGCGTGCCGCGGCGGACAGGGCCAAGAACGCCCTGCCCTGCTGGATCATGCCGCATTACCGCGTGTCGGAATCGCTGCCCGCCGAACTGGGCCTGTTCGACTTGGTGGTGATTGACGAAGCGTCGCAATCGACCGTCGCCGCGCTTCCAGCCCTGCTCCGGGCCCGCCAAGTCCTGATCGTCGGCGACGACCGGCAGGTCAGTCCTGATGCCGGTTTTCGCGAAGAGGCACGGATGAACCAGCTGGCCGACCGCCATCTGGGCGGCCAGGTCGCCGATTACCGATCGGCGCTCCGCGAGGAAAAATCGCTGTATGATCTGGGTACGGTCGTCTTCGCTGGTGGTGCGATCCTGCTCAAGGAGCATTTCCGCTGCGTCGGGCCGATCATCGAATATTCCAAGGCGCAGTTCTACAGCCACCAATTGGTGCCGCTTCGGCTGCCATCGGCATCCGAGCGGCTCGACCCGCCGCTCGTCGATATCCTGGTCGAGGACGGCTATCGCCGGGGCAAGGTCAATCCGCCCGAGGTCGACTGCATCGTCGATGCCATCGGTCGCATCGCCGATGACCCGGCGATGCACAAGCGCTCGATCGGCGTGACCACGTTGCTCGGCCAGGAACAGGCTGTCGCGATCATGACGGCGATCGAACAGGTGCTGGGCTCCGAAGTCCAGTTGCGTCACAACATCCGTGTCGGCGAGCCCGCAGCCTTTCAGGGCGACGAACGCGACATCATGTTCATCTCGCTGGTCGCGGATAGGAAGAGCAGCGGCCTGTCCGGCCTGGGCTACGAGCAACGCTTCAACGTCGCGGCATCGCGTGCGCGCGACCGGATGGTTCTGGTCCGCTCAGTGGAGTTGGAGGATCTGCGTCCTTCCGACAAACTGCGCCGAAGCCTGATCGAGCATTTCCATGCACCCTTCGCAGGCGACGACGCCTTGGTCGCCGATCGTCGAACCCGATGCGAGTCGCCATTCGAAATTGAAATGTACGACCTTCTCGTCGAACGGGGTTATCGCATCGACACGCAAGTGCCGGTGGGCACCAAGCGCATCGATCTGGTGGTCGAAGGCGAGAACGACCGGCGATTGGCCATCGAATGCGACGGGGACCGTTATCACGGCCCCGATCAATGGCCGCACGACATGGCCCGCCAGCGCATGCTGGAACGTGCCGGTTGGATGGTGTGGCGCTGTTTCGCCTCGCGCTTCGTTCGCGAACGTGATGCCATCATGGGCGAACTGATCAACTTGCTGGATGCTCGGGGGATCCAGCCGCTACTCAAGGATGGCACCCCGCCAAGCAAGTTCACTGAACACCGCCGCTGGCGCAGCACGCCGGAAACCACCGAACCGGTACCATATGCTTGGCTTGTCGCTGTCGACCAGACTTGATCCGTCTGCGCGGAAGCATCGATGAAGCGCATTACCCACACAGGATTCATTCTCAAGCAGACAAGGAATGGACGACCTTGGAGGAGGTGTGTCGGAAGGCCGGCATATCGATACGGACTTATGACCGATGGCGTGGCAAGACGGGGGGCTGATACCGTCGGAGATGAAGCGTCTAAACGTGCTGGAGAAGGAGAAACTGGCGGCACCGCGCGATCGGCGCTGCATACCATCGGTGCTCAGCTGCAATCGTTGGCAAGCGAGTCGATCGGCGCAAGGCATAGATACTCGCCTCGCATTGGCTGATCACGCCTGTCGCCGGCGCGCGACCATCCCCGGCATCGGACCGATTACCGCATCACCCATCGCCGCGAGCCGCACCCGACGCTTTCCTGTTCCGCTCCTGGCGGCAGCTTGCGGCTTGGCTCGTGCTCATACCGCGTCCTCACAGTTCGAGCGACAAGAAGCGGGCGGCAGGACGGTGTAAGGGCAGCTGAGCGGGGATGACAAACCGGTTAAACCGAGGATCGAAAGAGCCCGGGGTGGCCGCGCTTCGAGCGCGATAACCCGATAGGATCAACTTCGAAAACTTCATCGGGCCAGCAGCCATGCGGTGCTGCGCGACCAGGCTGAACACATGGATGCACCCGACCGGTGCTAGCGCCCGCACCGAAGCTCTCGCGCAGCATCGGTCGTCCACACATGGATCAACGAACGCGTCGTTGCACAACTACTACGGTGGAGGGGTCGACCACCCCATCACTTCAGCTCGAGAAGGATGGACATGCCCGATGACCAAGAAGATCGGCCTGACGTAAATACGAGCACCTCTAGTGAATTGAACTGGTAAGTCTTATATCCCGCTTCCTACTTTGTCCCTAATCGGCTTCGACGAGACGACCGCGACGAAGCTGCGCACGGCTTTTCGCGGCTTCGATCTCATCGCTTTCCGTTATTTCCAGCAGATGATTGAGAACGCGGTCCAAATGCGAACGCATGGCACTTCGAGCCTTAACCGGATCCCCAGTCCTCAACGATGCAAGTATACGTGCATGCTCATTTATTCGCGCATCGTAGCCTGGGCCCCGAGCGCGATGGAGTATCATCTGCGCAAGCGGCGCACGTTCACGAAGATCCCAAAGAAACTCACTTGCCGCGACGAGTGCTCCATTCCCACTAGCTTCCGCCACGACCATGTGGAAGGAGCGATCCGCAGCTTCAGCCTTCTGAACATCGGCATGCTCCATATCGACAAGCAGGCCCTCAAGATGTTTTATCTGCTCAGCGGTGATGTACTTGGCCGCCAAGGCGGCGATCTCACCCTCCACCACCCTTCGAGCTTCGATCAATTCGAATGCGCCTATGTCCAAGTCTGCAGTCGATACATCATCGTCCGGAAGTCGAATGACATAGACCCCTGATCCGCGACGCATCTCGATGATGCCAAGCATTTCGAGCGCGACCATAGCTTCTCGGACGGTAGTGCGAGCCACGCCGAAACGGTCGGCAACTTCTCGCTCCGTCGGGAGCTTGTCCCCCACGCCGTACTGCCCCGACCGTATCTCCTCGAGTATGCCGTCGATCACGATCCGGTAGAGCTTCTCGTTCTTCAATGCCTTCACTCCTGAGAAAGCCAGCCGGCCGAGCCTGTTGCCGAAGCGCGGCTCAGACCTGCAGCATCCATACGACCGGCCGCCTTCGAAGGGCTACCGAAAGCTATGTAGACGTACCCGTAGCATCACCGGTCGCACGAAGTTCAAGCCGAAATCGGTTTGGTCGCCGTTCCAACGCCGTGACATTGTCCAGACCCCCTTTACGTACGACCCTTCCTCGACGCTGAGGTACTCCGTCGCCGGATTGTCAGCCTGCTTGAACCTGATGCGCACGTCGGTGCCGGCGACCAGGAACTCGTCGGGTCCGAGTTGCGCCACCACGGCGCCTCCGACGGGCTGATTCAGGTTCGGGTGCGGCACCATGCGAGGGTCGGTCCGTTCCTTCGATTCCCACAATCCGTATTCCGCCGTCACCGTCCAGGTGCCCATCACCTTGGACTGGTCGGCTGCATCATCACCCTTCGCAAAACCCCAGGTGGCGTGCTTCTGAGCGATACTGGCCCAGTCGCGCGCCATTGGCGCGAACAATCCATACGGTTCGGCAAACTTCGCAAATGTCGCTTCATCAACGATCTGTGCCCCGAGAGGATAGTTCGAAAAGCCGGTGCCATCCATGCCGAACGGGGAAAATCCGATCGCGCCACGGCCCAGCGCGAGCCAGAAGAAGCGTGCGAACTCTGCGGCGTTGCCGATCTCAGGCACCATCAACGCATTGTCAGGCCGAGCATAGCGATCGAGGATCGCTGCTACAGCCTGCTGTCGCCGGATGTAGATATCAGGCGCTACGAAATCGATACTCGGTGCGGCCGCCTTCCAGACATCGATCACATTCCAGTTTGGCCCCCCCACGGCCCCGCCGCCCGCTTTGCTAGGGTCAAAGGGATCGGTCAGAGCGGCATTGCAATACATTGGCAGGTTCAGCACCGCCTTTCCCGCCGATGCAACTTCGTTGATGTAGCTTGCGATGTACCACGCATTGAAGAACTGGTCCGCCGACGTTCCAAAGACCTCCTTCCAGGTGCCCGGCGACCGTTTGAGTGAGGATATAAGCGCAGCTGGAACTTGCCCATCGAACAATAGCTGCGCAGCTGGCGAGAAATCACGGGAGGTGCCCAAACTACCCACCTCATTCTCAGGCTGGATCATCAGAACCGTGTGGTCCCCGTCAACCTCTCGTAGATGCTCCATCAGCTTCACGAACGCCCGTTTGTCGGCAGTGAGCGTTTGTCGACCGTGCGGCGAGAAGCTCTGTTCCGCTGACCCATCGCTCTTCCTCATACGCGGAAAGCGCTGGACATCCGTCTTTACCCATTCGGGCGCATAAGTCGGAGCGGCATTCTTCCATGTACCGAACCAGAGCAGCACTACCCTCAGCTTTCTTGCGCGAGCTTGAGTGATCAGAGCATCCACGAACGAGTAGTCGAATTGACCCTCCCGTGGTTCTAGTTGCTCCCATGCGACGGGTACTTCGACGGTGTTAGCATTCATGTCGGCGATCGTCGGCCAAACCTTCGGCAGGACGGAAACATAGTTGCTGCTGTTCTGGATCTGAGCGCCAAGCATGAGGAACGGCTCTCCGTCGACGATGAGGCTGTGCCTCCCGTTCTCCGCCCTCAACCGCGGGACTGGCAGGTTAGAGGGCCGTGTCTGCGCGCAGGCCATGCCTCCTGCCAATGAACTCAGCATGGAGATGGTGGCGAAAAGGCGCCAAGCGTAACTTTGAGCACGAGCAGTCATGTTTCCTCCCAAATCTGCCCCCAATGCGATCTGATCGAGAATGCGGATGTGCCCGCTCGCCACGTCCAGACAGGTGCAGGGTTGTGGCGATGTAGCCAAAGCACCATGGCCAGACAAACTGGATTTTTTGGACAGGTCGAAAAAAGGCTTTGTGAACAGTGCACATTGCGTTATCGGGGTCTGGACACTCGAAGAAATCGGGGTTTGACAGGGAGTGGATGCGATGAAATTGGCGTGTGGACACTGCCCTCCCCCCCCTCAATGCTGAATTAGACGGGCCAATTCGGCGTTTCGGCCTGCTCGGAAAATTCTTTTGAACCTGCCAAGGACGGAAAAGCTGACGGGCTAGACGCTTTGCGGCGACTTAGAGACACAAAGGGGAGTGATGATGAAGGATCGTTTGCTGCGCTATATGGCGGGTGCTGGCTTGATGGCACTCATGGGGGGCGCCATGCCTGCTGCGGCTCAGGTGGCGCCGCCGCCAAGCAAACCCGCCGCCACTGATGAGGCTTCGACGGACGCGGCTGATATCGTGGTCACGGGAAGCCGTCTGCGATCACGCGGTAACGAGACGTCGTCGCCCGTTACCGTCACCGATTCGGAAAAGTTCGAACTTTCTGGATCTCAGACCGTCGAAGAACTTCTCGTTCAGACGCCGCAGTTCGTCGGCAATTCGTTCAACGCATCAGGCAACGGTGCGAACCAGGGCGTTGCGGCACTCAATCTGCGCGGCCTTGGCGAGCGTCGCAGTCTTACCCTTGTCAATGGTCGTCGGTTCACGGTTACCGGCATTAACAGCCTAACCGACTTGAACACCATCCCAAATGCACTTGTGAAACGTGTGGAGGTAGTCACCGGAGGATCTTCGGCGGTCTACGGCTCCGACGCACTTGCAGGTGTAGTCAACTTCATCCTGCGCGATGATTTCAGCGGCGCTGAGGTGAACTTCGATAATCGGTTGGATGAGCGGACCAAAACGCCCACGCGCTCGATCGATCTTACGCTTGGTGGGAACTTCGCCGATAAGCGTGGTAATGCCGTGATCTCTCTAGATTACTACAAGCGTGATAGCATCGTTCGAGGACAGGTTCCTTTCGCCGCCACTGGCTACACAGATGGCTGTGTTACCTCGCCTTCATTCGATTCGACCGGAGGCTTCGGAACGCCCTTGCCGGTGACTTCCGGACAAACCTGCACCCAGGCGGGCGGTCGCTCCGGCCTAGTTGCGGCAAACTCGGCTGTGATCCCAGGCGGGCGGTTCACCGGGGTGCCGCTCTTCGGTTCCTCGGCGTCAACGCCGGGTTTGAACGCCGCGCTAGCAGCTGCTGGTCTGCAGAACCTGACGTCATTCGGCTTCACCTTCGATCCGAACAGTAACGCTGCTCGCGCCGCGCTCGACCCAGCAGACCGGTACAATAACTCGCCATTGAACGAATTCCAGACTCCGCTCGAACGACGGATGATCAACGCGTTCGCCCACTTCAAGGTTTCTGAGGCGGTCGATCTGTATGCCGAAGGCCACTATTCCAACTATACGACCGACGTTCAGATCGCGCCGCTCGCCCTTTCCGGCAACATCCTCGTCAACGTCAACAATCCGTACGTGTCCGCCGCGGACCGTGAGGTACTGAGGCAGCTAGATCTCGCGGAACGAGGCACAACAACCGTCGGCGCCGGCAATCGGAACTACACGACCACAGCTGGAGACGGACTGGCGGTGTTGGGAAACAATCGCCGAATTTCAGAAGGTGGCGGCGCACGTGCCACGTCCGAACGCAATACGTACCGGATACTAACGGGCGTGCGGGGAGACATTTCGCCGAACTTCAAATACGATCTGTACTATTCCTATGCCCGAACCTCGTTGCGAGAAAGCCAGACCAACAACATCTCGCGCAGCGCGTTCCAAGCGGCTATCCTGTCGCAGAACGGCGCAGCGCCAGCACTTAATCCGTTCGGTCCGAATTTGGATCCTGTGGCTCTGGCTAGGGTTCAGACCGAATCGAGTAACTACACCACCACGACCCAAGAGGTCGTGGCTGGAAACGTCACTGGCTCCCTCTTCAGCCTGCCTGCCGGTCCCGTGGATGCCAACATCGGGTTTGAGTGGCGCAAGAACGCGATCGATCTCAGACCCGATGCCTTCGGACGAACCGGAGATGTCGCATCCGCGCTCGGCTTTCCTGTCGCCGTTGCGGGGAGCACGACCGTCAAGGAAGGCTACGGGGAGATACGCATCCCCATCTTGGCGGACATCTCGTTCATTCGTCTATTGGAATTGAACGGCGCAGCCCGCTATTCCGATTACAGCACCGCTGGGGTCGGCGGAGTCTGGACCTACTCGATCGGCGGCCAGTACCAGCCGGTACGCGACCTTACCTTCCGCGCCCAATTGCAACGCGCCATACGTGCGCCGGGAGTCGACGAGCTATTCGCACCGCAGAACCCGGGCACGCCGGTAGCGAACGACCCATGTTCCAGCCGAGCCCCCAGCACGCAGCAGACTGCGGACGTTAGGGCGCTGTGCATCGCGACGGGTGTTCCCGCAGCCAACGTCTTCACGTCCATCGTGCAGCCGAACGCACAGGTTGGCACTCTAACGGGCGGCAACCCGAACCTGGGACCTGAAAAGGCGCGAACCTTGACGCTCGGCGCAAGTTTCACGCCTAGCTTCCTGCCAAATTTCTCGATCAGCCTCGATGCGTACCGGATCAAATTGGACGGAGCGATCGCCAACCTTGGCGGCACAATCCAGAACACGTTCGATCTCTGCTATACGATCCTGAAGGACACCAGCAGTCAGGCGTGCCAGGCCATCCGCCGCGATCCGTCGTCCGGCGAAATCACGTCGAACATCAATACCGATCCGTACTACGTCCAGCAGTTCTACGCGAACACCGGTGGGATCAAGACTTCCGGACTGGACATCAGCACGAGCTACCGTTTCGATGTGCCTTGGCTGTCCGCTAACGGCCGCCTGACGCTCATCAGCGATATAGGGTATGTCGATGAATACACCTTGACGCCCGTTCAGGAGCTGCCGGCGGTTCGGAACGAATGCGTTGGTGGCTACGGAGCAACCTGCGGACTGCCCATCCCGCGATGGAAGGCATTGTCGCGGATCGTGTACAATGACGATCTCTTCACGTTCTCGGTAAGCCACCGGTACACCGGTCCGATCATCCGGGACAATTACCTACTGCCGCTCCGTAAGGGCCTGACTCCGCCAGCGACGACCGACGTAACAGCGCAGCGGGTGAAGGCTTTCAACTACTTCGACCTGTCGATGATCGTGAACCTGCCGGAGCAGTTCAAAATTTCCGCAGGCGTGACGAACGTCTTCAACAGGCAGCCGCCACTGCTTGGATCCGGCGCTCTAACGTGGGGGCTGAACACTGCTCCTGGTGTCTATGACATCTATGGGCGATCGTTTTTCATCGGACTAAACAAGCGGTTTTAAGCCCTACCCTTCCAGATCGCACGTTTGAAAAATCCTCCCCTCCCCTCTGGGCGCCTGTTCAATAGGCAGGCGCCCGTTTTTTCGGGAGATGTTCACCGGAAAGACCTAGGAGCCACCATGCCGAAAATTGTTGCGGCTCGCGTCATCATCACCTCTCCGGGCCGAAACTTCGTCACGCTGAAGATCGTCTGCGACGACGGCACGACGGGGGTCGGTGACGCAACGCTCAACGGACGCGAGCTTGCGGTCGCAAGCTACCTCAGCGACCATGTCGTACCATGCCTGATAGGTCGCGACGCCCACCGGATCGAGGATATTTGGCAGTATCTGTACAAGGGCGCCTATTGGCGTCGTGGGCCGGTGACGATGACCGCGATCGCGGCGGTCGACATGGCGCTGTGGGACATCAAGGGAAAAATAGCCGGTTTGCCGGTCTACCAGCTGCTTGGCGGCGCAGCGCGCGAAAGCGTGATGGTGTACGGCCATGCCAACGGCACGTCGATCGACGACACGATCGCCGCGGCGCTGGACTATAAGGAGCAGGGCTACAAGGCGATCCGCATCCAGTGCGGAGTTCCCGGCATGGCATCAACCTACGGGGTGTCGAAGGACCGCTACTTCTACGAGCCCGCCGATGCCGATCTCCCGACGGAAAACGTCTGGTCGACCAGCAAATATCTGCGTGTCGTGCCTGACCTGTTCAAGGCCGCCCGGGAGGCCTTGGGGTGGGACGTGCACTTGTTGCATGATGTCCATCATCGCCTGACGCCGATAGAGGCGGGGCGGCTGGGCAAGGACTTGGAGCCGTATCGCCCGTTCTGGCTGGAGGACGCCACTCCTGCCGAAGACCAGGAAGGGTTCGCCCTGATCCGGCAGCATACGACGACACCACTGGCCGTGGGCGAGATCTTCAACTCGATCTGGGACGCCAAGCATCTGATCGAGAACCGTCTGATCGACTACATTCGCGCCACCGTGGTCCATGCAGGTGGAATCACCCATCTGCGCCGCATCGCGGCGCTGGCCGATCTCCATCAGGTGCGCACAGGTTGTCACGGTGCCACCGATCTCTCGCCAGTGTGCATGGCTGCCGCACTGCATTTCGATCTGTCTGTGCCGAACTTCGGCGTGCAGGAGTATATGCGTCATACGCCTGAAACCGATGCGGTATTTCCGCATGCGTACACTTTCGAGAACGGCACCATGCATCCCGGCGACGCGCCTGGTTTGGGTGTCGACATCGACGAGGAGTTGGCACGAGGTCACGAATACAAGCGGGCGTTCTTGCCCGTGAACCGCCTCGAGGACGGCACCCTGTGGAGCTGGTGAGATGACGGCCTCTCCCGCCGGAGCATCTGGGAAGCCGCGCGGTCGGGTGCGCTGGATCGTCTGTGCCCTACTGTTCGCCGCGGTGGCGCTCAGCTACGTCGATCGGCTCGTCCTGCCGACCCTCAAGCCCGAGTTGCAAGCGCGGTACAAGTGGAGCGAGCAGGGCTATGCCGATCTCGCGATCGCATTTCAGGCCGCGTACGGGATTGCCTATGTTCTGTTCGGTCGCTTTGTCGATCGGTCGGGCGCGAAGATCGGCTACGCCGTAGCGGTCGCGATATGGACCGTCGGGCATATCGCCCATGCGCTGTTCACCAGTGCGGGCGGTATGATCTTGGCAAGGCTGCCCCTTGCCGTTGGCGAGGCGGGGGCTTTTCCGGCCGCACTCGCCGCGGCGAACGAATGGTTTCCGCAGCGAGAGCGCGCTCTGGCGATCGGTATCTTCAACGCCGGGTCTAACGTTGGCGCGATCCTGACCCCGCTCCTGGTGCCTGCGATCGCGGTAGCGTTCGGATGGCGCATGGCGTTTATCGCGACCGGCGCCCTTACCGTTCTCTGGCTTGCGGCGTGGCTCGCCTTCTACCGGAGTCCCCGCCAGCATCGCAGCGTCACGGCCGGAGAGCTGGCCTGGATCGAGAGTGACCCGGTGCCCCCTGCACGCGCCGTCGCGTGGAGAACGCTGCTCGGGCTTCGCCAGACTTGGGCCTACATGCTGGGACGGTTCATGATCGACCCGATCTGGTGGACCTTTCTGTTCTGGCTGCCGGACTTCTTCAACCGGCAGTACGGCGTCAAGATGCTCGACTTCGGGCCGCCGCTGGTAGCGGTATACGTACTGGCGGACATCGGCTCGATCGCTGGTGGCTGGTCCTCGTCTCGGTTGCTCGCGCGAGGAGCGAGCCCGAACCGCGCCCGCAAGACGGCGATGGCCGGGTGCGCGGTTTTCGCGCTGCCGATCATATTCGCTGCGCAAGCACCAGGACTGTGGTGGGCGGTGCTCGCGATCGGCCTCGCATGCGCTTGCCATCAGGGCTTCTCCGCCAACGTCTATGCGATCCCAGGCGACCTTTTTCCGCGCGGAATGGGTGGATCGGTGATCGGACTAGGCGGGCTTGCCGGAGCGCTTGGCGGCATGTTGATGGCCAAGTTCGCTGGCACGATCCTGGCCGGCGTCGGGGGCTATGGGCCGATCTTCGCAGTGGCGGGCTTCGCGTATTTTGCCGCACTGTTGGTCGTTCATCTGCTGGTTCCGCGCTACACCCCGGTTGATCCGGAGCGCCTTGCATGACCCGATCGTTGACCCTCCACCCCGATCGCCTGTTTCCCGCCGATCCGGCAACCCGTGCGATCGCGCGCGATCTGCATGCCGGGGTGAAGGACTTGCCAATCGTCAGCCCGCACGGCCATACCGATCCCGCCTGGTTCGCGCGTGACGACGCGTTCAGCGACCCCGCCAGCCTGCTGATCGTCCCCGATCATTATGTCTTCCGCATGCTGATGAGCCAAGGCGTGGCGCTCGACCGGCTCGGCGTGCCCACCGTCGACGGCAGCGACACCGCGCGCGACCCCCGTGCCATCTGGCGGCTGTTTGCAGACCATTATCATCTTTTTCGCGGCACGCCGTCGCGGCTGTGGCTCGACTGGGTCTTCGCCGAAGCCTTCGGCCTCGACGTGCGGCTGGAAGCGGCGACCGCCGATCATTACTACGACCGGATCGATGCTGCGCTTAAGACCGAAGCGTTTCGGCCGCGGGCGCTGTTCGAGCGTTTTGGGATCGAGCTGATCGCCACCACCGAGAGTCCGCTGGACCCGCTTGATCATCATGCCGCGATCCGCGCCAGCGGCTGGAGCGGCCGGGTAGTCACCGCCTATCGCCCCGATCCCGTCGTCGATCCCGAGACGCCGGGCTTCGCCGTCAACGTCCGTCAGTTCGGCGCGACGGCCGGCGAGAATGTCTCCGACTTTGCCGGCTATCTTGCCGCGCATCGCTTCCATCGCGCGCGGTTCCGCGCAGCGGGAGCGACCTCGACCGATCACGGCCACCCCTCCGCCGCAACTGCGGACCTGTCGGCCGAGGATGCCGCCGCGCTATACCTACGTGTGCTCGACGGGTCGAGCATCACAGATGCGGAACGGTTCCGCGCGCAGATGCTAACCGAGATGGCGGGGATGTCGGTGGAGGACGGCATGGTGATGCAGCTCCACCCCGGCGTCTATCGCAGCCACAATGCCGATGTGCTGGCCCGGTTCGGCCGCGACAAGGGTGGCGACATCCCGCTGCCCGGCGAGTTCGTCCATGCACTCAAGCCGCTGCTCGACCGGTATGGCAATGATCCGCGACTGACGCTGATCCTCTTCACGCTCGACGAGGACGTCTATAGTCGCGAACTAGCCCCGCTCGCCGGTAATTACCCCTGCCTGCGGCTGGGGCCGCCCTGGTGGTTCCACGATAGTCCCGAAGGCATGCGGCGGTTCCGCGAGGCCGCCACCGAGACAGGTGGCTTTTACAACACTGTCGGGTTTAACGACGACACGCGGGCCTTTCTGTCGATCCCGGCGCGGCACGACGTCGCGCGGCGGATGGATTGCAGCTTCCTAGCCCGGCTTGTGGCGGAACATCGACTGGAACGCGATGAGGCCGAGGAGGTCGCCCGCGCGCTTGCCTATGATCTGGTCAAGAAGGCGTACCGGCTGTGAGGCTGTCGACCGCGATGCTGGCGACGCTGCCGGTCGGAATCGTCCGCCCAGACTACGATCGGACCAAGGTGCGGCGCGGTGTCGTGCATCTCGGCATCGGCGCCTTTCACCGTGCGCATCAGGCAGCAGTGTTCGAGGCGGCGCTGGCGAGCGGCGACTTGCGTTGGGGGGTGACCGGCGTGTCGCTGCGTTCCACCAAAGTGCGAGACCAGCTTACGGCGCAGGACGGGCTGTACACGATGCTGGTCCGTGACGGCGCGCAGGTCGCGGCGCAGGTGATCGGCGCGGTACGCGAGGTGCTGGTGGCGCCTGAGAATCCGGCCGCGGTGGTCGCCGCGCTGGCCGATCCCGACGTCCATCTCGTCACCCTGACCGTGACGGAGAAGGGCTATAAGCTCGACCGTGCGACCGGGCGGCTGCAGGGCGACGATGCGGAGGTGGCCGCCGATCTGACCGATCTAGCCGCGCCGCTGACCGCACCTGGATTTCTCGTCGCCGGACTACGCGCGCGGCGAGCGGCGGGGCGACCGCCGTTGACGATCCTGTCCTGCGACAATCTACCGCACAATGGGTCGTTGCTTCGCGCCGCTGTCCTTGCGATGGCGGCGGCGCATGATCCGGCGCTGCACGACTGGATCGCGGAGTCCTGCGCCTTTCCGGCGACAATGGTGGACCGGATCGTGCCCGCTACAACACCGGCGGACGTTGCGGCATGGCAGTTGCAGACCAGCCTTGAGGATCAGGCACTCGTCAAGACCGAGCCCTTTCTACAATGGGTGGTCGAGGATCGCTTCTGCGGCCCCAGACCGGATCTCACCGCACTCGGCGTGCAACTGACCGACACGGTAGCCCCTTGGGAAGAGGCGAAGCTGCGCCTTCTCAACGGCGCGCACTCGGCGATCTCCTATCTCGGCGGCCTGGCCGGCTTCGAGGTCGTTCATGAGTTCGTCGCGCTTGAGACAGGTCGCGCCGTCGTCGAGGCGCTTTGGGCCGAAAGCGCGGCGACGCTCACGCCTCCTGCCGGACTCGACCTCGTCGACTATCGCCGCGCGCTGATGGCGCGCTTCGCCAATGCCGCATTGAGGCATCGTACCCGCCAGATCGCGCAGGACGGATCGCAGAAGCTGCCGCAGCGGCTGGTAGCCCCGATCCTCGCACGGCGTACGGCGGGGCAGGAGTTCGACGCGTTGGCGCTGGCGGTCGCGGGCTGGATGCGCTGGCAGGATGGCCGGGACGATGCCGGCGGATCGTTCGCGATCGAGGACCCGCTCGCCGACCGGCTGACGTGCGCGTTGGCCGGGAGCACCACGGCCGGCGAAAAGGTTGCGGCGCTGCTCGCCATCGACGCGATTTTCCCCGCGGATTTCGCCGGCGACCCCGTGGTCGGCGAACGGCTGAGGTATTGGCTGGACCGGCTGGACCGGGAAGGCGCGATGAAGGCGATGCGCCAGCTGACCGCGAGGGTGAGCGACTGATGGGTACGCTGCTGGCTTTCGGCGAGGTCATGTTGCGCCTGTCACCACCGGGGCGCGAATTGCTGATGCAGACACCGCGCCTCGATGTCTGGGTTGCCGGGGCGGAAGCCAATCTCGTGACCGCGCTCGCTCGTTTGGGGCATGACGTCGCGATCGCAACGATGGTTCCTGACAATGATCTAGGTCGATCGGCGATCACCGCGCTGCGCGGCAACGCAGTCGATACAAGCCGCATCCGGCTCGGCGGAGACCGGATGGGCCTGTATTTCGTGACATCCGGCTCAGGCTTGCGCGCCACCGAAGTGCTCTATGACCGTGCCGGGTCGAGTTTCGCCAATGCGGATCCGCGCGACTGGGACTGGGACCAGCTACTGACCGGGGTCGACAGGCTGCATCTGTCGGGCATCACGCCCGCGCTGGGTCCGCGCTCCGCCGAAGCGGCGATCCTCGCGGCCGAAGCGGCGTGCCGGCACGCGGTCCCGATCTCGTTCGACGGCAACTGGCGGGGCAAGCTTTGGCAACGCTGGCACGCCGATCCGCGCGCGATCCTGACCAAGTTGGTAGTGCACGCCGATCTGATGTTCGGCAATCACCGCGATATCGGCTTGTTACTCAACCGGGATTTCGCGGGAGGGGGCGAGGATCGCCGTCGCGCTGCAGCGGAGGCGGCGTTCGCGGCCTTTCCACGACTCCGGACGATTGCGTCGACCGCGCGCCATGCCGAGCATGTCGATCAACATCGTCTGTCCGCACGGATCGATACGCGCGACGCGCACATCCAGACCGCGGAGGTAACTCTGACGGGGATCATCGACCGAATTGGCGGCGGCGACGCCTTTGCCGCCGGCGTGCTGCACGGCCTGCGCCGCAGCGGCGACCCGGCCGATGCAGCGCGCTGCGGACTGGCGCTCGCCGCGCTGAAACATTCGTTGCCGGGGGACGCATCGCTTTTCCGCCAGGCGGACCTCGACGCCTATCTGGCAGGCGGGCTCGACGTCCGGCGCTAAGTAGAACGCAACCAACATTGGGGCGATACAGATGACATTGAAGCCGTATTGGGTTCTGGCGGTCGCCTTCCTCGCTTCCGAGGCACACGCCGAAAGAACAGCTTTGTTCTCGAATGGCCAGGTCGCCGCGATAGTTCACGAGGAGGAACGGCCGCTGGCATTGGCTGCTCAACTTCTTGCTCGCGATCTTACCGGCCTCACAGGTCGTTCGCCGGACGTGTCGTCCGACCTCTCGCGCTGCAGGCGAGTCTGCGTGGTTGTGGCTCGCAGCAACAGCCCGCTCGCTCGAGCCGTCGCCGGTGATGCGGGCGTGCGCCTTTCCGACCTTTCGGGACAATGGGAGCGGTACGAGCGAACACTGTTGCGATCGCGGCGCGATCCTGCGGTTTCCTATGTACTCATTTCTGGCTCTGACACCCGCGGTGCAATCTGGGGTGTTATCGATGTGACCCGCGAGATCGGTGTCTCGGCATGGGAGTGGTGGGCCGACGTCAAGCCTCGCAGGGTCGATCACGTGGAGATCTCTGGCGATCACAAGCTGTCGACCACACCTTCGGTGCAGTATCGAGGCATATTCCTGAACGACGAGGATTGGGGACTGCAGCCGTGGGCGGCAAAGACCTACGAGCCTCAGGTTGGAGACATTGGTCCAAAGACGTATTCTCGCGTCTTCGAGCTGATGTGGCGGCTCAAGGCCAATACGCTGTGGCCGGCCATGCACGATTCGACGAAACCGTTCTACCAGATCAAGGGTAACGCCGAAACCGCGCGCGACTACGCCATAGTCATGAGCACCTCGCATGCCGAGCCGATGATGCGTAACAACGTGCGCGAATGGGACGAGAAGCAGCGTGGACCTTTCAACTTCTTCACCAATCGGCAGCGCATGGTAGAGTATTGGGCCGAGCGCGCTCAGGAGGTGAAGGGGTTCGAGAACATCTACGCGATTGGCCTGCGCGGCAAGCACGACTCCAAAATGGAAGGTGCCGACACCACCGAGAAAGCGCGCGACGCCATGACGGAAGTGATGGGCATCCAGCGTGGCTTGCTTGCGAAGGCGCAAAAAAAACCTGCCGACCAAATTCCGCAGGCTCTGACCCTCTACAAGGAAGTGCTCGACGTTTACCGCGCAGGTCTCAAGGTCCCGGACGACGTGACCTTGGTTTGGCCCGAGGACAACTACGGCTATATCAATCAG
Organism: Sphingomonas cellulosilytica; assembly: GCF_052321755.1. Taxonomy (NCBI): domain Bacteria; kingdom Pseudomonadati; phylum Pseudomonadota; class Alphaproteobacteria; order Sphingomonadales; family Sphingomonadaceae; genus Sphingomonas; species Sphingomonas cellulosilytica. The sequence goes on from NZ_JBQRTT010000003.1 coordinate 74,530, forward strand.
CTTTCGACGCCTGAAGAGAGGCGTCGTCGAGGCGGTTCGGGTGTCTACTACCACATAAGCTATTGGGGGCAGCCACACGATTACCTGTGGCTAGCGACGACCCATCCGGCCCTCCTGCGCGAGCAGATGGACCGCGCTTATCAGTTGGACGCACGCAAGATCTGGATCGTCAACGTCGGTGACATCAAGCCGGGCGAGTATCTTACCCAATATTTCCTCGATCTCGCATTCGATCACCGGAGCTTCGAACAGAGTCCTCGCGACCACTTGAAAGCTTGGGCCGCGGACCAGTTCGGGCCGGGTGCGGCTGAGGAGGTCTCGGCAATCATGACAGAGTTCTACGATCTCGCCTTCGAGAGACGACCGGAATTCATGGGTGGCGACCTGACGGAGCCGATTCGGCCGAATGTGGTGAGTCCTTATGTCCGTACGGGAGGCGACGAGGCATGGCGACGGCTGGATCGCTATGTGGCCCTTACGCGTCGTGCCGAGGCGCTGGCTCGAACCATGCCAGCCGATCGCCGGGATGCATACTTCCAACTCGTTCTCTATCCGGTTCGCGGGGCAGCCAGCCTCAATGAGCGCGTCCTCAAATTAGACCTGGCTACCACCTACGCGAAGGCAGGCAGGGCTCCCTTGAACCTAGCGATCCGTTCGGAGTCGTCGCCCGCCGCCATCGCTGCCGAGGCGCCGCGCGCTGACATGAACGCGCTCGTCGATCAGGCCAAGGCAGCCCATGCCCGCATTGTTTCCGACACTGCCGCTTACAATGCCCAGAACGGGGGCAAGTGGAAGGGCATCATGGACATGGCTCCGCGGCGGCTGCCAGTCTTCGAAGAACCGGCGTGGCCGCACTGGAGCTTGCCGAAGCAGGGCGCTTGCGGTCTGGACCTCTCGTCCCTGGCCTTCGTCGAAGGCCGGTCCTCCAAGCAGACCTTTGCCGTCTACTCGGCGGGAATGCCTGTGAGTTGGCACTTCGTCCCCGGCCCTGGCACCAAAGCCTCTGTTACCAACGGCGAGTTGGATGAAGGCAATGGGTTCGAAACCCGCGTGACGCTGTCTTACGATGGCCGCGGGCCCGTTCGTTCAGGCATGGTTGATTGCGGCGGCCGCAAGCTCTCGGTCGATGCCCAGACGAGCCAGTCCGATACCTCTCTGGCGCCCGAGTTGAACCGGATCATCTCGGTTCCGGCGGTTCAGGCGACCAGCCCGCGATGGGAGGAAGTGCCGGGCCTCGGCTCGCGCGGTTCGTCGCTGCGGGTCCGGCTCGAGCAGCCGCAGGGAATGGCGGCGACCGATGCGCCGCTCGTTTATGTCGTGGAGACTGGCACGCGCACCGATGCGGTGCTGCGGGTCGTGACCGTTCCAGTTCATCCGCTCACTTCCGCCACGGGCCTACGTCTAGGCGTCAAGGTCGACGACGGACCTTTGCATACCCTCGACTTCGAGACGTTTGGTCGGAGCGAGGAATGGAAGCGGAACGTGTTGACGAACGCGGCCTACCGTGACGTCGCGCTGCCGCAGTTATCTCCCGGACGGCATCGGATCGAGGTCTTCGCGAGAGATCCCGGCCTGATCCTTGATCGATTGGACTTGCGTCTCGATGGCGCCGCAGACTTTTATGGCGGTGCCATGCTGCCGATGTGATCTCCGGATCACGCATCCGTTTGAGCAGTCCCTTCCGAGGAACGGCGCCGGAGGGATTACGCCTCCCCGCCCATATCGAGGCTGTGCAATGCCTTAGGCGGCGTCTGCATTTGCGGGATTCCAATCTGGCGTGAGTTCTGATTCAAGGCTGGCGAGGGGGTCATGGCTTGAGCAGACGCACGCTGACGGCCGAGCAATGGGAGCGGATTTCAGGATACCTCCCAGGTCGCGAGGGGACGCGCGGACGCAGCGGGGTGGACAACCGGCTGTTCGTCGATGCGATCCTGTGGATGGCGGGCAATGCGGCGCGCTGGCGTGACCTGCCGGAGGTGTTCGGGAAATGGACCGGGGTGCACGCGCGCTTCCGGCGCTGGTCGCATGCCGGTGTTTGGGAACGGCTTTTCCATAGCCTGGCCGACACGCCGGACTTCGAATACGTCTTGATCGACAGCACCATCTCGAAAGCTCACGCCGATGCGGCGGGGGCAAAAGGGGGGCTGAAGCTGCCGCGATCGGGCGGTCTCGCGGTGGCCTGACGACCAAGCTGCATGCCGCCGTCGATGCCATCGGCCTGCCCATCCGCATCCATCCGACACCCGGACAATGGGGCGATCGCCCGCAAGCCGAGGTGCTGCTGACGGGCTTGAAGGGCGTCGGCCACGTCATCGCCGACGCCGCCTATGACGCCGATCCGCTGCGCGCCTTCATCGCCGATGACCTCGGCGCAACCGCACACATCAAGGCCAATCCCAGCCGGACCGCCAAGCCTTCCATCGACTGGCGCCTCTACAAGGAACACCATCAGGTCGAATGCTTCTTCAACAAGCTCAAGCGGTTCCGCCGGATCGCCCTGCGCTGCGAGAAAACCATCTCCGCCTTCATGGGCTTCGTCCATCTCGCATGCGCCATGATCTGGCTACGCTAAATGCAGACACGGTCTAAGACTGGATACGCAGACCAGCTTCTCGCGGTTGGTGTTCACCCACTTGGAAGGCCGTCCTGCAGTTAAAGATGAGATCGCGCTCCTTATCCCCAGCGTTCCGGGTAAGCCTGATACGGCATGCCCGCGTTTGCCGTTGTGCCGATCCGTAGACTATCTAACGCACGACGGCCTTGCTGGCTTTCAGCTCCGTCGCGAGATCGGTTAGGTCCGGCGGAGCCGATCCAGCTTCCAGTTCATCAGAACTCGCGTGCGAAAGAGCTTGAGTCATGGGGCTCGATTGCCTTGGCGCCGCTTGCCTTGTCGATGGAGAGACGCTCAAAGCCCGCCTCGCGCAGAGCATGAGGATCGAATCTCGTTCGGCGTCGACGCCTGCACATATCCGATCGACATGAACGCTTTTCGCAATTTGCCTCGAGAGCATTACGGCGACCCACAATTCGCGAAAATGGACCCATACGCCGCGCGCCGGCTGGACATCTGCACAGATTCAAGCCTTATAAGTAATCGTTGCTGGTGAAATTATCATATTCCGCTGCGTTCGCCTGTCCGTGGCGATGGGATTTTTCAAAGTCTCTCATTGGGTCGTTAGACGGCATGCTGCCGAACAAACCCCGCTGCCTCGTTGAGTGCTTGACGGGCTTCCTTCAGCGGGCTGACGACCCAGACGTGCATCATCTCGGGATAGTGACGATGATCGATCGGCGGATTTCGCTGCTTTAGACGGAGTGCGTCGGAGTCAAGGATGTCGCGATCGCCACTGAATACGATCGTGGGCGGTAGATCGTGCTGGTCAGCGAAAAGCGGGCTGACGCGCGGATCGTCGGGCGCGACGTCCTTGGCCCACATAGGCGAGATCTCCTCGACGAGACGAAGCGAGAGCGCCGGGTCGCGCTTCTCGATCGCAGGTTGATCTGGACCGCTTCCGCTCAGGTCGAGGCATGGCGAGAAAAGTACCAATGCGCACGGCTGCGGCTCCCCGGCATCGCGTAGTGCCTGCGCGAGCAGAAGCGCGATGCCGCCACCGGACGAGTCACCGGCGATGACGATGCTGGCGGCGCCGTATTCCTCGGCCAAGGCGAGATAGTGATCGCGGACCGCCGCCATCGTCCGGCGCCAATCGGCCTCGGGTGCAAGCGGATAGAGGGGAATGATGATCTCCACGTCCAGTCGGTCGAGCAGCCCGGCAACGAGGTTCCACTGGATCGTCTGGAGGTCGAGGACATAGGCTCCCCCGTGCAGATAAAGCAGTCTGGTCGCGGTGCCTGCGCCGCCCGGCTTGGCGACCCGGAACACTCGCATCCCCCCGCATGCGGTATCGTCGAAGCTGATTCGGCTGCGCAACTGCTCGGGCGGCAGCGCCGGGCCAGCCGCCCGATCCCTGGCGATCGTCATGCGAAGCACCGTTGGATCAGACAGATTCGGCGCGACCGTCCGAGCAAACTGGTAAAGCGCCCAGCCGCGCAGCCTTTTGCGGCGCCGTTCCCCAGCCTCTCCGACCGACAGCGCCGCGATCAGCCCGCCGGTAAGTGCCAGACCCGCGCCGGCCGCGATCGTCTTGTGCATGGCTATTCCTTGCTCGAATGGTTGAAGGTGCGTGCGAGTACCGCCACTACTGCGAGGAGCGCCGGCAAGACCATCGCCGGCAGCGCGATCGCGGCAGAGGCTTCGAAGATGTCGGCGATGACGAATGTCCGACCGCCTTTCATCACGGTCCCGACCGGCGCCACCCACCATCGCAACACGTAGCTGAGGCCAAGTCCCGCCCAGATCACAGGTGCAAGGAGATGCCATCGCCAGCTGGTCTCAAGCGGAGCGGGGCGGATCCGGTCGAGGATCAGTGCGACGAGCTGGAACGCCGCCCAGCCGGTCACCAGCCAACCAATGAAGTTCGACAGCGGCACGCCGAAAAGGCCGCTTGGGTGCCGGTAGCTGTGCGTGTGCATGACGGTCGCGCCGATCGCGTCCCAAGGGTAGTCGTAGCCCACCAGGATAAAGGCGGCGACGATCGGGCCGGCCCATCGCGCGACGCGGAAATCCCCATCAAGCGGCTTCAGGATCGTCATAGTCAACGCCCATGCGAACCAGCCGTACACGGCGTAGCCGACGAGCACGACTAGCGGAACCCCGAGCAGGCGAGGCCCGGGGCTGTGATGCTCGAAGAAGCCGAACGGAATTCCCGTTGCGATGCTAGTCGCCTCGAACACGAAGCTAACGCCGCACAGCATCGAGAAGAAGACGACCGCTCCACGCCATCCGACGGCGATCGAGCCGTGTGCGAACAGGATGACAAGCAGCAGCAGGAATTGCAGACCGGCTGCCGCGACCCCTACGTGCGATGTCGGCGACAGACACGACCAGCCGAGCGCGACGAGCCAAACAAGCGCTAGGCTCCAGATGACTGCAAGTCGCCGAGATGCCGAACGCGGAAGATTGTGAGGACCGATCATGCTTACCTCTACGTTCCATCCGATCCATACGATCCCCGCGCGTTCACGCCGGCACGACGGTATTGTCGGCGAAGCCGCCGTGCTTGCCGTCGGATGCGGGGGGCGCTTCGTTCACCTCGCAAGCTGACAGGTCTTGGTCTAGAAGAACGACAGGTCGGACCGCCCCATCGCCACCATGTCAGCCATCTTTTGAGATTTCGCGATCATCAACCAGCTCAAGCTTAGAAAGCGGATGTTGTCGCTCATCGCTCCGACGAGGCTGATCGGCGCATCCTCCGCCATGGCACCGGCGCTGACGAAGGTGCCACCGCGATTGAGGCTGTAACGCACTTTCAGCAGCGGCTCGATCGACGAGCTCTCTCCACGCGTCAATCATGATGTCGACACCCCGTCCCTCGGTCACGTCCTGCGTCCGCGCTGACACCTCGTCCGTGTCGGACTCCAGGATAGCGATCCGGCCGATCTCGGTCAGCGTCTTGACCTTGTCGAACAGGTGGGTGGCGCGCACGACCGGTAAGGCTTATGGTAATCTTTCTATCGGTTAGCACCTCGTGGAATGAGGGGGTGGTCGGGGTTGCCCGACACCAATCAGCGGACCGATGGCCACAGGGACCATCGTCATTCAGTCGCTATGTTATGGCTCTGACTTTTCCTCCAGCATTGCACGTGGATCGTCACCTGGCAGCATCGCAAGGAGCGTATCCAGACGGTCTGCCTCGCAGGCCGGCTTGTCCCAGCGTATGCGCGCGATGCGCGGAAAGCGCATCGCGACGCCCGACTTGTGGCGCTTCGAGCGGTTCAGCCCCTCGAACGCGATCTCCAGCACCAGCCCGCTCTCGGGGAGATGGACGACCTCGCGCACCGGCCCGAACTTGGCGGCGGTATGCTCGCGCACATAGCGGTCGAGCATCGCCAGCTCGTCGTCGGTGTAGCCGAAATAGGATTTGCCGACCGCGATCAGCGTCTCGCCGGCCCCGCCGTCGTGCCAGACGCCGAAGGTGAAGTCCGAATAAAGCGAGGCGCGCTTGCCCGATCCGCGCTGCGCGTACATCAGCACCGCATCGATCGTGAAGGGATCGCGCTTCCACTTGAACCACGGTCCACGTGGGCGGCCCGAAATATAGGGGCGTCGCGGCGCTTGAGCATCAGCCCCTCGATCGCGGGCGCGTCGATCCCCGCGCCGGCCCCGGCCGGATCGGCGCGGATACGCCCGAGGTGCCCCCAATCGTCGAACGGTACGACCGGCGACAGCGTGACGCGGGGATCGCCCAGCCGCGTGACGAACGCCTCCAGCCGGGCACGCCGGGCGGTAAAGGGCAACGGCCGCAGATCCTCCGCCCCTTCCGCGAGCAGATCGTAGGCGCGGAGCTGGACCGGATAGTCGGCGATCATCTTGGCCGAGACGGTCTTTCGGCCGAGGCGTTGCTGGAGCGTCCCGAACGGCTCGACGATGCCGTCCCGCACCACCAGCAGCTCGCCGTCGAGCGTCGCCGGGCCGAAGCGATCGGCGCGGATGCTCTCCATCAAGTCGGGAAAAGCGCCGGAAATGTCGTCGCCGGTGCGCGAATAGAGCCGCGCCAGGCAAGGCTCGTTGCCGCAACTTCCCGACACCGCGTTGACGCGGATGCCTTGCGCAGGATCTCGTTGGCCTGGCGCAACTCACGGACTTCGCGCTCCAACGCCTTCATCTTGTCAGCGACCTCGGTCGGAACGCCAGCGCGCTTGCCGCTGTTCACCTCCGCCTTCTTTACTCACTCATGCAGCGTCTGCGGAACGCAGCCAATCTTCTCGGCAATGGAAACTACCGCTGCCCATCGCGATGGGTGATCGCGCTCGTGATCCAGCACCATCCTTACCGCTCGCTCGCGGACTTCAGGCGCAAACTTGTTCGTCGTCTTGCTCATACAGGCTCCACCTTCTCAGGAGTTGGAGCCTCCGACAAACCCGGGGCGGTTCACTCCCAGTCTACGAAGCGCGTTGACGGCAACGACTCCCAAAACTTCGTCGTAGGCGGCGAGCAGACGCCGTCCGCCCTCCACCAGGATCACTCGTGCGCTCGCGGGATCAACGGGACGAAAGTGGTTCCCGAGCGTGTAGCGTGTCAATTCTGCGGTGGTGCCGGCCCGCTCGACACCGATCGGTCCGCCACCGACGACGAAGGTCATGAGCGACCCACGTCTGACGGGATCCACAGTCGCGGAGGACCGAAGATGTTTGATACGTCGGGGGAGCAACGCAGAGGAGCGGGCGGTCGTGAAGTCGACCATGTGATCCGCGTATCTTCCCGTCCAATATCGCCGGCGGGACAAGTACGGCGTCGACGCTTCTTCCCCGGTTCGCCGGGCCCAAGCTTTGCCAGGTTTGGCGGGCATGTTAAAGAAACGGCGGAAGCGCTGGAGTGTGGCGGGCGAGTTCACGCGCATGGCGGAAAGGCAAGCGGCGGCAAGTGGGGTGCCGAGAACGGTTATGATGGATGCGACCTACCTCAAGTCCCTTCGCGCGGCCGCAAGCCTGCCGGTCAAAAGCTGGCTTTGGCTGCCTGATCGGTCGCACCAAGGGAGGGCTGAACACCAAGCTGCCCGCGCTCGCCGACGCGAATGGCCGCCCGCTGAGCTTCTTTTTGACTGCCAACCAAGTCTGCGACTACTCCGGTGCCGCGGCGCTCCTGAACGATTCGCTAAAGGCAGAGTGGCTGCTCAGCGACCGCGGCTACGACGCCGACCGGTTTCGGGACGCGATGCCGGCAACGAGAATCCAGCCGGGCATCCCCAGCCGTGCATCCAAGGTTTGAAATCCCGTAACGAGCCGGTCAGGTACGACAAATGCCGTTTCCGGCGCAGCCGCATCGAGATCATATTCGGCTGCCACAAGGATTAGCGTCGCGTCGCCACGCGCCACGATAGCTGCTCGACCGTCTTCTTCCCCGCCGTCACTCTCGCTGCCACCGTCATCTTTCGGCTTTGATCGAAGAGTCTTGACCCTACTCGGTCAAATTCCGTTTTTCTTCCGGCTATCGTTGGCTCAATCTTCGGGACCGCAGCTGAAGCGAATCAGCGAGCACGTGCCAGAGCGCCACTTGGCGAGCTTTCAGCGTTAATTCGTTCCCGTAGGTAAGCTCGACGAACAGGCTCTCGACTATGCCCGCGTAAGCTTCGCAGAACAGATCCTCCTCCTCGGCGGTGAGCCCGCGCGCGCTGGCATCCAGCGCCTGACGATAGGCTCTTCTGATTACAGCAAGAAAGTCGGTGTACCGCTCGGTGACCTCGCCCTTCAAGCCGGTCGGAACGAGGTAGACCGTCCTGACGAGGAACCGTAGGAACACCGAATCCTCATAGCGACCGGCAATGGCGGACACATATTCGAGACCCGGCGCGCGCAGTGGATCGTCAGCCCGTGCGAACGCTTCCGCGACGAAAGTGCCTTCAGCGGCGCTTGCGTCGTCGAGGGCCGCGAGGAACAGCTCGTCCTTCCCGGAGAAATGCGAGTAGAGCGTCGCCTTCCGGATGCCGGCTGCCTCCGCGATCTCGTTCAGCGACCCCCCATCGTACCCGTTGACCGAGAAGTGATGGACAGCGGCCTCAGTCACGCGATGGGCGGATGGCGATCGCGATGTCATCCTGACGGCTCCTGAACATGTGGGTCTCAGGGATGCGCGGGAATCCACTGGCGGTCGGGTCGGCAATGTCAGACCGAAGCCGCCACGTCGTGTCGGTTCTGCCTGCGCGATGGCGGGCGGAGCCGACACCTTAGACTCACGCATAGTCGGCGTGGAGGGCATCGAGGGCTAGCATTCCCACATCGACAGTCGACCCGCCGCCATCGACGGTGAGGTTCACGCCCGTGAGGAAGCTCGCCTGTGAGGAAGAGACGAAGCGGATGACTTCGGCGATCTCCTCCATCTCTGCCGGGCGACGCAGCGGGAGGTTGGTTGTCGCGCGCGCATAGGCCTCGTCCAGCGTGCAGTCGTACTTCTTCATGATGCCCTCCATCTCCTCGTTGGACATCGGGGTCTTCATCCAGCCCGGGCAGATCATGTTGGAGCGGACGCCCTTCGGTCCGAAGTCGAGGGCCACCGACTTCATGATACCCGCAAGCCCGTGTTTGGTCGCGACATAGCCGACGTCGTTGGCGGCCGCGAAGTTGGAGGAGATCGAACCAACGAAGACGATGTTGCCCTTGCTCCGTTCAAGCATCGGCAAGGTCATCTTCGCGGTCATCAGCGCGCCGGTGTAGTTCACCTTCACCAGGATATCCCAGTCGGGGTCGGTCATGCTGACGGCGCTGCCCATCTTCAGGATGCCGGCGTTGGCGATCACGGCGTCGAGGCCGCCACCGCTCACCTCCGCGATCTGCGGCAAGGCAGCCTCCCACGACGACCGGACCGAGATGTCGACCACGAAGGGGTGCAATTCGATTTCCGATGCGAGCGCGGTCAGCCTCGCTTCGTTGAGGTCGAGGCCGACGACCCGGTAGTCGTGCGCCGCGTACATGCGGGCGAGGTTCTCGCCGAGGCCCTGGGCGGCTCCTGTGATGAGTACCGTCTTTTTCATACGTAACTCCGAATCATAGTTGAAATGATCTTCGCGCCCGCGTGGGCGCACTCAGTGCGATGAGCTCAAGGGTGGCCCGAACACGCGGTTGAGCACCAGAGCGAGGCAGAAGAACGCACTCGATGCGACCAGCAGGACGATCGAGCACTCGAGCGCTCCGCTGACGCTGTCCTCGCGCACGAAGAAAGCGCTCACCAGCGGTCCACAACTCAGGCCGATGAGCGCCAGCGGGCCGAGAATTACGGCGGTCCAGCGGCTGGGATCGAAATCAACCGCGAAGCTGATCTGCATAGGCTGAATGAACAGCCACAGGGCGCCGAACACCGACAGCAGCACGATGTAGAAGACCTCGCTCGCACCCCAAATCAGCGGCACGATGGATGCGGCGACCGCCAGCGGTCCGACGATCTGGAGCGGACGGTAGGGAAGCTGCTCGCTCTTCCAGGCGTAGAGCAGCGCACCGACGAGTTGGAGGACGAGCGACGCGGCGAAGGCGATAGCGATGCCACTCGCCGAGTAGCCAGCCAGCTGACCGTATCGCTCCATGAACGACCATGCCGCCCCGATCCCGGCCATCTGAGCAGTGACCGCCAGAAGCAGGACGACCAGCGCCGGCGTCACCTGCAGCTTCCCGGTCGCCTCCGGGTTCTTGGCGACTTGGTCCCGGGGGATCATGCTGCTGCACAGCAGCGCCAGGCCGATGATGATCGCGTAAACTATGAAGCCGCCATAGGTGCCGAGCAAGGGCGTCACGAAAAGCGGAACCGTGTAGGCGGCGACGATCTGTGGCAGCGCGGATACCGCCATGAAGATGGCGTTCGTGCGGCTCGGATTGTCCGCATGGGCCAGGATCAGATAGCAGGCACCGACGATGAGACCGCCAATGAACCCGGCGAGCGTGCGTGCGACGAACACGGCGATCGCCGAACCCAGAAGCGGCATGACGAGATTGATCGCGATCAGCAGCACGGACATCAGCATGACGCGGCGACGCAGGCTGCCCTTGTTCAACAAGCCTGGCCCAGCAACGCCGCCCACCGCGAGACTGAACAGTTCGAGCATCGATGCGATGCCGACCTGAGGCTCGGAAAGGACGCGGGCCGAGGCCAGTGCCCCCAGCAGTATCGGTTGAATGCCAACGATCAGCAGGGCCGCGGAACCGAACAGGATCGCTCCCCAGATCACCGAACCTTTCCGACCTGAAGACGCGCCTTCGCTATATCCTTGTGGTTCCACGAGCAATCCCCAGAATATACAATGCTACCTACCGGTCGGTCGTAAAAAAGTCAACTCGTTAACCGCCCACCCGTTCCAGCGCTGATGCGTCCGTTCAGTGTAGCTAGACGCACGCCATCGACGCTGGAGCGGATGGGATCACGCGTGGACTATCAGATCGTAATTGCACGTTGACCTCACGTGCTATGCTGCTGCTTGGAACTGTTCGGCTCAGATCTGGAAGAGTGCTGCAGCGTGTACGAACGTCCGAGCTGCTTCGGCCCAGACTATTGAACGCTCCGGATGCGTGAGCCGTGAGCCGTAAGCCGCGTGCGGCCAGGAGCGATCGATGGAATTTCAGGCACGGCAATTTCAATCGACAACTACTTCTGATCGCAACCTGTCCATCGGACTGGTCAAGACAGCCCGCAGCGAAAGGCACTCGGCCATCGTGCACACGGCCGCGGCCTCAAATCTGAGGCAGACGATGTAGATGGTCTGCGATGCGGATGGCATCCCCCGTCAACGTGGTCCGGTGGGAGACGCAGGACGAGGTGCTGCGCTCCATTTACGCGAAGCATGTGGTGGACAGCTCAAGTCCTGGAAACCAAATTAGACTCAGAACGGCGATGTCCGAGGCAGGAGCGACCATTGCCTTCGATCCCATCGCCGGTGGCGGACTGGGGAATGACCTACTGGCGGCTATGCAAAGCGTCGCGGGCGACGACATGATCGACTAAGGCCCCTATGGCTCCGACGTCCAGAAGCCGCTCGTCATCTGCGGCTCGCTCGACTAGGCCCCGACCACGCTAAACCGACTCGCGTTCGGATTGCGGTGGAGCGATTTGGGATGGCTCCTGTTCCACTTCCTCAAGCGCGCCGGTCCCGAAATTGTGGAGCGGATGCGGGCTCGTATCACGGCCGATATTGGGACGCCGTTTGCCAGCAGCTAAACCCGCGTGATCGGCATGCAGGAGGCACTCGATCCCGATGTTATCGCGGCACACCGCCACAAGGCGATCGGCGAGAAGGTGCTGATCGATCCGACAAGAGGCTGACTACCGGCATTTCCCGCGGATCGTCGGGGCCAGAAAGTATCGAAGCGGACGCTGCCTGTCATGTACGTCCGCTTCGACCACTTGGTAGGCAGTAATGGCATTTGTGGCCTGCGCGTCGACGCCCCGTTCAGCGACGAACCCGCAAATTCGATATGCATCGCGGTGCAGGCTGGCAGGGCTTGTTCAGCCGACAGACCTTGAGCTGGGAAGCGAGAGCGAAACCTCGGCTCGCGCGTCTTCCTCCCGCGTGAGCAATCGGACGCCTCGCCCCTTGGTGATCCAGGCCCAGGTCCAGTTCGTATAGACCGACATACGGCTGCGGAAGTCCACCAGCAGCATGAGATGGACCAGTGACCAGGTGAGCCAGGCCGTGAAGCCACTTAGGCGAAGCCAGCCGAAATCCGCCACGGCACGGGAATGGCCGATGACGGCCATCGTGCCCCAGTTCCTGTAGCGGAACGGCCGGGTGGCTTGCTTTCCGCTGATGCGACGCTGGATCATCTCGGCAACGTATCGCCCTTGCTGCTTGGCGACAGGGGCGAGGCCTGGAAGTGCGTGCCCCTCCCCAACCTGGTAGCTGGCGGCATCTCCGATGACGAAGATATCGGGATGGCCAGGAACCGAACAGTCCGGCTTCACGATGACGGCCTTGTTGCGTGCGGTCTCCGCGTGCAGCCAGGCCCCGGCCTGCCTTCCTTGCGTACCGGCGCACCAGAAGACGTTCGGGCTCTCGATGCGGCCGTTCCCCAAATCGACACCGGCGGCGTCGATCGACTTGACCGCCTGCCCGATCATCGGGGTCACGCCTAGCGACTGCAGCGATTTCAACCCTGCCGCAGATTGCTTGGGCGTGAAGGCTGACAGGATCCTGGGGCCGGCCTCGATCAGCAATATGCGTGCCTTGGACGGATCGATCCGCCGATAGTCCTTCGCGAGCGTCGTCCGGCTGAGTTCCGCAATGGCGCCCGCCATCTCGACGCCGGTCGGGCCCGCACCGATCACCACGAAGGTCAGAAGCCGCTCGACCTCTTCAGGGTCGTCGCTACGCTCGGCACGCTCGAATGCGGAGAGCAACTGGGCGCGGATCGAGAGCGCGTCCGACAATGTTTTGAGGACCGGAGCGAACTCGCTCCACTCTTCATTGCCGAAAAAGCTGTAGCTCGCGCCCGTAGCGAGCACGAGATAATCGAAATCCAGATCGCCCGAACGGACCGTGGAAACTGTCTTCATCCGCGGATTTACACCGTCGACTTCATCCAGCAAGACCGAAACGCCAGATTGAGGCTTGAACAATGCGCGCGTCGCTGTCGCGATGTCCGCCGGCGACAGTGCGGCGGTCGCCACCTGATACAGCAATGGCTGGAACAGATGGTGGTTCGTCCGGTCAATCAAAAGGACGTCGAGGTCTCGCTTCGCCAAAGCCTTAGCGGCGGCGAGCCCGCCAAACCCGGCACCAACGATCACAATCTTCTTCTTTGCGCTCATCACGAGGCTCCGCGCTTCGATAGTTTCTCATCACAGCTTGCGCTATTCGATGCGTTAGCATACGCTCGTATTTCAATGCTTCAAGGGATATCTAGATGGCCCGTCCGAGAACACTCGATCGCGACCAGATCCTCGCGCTTGCCGAAGGACTGGTGGCCACCGAGGGGGCATCGGCACTGACGATTGGCGGCGTTGCCAAAGCCGCTGGCATCTCAAAGGGCGGCATCCAATCGTTGTTCGGCGACAAGGAAGGGCTGATCTCCGCCATGCTCAGACGCTGGATGGAACAGGACGCCCATATTCATGCCAAGGAACTGGGATCGGCGTCTACGTTCGTGGAGAAGATGCGAGCGCACGTCGCGTCGTCCCAAGCGCAGGATGACGCCTCGCAAACGCGCGCAGCAGGGCTTTTGGCCGGGCTGATGCAGTCTCCCGATAGATTGGACGGCATCAGAGAATGGTTCATCCAGCGCGCCGACGGACTGCCCGGTGACACGCTGGACGATCGCAAAGCTCGGCTCGCGTTCTTCGCCGTGGAAGGCGCATTCTTCCTGAGGTTCCTTGGGCTGCTACCGGTTGATGATCGGACTTGGAGCAACATTCAAAGCGACATCGCCAATTTGCTGCTTCCGCTGCGCTCCAGTGTGCGCCCCTCCCTCTCGCGAGCCGGTCCTGCGTGATGGATGACTACGGCGACCCGGCCTGGAAGGTCGGGCTCGCTCGTTCCATTCGACGGCCTCTTTCCGTGGTGGCGAACCGGAGAAGCGTCGTGACGCGAGCCGGCGGTGATGTCTATTTGGCCGGTCAGTGCGATGACAATCGAACATTCCTCGAATGACCGACGGTACGGCATCGACCGTATCGGTCGACGTTCGGCCGGGTTCGACGTGGCCCGCGACTTGGCGCCTCGCCCATTGGTCGCGTGACGGCCGGATGGGCGCGGTCCCTGGTGTCAGCCGACCCCGGCGACCAGCGCCAGGAAGCCACCGGCGGTGGCGTCTATCCTGGTGTCCCTGACTTTTCGATATTCGGCAGATTCGAAGAAGGCTTTCGCGTCCGCCGTCGAGGGAAACCTGATGACCGCGAGAGTTGACGAGGCGGCGCCTTCGACCGGGGTCAGGGCGGCGTCGAACGCGATCATGCTTCCACCGTGACGTGCGACGAGCGGACCAGCGTTTTCCGCGTATCGCGCGAGTGGGGCTTCGTCGCGGACGTCGTAGTTGTCGATTAGGTCGTGAACCCATAAACTGACAGCGGAGATGGCATTAGGCGCTTGCTCCGCCCTTGCCTCTGCCGACCGACACGACTTGCTTCACGCGGCTTCAAAGCTACGCTCGACGCATGGGTGAGAAGGCCGACTTCGACGAGTTGGAACGAGCGCTAGCCAGGCCCGATGCTGAGCTGATGTGTTGGCAGCTGGATGCCTATGCCAGATATCATGAGAACGGCAGGGGCGAGTGGCCAGAAGAGGATGCTGATGCATTCGGTGAGATCATCTCCTGCTACCATGACGACCCCGAAAAGGCTTTCGCCTATGTGATCCTCGGTGCGTCACGATCAGATCACCCCGGATTTCTTGCTGGCCTTGGATGCGGCCCCTTGGAGGATGTTCTTGAGGATCCCTCAGAAGACTTACTTGAACGGGTCATCGCAGAAGCGCGTAAGTCTGCCCGGTTTCGTTGGCTACTCAGTAATCCCTTCAAGGTTGCGGTCGCAACTAGGGCGTGGGACGCCATCGAGAAGTTTCGCATTACCGGGCCACACGAGGAACCATCCGCAGATGAGCTGCCGCCGCGGGGGTGAGGCCTGATGGTCGAGCAGCGGCTAACAAACTACAAGCGAGTGGTCCGCCCATCGAGCCTTTAAAGTGCCGCTGATCTCTGATTCAGTTTCGGCATGAGCCGATATGACCTGACCGACTTCGAGTGGCGCATGATCGAGCCGCTGCTGCCGAACAAGCCGCGAGGCGTGCCCCGGGTCGATGACCGTAGGACGCTGAACGGCGTCTTCTGGGTGCTGCGATCCGGTGCGTCGTGGCGCGACCTGCCGGAGCGGTATGGCCCGCGAACCACCTGCTACAATCGCTTCGTGCGATGGCGGAAAGCAGGCGTATGGGATCGGCTGATGGACGCCATCAGCGCCGCGCATGACGGCGCAATCCAGATGATCGACAGCACTTCCATCCGGGCGCACCAGCAGGCTGCGACGGCAAAAAGGGGGTGCAGATCATTGTCTCGTTCGATCACGCGGCGGCCTCACGACCAAGATCCACGTCGTCGTCGACGCGCAAGGCCTGCCGATCCGGCTCGGTCTAACCGCAGGACAAGCGCACGATGGTCAGATCGCCAACCGCCTGCTTGATCATCTCGGCCCGCGCACCATCGTGCTGGCGGACAAGGCATACGATGCCGATCGCATCCGCGAGTTGATCCAGGACCAGGGCGCCACACCCAACATCCCGCCGAAGAGCAACCGCCGCTGGAAGCCGTGCTTCAGCAAGCGGCTCTACCGCGAGCGCAACCTGATCGAGAGGTTCTTCTCCAAGCTGAAGCACTTCCGTCGCGTCGCCACCCGCTACGACAAGCTCGCCGCCAACTTCCTCGCCATGGTTCAGCTCGCCTCAATGCGGCTCTGGCTGCGAGCTTGTGAGTCTACGGCCTAGATACGCGGCGGCTGCTTCGTCCATTCCGCTCCCCCTGACCGGACCGGAGGAGAATTCTCGCTCTTCGGATTTGGAGAGACGCTTAGCTGGTGACGTAGTTCGCGGTGGTCTTTGCCGCAACCTCGTCCGCAGTGATGCCGGGCGCCAACTCGATCAGCCGGAACGGCGATTGGTGATCGGGTCGCTGGAACACCGCCAGATCGGTCACGATCATGTCAACGACGTTCCGGCCCGTCAGCGGCAGCGAGCATTCGCGCAGGAACTTGGGCGTGCCGTCCTTGGAGGTGTGCTCCATCACGACGATGATCTTCTTGACGCCCGCAACGAGGTCCATCGCGCCGCCCATGCCCTTGATCATCTTGCCCGGGATCATCCAGTTGGCGATGTCGCCGCTCTCCGCGACCTCCATCGCGCCGAGCACGGTCAGGTCGATGTGCCCGCCGCGGATCATCGCGAAGCTCTGCTCCGAGCCGAAATAGGCCGATTGCGGCAGCTCGCTGAACGTCTGCTTGCCAGCGTTGATCAGGTCGGCGTCCTCTTCACCCTCGTACGGGAACGGGCCGATGCCGAGCATCCCGTTCTCCGACTGGAGCGTCACGGTCATGCCGTCGGGGATGTTGTTCGCCACCAGCGTCGGGATGCCGATGCCGAGATTGACGTAGAAGCCGTCCTGCAACTCCTTCGCCGCGCGCGCGGCCATGCCGTTGCGGTCCCAGCCCTTGCTTGCCTGCGTCATCACAACTCACTCCCGGCAGCAGCGGGCACCTCGACGCGTGGCCGGGTCAGGCGGAACTCGATCTTCTTGTCGTAGGGCGCGCCGACAATCATCCGCTTCACGTAGATGCCGGGCAGGTGGATGTGATCGGGGTCGAGACTTCCGACCGGCACCACTTCCTCCACCTCGGCGACGCAGACGCGCCCCGCGGCCGCCGTCGGCTGGTTGAAGTTGCGAGCGGTCTTGCGGAAGATCAGGTTGCCGCTCTGGTCGGCCTTCCATCCCTTGATGATCGACAGGTCGGCGCGGATACGGCGTTCGAGGATGTATTCCTCTCCGTCGAACGACTTCACTTCCTTGCCCTCGGCCACCAGCGTGCCGACGCCCGTCTTGGTGTAGAAGCCGGGGATGCCCGCGCCGCCCGCGCGACACCGCTCGGCAAGCGTGCCCTGCGGGCAGAACTCGACATCGAGCTCACCCGACAGATACTGGCGCTCGAACTCCTTGTTCTCGCCGACGTAGCTCGAGATCATCTTCTTGACCTGCCGCGTGCGCAGCAGCTTGCCAAGCCCCTCGCCATCGATCCCGGCATTGTTGCTGGCGATCGTCAGGTCACGTGTAATCGACATCCTGCTGCGCAGGGAGGACTGGCTGGGAACCACATGGCGTACTTGAGAGCGTGCTGCCCCCACAGTAGCCTGCGTCCTTTGAAGAGGAGGATGAATGCTGACGTGCTATAGTCGCATGGACATGTCGACCAATGAGACCGCGAGGTGCGTTGTGGACGAGGCCGGCCCTCGTGTTCGCGAAGCCAAGTCGCGGACAAACCCGGAAGACATCGCGGCGGTGCGCGCGACCTCAGCCTCAGCTATCCTGTTAACCTGCTTACCGTCTCAAGTCATCTAACGAGTATTTTCCTTGATATCTGGTCGATGCTAGTCGAACTCGTCAGCGCCATAGCAACGCGCATTTCGGCTTCGATCAGCTTCAACATGTGGTCTACGCCCTTTTCCCCTGCTGCCGCCAACGCATAGACCCACGCTCGCCCGAGCAACACGCCATGAGCACCAAGGGCAAGCATTCGAATAACGTCCAGCCCAGATCTAACGCCGCCATCGGCCAATACCGTCAACCGATGTCGCACTGCGTCAGCGATCGGCGGAAGTGCACGAGCCGTGGATGGAACGCCGTCGAGCTGCCGCCCACCGTGATTTGAGACAACGATGCCGTCAGCGCCGAGCTCGGCGGCAGCACGGGCGTCTTCGACGTCCAATATGCCCTTGATGATCAGCGGGCCTTCCCAGACCTCCCGAATGAACTCGAGGTCCTTCCAAGACACCGTCGGATCGAAATTAGCTCGCATCCAGGCGAAGAAATCTTCCAATCCGGTACTCTTGCCAAGGACCGGCGCGACGTTGCCGAGTTGATGTGGCCGTCCCCTCATTCCGACGTCATAGGCCCAGGCAGGCCGCAGCATCGACTGCACTGCGCGTCGGGCGCTACCCATGAAACCCGACGCTCCTGCCAGTCCAGAACGATAGTCGCGATAGCGGGAGCCTGGGACCGGCATATCAACCGTGAACACCAGTGCGGAGCACTGGGCTGCCTTTGCCTGGGCCAGCAGATCACGCATGAAGCCCCGATCGCGAATCATGTAGAGCTGAAACCAGAAGGGCTGCGACGTGCCGGCAGCAACCTCGGCTAGCGGACACGCCGAAACTGTCGACAGGCAGAATGGCACGTCAGCCGTCTGCGCTGCGCGCGCCGCCTGAACCTCACCGCGACGCGCGTTCATTCCTGCCAACCCGATTGGCGCCAAGGCGATGGGGAGACGTTGGCTGCGCCCGAACAGCGTCGTCGACAGATCAAGCGTCGAGACGTCGGTCAGCACGCGCTGTCGCAACGCGATGTCCTCCAGATCAGCGACGTTCCGGCGCAACGTGACTTCTGCGTAGCTCCCCCCGTCGATGTACTCGAACAGAAAATGTGGCAGGCGGCGTCGCGCAAGTTCGCGATAGTCGATCGCGGAAGCTGCCTTCATGACCGAGCCTCCTGAAATTCGTGCGTCGGAAAACACGGTGCGGGCAGAAAAAAGCCCTGAATGATATGCGGCTGAATCATTGCAGGTTCACGAATGCACCGCCATCTACCAGCAACGCCGCGCCGGTGACGTACCGGGCCAAGTCGGACGCAAGAAACATGATCGGCCCGGCGATGTCGTCCGGTTCACCAAGCCTCCCGAGCGGGATACGCTGCGCCATGCGCAAGCGCTTCGCCGGATCGGCAAGATCTTCCTTGTTGATGTCGGTGAGGATCGTCCCCGGCAACACCGAGTTACACCGAATACCGTGGCGACCGAGGGCAATTGCCGTCGACTGCATCAGCGAATGCACGCCAGCCTTAGTCGGCGTGTAATGAGTCTGATATTCACCCCCCACGAGCGCGGAGATGGACGACACCGCGACGATCGCGCCGCCCCGCCCCTGACGAACCATCTGGTTGGCCGCGGCCTGCACCATGAAGTAGGCGCCGTGAAGATTGACGCGCATCGTTCGTTCGAACGTCTCCAAGGGCATATCGAGAAACGCATGGAACGGGCAGATGCCGGCATTGTTGACGAACACATCGATGCCCCCCAACGCTTCGGAAGCCCGTGTCACGAAATCGACCGCGGTTGCCGGGTCGGAGACGTCGCCCGCCACCGCGATGGCTTTGCGCCCCAACTCGGTGATCGCCGCCACGCACGATGCCGCCTCGTCCTCGCTGCCGAGGAAATTTATCGCAACGTCAGCACCGTGTCGTGCGGCGGCAATCGCGGTCGCTCGTCCGATCCCAGCCGATGCGCCCGTGACGAGGACAGCCTTTCCTCCTAGCAGCATCTCTCTCTCCCTATTCCTTTGGTGGCGCGGCAGTCCAGCCAAGGTCGCGACTGACGGCATCGGCCGCGGCGGATACCGTCTTCGACAGCTCGCTCATCCGCTCGTCGCTCATGTACTGCGCGGCGCTGGAGACACTGATCGCACCGACAATGACGCCCTTCGCGTCGCGCACCGGCGCGGCCACGCAGCGTATCTGATCCTCGTTCTCCTCGAGATCGAACGCGCGTCCGGCATCGACGTAGTGACGCATCCGGCTCTCCCATTCCGTCCAATCAGCCGGATGCGAGCCCTCCGCCTGATCGGCATCGAACCGCGCTCGCCAGTATTCGGGAGGGTGATCGAGCATGAGCGCCTTACCGAGGCCGGTCGACGTCAAAGGCTGCCTGTCTCCCACTCGGCTGGAGATCGTAATCCTTCGCCGCCCCGGCATCTTGTCGAGATACAGCGCCCGATCCCCCTCTAAGACGCCGAGATGAACGGTGTCCTCCGTCGATGCCGACAGAGCCTCGAGATGAAGTCGGGCGACCTGGATGATGTCGGCCTGGACATGGGCCAGAGCGCCCAATTCGAGCAGCTTAGGGCCGAGTCGATATCCGGCCCTTGGCGTGAAGGCGAGATAACCTCTCTCAACCAGCGCACTGGCCAACCGGTGCGTCGTACTCTTCGTGAGCCTGAGTCGATCAGCAAGTTCCTGAAGCCCACGCGCCTCCTGGGCGATCGCCTCGATCACGTCGAGGCCGCGCATCAAAGTCTGACTGCCGGCTCCCACCGTCGCTTCCTTGTCGGAATTGCCAAGCGATTCTGTTGACGTCATCGTTTTCATTCCCTAGGACGGAATTCCATAATATGGCAATAGCTACTGCGCTATCTTTATCAACGACGCAGACGATGGGCAGGATGACCGTGGCGCTACCGAAGATCAAACACGTGCGAGCCTTCACCGCAACCGGAGGAGGCGCCGACTACCACGATCAGACCGGATCGCACTGGATCGACGATCATATCGCGACTCCCATGAGCCGTTATCCCGAGTACCGAACGTCGCGACGCAGCTTCGGGATCAACGTGCTCGGTACCCTGGTAGTCGAGATCGAGGCCGAGGACGGAACGATCGGGTTCGCGGTCACGACCGGAGGAGCGCCCGCCTGCTTCATCGTGGAGAAGCATCTCGCCCGGTTCCTGGAGGGCCGCAACCCGGCCGACTACGAGAGGATCTGGGACCAGATGTACTTCTCGACGCAGTACTATGGGCGCAAGGGTCTTGTCGTGAACGCCATCTCGGGCGTCGACCTCGCCCTGTGGGATCTGCTGGGCAAGCTGCGTGGCGAGCCGGTGCATCAGCTGCTCGGCGGCCCGGTCAGGGACGAGCTGCAGTTCTACGCGACGGGTGCCCGCCCGGACGTCGCCAAGGAGCTGGGCTTCATCGGCGGCAAGATGCCGCTGCATCACGGCCCGGCCGAGGGGCTGGAAGGATTGCACAGGAACGTCGCGTTGCTCGCGGACATGCGGGCGAAGGTCGGCGACGACTTCTGGCTGATGTACGACTGCTGGATGGCGCTGGACGTCGACTACGCCACACGGCTGGCCATCGCATGCCACGAGCATGGCCTGAAATGGATCGAGGAGGCGATAAGCCCCGACGACTACTGGGGCTACGCCGACCTGAAGCGCAACGTGCCCAGGGGCATGCTGGTCACG
The DNA here is from genome assembly GCF_052321755.1 of Sphingomonas cellulosilytica. Taxonomy (NCBI): domain Bacteria; kingdom Pseudomonadati; phylum Pseudomonadota; class Alphaproteobacteria; order Sphingomonadales; family Sphingomonadaceae; genus Sphingomonas; species Sphingomonas cellulosilytica. Next base: position 95,829 of record NZ_JBQRTT010000003.1, read on the forward strand.
ACCGGCGAGCACGAGGCCACCCGTTGGGGCTTTCGCATGCTCCTCGATATGGACTGCTGCGACATCATCCAGCCCGACGTCGGCTGGTGCGGCGGCGTGACCGAGCTGCTCAAGATCAGCGCGCTCGCCGACGCCAAGGGCAAGATGGTCGTGCCGCATGGCTCGTCGGTCTACAGCTACCACTTCGTCATCACCCGCCACAACTCGCCGTTCGCCGAATTCCTGATGATGCATCCGGGACCGACCGAGGTCGTGCCTATGTTCGCGCCCCAGCTGCTTGGCGAGCCCGTCCCCGTCAACGGCCGGATCAAGGCCGGCCAGCTCGACAAACCCGGCTTCGGCGTCGAGCTCAACCGCGACATCCCCCTCAACCGCCCCTACACACACTGAGGTTCTTCCGATGAAATTCTGTCGTTACGGTGCCAAGGGTGCCGAGAAGCCTGGTCTGATCGACGAGGACGGTCGGATCCGCGACCTTTCAGAACATGTAGGCGACGTCTCCGTCGCGGTGCTGGACCAGCTGACCTCCATCCATGCCGCTTCACTGCCGCTCGTCGAGGGCGCTCCTCGCTACGGCGTACCGATCTCCGGGATCGGCAAGATCGTGGCGATCGGCCTGAACTACCGTGACCACGCGATCGAATCGAACCTGCCCATCCCGACCGAGCCGATGATGTTCATGAAGTCGCTTTCCAGCCTGTCCGGTCCGAACGACGACGTCATGCTGCCGAAGTCCGCGACGCACGGCGACTGGGAGGTCGAGCTCGGAGTCATCATCGGGAAAACCTGCCGCCATGTCGATCGCGCCGATGCCCTCGATCACGTCGCGGGCTACGTCCTGGCGAACGACGTGTCGGAGCGGTTCAATCAGAAGCAACGCGGCACGCAGTGGTCTAAGGGAAAGGGACACGACACGTTCTGCCCGGTCGGTCCGTGGCTGGTCACCCCCGACGAGATCGGCGATCCGCAGGATCTCGACATGACGCTCGACGTCAACGGCTCGCGGATGCAGACAGGCAACACCAGGACGATGATCTTCCCGGTCGACGAGCTGATCGCCTACGTCAGCGAGTACGTGACGCTGGAGCCCGGAGATCTTCTTCTGACCGGGACGCCACCGGGCGTCGGCGAGGGAAAGAAGCCGGAGGCGATCTACCTGGCGCCCGGCGACACGATGCACCTGACGATCGCGAAGCTCGGGGAACAGACGCAGGATGTCGTGGCGTGGCGGCATCCCCGCACGGGTGAAGCAGCATGACCGTGTTCGCAGGTCGGTTCTCGGGTCGGACGGCGATCGTCACGGGGGGCGCTTCGGGGTTGGGCAAGGCCGTGGCTGCACGGATGATCGCGGAAGGCGGGACCGTCGCACTTTGGGATCTCAACGCGGAGGCACTGTCTGCGGTACGCGATGAGATCCAGGCGGCGCACGTGGAAGCGGTCGACGTCGCCGACCTCGTCGCGGTCGAGGCAGCCGCCCAAAGGACGCTCGCCGCGCTCGGCAAGGTCGACATCCTCGTTTGTTCGGCCGGGATCACGGGCGCTACCGCGCCGGTGCACGAATTTCCCGTCGACAGCTGGCTTGAGGTCGTCGGCGTCAACCTGAACGGTCTGTTCTACTGCAACCGTACGATCGTGCCGATGATGCTCGAGAACGGTTATGGGCGGATCGTCAATCTGTCTTCGGTCGCCGGCAAGGAAGGGAACCCCAACGCCAGCGCCTATTCGGCGACCAAGGCCGCGGTGATCGGCCTGACCAAGTCTCTCGGCAAGGAGTTGGCCGGCAGGGGCGTGATCGCCAACGCGCTGACCCCCGCCACATTCGAAAGTCCGATCCTGACCCAGCTTCCACAAAGCCAGGTCGACTACATGCGCTCCAAGATCCCGATGGGTCGCCTCGGCGAGATCGAGGAGTCGGCCGCGATGGTCTGCTTCATGGCCAGCGAGGAGTGCAGTTTCACGACCGCCTCGACGTTCGACACGTCCGGGGGGCGCACGACCTTCTGAAGTCATCGATCCAAGGACGGCCCGGACGTCCGTAATGGCGACCCGGCATACCGGGCGCCTCAGGAGAGGATACACCATGCGCGACATTCCCTTCGTCGATGCCCATGTCCATTTCTGGGACCTTGCACGGCTTCGCTACCCCTGGCTGACGCCACCCTTCGCGGATGACGGCCCGAACGGATCGGTCGAGGCCATCGCGAAGACCTACCTGCCGCATGACTATCGACGGGACGCCGCCAGCTGGAACATCGCCGGCGTCGTCCACGTCGAAGCCGGAGCCGACGCCACCCATGCCGCCGCGGAGACCTTCTGGCTGGAACGGCTCGACGACCCTCCAGCCGGGATCGTCGCCCAAGCGGCGCTGAACGATCCCGAGCTGGAACCGCTCCTCGAGACGCACGCCGCGCACGGACGCGTCCGAGGCGTGCGGCACATCGTCAACTGGCACACGAACCCGACGCTCAGCTACACCGATCATGACGTGACGGAGGACCCCGCGTGGGAGAGAGGGTTCGCCCGGCTCGCCGATCATGGTCTGTCCTTCGATCTGCAGGCGTACCCTTCGCAGTTCGCGCGGCTGGTACGCATCATTGCGAGATCGCCCGAGACGCAGGTCGTGATCAATCATCTCGGCATGCCGGTACCAGCCGATCCCGATGGACGTGCGACATGGTCGGACGGTCTTCGCAGATTCGCGGAGCTTCCGAACGTCGCGATCAAGATCTCCGGGTTCGGGTTCGTGCGTCGCCCCTGGACGACCGACGATGCGCGCCCCTGGATCCTCGAGGCGATCGACATCTTTGGCGCTGGACGCGCCTGCGTGGCCAGCGACTTCCCGACCGACGGGCTTTTCGGCACCTTCGACGCCACGCTGGACACCTACGCGGCGATCCTGGAGCCGTTCTCGGCGGACGAACGCCGCGCGCTGTGGGGCGGCAACGCCAATCGGCTCTACCGCCTCGGACTCGAACTCAAGGATCGCGACAATGGGTAATCCGCTCGTCGGTGTCGCCTACCATTGGCTCGGCGGCCTCGCATCCGCCAGCTTCTACGTTCCCTACCGCGGCGTGCGCCGCTGGTCATGGGAGATCTTCTGGCTCACCGGCGGCTTGTTCTCCTGGCTGTTCGCGCCCTGGCTCTTCGCAGGCGTGATGACGAACGACCTGCTCGGCGTCATCGCCGCGTCGCCCCCCGCGACGATCCTCTGGTGCGTCGCCTTCGGCGTCCTGTGGGGGTTCGGAGGACTGACCTACGGTCTCACGATGCGCTATCTCGGCCTCTCGCTCGGCATGGCGGTGGTGTTGGGCCTGTCGACGGTCTTCGGCACGCTCATCCCCCCGATCTTCGCGGGAGATCTCAGCGCCAAGCTGTTCGACACCGCTTCGGGCAACGTCATCCTCGGCGGCCTGTTCGTGACCCTTGCGGGCATCGTAGTGGTCGCGCTGGCCGGCGCCTGGAAGGACGCGTCCCTGCCCGCCGAACAGAAGGCCGCGACGATCGCGGAGTTCGCCTTCCGGAAGGGCCTGGCCGTCGCGATCTTCTCGGGCGTCATGTCGAGCTGCTTCGCCTTCGGTCTGGCGGCCGGGGAGCCGCTGAAGGCGCTGTCCGCCGCGGCGGGCACGGGACCCTTGTGGACGGGCCTGCCCACCCTGTGCCTCGTCATGTTCGGCGGCCTTCTGACCAACGCGACGTGGTGCGCGATCCTGATCATCCGCAACCGGTCGGCAGGCCAATGGATCGGACGCTTCGGTCCGGCACCCGGCGCCGCCGCCACGCCTAACGAGGGGCGCCACTCGCTGCCGACCAACTTCCTGCTCTGCGCGCTCGGCGGGACGCTCTGGTACTTCCAGTTCTTCTTCTACACGATGGGCGAAAGCCAGATGGGGCGCCTGGGCTTCTCGTCCTGGACGCTCCACATGGCCTCGATCATCATCTTCGGCACACTCTGGGGTTTCGCGCTGCGCGAATGGCGCGACGCATCGACCCGTGTCCGGGCGACCGTCTGGGCCGGCGTCGCCCTCCTCGTCTTCGCCACCGTCATCATCGGTTACGGCAACAGCCTCGCATCCTGAAGGAACCACGCATGCGCCTGCGCACCTCCATCCCCGTGTTCCTGCTGTTGGCGGGTACGATACTGACCGGCACGGCAGCCGCACAGAAGGTTGCCCCCTCGGCGCCCGACGCGACGCCAGCCTCGCCTTCCACCGCGGACGACCCGCTGCGCAGCGGCTTCCAAGTTCCGCCGGAGTCGGCCCGCCCTCGCGTCTGGTGGCACTGGCTGAGCGGCAACGTGACGCGCGATGGGATCACGAAGGATCTCGAATGGATGAAGCGCATCGGCGTCGCCGGCGCGATGATGTTCGACGGAGACATGGGAGCACCGAAGATCGTGCCCGAGCGGGTCACCGTCCTGAGCCCGCAATGGTTCGGCAATCTGAAGTTCGCGGCGTCCGAGGCCGATCGGCTGGGGTTGGAGTTCGCGATGGCCGCGGCTCCCGGATGGAGCGAAACCGGGGGCCCCTGGGTGAAACCCGAGTGGGGCATGAAGAAGTTCGTGTGGAGCGAGACGCGGATAGTCGGCGGCCACCGCGCCGGCAAACTCGCTCCACTTCCCGACAACTCGGGACCGTTCCAAGCGATGGCGAAGCACGACTTCACCGGCAAGCCTCAGACGGGCGGACCGGTACTCTCGCGCGACGTCGCGGTGCTCGCCTTCCGTACGCCCGAGGGTGACGTGCCGCTCGGCTCTCTTGCGCCGACCATATCCACGAACGCACCCGCGACGGACACGGCGATGCTGGCGGATGGCGATACGGAGCATGGGGTCACCCTTCCCTCGCCCACTCCTGGCGCACCGACCTGGGTTCGCTACGACTTCGCGGTGCCGACCACCATCCGCGCCCTCACGTACGTCGGTCCGGTGGGAGGGCGCTTCGCCGAAGGACCGCAAGGGCGGATCGAGGCGAGCGACGATGGCACGACGTGGCGTTCGATCCGCACCCTGGTCGGGCAGGCCCACAATCCTGCACCGCAGCGTACGTTCGCCTTCCCCTCGACCACGGCTCGGCACTTCCGCGTCCTGTTCGATCGACCCGAAGCCTCCCGCAATCCCTGGCCGCAGGCTCCCGGGATCACGCTTTCCGAACTCGCCCTGGTGCCGGGTGCACGCGTCGACATGTTCGAGGACCGGGCGGGATTCGGCGTGCTCGCGGACGCGGATGCCGTCCGGACCCCCGACGTCGCGGCCTCCGCCGCGATCCGATCGGAGGACATCCTCGACCTCAGCGACAGACTGCGTCCGGACGGCACGCTCGACTGGACAGCCCCGACGGGCACATGGACGGTTCTGAGGGCCGGCTGGTCGCTCACCGGCGAGGTCAACCATCCCGCCACGCCCGAAGGCACCGGGCTGGAGGTCGACAAGCTGAACGCCGCCCACGTACGCGCACACCTCGACGCGTACATGGCTCCCGTCATCGAGACCCTGGGACCGCTGGTCGGCGATCGAGGTCTCCGATATCTCCTGACCGACAGCTGGGAAGCCGGCCAGGAGAACTGGACCGAGCCCATGCCGGCGGAATTCATGCGTCGGCGCGGCTACGCGCTGACCCGGTTGCTACCCGTGCTGGCTGGCCACGTCGTCGACAGCGCCGAGCGCAGCGACGCCTTCCTATGGGATTTTCGCCGGACCCTCGCGGACCTCGTCGCGGAGAACCATTACGGCACGATCACCCGCTTCGCCAAGGAGCACAGGCTGGGCTACTACGGCGAGGCGACGGGAGCAGCCTGGCCAACCGTCGCGGACGGCATGCTCGCCAAGAGCCTCACCGACATTCCCATGGGTGAGTTCTGGGCCATGCCGTTCGGTGGCCAACCCGCGGCCTTCCAAGGCGTCGCTTCCGACGAGTTTCCCGCGGACATCATCGAGACCCGATCCACCGCGCACGTCTACGGCAAGCCGCTGGTCGCTGCGGAGGCCCTCACCTCGTCGTTGCCGCAATGGACGTCGACGCCATGGTCGCTGAAATGGGTGGTCGACAAGTACATGGCGATGGGCGTGAATCGCCTGGTCCTGCACACGTCCCCGCATCAGCCCGACGACACGCACAAGCCCGGCCTCACCCTCGGGCCGTTCGGGCAGGTCTTCACCCGCCACGAGACCTGGGGGGAGATGGCCAAGCCCTGGATCGACTACCTGTCGCGCAGCTCCTACATGCTGCAGCAGGGAACGCCATCGGCCGACGTCCTCTACTTCTACGGCGAGGGTGCGCCATCCGGGGTTCCGTATCGCGGCGCGGGTGGGGCACTGGATCTACCAGGACACGGGTTCGACTACGTCAATGCCGACGCGCTGCTGCGGCTGGCGACGGTGGACCGGGGGCGTATCGCGTTCCCCGGCGGCGCGAGCTACCGATTGCTCGTACTTCCGGAGGCGCTCGATCGGATGACGCTTCCCATGATCACGAGGCTGCGGAACCTCGTCGCGGAGGGCGCGGTGCTCGTCGGACCCAAGCCGACGGGCTCCCCGAGCCTGGGTTCGAGCGACGACGCCGTTCGCACGATCGCCGACGACCTCTGGGGGCAGACGGACGGCGACTCCCTGACCGTCAACTCCTACGGCAAGGGACGCGTCTACTGGCGTCGGGACGTACCGGCCGTCCTGGCGGCGGAACGGATTGCACGCGACTTCGACTACGCTCCGGACGATCCGGCGATGATTCTGCGCTTCGCGCACCGCCATCTCGGCGATGGGGACCTCTACTTCGTGACGAACCAGAGCGACAAGGCCGCCACCGTCCCCACCTGGTTCCGCGCCACCGGCCACGCGCCCGAGTTGTGGCATGCCGAGACCGGCAGGTCCGAACGGGTCACCTATGCCGTCGACGGCGATCGGACGCGCATCCCGCTGACGCTCGGCGCGTACGAAGCGGTGTTCGTGCTCTTCCGCGGGCCCGGGAGCGCGAAGGGCCTGACCATTGCGCCCCCACGGATCAGGACCGTGGGAACGCTGGCGACCGGCTGGAGCGTCCAATTCCCGACCGGGGCGCCGACCGCGACCAACGTCGGTTCGTGGACCGCCAGCGCGGATCCCGAGATCCGCTACTTCTCCGGCGTGGCGACATATCGCCAGACGCTCACCGCCCCGGGCGGCTGGTTCACCAAGGGCGAACGCCTGTATCTGGATCTCGGCCGCGTCGGAGATGTAGCGGAGGTCCGCATCAACGGCGTCCCGGCGGGAACGGCCTGGGCGCCACCATACCGGCTGGATGTGACCGATCAGCTGAGACGCGGACGGAACGAAGTGGAGATAAAGGTGGCGAACACATGGCAGAATCGATTCGTCGGGGATCTGCAGCCAGGCGCGACGCAGCACGCCTGGACCAACGCGGCATCGGGCGGCGGTTTCGCCCTGCTCGGCAATGGCCTGTCGGCCTCGACCCCGCTGACCCCATCCGGTCTACTTGATCCGGTACGCATCGTCGCGGTGCAGGACGAGGCGGCGCGATGACCCCCACCGGTCTGACCCGGCGTCACGTGATCGCGGCCGGCGCGACGCTGGCTGCCACCACGCCTCTGGCCGCGATGGCGGGCATGACGCACAGGACGTTCCCCAAGGGATTCCTCTGGGGAACCGCGACTGCGGCACACCAGGTCGAAGGCAACAACACTAACAGCGATTGGTGGCTTCTCGAAGGCCTACCCGGAACGTTCATCAGGGAAAGGTCCGGAGTCGCGTGCGATCACTACAACCGCTACCCTCAGGACATCGCGACGATCGCGGCGATGGGCTTGAGCAGCTATCGGTTCTCCATCGAATGGGCACGCATTGAGCCGACGCCTGGGCGCTACGACAAACGTCAACTCGACCATTATCGCGACATGCTGCGGGTCTGCCGCCGGCATGGTCTGCACACTGTGGTCACGCTGCATCACTTCACCTCGCCTGCGTGGCTGGCGGCGCGCGGCGGCTTCGAGAATCCAGCGACCGTGGCCGCGTTCGCCGCCTATGCGGAGGCCGTGCTGCGACACTGCGGAGATCTGATAGACACGCTGTGCACCTTCAACGAAGCCAACCTGACCTTCTCGGACTTCATCCCAACGACGATCCTCGCACCCATGCTGGATGCGGCGAAGAAGGCCAGCGGCTCGTCCACATTCCGCTCATTCCTCTTCGATGACGCGTCCAGGTCCAAGCCGATCGTGCGGGCGTGCCACGCGGCGGCGCGGAGAGCGACCAAGGCGGTCCGGCCGGATCTTCCAGTGGGTCTGACGCTAGCCATGTCCGACATCCAGGATGCTCCCGGCGCGCCAGGAGCAGGAGTGGCGGAGCGATCGAAGCGATACGACGTGTGGCTCGAACTGGCGCGAACCGATGAATTCGTGGGTGTCCAGAACTACACGCGAGAGCGCTTCGATGCGAAGGGTGCGATCCCACCACCGGCGGGGGCCGTCCGCACGCAGCTCGACCAGGAGTACTACCCTGCCGGGCTCGCCGGAGCCGTCCGCTACGCCGCGAGCGTGGCAAGGACACCGATCCTCGTCACGGAGAACGGCATCGGGACGGAGGACGACGCCTTGCGGGGACGCTACATCACCGAGGCGTTGACCGGACTTCAGGAGTGCATTGCCGCCGGCATCGACGTCCGGGGGTATTGGCACTGGTCGGCGATGGACAATTTCGAATGGAGCTTCGGATATGGCCCCAAATTCGGATTGATGGCCGTCGATCGCGTCAGCCAGGTGCGCACCCTCAAACCAAGCGCCTCCCTTTACTCTGCCATCGCGCGGGCGAACGCCGTGTCGGCCTGACGGGCCGCGCACGAGCGGCCGCCAGATGCCTCCCCACTCCGTGATTCCGACCCCTGCATTGTACAACGGAGAGATGGAGTCGTTCGAACGCGCGGGATCCTGCCGCTCGACCGCCTCCATCGACGACGGCAACTCGAACGTGAGCCTACCCCTTGCCTTCGCCTTGCCGATGACGACGTCCATCACCGCCGCGTCGCTGGCGCCGAGCGCCGCCAGCATCGCCGCGGCGCGGTCGCGGACGCTGGTGAGGATCGCCGGACGATCCATGTCGATCGCGACGATCGTGGGCACGCGAGCGGTCGCCTCCAGTATCGCTTCGTAGCCGGGATCGCCCGGACGGAAATCCAGACGGCCCTCGTTCTGCCGGTTTCCAAAGAAGGCATACGGGTGCAGCTCCTCGGACGCCGTGGCCACCTGGACCACGGCAACCTCGGCCTTCGCCGATCGTCGACTACGATCAGACCGGCGGCCCTCGCGATCGCCGCGTCCACGCCGTGCAGCCAGACCCTGCGGCCCGATCGTATCGGTATGACCCCGCCCTCGTTCTCCTCGCTGGGCCGCGTCCGCCGCTGCCTGATCGGCGGCATTTCCGACCTCAACCGCAGCGGCCTACGCGTCCACGTAGGGATCGTCGAACAGCCCCTGCTCGAACTTCAGCGTCAGTACGCGCCTGACGGACTGATCGAGGGGCCACGGACACCTTTCCGGCCTCCGCCGCGGCTATGAGCGGCGCAGGATCATCGACGCCTCCGAACTGGTCCATGCCGGCGTCCACCGCCTTGACGAAGCGGTCCACCCTGTCCATCGCCTCGACGCCCCACGACATCGCGATAGCCGCAGGCGTCTGCGGTCGTTCGCGTGTCGGTGTCGAACAGGCGATCGGGCAGTCGTTGGTAGTACCCCAGTTCGACATGATGAGTCCCGCGAACTTCTTCCTGCCACGCAGCAGTCCCGTGAGCAGCTGACGGTTGAACCCGGCACCGACCTGTTCCAGCGGCCGACCACCGAGCGTGACGCCCGCAATGATTGGATAGGTCGGCATGACGCCCGAGACGCCCGCGACGCCCGCGACGCCCGCGGCGAACGCACCGTCGAACGCGGCGACATGCTGGGCGAAGCTGGCATTGTCGAGCCGGACCGTGCGACCATAGTGGTTGTGCGCGTCGAACCCCCGCGGCTCCGCGCCGTAGCCGACCCAGTGCTTCACAACGGTCGCCACTCTGTCCTTCGAAACGCCGGCGGTGCCGTGCTGGAAGCCCTGCACATAGGCGACGACCAGCGCGGAGACCTTCGCCGGGTCGGATCCGAAGGTCGCGGTTCCACGGGGCCAGCGCGGCTCGCTGGCGAGGTCCGCCTGCGGCGACAAGGCCATGTGGATGCCGACCGCGCGGTATTCCCGACGCGCGACGTCGCCGATCCGACGCACGACGCCGGGATTTCCGAGCGCGGCGAAGCCGAGGGGCTCCGGCCAGAGTGTGAATCCGCTGCCGCGGGTGCTGGCCCCGAGCACGGCCTGGAAATGGTTGCGTGGATCGGTGCTGATCGTCAGCGGCATGCCGAGACGCTATCACGCAGCAAGCTTCTGCAGCTTGTTGTTCTGTTCCGCCAAGTCGCTCGACGACATCGAGAGGCGCGCGATCAGACTTGTGACCCCGTTGCCGACGATGATCGTCCGCGCCTTCGCCAAGTCATAGCCGCCGTCTGACCGGCCGACCGCGTCCCCAACGCCGGGCGCGGTGCCGTGCATCATCGTTCCCGCCTTCTCGGCAAGCGTCATGCGCGCGAGAAGATCCTCCACGCGCCTTTGGACCGGCAGGTCGACGTCCTCGTAGGGATCCAGATGCCCGTCGTGGTTGAGATCGCGATACTGCCGGGCGGCCGTTCGCGGTGCCGCACCCGCCGTGACCGCCAGAGATGCTCCACAGAGGGCGAGCATCGTTCTTCTCGCTTGAAGCTTCCGCATGTCGAACCTCGAACCCGAGATCGGACTACTGGGTCCAGAGGCGATCGTTGACGCTGGCGGTGCCGCTCAGATCGATGTCGTCGACGCTGTGTCCGACCGAGATCGGAACCGCGCCGGCATGAACATGCCAAGACCTGCGGCCGGGATCGTAGTCGGCGATCAGGCGCGGATCGACATCCACCTGGACCGTCCGGCTCTCGCCGGGGGCAAGCGTCACCTTCTCGAAGCCGACGAGCCGACGGACCGGTGCGCCGTTGAAGCCGGGACGGGTCGCATACACCTGCGGCACGTCGGCACCTGGAACCCGGCCGGTGTTGGTCACAGTGAAAGTAACCTGCGGAACGTCGCCGCCGGCAACCCTGATCCCGCCGTAGGAGAAGGTCGTGTAGGAAAGGCCATGGCCGAACGGGAACAGTGGTTTCGCCCGCGTCGCCTGGAACCAGCGATAGCCCGCGTCGGCACCTTCGGGATACTCGACCGGGAAGGTCGGCACCCCGCCGGTCAGATCGACCGTGCTGATGTCAGGGTTGACCGGCTTGCGTGCGGCTTCAGCAGCAGCGGACCGGACCAGTCCCAGCCCCGGAACGTCCGGTCGAGGGCCCTGCACATCGCTAGCTGGAAAGGTGATCGGCAGACGACCGGATGGGTTCACGTCCCCGAACAACACGCGCGTGATCGCCTGGCCGCCGCGTTCACCAGGATACCAGGCGGCCAGCACCGCGGCCACCCGGTCTATCCACGGCATCGAGACGGCTCCGCCGGTCTCGAGAACCACGACGGTCCTCGGGTTGGCGGCGCCGACGGCTGAGATGAGGTCGTCCTGTCCGCCCGGCAGCTTGAGGCTCTCGACGTCGACTGCCTCCGATCGCCATTGCTGCGCGAACACCACGACGAGATCGGCGCGCTTCGCCGCGGCCGCGGCCGCGGCCGCGTCCGATCCGTCGAGATAGGTCACTTCGGCGTTCGGCGCCCTGGCGCGCATCGCCGCCAGCGGCGACGAGGCATGATAGGTGATCTTGATGAAGCCGCTCAGCGGCCCCCCGCCCGGCATCGGCAGTTCGAGCGCTACGCCGCTCGCCGGGCGAACCTGCGACGACCCGCCACCCGACAGCACGCCGATGTCGGCATGTGCGCCCACGAGCAGGATGCGCCTGGCGGTCGCTGCGGCAGGCAGGACCCCGCGATCGTTCTTCAGCAGGACCATGCCCGCTTCGGCGGCTCTCTGCGAAACGTCGGCGTGTGCACGATAGTCGATCGACTGCGGCTCGCTCGGCGTAGGATTGTCGAGCAGACGGTGCGCGATCATCGTGCGCACGATGCGCCGGACCATGTCGTCCAGCCGTGCCGTGGACACCTGCCCGCTGGTGACCGCAGCCTTCAGCGGAGCTCCGAAGAACACCTGCCGGTCCAACTCCTGGCCCGATTCCTGATCGAGACCGGCGGTCGTTGCCCTCGCGGTGGAATGCACCGCCCCCCAGTCCGACATGACCCAGCCTGTGTACCCCCAATCACGCTTGAGGACGTCGTTCAGCAGGAAGGCGTTCTCGCAGGCGTAGGCGCCGTTCACCTGATTGTAGCCGCACATGACCGATCCCGGCCGGCCGATTTCGATGGCCATCTGAAACGCGAGGAGATCGCTTTCGCGCATCGCCGCCTCGGGCATCCGGGCGTCGAGAACGTTCCGACCCGTCTCCTGCGCATTCAGCGCATAGTGCTTGATCGTGGAGACGATGTCGTTCGACTGGATGCCTCGGATGCTCTCCCCAGCCATGCGTCCGGTCAACAGGACGTCCTCGCTCAGGTACTCGAAGTTGCGCCCGTTTCTGGCGTCCCGCACCAGATTGGCGCCGCCGGCGAGCAGAACGTTGAAGCCCTTGGCCCGGGACTCCGCTCCGATCATCGCACCGCCGGCGTAGGCGATTGACGGGTCGAAGCTCGCCGCCGTCATCAGGCTCGACGGCAGCGCGGTGGCGACGTCGCCTTTGCGCATCTGTCCGCCGTTGGCGACGCCGAGGCTCGCGTCGCTTTCGAAGAGATCAGGCACGCCCAGCCGGGGCACGCCCGGCACATGGCCGGCGCCGTTGCGCTTCTCGCTGGGCCGCTCCTTCAGGATCGCGGAGCCGAAGGTGCCGTGCAGCATGGCGATCTTCTCGTCGAGCGTCATCCGCCCCACGATGGCGTCCGCGCGCGCGTCGGCATCGCGCGTGACGGCGGCGTCGGGACGCGCCGCCTCCGTCTGAGCGATCGCCGCGCCCGCACCGCCGATCGCCAGCCCCAAGGCCGACGTCCCGATTACGAGATGTGAGAGGTGGCGGATCATGCGGGACTCCGAGAACGACGATGTCTTCGGCGCCGATGGCGCCGACGTGAAAACGGGTGGCGACGCCGTCGCCACCCGAGGAAAGAGCCTCAGAACTTCCCGCGCAGTCCAACCGAGACGACCCGACCAAGCGCCGAGGCATTCGCCGAGTCGAACCCGTAGGCTGACGCGCTGGCGTCGTAGAAGAACGGCGGATCCTTGTCGAAGAGGTTGGTGACGTCGACGGTGATCTGCGGATCCTCGACGAGGCTGCCCAGCGGGAGCTTCAGTCCGAGATGGAGATCGACCGTGGTGTTGGCCTTCACCCGGCTGTTGTCCACGACGTTGCGGTACTTGTTGATGTAGTTGACGAAGATCGCTCCGTCGACGGGACCGTTGGCGTAGGCGACGCGTCCACGCGCCTTGAAGTCGATCGCGTAACCGGTCCGCAGGCGGCTCGTGACTACGTTGCTGCCGTTGATCTGCTGATCGAAGCCCCAGAGCCAGGTGCCCGCGGCGCCCACGTTGAAGTCCCCGATCGACGTGCTGCGCGCATAGCCGACGTCAAAGTCGAGCCCGTCGATCTTCTGCCGAGCGAAGTTCTGGCGACGCAGATCGTAGATCGCGGTGGGCAGCGTGCCGACGTCGGGGTAGGACAGGCCGTCATGCCTGATGCCGTTGGTTGCAGCCAGGACCTGCGCTGCGGTGGGCGCATAGGTCCGGTAGACGTCGAAAAGCGGATTGTTGGGCTCGCTGACCGGATTGAAGCCCGGGAAGGTGATGACGTTCTTGTAGTCGATGTTGAAGTATGTCGCCGTTAGCTTGAAGCCGGGCAGGAAGACCGGCTTGAAGTCGGCACCGAGCGACCACGTCGTCGCGGTCTCGGGCTGAAGCCTGTTACCACCCGCCAGAATGATCGAATACGCGCCCGGCGCGGTCGAACCGGTGAAGTCCGCGAACCGGATGACGCGCGTGTCGATGGCGGTACCCGCATCGGCGAGGCTCGGCGCGTGGAAGGACGTGCCGTAGCTGCCGTGGAGCACCAAGCCCCGCACGGGTGTCCAGTTCACCCCGATCTTCGGGTTCGTCGTTCCGCCGACATCGTCGTAGTGGTCGTAGCGTGCCGACAGCGAGACGTCGAGCGCCTGGAAGGCGGTCGTCGCGTTCGCCTCACCGAAGATCGGCACGAACACCTCGCCGTATGCCGAATAGCTCTTGCGCTTGCCGAGTGCTTCGGTCTGGATCGCGCCGCCGTCGGGACCGGTGTCGGTGTTCGCGTAGAAGCGCTCCTCACGCAGGCTGCCGCCGACCGCCGCCTTCACCGCACCGCCAGGCAGCGAGAAGAGCGAGCCGTCGACCTTCGCGATGGCCTCCTTGACCTCCTGCTGTCCGAAGTAGCGCGTGCGGTAATTGCCCACACGCTGCACCAGCGACGGATCGTTGGCGGCGCCTACGCCATAGGGGTTGTAGGTGCCCGCACTCACGAGCCTCGTGACCAGTGCCTGATCGATGCCGCGCTGCGTGATGTCGTCGCGTTCACGTCCATAGTTCAGATCGATCGCGCCGCGCCAGCCGCCGCCGAGATCGGCGCCGATGCCCGCGTTCGTGGACCACGTCCGGGTGGAGATGCGGTTCCGGATGGTCGGACCGAGGTCCCTAGAGGGATTGTACGTAACCTGCTGAGTACCGGCGGGGACGCCGGAGGCGACCACGGCGTTGTAGAACGGACCGCCGGCGACCGTCAGGTTCAAGCCGCCGCTCGACACGTTCCCGCCGGAGATCGCCTGATCCGAGCGGAGTTCCCGAGCCGAGTACAGCGTGCGGGCGTGCACCTCGATGCCGCTGCCAAGTTCCTGGCGGATGGACACCAGCCCCTGATGGCGGTGCTGCGCGGGATAGAGATCGTTGGCCTTGTTGACGTCGCATTGGTTCGGCACGCCGGCGCGCGCGCCCGTCGCGGTGAGACCATAGATCACTCCGTTGACGGTCACGTTCGCAGGGCTGCAGAGCGTCGACAACGTCCGCATGCCGTAATAGTCCCGCTCCGTGCCGTTTACCGCGGTGTTCTCCGAATACTCGTAGTCGGCGAGGATCGACCCCGTATCCCACTTCCTCCCGGCCAGGATGCTGCCGTTGTATGTCCGATAGCCATCTCCGAAGCCGACCCTGCCCGCGGTCTCCACGCCGTCGACGTTCTTGCGGAGGATGAAGTTGACGACGCCAGCCACCGCATCGGATCCGTAGATCGACGAAGCCCCGTCCGCCACCACCTCGACACGCTCCATCGCGGAAGGCGGGATCGCGCTCGGGTCGGGCGCGGTCTGGTTTATGCCGGCCCCCGGAAGCCGCAGGCCATCGAGCAGAACGAGCGTCAATCCACCGCCACCGTTGCCGACTCCGACGCCGTGGATCGCGGGCTGATCGACGAAGTTCGCCGAGTTCTGCCCGTTGTTCGTACCGCTGCCTCCGAAGCTGCCCAGCTGGGGAACCGTTCGAAGCAGTTCGGTGGTCGTGCTCGCACCCGTCGCGACGATGTCAGCGCTGGTGACGCTGATGAGCGCCGATCCGGTGGGCGCGACCCCGCGGATGCTGGATCCGGTGACGACGATGTCAGCTCCCTGGTCGGCGGGGATGGAAGGATCCTGCGGTCCAACTTGTTGAGCATCCGCAGCGGATGACGATGGCGCAGCATTCGCGGAGGGGCCATCCACCGCTACGCCCGCCTGCACTTGCGCGAATGCGGGCGACGCGATCGCCATGCCAGTCGTTGCCAACATCGTTGCCACGAATTTCTGCGTATTCATGTACATCCCCTCATCTCCTGAAGACGCGGTGGTTGCAGCGCCCTAAGGGTCATAGTTTTATTGTAGATCGGAACTAGAATGCTCGAGCCGCCAGGCGAGCTACATCTTACAGCTGTTGCATCCCATGCAAGCATCGCTCCCCGAATTTAGCTAAACCTACGTTAGCGCGACAGTCTTCGCTATCTGGACCTCACCTACCCCGATCCGACAACCTTCGCAAGCGGTATTTCATCACCTGTGAGATTGTCCCGTATCATGGGATTTGATCGTTCAGCGGTGTCGTCGGTGCCTAGGCGGCCGGCACGACGACCCAGAAGGGCACGGCGATCGGCGAAACCTGTCGCGCAGACGTCGATGTACGTTTCGCGGCTGCCGTGACCGGAATGCCATTGTCGAACGGAACCGATAGCCGCACATTTCTAATCGCGAACTTCTGCGGGTCAGCCGCGGCCAAACGACTGGCTTGGGACGTCAGATCGGCCCTGATCAGCGCGTCGTGGCCTAGCGCGCGGCCATCGATTCACGTCATCAGCGACCGCCCAACGCGATGGCGGAGCGTCCCTCGATATGGGAGATCGCGTTGCTGCAACCCGCCTGACCGAACGACGTCTAGTTAGTAGCACGCGAAGCCAGCGATGGTCCGTTCGCCGACCGACTTCCCGCCCCCCCCCATGAGAGCCATGACGGCGGTGAAGAAGGCGGACGAGGTTTCAACTCCGCCTCTTTCATCATCGGCCGCTTGATGCGTTCGATCGACCCGGCCGGCGTGATCCGAAGCCAGTCGACTCCCGATTGGAACCGCTCGCGCCTTCTCGTTACGACTTTGCCGCTCTCCCGCTGCATGAAGGACGAGGAGGCGACGATCCATGACGTTGCGAACCAGAAGCGATATCAGCCGCCGATCGATCAGCATGATGTGGAGGCCGCAGATTATGCTGCGTGCGCAATGGGCTGATCTGCCAGCGGCATCGAGATTCAGGTATGAGTTCGCCTCTTCGGCTGGCAGGTCAGTCGCCCCCGGCCTTCGCGATCACCTCGGCGATACAGATAACCGGGTCTCCGTAGGGCTTCACGAGTGCGAGCCTCACCGTGACGCCGCGCCGACGCCACCGACAAGACCCATTGATGTGAGCATCGCGATCTGATCCAGACTCCGCAAGGAGGCTGCGATGTACGACCTGATATGGTTGACGGAGGATCAGATGGAGCGGCTGCTAACGTTCTTTCCTATGCGACCGTTCTTTCCTGAGAGCCATGGCAAGCCTTGGGTGTATGACCGGCGAGTGCATAACGGGATCGTCTTCGTCAACCTTAACGCGCGGCGCTGGCGAGATGCTCCGAGCGCCTACGTCCCCCACAAGATGCTGCAAAATCGGTGGAAATGCTGGGGTGAACATGGTGTATTCACGCGCATGATGAAGGGGCTGGCTGCGGGCAATGTCGAACCCGGCATCGCCAAGGTCGACGCGACCTACCTAAAGGCGCACCGCACGGCTTCGGACCTCCGGGTTGAAAAAAGGGAACCTTGGCCGTCTGATCGGCCGCACGAGAGGTGGCATGGGCGCCAAGCTTCATGCCGTCGCGAATGCGAACGGGCCGCCCTTGAGATTCTTCATGATGGCTCGGCAAGCCAGCGACACCACTCGCGTGCTGGACGACCTGCCAGAAAGTGCAGTGAGTGCTCGGTGATAGCGGCTACGACGCGGATTGGTTCGGGGACGCTTTCAAGGGCAGGTGCATTCAGCTTCACATCCTGGGCCGGCGATCACGCGACCAGCCGGCCGAATGCGAAAAGCGTCGCTACCGGCACCGCAGCCGCATCCGTTTCATATTCGGCCGCCTCAACGACTGGCGCCCGGTCGCGACCCACTAGATTCGCCACTCCACCGCCTTAGCCGCGTCTCCCTCGCTGCCACCGTCATCTCCTGGCTGTGATCAACGAGTTCTGACCCTAGAAGCATTCGCTGGAGGCAAGCTCAAAATGCATCGTTGTTCCTACTGAAGATAGCTGTAGATATGCGGAATACAGTGTTCGATCTACCGCAACCAACGCCGCCGGGTAAGACAGGTTCGTTGAAGACGCTTACGCCAGTTTTAATCTACGCGACCACTTGAAACGGACAAAGTAAGTATGAGACGCCGATCCAGCTCCGATCAAAGGCAGGATGCTGCTCGAACACGAGCGGCCTTGACGGATGCTGCTCTGACCGAGTTCGCGGAATATGGATTTGATGGCGCAAGTCTGCGGCGCATATCAAGCGCTGCCGGCGTCAACCTAGCCATGATTGCGTACCACTTCACCGATAAGGCAGGCCTCTATCAGGCAACAATCAGCTATATGGTTGATGTTGCCCTCAAAGATTTCTCGCCGACCCTATTGGGGACGGCACAACGCATAGAGTCGAACGATGTAGGCCACTCGGAATGCCTTGGCATCGCCTCGAGCCTCATAGAACCTTTTCTACGCATATCGTTGACAGGAACCAACACGGCCTGGGGCAAGCTAATGCTGCGAGAACAGCTTGATCCCAGCAAATCGTTTAAACTTCTTCACGAGAGACTGGTGGCAGAGCTCATAAGGTTATTGGCACACCTGCGAGCGCAAGCAGATGGAAGACAGGTTTGCTTCGCCGACACGTCTGCTGCACTATCCATCTATGGTGAAGCCATGATCTTCCTTACCAACCGTGCCAGTGTAGCATTGATTTTTGGACCACGTATTGCCGAGCCAGGATTTGTGGAGGAAACCGCCCGAGAAATACTGTCTCGGCACTTTCCTCCACATGACTATGGGCAACCTGTCGAGATTACATCTTGATAATTATCTGTACGGCTGCTTCGTCAGCCTCGTTCACGGCCTTGATACCCTTGTCGGCAACTTCGACGATATCTGCACGACCTAGCTTTTCGGCGTGGAGCTTGATCGTAGAAACCAGCGGCCCCCAATAGCCCAGAGCGGTCCGGAGCGAATCAATCGCCGCCATATCAGCTGCTTCGGCGTCCGGCGCTTCGTCCATCATCCGCATCGCAACATTCAACTGGGTCTGGAGGATCAGATTGGGCTCGTCGCCAGCCTCGACGCCGTAATCCGCATTGAACACCGCGAACCATTCCCCGAACTTGCGAGAGTACTCGGCGCTATCGCGAACATGCTTTGCCAGATCGGAGTCGCCGATGCGATCAGCCGTCTGCAGCGTGCACTTCACGGCGGTGGGTGAGCCGGTCGCAACGGCATACAGTGCCTGGCTCAGAAGGGCACGATCAGTGGATTCGGACATAACGGACTCCTGTTGGGATTATGCCAATCACTCGTTTGGCATCGCTGCCCAACTGCTAGGATCCTGTGAAGTTCCTGGGACCACACTGCCGATCCTCGTCCCGCGCCAGCCCTAGATGGGGCGGCTGTAACGTGCTCCTGGAAAATCATGTCATTGGTACCTCAGCTCGTCAGATGGAGACGAGCGATGCGTCGAGGCGTTTACACCGAGGATCAGATCGTAGGCTTCCTGCGTCAGCGCGAACCTGGCGCGAGCCGCCGGCGCTGGTGCTGTCGGTCCAAGCCAAGGGGAGCTGCGCGCGCGCCCGCCTCCCCACGGTCTACGGGCCGCTGACGTCGGGAACGGCCGACGGCGGTACGCCGATCCCCGGCGACGGCGTGACCAGGCCGGGCGGCGGGTTCCATGTCTCGAGGCGGTCTTCGCTGCGATCGTGCGGATGACCCGGCGCTACGTCGCGCGCGCCTCAACCGCGGCTCGACCGACAAGCAGGGCGGAAGCTTGCCGCGCTCTGCCATCGGTGCCACATTATCCACGACGCAGCCGAGCATCGCAGGCATCGTTGTTTGAACGCTTACGAGCGTCGAGTGGTAGGTGGCGCATGCTTTTGCAGGAACCCCATGTGGCGTGAGTTCTGCTTCAACGCTGTCCAAGGAGCCATGCTTGAGCAGACGAATGAGCACCGGGAGCGGATCGCGGGTCGTCTTCCGGGTCAGGGAGTGGCGCGGGGACGCAGCTGCGTGGGCAACCGACCGTACAATGTATAAGGTCTATGGACGGCGGCATTGCGGCTCGGTTGCTAGACTTGCCGAACGTAGCGTTACCGCCTCGCGCTTGCACTCGTCTGTGAATCGACGCTGAGTCGTACTTGCCATCCTGCACCTCCTGGCTCCGCATAGCCTATCATCGGCGACCTCAAAATCGGCAAAAGGTCATGCGATGGATCGTCGCACGCGCTCATGATGGCACAAAGGCGACGCGCTGTCCCTCGGACGGGGTGATGCGTTCTACCTCGTAATGAGCTATGGTCGTTCCAACATGACATCGCGGCGATCCGACCGATCGGCAGATGCGCTTGCGCGGCGATGGCAGCCTGCGCTGTTCGCGTTCTTCCTGCGGCGGTTGCGCGATCCCGCTGAGGCAGAGGACCTGACGCAGGAGGTACTTCTGCGACTGCTGACCCAGCCTGAGGCTCGAGGGGACAGCTATGTATTTAGGATCGCGCAAAACCTGCTGGTCGATCGGCATCGTCGCCTCGCCATCCGCAACCGCCATGCCTTTACCACGGCGGCCGAGCCGCAGAGCGACCGCGACCCCTTGGATGCGCACGCGATCGTCGAGGGTCAGCAGCAGCTCGCGATCGCAACCGCGGTGTTGGCGCGACTGCCCGAACGTACCCGCGCGATCTTCATCCTCTATCGTTACGAGAAGATGAGCCAAGACGAGATCGCCGCATCGTTCGGCATTTCGGCAAGCGCGGTCAAGCAGCAGGTCGCCAAGGCCATGGCGGCGCTGTCCGCTGCTTTAAGAGACGCACAATGAGGCTGGTACGCAACGATGCTCTGGCCGCGTCCAACCGCGACGAGCAGGCCGCACTGTGGTGTCTGGAGTTGTCCGATGGCATCCTCTCCGCGGATCAGCGTAACGCTTTCGAACAATGGTATGCCGATGCCGAGAACGCCGCTGCATTTCAGCATGCAGCGGCGGCCTGGGACACGGTGGAGGCGATCGCCAACACGCCGGAGGTCGTACAGATGCGTAGTGAGGCGCTGGACACGTTCCGCCGCGTGAACCTGCGTCGATGGCGCGCTCCCCAGGCCCGCCTGCTCTTGAAATGGGTCGGCGGACTCGGCACAGTGGCAGCGGTGGTCGCGGGCATGCTCGCCTTTGTGACGATGCCAGAGCACGATGTTTTCCGCACAGCGGTCGGTGAGCGGCGCGTGACGATGCTGGAGGATGGATCACGTCTCTCCCTCGATGCAGATAGCGAAGTTGAAGCGATGCTCGATGGCAAGCAACGGGCGCTTACCTTGGCGCAAGGCCGCGCGAAGTTCGACGTCGCGCACAATCCGCTGCGCCCCTTCACGGTGACCGTGGGCGACACGCTTGTGGTGGCTACAGGGACATCCTTCAGCGTGGAGAAACTGGGCGGCGAGATCCACGTGATATTGTTCGAGGGCCGCGTCGCCATCTTGGACAAGGCCGGTGTTCCGGTAAAAACGGCGACCGGCGGGGCCGCCGATGCAGAGCTTGCGCCGGGACATGAGCTGACGGTTCCGTTCGCGGGCGGCACCGCCGCTCACGTCGCATCGACTGGCACGCGGGATGCCCTTGTCTGGCAGCAGGGACAGGTAAGCTTCGACGATGCGCCTCTTGGGTTAGCGGTGGAGCGGATGAACCGCTATTTGTCCGAGCCGCTGGTGGTCGGCGATGCGCGCGCGGCGCAGGTGCGGGTGACCGGCGTTTATGACGGAACCGATGCCGCAGGATTCCTGGAGGCATTGCGCCAATTGAATGGAGTGCGCGCCGAGCGGAGAACCGGAAAGGTTCTGCTGACGAGAGGATGACCGGGCAGGCCAAGCACAGGAAGGGACGGCGAAGCAGGGCAGGGCGGCCGGTTTTCTGGGCTGCCGTTCTCCTCGCTGTTTGTTCGGTTGCGTCCGCACAGCAACCGACCACTCGCTATGATCTGCCGGCGCAAGATCTGGGCACGGCACTACGGGATCTCGCTCGTGCATCGGGCCGCCAGGTTGCGTTCGACAGCCGATCCGTCGCAGGCAAGCGATCGCAGCGGTTGTCGGGGAATTGGAGTACGGAGGCGGCGCTGAGGCGACTGCTCGCGGGAAGCGGTCTCGGCTTCACCCGGGGCAGATCGGGCATCTTCATCATCGTGCCGCTGGAGCGAGCTCCGGCGAACCCGCCGCCCCCCGCCACGCCGCCCAGCGACGACATTATCGTGACGGCCCGCAAGCGCGAGGAGAGAGCGGTTGACGTGCCGATCGCGATCAGCGGGGTGAGCGGCGCGACGGCGGAGCGGAACGGTGCGGCCGATCTTTCCGCCGTTCTTCGCGAGACGCCGGGCGTGGCTATCTTCGACACCGGCGTGGGCCTCCAGAGGCTCGTGATCCGCGGTATCTCCACGTCGCTCGGCGCGAACGAGAACGGCTATTACCTGGACGACCTGCCGTTCACCGGCGTGACCGTGCCAATCGCACCGGACGTGCGCGCGTGGGATCTCGACCGGGTGGAGGTGCTGCGCGGACCGCAGGGAACGCTGTTCGGCGAAGGCTCCCTGGGCGGCACGGTCCGTATCCTGACCAAGGGGGCCCAACTGACCGGCTGGTCGACAAAGGGGCAGGATTACCTCTCCGCCACCGCCGGGGGCGGCACGAATGCCGGGTTCAAGGCGGCGCTCAACGTCCCCGTCATTCCCGACATGCTGGCCTTCCGTGTCTCGGGCACTGCGGAGCGCCTGTCCGGCTGGATCGACGACGATGCGGCGGGCGAGCACGACGTGAACGGCCAGCGCATCGTGACATGGCGTGCGCGGATGCGCTTCGATCCAGCCCGGCACCTGTCGATCGATGGAAGCTACTGGTCTTATCGGGGCCGCTTTCCCGCGAGCGCCAGCGCGACGGACGATGGCCAGCGGCCACGTACCGACGGGCTGGAAAACGACCTGCGCTATGACCTCTACAATGCAAGCGGGCGCTACGACATGGGCAGGACGGAGATCTTCTATGGCTATTCGCGCAGCGAATTCTCACTGCCGTGGCGGGGGCGCTACCTGGGCGGGACGCTGATCTCAGATATCGGCATCAAGGTGGGATCGCACGAGCTGCGCCTGGCGTCGAAGGGAGACCGGCCGCTACGCTGGACCGTGGGCGCCTATGCTCGTGATGCGTGGCGCCGTGACAATTTGCAACTTGCGCTTTTCGGCATCGACAATCTCAGCGTGACCAATTCGAAGGCTCGCGCGCTTTTCGGCGAGGCGACATGGACGCCGCCTTCCGCGCCGATCGACCTGACCGTCGGCCTGCGCTATTACCGGGAGAAGCTTGCCGGCTCGGCAACGGATGCCAGCACCGTCGGCCCGAACGTCGGCGATGTCTACAGGAGCTGGAACCCGCGCTTTTCGGTGGCGTGGCATCCCGTAGACGATGCGACCATCTATGCCAGCGCCGCCAAGGGGTTCCGTGCCGGCCAGCTTCAGCCGACTGCGTCGGCGAGGCTGGCCGAGGCGCTCGGCATCGCGCTGCCCGCCACGTTACGCCAAGATTCAATCTGGACCTACGAACTTGGAGCCAAGGTAGATCTGCTTCCACGGCTGACGCTGGAAGCCTCCGGCTATTACAGCGACTGGCGAGACGTGGCGGTCCGCGTGCCGATCGGCACAACCGGTTTCAATGGGTTGGTGAATTCGGCCGGCACAAGGACGATCGGCGGCGAAATGGCGGTCGCTCTGCACCCGATTCGCGGGATGACGCTCACCGGCAGTGCGTCTTACGCCGACGCCGTCTACGTCGCGACGGTGCCGGGTACAGGGATCGTCCGAGGCCGGGCAGTGGACGAGGTTGCAAAGCTGCTCGCAAACGCCGCCGTCGACTATCGCACCAGGCTGGGAGGGGATGCTCAGGGCTTTGGCCGGATCGGATTGCAGCACAGCAGCCCTCGCCGGTTCGTCTCCTTTCCTGGCTATCTGCCGGGGGATCGCATCAGCCGCATCGACGCTCGGGTCGGCCTGGAACTGGGGCAGGTATCGATCGCACTGTTCGCCGACAACCTGCTGAACGAGAACGGCGCTGTTAACTCCCGCACGGTGCAGCAACAGCCGTCAGGTCCGGACGACATCTTCGCCGTCCGGCTACGCCCGCGGACGCTCGGTATCGAGCTCAGCTTGGGGCTTGCCGCCAGACCGTAAAAAATGTCGCGGCGATGAAACTTTTTGGCAAAGTCTCGCTGTCCCGCGCGCGCGCTCATCCGTCTTAGGTTCACCGATACAAAAAACGGGGGCCTTCATCATGACGCGCATGACGTACAGTTGTTCGATGCTGGCGTTGCTTGCCGGACTTGCGCCGGCGGGCGCCCTAGCTCAATCAGAACCCGCAACGCCTGCCCCGACGGAGGCGAGCACGAGCGGCGGCGACATCATCGTCACCGCGCGCAAGCGCGAGGAGCGCGCCATCGACGTGCCGATCGCGATCACGGCTGTGTCGGGCGACACGCTGGAACGGCGCGGCGCGAACAACCTGTCAGACTTCCTCCAAGAGGCGCCTGGCGTCGGCGTCTATGACCAGGGCACCGGCACGCAGAAGATCACCATCCGCGGCATATCGACGTCGCTCGGCGGGAACGAGAACGGATTCTACCTGGACGATCTGCCGTTCACCGGCGTGACCGTGCCGATCGCGCCCGACACGCGTGCGTGGGACCTGGACCGGGTAGAGGTGCTGCGCGGCCCGCAAGGCACTCTGTTCGGCGAAGGGTCGCTGGGCGGCACGGTGCGCATCCTGACCAAAGGCGCGGACCTCGACAATTGGGAGGCACGGGGATCCACCTTTGTCTCCAGCACGCAGGATGGCGGAACGAACCGCGGAATAAAGGGCGCCTTCAACGCCCCGATCGTGCCCGGCGTGCTCGCGGTGCGCGTGTCGGGCACCGGCGAACGTTTTCCGGGCTGGATCGACAATGCGGCCACCGGACAGCGCAATCTCAACGATCAGACCTATACCACCTTCCGCGCCAAGGCGCGCTTTGATCCGACCGATCGGCTTACGATCAACGGCAGCTACTGGTATTACAGGGGCGATTTCCCCGGCGGCGGAAGTCAGGCGACGGACGATGGCGAGCAGTCGCAGGCGGCCGTTCTCGCCTCCAGCGCGCGATACCGGCTATATGGCGCCAGCGCCCGCTACGACCTGGGCGGCGCGGAGATCTTCTACGGTTATTCGCACAACAGCTTCGAGCTGCCGCAGTCGGGATCGCTATATGGTGGAACTCTGATCTCCGACATCGGGATCAAGGTGGAGGCGCATGAGCTTCGGCTCTCGTCCAGCGGCACCGGTCCGTTCCAGTGGACGATCGGGGGCTATGTCCGCGACTCCCGTCGCGAGGACAATTTCGTGTTCGCGCTGTTCGGCCTCGACAACATCGACGTGACAAAGTCGCGGGCGCGGGCGGCCTTCGGCGAGGGCACCTATACCCTTCCCTTCGCACCGATCGACCTGACCGCGGGACTGCGCTATTTTGAGGAGAAGCTCGACGGGTTCGAAGCCAATGCCGGCGTGATTACCACGGATGATGGACGCACATAC
The DNA here is from genome assembly GCF_052321755.1 of Sphingomonas cellulosilytica. Taxonomy (NCBI): domain Bacteria; kingdom Pseudomonadati; phylum Pseudomonadota; class Alphaproteobacteria; order Sphingomonadales; family Sphingomonadaceae; genus Sphingomonas; species Sphingomonas cellulosilytica. The sequence continues at coordinate 121,298 of NZ_JBQRTT010000003.1, forward strand.
AGAAGCTGGAATCCCCGCTTCTCGATCGCCTGGCATCCCTCGGCCGATGTTAACATCTATGCCAGCGCCGCCAAAGGCTTCCGCGCGGGACAGCTTCAGCCGACGGCGTCGGTTGCGCTTGCCGCGCCTCTCGGCATCCTCCTGCCGCGGGCGCTGGATCAGGATTCGATCTGGACCTATGAGGTTGGTGCCAAGGCGGATCTGTTCGAACGGCTGATGACCATCGAGGGCGCTGTCTACTACAGCGACTGGAAGGACGTGACGGTCCGCATCCCCATCGCGCAGACCGGCTTCAATGGCCTCATCAACTCCAACGGCACCAAGACCAAGGGGGCCGAACTAAACGTCGTCCTGCGTCCGGCTGCCGGCATGTCCCTGAACGCAGGGGGGTCGTACAATGATGCGACCTATTCGGGTGCGGTCGCCGGCACCGGCATCGTCGACGGCGCACCAGTCGACGATGTAGCCAGGTTCACGGCAAACGCCTCGGCGGACTATCGCACGACGGTTCGGGAGGGCTTGGATGCCTTTGGCCGCGTCGGCTGGCAGCACAGCTCGCCACGCCAGTTCGTGTCGTTTCCCGCCTATCGGCCGGGCGACACCATCGACCGCGTCGACGCTCGCGTCGGGGTCGACCTGAAGCAGCTGACGATCGCCGCATTCGTGGACAATCTCACGAACGAGACGGGCGCGACCAGCTTTCGCCAGGTGCAGCCGCTTGCGTCGGGTGCGCTCGATATCGTGTCCAACCGCCTGCGTCCGCGGACGATCGGACTGGAATTGACCGCACGCTTCGGCGGCCCGGCACGCTGAGGAGTCAACGACCATGCATAAGACCATCGTCACCACGCTCCTTCTCGCCATGGCCACGGGGGGCGCCGCGCAGGAAGCGCGGCCCGACCCACGTCGTCCCGGCACGCCCGTCCTGAAGGGCGCGCCCGATCGGCCGCTGACCGATCCGAAGAGCCTTACCTCGCCGGCACTTCCCGCGGCGCGGCCGGTGCCGATCGCCGACCTGTTCTTCACTCGCTCCAGCTATTTCGCGACATGGACGCCGGACGGGCAGGTGGTGATGGCCACTGACCTGACGGGGCGCACCAACCTTTGGCGCGTGCCGCGGGGGGGCTTTCCGGTCCAGCTCCAGCAGTCTGAGGACAAGACATATTATCCCGGCGCGACGCCGGACGGAAAGCTCCTGCTCTACGCCTCCGACGTGGGCGGGCGCGAGATCTACGACATCTTCGCCATACCGGCGCAGGGGGGCGCCGCCGTCAATCTCACCGCGACGCCGGACGCATCCGACACCGGGCCATTCGCCTTTACGCGGAATTCGACCCTGGTCGCCTTCAATCGGCGCGTTGCGGCCGAACCGAGCACCAACGTCGCGGTGATGTCGCTGGCGGACCGCAAGGTCCGGCTCTTGACGCAGGAGAAGGAAGCCGGCGTCTACTGGTACGTCCTCGATTTCAGCCCGGACGGGCGCTTCCTCTACGCCAATCGCATGAACGCCGCGCAGACCGGGAGCAGCGTCTGGCGGCTGGAGGTGGCGACCGGCACCGCGACGCGGATCGCGGGCGGACCGGCCGAGCCGTTCGAACGCGCGGGCGCGCTCTCGCCTGACGGCCGCGCCCTGTCGCTGACGAGCGAGAACGCGGCTGGACTGCATCAGGCGATGCTGCTCGATCTGACATCGGGCAAGCGGCTGCCGATCCGGCCGGGACCCTGGCCGCAGACGGCGGGCGCCTTTTCGCCGGACGGGCGGACCGTGATCGCCGTCGCCAATGTCGACGGCCGCGACGAGGCTTATGCCTACGACCGCGCAAACCGGACGACAAAGCGGCTGCCGCTGCCGGACGGCAAGGTCAGCGACCCCTTCGGCATCCTGCCCGGCTTCTCGCCCGATGGGCGGCAGCTGCTGTTTCCGCACGCATCCGGCAGCGCGCCGTTCGATTACTGGACCTATGACATGGCAACGGGAGCCACGACGCGACTCACCCGGCTGGGTCTCGCCAGCATTGATCCCGACACGCTGCCGCGCACCAGCATAGTCCACTATCCCAGCGCCGACGGCACGGTAATCAGCGCGGTGCTGTGGATGCCGTGGAATCTGAAGCGCAACGGATCGGCGCCGGTCGTCGTCCTCGCCCATGGCGGCCCAACCTATCAGACCTCCGACGACTTCGACCGCACGGCGACGGCACTCGCCTCGCGCGGGTACATGGTGATCGCGCCAAACGTCCGCGGTTCGACCGGATACGGCAGCGCCTTCGAACAGGCGAACCGGCGTGACCTGGGTGGCCGCGATTTGGAGGACGAGGCCGGGGCCGCGAAGTTCCTTATCGCGTCCGGCTATGCCGATCCCAGGAAGATCGGCATCACCGGCGGCTCCTATGGCGGCTTCATGACGGTTATGGCCGTGGCCCGGATGCCCGACTTCTGGGCAGCAGGCGTCGAAGAATACGGCATCGTCAATTGGAACACGATGTGGGAGCGCGGCTCGCCGGCACTACGCGAATATCAGCGCGCCTTGATCGGCGATCCGACGAAGGACAAGGCGGTCTACACGCGGGTCAGCCCGCTCACCTATCTGCACGACACGAAGGCGCCGCTTCTGGTGCTGCAGGGCGCAAACGACATCCGAGTGCCCGCGCACGAGGCCGAGCAGATCGTCGATGTGTTGAAGCAGGCGGGCCGGACCGTCGACGTGAAAGTCTATGCCGAGGAAGGCCACGGCTTTCTCAAACGCGAGAACCAGATCGACGCGGCGGAGCGGACAATCGCCTGGTTCGATCGCTATCTGACGGGTGCGAGCAGTGACCGCTAGGCGACTTAGGGCGATTCCGGCGATCACCATCGCCACATTGCTCGCTGCATCGGCGATGGCGGGGGCGCCAAGCGCCGCCTACCTGAACTTGCAGGAGCTCGCGTTGGTCGTGCGGGGCTCGACTCAGGGTTGGAACGTTACCCACAACCGCCTGCGCTGGCGCGGGGTAAAAGGTGACGGCACGGATCGCCATCCTGAACCTGGAGATACGGTAGCAGCGCAATATATCGGCAACCTAGTTGATGATGCAAAATTCTACAGCTCTTTCGACCGTAACAAACCGGCCACCTTCTCACTGGGCAATTTCTTACCAGTATGGCAAGAAAAGTTGCAAGTGACCGGCGTCGGCGATGTACTTGAAATGGCAATTCCCTCGAAGCTATACTATGTCGCACAGGACAAGGGGGCAATTCCCGCAGGCGCCACGCTACTTTCTTCTATCCAATCGCTTACGGTGAATGCGCCATTGAGTGCAAAGGGAGAATGAGGATGAGGTTTTTGTACACGGTGTCGGCCCTTGCCATGTTGTTGGCGTCGCCGGTTGCAGCACAGGACAAGTTTCGTTGGCTGGAAACCCCGACTGATTCCAAGGCTCTCGACTGGGCGCGTCAGCAGACGCAAAGGGCGCAGACGGCGATCGCCGCCATGCCCCAGCACGCGGAGATCGAGGCAGAGCTGAAGGCGCTGCTCGCGGCCGGCGATCCGCCGCCTGAATATCTGCTGTTCGGATCCGTAGCCCTGCGCTTCCAGCGGTCGGTCACCCATCCGCACGGCGTCCTGTCCGTCGGCCGCCGAGGCGCCGATGGTGTGCCGGGCGGCTGGCGCGACGTGCTCGACATCGACGCGCTGCGCAGGGCCGAGGGCACCGCCTACGAGTTTCACTTCGCCGCCACGTCAGTCGTCTGCGCGCCGCCGGACCATTTGCGATGCATCCTGCTGCTGTCGCCCCTGGGCGGCGACGAGACCGAACTGCGCGAGTTCGACCTGTCGACCGGGCGCTTCGTGACGGACGGCTTTCGCGCGCCCGCCAGCCGCACCTTCGTAGACTGGCTCGACAAGGATCGCCTGCTGATCGAGCATACGGTCGGCGACAGGCCCAAGCTGCCCACCGGCTGGCCCGCATCCGTGGCGATCTGGAAGCGCGGTACGCCGCTGTCGGCGGCGAAGACCGTGTATACGGCGAAGCCGACCGACGCGATCATGACGATCCGGGCGACCGGCGAAGGAGCCGACCGGGTCGGCGTGATCATGCGCGCGATCGATTACTCGACCATCGAGAATGTCGTCGTCCGCTCCGACGGTCGCGTCGAGGTCGCACCGCTGCCCCGCAAGACCAAGATGATCCTGGGCAATGCCGGGGGCGGCCGGATCATCGCGCAGCTGGGAGAAGCGGCCGAGGTGGCAGGTCGCACCCTGCCGGCGGAGAGCGTGGTCGCCTTCGACACGCGAACGGCCACGCCGGCGGCGCAACGGCTGAGCCTCGTCTTCACCCCCTCCGACGGCGAGTTCCTGAGCGACACCTATACCGGCATCGCCCCGACCAGGACCGGCGTGCAGATGGTGCTCAATCGCCGCGGGCTTCAGCGCCTCGTCACCGCGACTGCAACAAACACCGGCTGGCGGATCGAGAGCGGCAAGGATGAGGCGGTGGGCACCGCCGTCGCGATCCAGGCATCCGATCCGGACAGCGACGCCGTCGTGTTGAAGCGCGCGGGGTTCCTACTGCCCAGCCGGCTGGACCTTGCCGGCGACGGCGCGTCTACGACGCTCCATTCCGAACAGGCCGCGTTCGACGCGAGCGGCCTCGTAGCCGAGCTGAAGTCCGCGCCCTCGAAGGACGGCACTCCGATCGACTATTACTTAGTCCGTCCGCGGAAGATCAAACCCGGCGCGACGCCGCTGCTGATGACGGGCTACGGCGCGTTCGGGATCAGCCTTTCACCCGGCTATCTGGATTATGTCCAGGGGGGCAAGTCCATCGTTCCATGGCTCCGACGCGGAGGTGCGCTTGCGATCCCGCTAATCCGCGGCGGAGGCGAGCGGGGTGAAGCCTGGCATCAGGCCGCCATCCGAGAGAAGCGGCAAAAAAGTTATGATGATTTCGCGTCAGTGACCGAGGCAATCATCAAGGACGGCGTGACCACGCCGAAGCACATCGGCGTGTTCGGCAGCTCCAATGGCGGCCTGCTGGCGGCCGTCATGGGGACCCAGCGACCGGATCTGTACGGTGCGATCGTCAGCGATGTGCCGCTGACCGACCTCGTCCGTCTGCCCTACATGGGCATGGGCGCGGCCTGGCTGAACGAATATGGCGATGCCAAGATACCGGCGATGCTGGCTTCCATCAACGCCTACTCACCTTACCAGAACGTCGTAGCGAGCAAGACCTATCCGCCCTTCTTCATAACCGTGGCGACATCAGACAATCGCGTAGGTCCGGGTCACGCCCGAAAGCTGGCGGCAGCATTGGAGAATGCGGGGGCCACAGCCTATTACCTGGAGGATCAGGAGGGGGGGCACGGAGTCAGCGATCCGCTCAGTCGCCCCGAATTGATGGCAGACCGCATGACCTTTTTGCTCAACGCCCTGAAATAACAGAGAACGAAGCGGCGTGCAGGCTGCGTCGTCCGGTCGAATTCCTACCACCAATGCGAGCTTTACAGCATGTCGAGAGACGAGTTCGTCCGCCGCGAGGCGGAGTCGCGACCCTATCCGGCCGACCGAGTTCATAGTTCCCGAATGCGCTCCTCGCCCCTGACCGTGTTGCATCGCAACGTCACGCGATTCGTCAGGATCGAGGTGGAGGCTTGCGTCTTTCGCTATGCGGTGGGCGTACGCCGTCCGTGAGGGTCCCCCGGTTTCTCATCCAGGTCGAGGGTGAGTCTTCGGCGTTCTGAGCCTCACCCAGTCTTTGGTCCGGTCTTTATGGGAAAACCGGCTCTCTTTTCGTCAGGGCAGGCATGCCTGCCCTGACGAAAAAGCGCGCTCCATCGGGGTCTGGTCGCCGAGGGAGCTATGCGGACGGTGCTCGTTGTAATCGCGCCGCCACGCCTCACATTTTACCCGTGCGTCGTCCAAGCTCAAGAACCAGTATGCGTTGAGGCATTCGGCCCGCACCCGGCCGTTGAACGCCTCCGCGAACGCATTGTCGGTGGGCTTGCCAGGACGGCTGAAGTCCAGCACCACATCATGCTGGTAGGCCCACAGGTCGAGATCCCTCGAGATGAATTCCGGGCCATTATCCAGACGAATGCGCTTGGGACGACCGTGTACCGCGGCAATGCGGTCGAGCGTCTCGACCACGTCAGAGCCGCGGTAGCTCGTCCGTACGTCGATCGCCAGCGCCTCGCGCGTGAACGCATCGACCACGGTCAGCGCCAGCAATCGGCGGCCATCGAACAACGCGTCGGAAACGAAGTCCATCGACCACATCTCGTTTGCTGCCGCGGCCGCTGGCTGCCGGTCGCGGTTGGCGGCGCTGACGTTGCGTCTGGGCTTCTTGAGCCGAAGGCTCAGTCCATCATCCCGGTAGGGCCGTAGACGCGCTTGTGGTTCACGAACCATCCTTCCCTGCGCAGCAGAATGTAGATGCGGAAATAGCCGTATCGCGTCCGTGTCGCCGCCAGGTCACGGATGCGCAGCATGAGCGGCGCCTGACCCGGCCGATGCGACACGTAGCGCACCGACGACCGGTCAACGCCCAGCACCAAACAGCTGCGCCGCTCGCTGACACCATGAGACGCCTGAACGTGCGCGACGAGCTCGCGCCGTCGTCCAGGCGTCAGGGCTTTTTTGCCAGCACGTACTGCAGGACGTGCTTGTCCGAGCTCAGGTCGGCGACCAGCTGCTTGAGCTTGCGGTTCTCCTCCTCGAGCAGCTTCAGGCGCCGCAGCTCGCCTACGCCGAGGCTGCCGTACACCTTCTTCCAGCGATAGAATGTCTGCTCCGAGATCCCCATCCGGCGGATCACCTCCGCCACCGACGTACCCGTCTCCGCCTGCTTCAGCGCAAACGCAATCTGCTCCTCGGTGTGCCTCGTCTTCTTCATGTCCAGCTCCTTGCCCGCTGGCTTCAAAGGGCCGGAGAACTCTCACTCAAATCGGATGAAGAAAAAGGGAGGACGTCAAATGCCGGTCCGGAATGGCTTGGTCGGGACCGACCTCGACGTGGTCGACCTCGTTTGATGGTATGGCGATTCAGCTTGCGACTCGGCGCACCGATGTCTCTGCCGGCAGACGAAATCCAGCTTGCGGTCATCGAAGTAGGTCAGCCAAGCTGTCGCTGAACATCGATTGAAGAGTAGTCTCCCTCGGGTGCCTTGCCGCAAAGTTCACGTCACTTGCCGGTCAGCCCGGGTCGAAATCGACTCACCGCATCCGCATCGCAAGGCCACGTCGCTGCCGCACCTTACTTCCCCGACACCGGCCATCCATAAGGACGGTTGATGGCCCATCATCCGACTTATGAATTTTCTGGTGCGATTGAGGACTGGTAGACCACCAAACGAATTTGGGTGGCCTCATGCAGGGAGGAAGAGTGACCACTATGCAGCTCGGTCAACTCGGCAGGACGGCCGAGGTCTGCCAGATCAGAGTGATCGAGAGTCGATCACCCGTTTCCGCCACAACGCACCTTGAACAGGCAAAACGAGTAATGTCGTCTTGGACACCTGGCCGTTCGGCCTGTCCGCACGACGCAAAGGCCTAGTCGAGTGGTGCTTCGGCTCAAATCACCGAATATCACGCCACCGCGACTGCTTTCGCTCCGACACCGAATCGAAAGCGCTCTGCTTTCTTAAGCGGGCTTCGAGAGGTCGACGCGACAACGACGTCGCCCTTGCACCGCTCGAACACCTTCACCATCGCGCTGCCCGCCTCCGGCTCTGAGCTGCTAAACCTTGAAAGGAAATGGCAATGTTCAATCGCGAAGCTTCTTTAGAGAGAAGCGTCGGAACGACCTTGGGAAGGCGTTCGCTCCTCGGCCTTATGGCGGGTGGGGCCGCCATCTCTTTCGCGCCCCGGGTCGCCGCGGCTTCCGCGGCACACAAGACGCTCGACGTCGACGTCGGATCATCAAAGGGCCGGATCCGCAACCTGCAGGGCGTGAATCGCGGCCCTATCGCGGACTGGGACCATCCAGACCTCACCAAGCAGTACCGCGAGCTGCGCGTGTCGATGATCCGCACCCACGACTTCTACGGCGCGTTCGACATCGATTCGCGCTATCTCCGCAAGGGCGACCCCCAGCTGACCTCGGAGCATGTGCCGGTCGACACGCTGACGACGATCTTCCCGGACCCGAACGCAGATCCAGATCGGGCGTCGAGCTACGACTTCTCGACCAGCGACCGCGCCATGCGCGCCATCCTCGCCGCAGGCGCCGAACCCTACTATCGGGTTGGCCGCAGCTGGGGCGCGGACACCACCCCGCCCGATCCCGACCTGTACGCTCGAGTGGTAAGAAACGTGGCGCGCCACTACGGCGAGGGCTGGGCCGGCGGGTTTGACGCGCGCATCCGCTATTGGGAGATCTGGAACGAACCCGACTTTCCGGCACCCTTCTGGTCCGGGAGCCCGGAGCAGTACTATCACTTGTATGCGAGCGCCGCACGAGCGCTAAAGGCGGTCAATTCCGCGTTTCGAGTGGGAGGTCCTGGCAAGGCGTGGACGTTGCATGAGGACGCGTACCGCACCGCCTTCATCAGGTACTGCCGGATCAACGGCGTGCCCCTCGACTTCTACTCGTGGCACAGCTACACGAACGCGTCGGCGAACCCCTTCGACCTCGTGCGCTTCGGCCGCACCATCCGTGGACTGCTGGACGCAAATGGTTTCCCCAAAGCGGAAAGCCATGTGACCGAGTGGGCCTATGGGGCCGGCGTAGCGCCCGCCGGCCCGGTGGCCGACGCGGCCTACCGGGCCGCCGGCCTGATCTACATGCAGGACGCCCCCATCGAGGTGTCCACTCTCTATCACGGGCAGGCCCTCTTCGGCTCGGACGGTTCATTCACCAAAGCGGCCCACGCCGTCAAGGCGGTCGGGTCGATGCTGGATACGCCCATCAGGCTGGCCTGCACCGGAGCGGACGAACTGGGCTACGCGATGCTGGCGGGCAGGTCGGAATCCGGCGCCCGGCTGCAGATCCTGATCGCCAACTACCAACCGCCGGCCGTCAGTCCCATGTCGAAGCCCTTCTCCATCCCGGAGACCATGCCGTTGGAGACGAAGACATTTCTCGAACGCATGGTTTCGGAGGTGCCGGCCGACTCGTTCCTGCCGTTCGTGCCTCACGACTACTCGGACAACGGCCGGTACAACGTCTCGGTCCGGAACACCGGCTGGACGGGTGACGTGCGGGTCACCCGCCGACGACTCGATGCCTTGTACGATCTGACCGCGATCGAGGAGGTAACCCTGCCCGCCGCGAAGCTCGTTCTCACCCGCGACCTTCCCGCACCAGGGGTGGAACTGATCGAGTTGACGCCGGTCTGAAACCCCTTGGGGGCGGAGGTGCGATAGGGGACCGGGCTGCAGGTCCCCCAACGGCAGCACAAGTGACAGCAGGGAAAGCTTCGCACCAGCGGCCCTTGCTCACACGAAATGGGCCGCCGCTGTCACAGCATGGCGCTATTGCATGCCTGTCGCGCCTTCGATCAGTGCGGCGAGGTCTCTGTCACTTCGGAAGCCGAGCCGATCCGCCGCAGGCGTCGCCAGCGCCGGGTATGACCCGAAAGCCTCCTGCAGCGAACGATCCGGTGAGAAGGACACGAGATCGGGATCCACGAAAAGACTTGCCGCCAATTGACCTGCAGACACCCGGAGTGCGGGAAGCGTCACGGTCCATCCCGGGAGGTCCGCCAGCCCCGCCGCATGGACGATGTTCCAAGCGGCCTGTCGCGCGGACATCATCCAGAAGGTGGCCTCCGGCCCCACCGGAAAAACGAACCGATCCCCATGCTTCGCGGCATGGAAGACCCGGCTCAGGAATGCCGACCTAAGGCCGGCACCATCCCCCGGTCGCGCCACAATGCCAGAGAGCCGAAGCGCCAGCGTGCTCACGGCTCCGCGCCGATGCAGGTCCTCCAGGCCGATCTCCGCCATCCGCTTGTGTGCGCCGTAGGTCAGCACCGGATGGGCCGGCGTGTCATCGTCCACCGGTCCGCGCAGTTCACCCAACGCGGCGATCGAACTCGCGAAGATCAGCCTAGGTGGCGATGCGGAGCCCTGCCCGGCCAGGATCTCCCCGATCCTCAACGCGGCGTCCAAGTTGATGCGTCGCGAGAGGCCGGGATCGGCCTCGGCAGTCCCGCCCGGCACCGAGACTAGGTTGATTACCGTGTTCGCGCCGCTCAGGGCGGCCTCGACCGCCCCGTCGTCGTCGAGTTCGCCGACGATCCGCTCGAAGCCGCTGCCCGCAGGTACGGCGCCCGAGACCCTGTCGAACAGTCGCACCTCGCCGCGCCATCTCACCTGGGCGAGGTGCTCCGCGACCTCGGCACCGACGAAGCCGGCGGCGCCGACGACGACGAGCGTCACGCGATGCCGTCCTCGAAGACTCCATCGATCAGCACGAACGCCATCCTGCACGGCACGGACGAGCGATTGATCCAGCCGTGGTTGGTGCCCCTCTGGACTACGATGTCGCCCGGCCCGAGGGTGGTCTCGCCCTCGTCGACGAGGAGGGTGATCTCGCCGGAAAGGACGATGCCGTAGTCGACGGACCTCGTGCGGTGGAAGCTGGCGTGGCGGCGCGTCGGGTCCGCCACGTGGGCCTCCCTGCCTCCGATGCTGTCGAAGACGGTTTCGAAGTCGGTGTCCGACCTGTCCGGGGGAATGTCGAGAACCCGTATTCGCGTGCCACGCTCGGGTGGCGCAAGGATGAGGCGTTCCTCCGCCGGTTCGAGATCGTCTCGTCCGATCCGTGCCGGGGAGGAGCAGGTGTTCCAAACCTCGTAGAAGACGAGGCCAGGCTCGCCGAGCTGGTCGAACACCCGCGTGGGCGGGGCGTCGCTGACGATCACGGCCCTGTCGTCGCTTCGATGGCCGGTGACGATGCGGCGGAACGGCGTTCCGGGTTCGACGCTCATGAAGTGCGCTCCTGAAAGGTCTCGGCGATCCAGTCCGCGATGAAGGATCTGGCATAGGACGTGTTGTCGAGGCTGACGTGCTCGACGCCTCCGGTGCGATCGTCGAAGATCTTCAATTCGCGCTTCGGACTGTTGACCAGCTGGTCGAAGGTCCGATGGGCGTACTCCACGCCGATCTGCCGGTCCTTCTCGCCATGCGTCACCAGGAAGGGCACGTGCACCCGATCGAGCACTCCCTCCAGCGACACCCTCGGCGCGATCTGCAGGAACTCGTCCATGTCCGCCGCGCCCCATACCCAGCGGACGTGCTCCCAGTAGTGCGGTACCGGGTTCTCGCCCTCGCGGTTGAGCCGCTTCAACTGGACCTCGCCCCAGTTGTGGTTTGCGCCCCAGACGGCCCCCAGGGCGAAGCGAGGCTCGAACGCCACGGCTCGCGGAGCGTAGTAGCCGCCAAGCGAGAGGCCCATCATTCCGATCCGCGCGGGATCCACGTCGGCACGACCCTCGAGATGATCGACCACGACGGATGCCCAGCGTTCGGTGTCCGGCACGGCCGTCAGTCCATGGGTCCGCAGCGCCTCGCCCGTTCCAGGCTGATCCATGTGCAGGGTCGACACGCCACGGCGGGCCAACTCGGTCCCGAGCTTCGTCCAGACGAGCATCTCCTTGGAGCTGTCGAGGCCGTTCACGAACACCATCGTCGGCCTCGCGCCGTCCCCGCGCTCAGCGCGCGTGAACCAGCCGGGAATGACGCCGCCGCCGTAAGAGATCTCGACCCGCTCACGGTTGAGCCCTCCGAGCTCCGCGGCGCGTCGGAATGCATCGATGCCCTTGCGGAACACCGCCATCCTGTCGGCGTGCCCATGCGGCAGCATCCGCTCGGCCGTCTGATAGTACAGCGCCGCGCGGTCGAGCTTGCCGGACGCGGAGAAGGCGCGGCCGAGCGCCAGATCCTCCTCCGCCAGGTCCGACAGGCGATCGGCCATTTCGACCCACCTGGCCATGAATTGAACGGTACCGACATCCGCGCCCTGTAGAGCAGCCTCCCGCAACGGAGCGCACATCTCCTCGATCTCGCCGATCTGCGCGCCGCTCTCTATCGCGATGTCAACCGCCAGGTTCCAGACGTAGTTGCCCGGGAAGTAGGAGAACATGGCCATCAGATCGCGTGCTCGTCGTCGTTGGTCATCTGGTCGAGTTCGGCCTGATGCGGGTTTGACCTGCCTTTGCGGAACGCCTCGAACGAGCGCTCGTCGGCGTCGAAGTCCACCTCCCAGGGAATGTCGTCGCCCGCGAACATCGGCGGTATCCTGGCTGCCCACATGAGCGCGGCGAACTTGAAGCTCCAGGCCCGCGGCACCCAGTTGTCGTCGAGATAATCGGTGTCGGCGTGGTACTCCGCCTCTCCCCCATTCGGGTTGTCGACGTAGTAGTAGATCGCCGAGCTGAGCCTGTGCCGGGAGATGCCGCCGGAGCTGTTGACACTCGTGTTCCTCCAGCCGCGCTTCTCCATGATGTTCGCGCCGATCATCACCTCGTCGATGTCGTCCAGCCCGAAGGCTATGTGCATGAAGCCGTGCCCGTCCGGTGCGAACGGAAGATCGGAATTCACCCAGAAGATCGAATGATGCTCGTAGGTGCCGTCGGCCCGGGCGAAGATGCCCACGCCCTTGCTGTGATCGGAATATCGGAAACCCAGATGATCCCTGTAGAATTCGTACGATCCCACGTAGTCGGGCGAGAAGAAGACGACGTGGTTGATCGTCTTCGGTATCGCGCGCCTGCGCCACTGACGCGTCTGGTTGAGCCGCTTGATCGAGCCTGGAGTGTTGACGGGGTCGGCCACCGAGACGACCGCGCGCTTCTGCCAGACCCGCAGGCCGACATGCTGTCCGTCGGGCGCCTTGAAGAAGGCGGCGCCCTGGTCGTCCCTGATAACCTCGACCACCGTCTCAAGGCCTCGAACGAGAGACTCCAGGTTCGCCGCGGTGTCCACGCCCCAGACGGTGAGCCTTATCCCGTTGCCTTCGATGCTTCGTGGTGGCAATCGCGGATCGTCGTCGCGCATGACGACGACCTGCGATCCGCTGGACACCTCGAACGTGCCGGTCCGCTCGTCCGAACCCAGATCGACGAGCCCGAAGTCCCGCCAGAAGCGGGAACACTTGTCGACGTCATCAACCCCGAAGATGACGCTTTCGACTCCCATGATCGCCATCGCTAAACTCCTTCTCGACTATATATCCTGAGCCAAGGCGGCCTGCGCCCGGCCCATGCGCACGTTCAGTTCGGCGGGGGCCGCTGCGGTCTGCTGCATCCTCCCGATCGCGACGGATTCCTCGACGACCAGCCGACAGCGCTCCCAACGCCGACGTTCGAAGGCCTCGAAGGCGGCGACCGGATCCTCGTGGTCCGCCAGCGCCTCGGCGAGCGCGAGCCCATCCTCGATCGCTATCCCGGCACCGGACGCCAGATGCGGCGTCGTCGCATGTGCGGCATCGCCGATCAGGACCGTGCGCCCCCGGTGCCAAGGCAGCGGCAGGAGGAGTGCGTCCAGCGGGCGGCTAATGATCGTCTCCCCTCGTGCGATCGCCTTACGCACAGCTTCCATCGGGCCGGAGAAGGAAGCGAGCAGGCGAAGCAGCCGATCCGGCAACTCGTCGTCGATGAGCCGGCGCCGCTCGGGCGAGGTCTCGAGCAGCCACATGTACATGACGTCCTGCGACACGGGCATCAGACCGGCCGTGACCTCGGGCGTCACGAAGAAGAGGGGTCGATCGACTTCGGGCGGCCGGTCGGCTATTATACGCCAGCAGAACTGCCCCGTGTAGGTCGGCTCGCCCGCGCCGGGGAAGAGCCTGCCCCGCGTCCGCGAGAAGGCACCGTCTGCCGCGACGACGCAGCTCGCCTTGATCGACCCGCCGTCGCTGAGCAGCAGCGTGGTTCCCTCGGCATCCTCCAGGAACTCGTCGACCGTGACGCCGAGGCGGGTCGGTATGCCCAGCCGCCCGACCTTCTCCGCCATTATTGCATGCAGCGCGGGTCGCATGATCCCTCCTGCGGTCGGAAGCCCCGGCTCCACCGCATGCAGCGGCAGATCCGCCGCGATCGATCCGTCGGGCGCGCAGATCGCGCCCCCCTTCTCGATGAAGAAGCCCTGCTCCTTGACCCTCTCGAGAACGCCCAAGTTGCGCATCGCCCTGAAGGTCGGGCTCGTCAGACTGATGCCAGCACCGTAGACCCGCCACGCGGGATCCGCCTCGACGATCTCGCAGGCGAAGCCCCGCTCTACCGCGGCGATGGCGAACGCCATTCCCGCGATGCCGCCTCCAACGATCGCGACGGGTCCTCCTCCACCGCTTGCGGCCCCTCGTTCCATCCTCTCCTCCAGCTCCTTTGTAGCCTGCCGAGAAGTTAACTCCCTCACCGGCAAATCACCGAATGAATTGATCCGATCGGGATCGATAGACGCCGTTTATGATCGGGCCTACGCTCTAGGGGAGCGGCGCCGAATCGGCCGCACCGGCGCCTTCGGGTGTCCACGCAGGACAAGGAACACGTGGATCGACTAGGTTGGCGTCGGTCCGGGGGAGGTGTGTAATGCGGTTCAAGGGACTCGATCTCAACCTGCTGGGCGCTTTCCAGGTCCTGATGGAGGTGCGGAGCGTATCGCGGGCAGCCGGCATCATGAACCTCAGCCAGCCCGCGATGAGCGCCGCTCTGTCCCGCCTGCGGGAATTCTTCGCGGATCCCCTGCTCGTCCCGGAAGGCAAAGCAATGCATCCGACGCCCTTCGCGGAGAGCCTGTTGCCGCAGGTGACGGTCTTCCTGGGAGGCATCGACGCCATGCTCTCCTCCTCCTCGAAGTTCGATCCCGCGAACGCCTCACGCACCTTCCGGGTCATCACCTCCGACTACGTGATCACCTCCCTCCTCGTCCCGGTCCTCGAGCGGATGTCCTCCGAGGCGCCGAACATCAGGATCGAAATGGCGGCACCCAGCGACACGAGCGAGAGCCAGATAGCGGAAGGCCGCGCCGACCTGCTGATAACGCCCGACGTCTTCCTTCAGAACGAGCATCCCGCCGAGCTGCTGCTGGAGGAAACCCACGTCATCGTCGGCTGGGCGGAGAACCCGTCGATGCGGGTCGCGTTCGGTGTCGAGGAGATGCTGGCGGCGGGCTACGTCGGCGTCAGGATGGGCGCCCGCCGCGTGCCCGCCTTCGCTGATCGCCAGATGAGCACGATGGGCTACGACCGCCGGATCGAGGTGGAAACCTCGTCGTTCCTGACGATCCCGCCGCTCGTCTGCGGCACCGGGCGCCTCGCGATCATGCACGGCAGGCTCGCCGACAGCATGGAGAAGATCTACCCCCTGCGTCAGGTACCCTTGCCCATTCCGTTCCCTCCGATGCGCGAGATGATGAAGTTCCATCGCGCCCGAGTGGAGGACGAGGGGCTCGCGTGGCTGCGGCGACTTCTTCGCGAAGAGGCGAGCGCCTGCTCTCCCAAATGAGCCGCTCGGGAGCGTTCGGGCCTCCCGCTGCCTCCCCGCCCAGCGCGGCTTGACCACTTTCCGTTCGATCGACGTCTACTGCAAGGGGCCGAGTGGACGTACGTGCAAGGCCGTCGCCGCGAGAGATCGGACCAACGCGTCGATCGAAAGGAGCTCGCCGACGTTCCGTAGCCCATCATGCCGAGCCGGATGCCGGTTCGACGCCGATGCCCGTTCTCATCCCTTCATCACGGTATCGCTCGGAATTGGTGCGCTTCGGCCGACCATGACGTAGGCCGCCGCCGGCGGCCGGCCGCGGTCAGATCGGTCGAACGACCACGCGCTGGTCGAGCGAACCGAACGGCGACGCGTCTCCAGCCCTCATCGATACACGAGCACCGAAGGCCAGGAACGGCGTGAGCGGTCCACCGGTCTCGATCATCTCGATCGCGCGGCGCTCGGAGATGCACGTGGAGCCGACGATCGCATGTTCCTCGTTGGAGACGGTGCCCGAGCCGATCACCGTGCCGGCAGGAAGATCGCGCGTCCTCGCCGCGTGTGCGATCAGCTCGTGGAAGCCGTACGCCATCTCGCTCCCATCCGGCGAGCCGAACCGCTCGCCATTCACCTCGACCACCAGGGGAAGATGGACGCGACCGTCCCGCCAGACGTCGCCGAGCATCTCCGGCGTCACCGCGAATGGTGCCATGCTGCACGCCGGCTTCGCCTGAACCCAGCCGAAGCCCGTCCTCATCTCGATCGGCGCGATCGACCGAAGAGACCAGTCGTTGATCATGACGACCAGCTTCACGTGGTCGAGGGCCTCGTCGGCAGGGCAGCCCATCGGCACGTCGTCGACGATGACGCCGAACTCGCCCTCGAAGTCGATCCCGTCGTCCTCGCTGGGAAGCGGTACGTCCTCGGCCCCGGAGAGGAAGCGATGCGAAAGCCCCTGATACATGAGCGGTCGTCCAGCGGGCAGCGCAGGGAGGTCGAACGCCTTCTGCATGAGGACGCCGTGATTGGGGAAGGCGGATCCGTCCAGCCACTGCCATGCACGGGGGAGTGGTGCGGCGAACGTCGCCGTTCCGACGGCAACGCCCTGCCCCGCCTCCAGACGGCTGAACAGCGCACGCAGCGCCGGTTCCGCCCCGCTCCAGCTTTCGAGGGCGCGTTGCAGAGTGGGCGCCGTCTCCGAGGCCGACATCATGCGCGCCCCGTCTCGCGAGACGACGACCAGCGCGCCGTCCCGCGTCCCATCGTCGATCGTCGCGAGCCTCATGCGACCGCACCCTCGTTCGTCGCCGCCCGCGTCAGATCCGCCCGGCCCGCTCCGATCGTACCGACCACCGCATCCATGATGCCGATGCGAAACTGCTCCAAACCTACACTCCGCTCTTCCGTTCGATCCCGCATGATAAGATGCTTCACAGCCAGCAGAAGGGAATTGTTTGGATGGTTCGCCATCACCGTTCTGGATCGACTTCGCGACGGACGAGTATCAAGATCGAGCCTCGACGATGTTCTAGGTCCGGAGCCGGCAACCGGTATGACCCATCGTCCGACACTTCGCCTCGACCGTCCTCCCGTCGGTCGAGCGCCGAAGCCTCGCCTCTCATTCACCTAGGTATCGCAGCCTGATCGCGGCGCCGCGCTGGAACAGGAAGTATGCGCCGCTCTCCGGGAAATTCACCATCACAGCGTCGACACCCGCGGCGAACAGCCCCTGATCGGTCCATCTGCCGGAACGGACGTTCGTGATGACCACCGCTCCGCTCCCGTAGGAGATGCGTAGCGCAGTCTGACGTGATCGTTCGAGCATCTCCACGAGGTCGGCGCGACCGTCGTGATCCAGATCGACGCTCGCCGACCGGTGGAACCTGTAGCCCCTCGGAGCGCGATAGCTCGATCTTCTTCGGAGATCCTCATCTGTCGGGACCCTCCAACCGAGCCGTTGCGAATCGGACCTCGTGACGCCACGACTTTCGGTCGGGTCGCTGCCACGCGCCTCGAAACGCCCGCGCATAGAGGATGTGATCTTGGCCGCCGCATCGTCGTGGTAGGCTTGTCCCGTCCCCACGATGGCGGCAGCTTGGACCGCGAGCGCGCTCAGGATCACGACATGACCTCCGCCATGTAGCTGCCGAGGCGCTCGCGACGATCCTCCCTCGCGCGGATTTCCCTCATCCGATGAAGGGGAACGACCGCCAGGCAGACGGTCGTGGCGATCGCCAGGAACGGGTGCGGCGAGAAGATCTGCGGGACCATCATGGCGGATCCGATCAGCAGGAGAACATGACGTTTCCCCAACGTCATGCGTCCGACGAAGGCGGATGGGCCCAGCAGGACGACACGTCCCTGTCGACCGCTCATGTTGGTGGCCGCGAAGACGTGGCCGTTGATGCGATCCAAGCGGACGGTACCTCCTTCGAGGAGGGCCAGTTCGGCGGGCAGCTCCAGATTCTCGTGTGCGCCGGCCGCATCCTCCAACACCACGCTCACCACTCCGCGATGCACCGTGTCCACGAAGCCGCTGCCGCCCGCGACGAAGCCGGTTCCCCTGCCCGCCAGGCCGAAGACCGCGGACGATGCGCCGAACGTCGTGGATTGCTGCTGATAGGTGGCTTGGCGAACGCGGACGATCACGCAGTCGCCCTGATAGGCCACGCCACCGATGCGGCGTGGAGGTGCAAGCCAGGAGCGCAGGGCCGGCCCGCCGACTCGCGCGTCGTCGGCGGTCGTGGACTGGATCTCCATGCTAGCGGCTTCGCTCTTGGCGGAGCAATGCCAGCGGAAGGGGCGGTGGCCGACCCCACTCGCTCCCGCGTCGCGAAACGTTGCGACTTGCTGCCGAGCCCATGCGCGTCTCCTTCGCCTGGGTGCCGTTCGGCTCTCCAGCCGGCGGCACCGCTCGTTGAGACGAGGCGGTGCCGGCCCGTGAGCCGGAAGTTGGAAACTCGCTATCAGACGAGCGCGGACGCCTTTGGGCCCGAAGACCTTGGACATGCGCGTCCGCCTCCCGGCCGAATCTCGTTCGGGCCGGGCATACGGCTACTAATAGCGAGGTTTCCACGCCTCGGTCCGCCTGCTGGCGAACGCCGGCATCCTACCTGTAACCGGCGGCGGCGTTCAATCCTCCAAATCCACGTACCGGCCGCGACGCCTTGAGTGAAGACCGGTCCTCGGATCCGCCGTCCCCGCCGCGTTTGATCGCGATGCGGGGAAGCTTGAACTCGTTCGAGAGTTGAAGGGGGGTCGGGACGCATTGATCCGAGAGGCGCGATCCGGTCCAGGCTCTGCGAGGTGAGAGAGGATGATCGCACCAAGGCTTGCGCGAGCGGCGCGTCGCGCAGCGCCGTCACGTCGGCCGCGGACGCCTCGACGTCGAGCCCCATGTCGGGCTCAGGCGGCAACATCGCGCACAGGCATGCTCCGCGCCCGAGGCGGGCGGACACCATCTGATACTAGCCGCACGAGCGCAGCGGGGCGGTCGTCCATCGGACAGCGTCGTCTCGGAGACGCTCTCGCTGGAACCTCTTGCCCCCTACGAAGGCCGGGAGAGCGATGGGGAGCAGACTCACGGATCGGTCCTCCGCGCCGCCGGAATCTGCAGCCCGGTCCATCCCTCCTACCTTCCAATCAGCCGAGGACGTCAGCGGCCGCCGCTAGATCGAGGAGGCGCATGATGGACTTTGCGTCGACGGCCGCGATCGGCATACTCCCCAGCATGGATGCCGAGTCCGCCCCCACAGCCCCGACGCCGACGAGCCGCGCTCGCCTCTCGGACGTCTCGACGGCTACGGCTTGGCTGAGGGACCGCTGGCGAACGCCGAGACTTTCCGACGTCACCATCGCGGGAGCGTTGCTTCCGCCGATCTGGTTTGCCCTCGCGAGCTACGTGGGCATCTTCGGCGTGTCGACGTCGGAGGGCCTCGACGTGGAGCCGGTCCGTCTGGCCCTTGTCGCCGCGGTCTGCGCATTCGCCCTGCTGGTCGTTCTGGCCTTCTTCTCGCTTCCACGCTTCATGGAGAATGGCGTCGAAGGACCTATATCCGCATTGGAGACCGTTGCGAGGTGTTCGGCCTGCGCGGGGGCGATGCTCCTGTCACCATGGTTCGACTTCGCCACCGTCCTGGCCATCACCCTACTTCCGCTACTGTACGTGACGGCCAGGCGAACACTGACGGACGGCCGAAGGATCTCGCCTATATCCGCCGTCTGCAAAGACATGCCGCGTCAGGCCCTTGACGCGTTCCTGACGATCTCCTGGCTCGTCGAATGGACGACGCTCTGGATCCATGCCTGGTTCGTCGAGAATGCACCGTTCACACCGTCCCAGGCCGGCGCGGTCTTCGTGGGCATCGTCGCGGCGGGTTCGCTCGTGCAGATCGGCCTGCGCCGACTGGGACGGCTCTCCGCCGGGGCAGCCATAGCTTCGGTCACGGCGGGAATGGCGTTCGCCAATCCCGGCTTCGCCGGTCTGCTGGCGGGTGCATTGTTCCTGGTGAACGCCGGCGGAGGCCGGCTGGACGTCGAGGCGTCCGCTCCTGGCCGCCTCGTATGCGACATGGGCGCCTTCGGGCGCCACTTCCACGTCCGGGCGGAACGCGACGGCTGCACCTTCCTCGCGGCAAAGCGAAGGCTGCGCACGATCATGGCCAAGGACGGACGCGATCGCGCCGCGTATCTCGTCTCCCACCGGATCGAACCCGGAACGCCCGGAAAGGCCAACTGATCACCAGCGGCTAGAGGCCGCGACGGACGATGGCGCGCATGGAAACAGTCCGGGGCGCCCGCACCTGCGACGTCGACGATCGCGGATCGATGATCGTCAGGGCCGGAGCGCCGTCGCCGCGATGATCCCGACGCCCGGGCACCCACCATCCGATCCGCACCGACAGAGAAGCAGCTTCGATGGGGCGCCCCCGCTGAGCGACGTCGTCTTCCAAGACGCGCGAGCCGATCCGGAGACGGCCGATCGGCCGGACATGCGGCGCGACATCTCGGCGAGCCGGTTTGGTCGTGGATCGAAGACGAAGCTGGCCAGTCGCAACCACCTCCCCGTGCAAGACCGTGGGAGCGCAGCAGACACGCCCCTCCGCCTCCGCCCCGCTCGGCTGGGACGCAGCTCCAGGGAAATGACGACGGAGGGAACGAAAGAGCTTGCATCGTGTTTAGATTTGACTAAACAGCAAGGAACGCATGAGCCAAACCGCCGACCCGCTTTCACCTTACGGCTGCCGCACTCTCGTCGAGCACGAGGGGATGCGCGTCGGCCTCGGCAGCGAAGTCGAGGCGGCCTACGAGGGGTTCGAGCAACGCGTCCGCGACAAGCTCGAACGCATCATGTTCAGATGGTGCTGCGGCCATTCGATGACCGAGGAAATGTTCAACGGGAACGAGGGCCGAAGTCCGGGCGGCACGATGCTAAAGGCCTTCAAGTCCTTCAAGCACCGCATGTACGGCTTCGAGAAGCGGATTGGCGGAGTGCAGACCTTCGTGATCGTCGACCACGACCCCGCCAAGAAGCGGGACAGGGCCGATCAGAAGATCCTCAAAAGAGCCAGAGGCCGTGTTGATGCCTTTGGAAGGGAAAATTAGCATGAATGACCACAACCGCACCCAGCGCACGCTCGGCTCCGTCGAGGAGGGGTTCGTCGTCGACGTGCAGTCGTTCCTGCAGGAACTGATGGACGCGCGCGACATGAACCGCGCCGATCTCGCCCGAGCGATGGGAGTGTCGCGCGGCAGGATCACCCAGATCTTCTCCGACGACTGCACCAACCTCACCATCCGGTTCCTGGCGCGCGCCGTCCATGCCCTCGGTGACGAGCCGGAGATCGACAGCGCGACCACGCGCAGGATGCGGGAGGCGCGTCAGCGCTCGCGACGGGCCGAGCTCGTCGAGGCCGCCGACAACGTCGTCCCGCTATGGCAGGACGACAGCGCTCAGAAGGATCTCGCCTCGGTCGCTTGCGTCCACGACGACGCGCGTCTGACGGCGATCATGCGCGGCATGCGGGCCGCAGGAGGCTCCCGTTGAGCAAGGCCATCACCAGGGCACCCGAGGCGAGCGACGCTCCACTCGACTTCAGCAGCGACGAGTACAACCACGTGGCCCGCACCGCGCGGATGAGCGGTCTTCGCCTTCTCAAGTTCGCGATGGACGCGCAGCCGGAGATCTACTCCCGGGACGTCAAGCCCAAGCTGAGCTACGGACGCGAACTGCTTTCGTGCAGCTACGACGAGGAGTCCCGCGCGGTAGCCGCCATCTTCAGGTACAGCGTGTCCGCCAAAACAGGGCGGTCGAAGGCGTTTCTCTGCCAGGCGGACTACGCCGTGGTGTACGACATGGAGGAAGGCGCGAAGCGGGAGGCCGGCCTCGCCTTCTGCAAGCATGTCGGGGCGTTCGCCTGCTATCCCTACTTCCGCGCCGCGGTCTCCCATATGGCCTGGGGCTCGGGGATCGATCTCCCGCCGCTTCCCGCTATCGCCGCGATGCCGGTGGTCCCGAAGAAGCCGAAGGAGGAGAAGGCATGACCTCCTCCTCCACCTTCCGGGTACGACGAGCGTTCGCGGGATGGTCCGGTCGTCGATCAGGACGCGTCACGCAATCCAGCGGGCGCCTCCTCCAGGAGTGACCCTGAAATGAGCGACAACCTGAACATCCGCCGCCCCGCCGACGCCAGCCGCGTCAACGTTCACGAAACGTGGGAGGTGGAGTACTGGACCAAGAAGTTCGGAGTGACCAAGACCCAGCTCGAGAACGCCGTGAAGACGGTCGGCACCAGTGCCGCCGCCGTCGCCCGCCACCTCGGCAAGACGCTCTGATCCAGTCGACCCTGCCCATCTTCGGATGGGCGGGGCTCCGGGGCATATGCAGCGCACGCCCCCTCCCGAGGGAACCAGCGGACCGAAGACGGAGGCGTCCGTGGAGCGTCACACGTCCGGCATGGTGCAGGAAGGGATCGCGCCGGTCGGATGCGACGCCCTCGCGACGCTGCACCGCATGTGAAATGGTCGCGAAGAACCGCGCTACGCAATGCGGCTCGCGTCGGCGTTCCTCTTCGTAAGGGCTGCCCAGATGGGCGGGATGCGGCGTCCGACGACGCACCACGCGCCCCTAGGAATTAGGCGTCATCGCCGTGACGTCGCAGCAGATCGGGAGAACGTCCGCATGCCCCGTGGACCAAAGAAACCGTTCTTCGTCTCGAGCGTCCTTCTCGATCTGCTCGGCAGGGCGGACGTCGCGCCGCGTCGCCTCAACGCCGCGATGGATCGCCGTGTCGGTCGAGGCCTCGCCACATGGATGAATGAAGGGGACCCTCTCCCGAAACTGATCGCCCGCGCGTGCGGGGTGCCGATCACCTCGCTCTCGCGGGCGAACAGGCACCTTCTGCTTCGGGTGGAGAGCCTGGATCCCCACTATCACTATCACGAATATACAAAGGGGCATTGCATACTGAGGTTGCCGGGGCTCGTGGCGGACGGACTGCATCCCGCCCTGATCGGCGGACCCGCCCGGCGGCTTGCACTCGTCATGCCATCGATCGACGATCTCGTCGTCACCGCCGTCGAGACGAGAGCGGCCAGCGGCGTCACCGAAGCATCGCTCACGCCCGATTGGACGCGCTTCAGGTGAGCCGCACGCCCTGACGAGCAAACCTTCCTTCACGAACGTCGCCTGCACGGCTCGCGGAAAGGTGATCCGCGGCCCGACTCCGATCACGGACACCACGGCGGCTTCGGTGCGCTGCGATCCGCCTCCCGGCGCTTCCACGACGGACCTCCCATCCGCCTAATGGCCATCGGACGGAAGGTCACCGGTCTCGCATGGTACCTTCAGAAGCCATCGGCAGCGGCCGCCCGCGTGTGGCTCCTCCCCCGATCTGCACGCCATTCCGACTTTCAGCCCAGTCGTCCGAGACGCTCTCGCCGCGGTCTGCGGTTCGGCGGCATAATCATTCGACAACCATCTTGCTCCACACCATCGGCCATGACATCGCCAGTCCGCTTCCTCGACGACCCCGCTGCCACGGCATCCGTTCACCACGTCGCGGCAAGCTGCTGGTTGGGTCGGTTCGTGCAGGAGTTCGCCTGCGCCGAGGCCGTGGTCAGCGAAGCCCTCGCCTTCCTGGCGTCCCAGGCAAGCTGTGGAGGTCCCAGTCTGCTGCCGCACCTAATCGGCCAGCGCTTCGAAGCCCTGAGGCAGGTGGTCGCCGCCGATGGTCCCCTTGCGGCGTCAGGCGCCAGGGTGGCCGACATCCTCGGCGAGTTCGACGACCTGCACCGCCATCGCACCTTCATCTGCCACGGCTCCGCCTCCGTCACCGCCGACCTTTGCGTGGGATGGAGGATCGAGTTCAACCTCGTCGCCTTCCGAAAGGCCACGGTCGAACGCGAGACGATGACCCTCACAAATCCGGAAGCGGCGGTCATCCTGCATCGTCTGCGACAACTCCGGGTACGCCTCGACGGTCAGCTTCGTGGCATGATGGCATCCTTTCGATCGTGATCCTGCTGGCAAGTCCACATCCCGTCGCGCGTCATCACACGACGCATGCCGGAGCCCGCGTCCTTGCGCAGCCTGCCCGGCCGAGCGGTTCGCGCGTCGTCGAACGGCCTCGCCGGGACGGGGGCGTATAAATTACCCATCAGCGCCGTTGCCTTCATAACACTCCTGCGAGTGCTCACGCTTCCTGCGCGACGATCAGGGATGAACGCCGCAGATCGCCCCTGGCTCACTCCTCTATCGGCGGCTACCTCCGAAACGGTGTGATCTCCGGGTCGCTGGAGATCGCTCCGCCACGTATGTTCGGCGGAGCCGGACGCGATCGACAGCTGGCGTGTGATTACGCAGGTCGAGACGTTCCACCTCCTCGTTCCGGACTGCAGGACGACATGGCGAGGTGGAACTTCATCGCCGACGGGATGAACGAGGGCGCCGCCCGGCATTTCGTGACCCCGCACGCCGACCGTTTGCCCCCACCCTCGACTCAAAGTATCTGGCGCCATCGACGATCGCGCCGGGTCCACCGTCCCACGGCTCGCCGCGCCGCACCAACTCGACGTCCCGACGGGGGGAGACGCCTCAAGTCGACGACGTGCCATCGGATCCAGCTACTGCCCCCGCTTACGCTAATCCTACACGCGCAACTGAACGTCCAAAGGCACCGCCGAATTGTGGGCGGGAGCCGGTACGTATCTCAACTCGACCGACCTGGATCTCAGCCGCGGATTGTGGGCGCAGCCTCAGACGCTTGATAGCGGACCCGCTTCAAGGCAATCCATCCGGAGCGGACATCACGACGTTCACTCCGGATGGACCGTCTTCGAGGCATTCGTTCTAATCTGTCGTCCGCGCATCCCGCCGCCTGCGCCTAGCGGCCTTCATCGCGGCATACCTGGCACCAGCCCCTCTCTCCTTCAGCAGTTCGGTCGCGCAGTCCCACGGCAACTTCATCATGTAACCCAAGGTGAGCGCCCAGATCACGAAGTACGCTGGGAAGGCGTTGAAGCCGCCCGGCCAGTCGGCAAAGGAGCGCCTGACCGGTTCGGCCGCCGCCACCAGGACGGCCCCGAGGGGAGCGGCCAAGAGCGGAAGCGCGACGAACTTGAACTCATCGGCCCTCCGGACGGCGGCCATCATGGCCCGGGACCAGCCGCCGACCAAGACCGAGACGAGGATCATGACGCAGGCGACGAGGGTCGCCACGAGCGCCTGGAGATAGGGCGCACACTGCCACGCATACCATTTTGTCAGCGGATCCAGGTGCATAGCGGCGTCCAGCCTGGGCGGCAGCCAAGCGATCTCGGTGACCAAGTCCGTCGACAGAAACCACCAGAGCACGACGACGCCCATCGTCATGGCCGCCCATGCTGCCGATAGGCGCAACAAATAGTCAGCTTCAGTTCGTTCGTTCATCTTCGGTCCTCGACTAGAAATCACGGCACGTCGCGCCTGGACGACGGATGTAGGCCGACCGTATCGACCGTGGCTTCCGGAGAGATTAACGGCGCACCACGTCAAACGTCGGCAGGGCGGCGGAAGTGCAACTTCGCCCGACGTCAAGGCCGGGCGCGACGCAGCAGTTCGGGATCGTGACGCGACGGCGTGTTCCAATATGCTGACCGGCGTTCCTGCAATAGAGCGAAGACACTTTCCATGCTGGAGGAACACACGGCCGGTGCAGCGATGGGCATCTTCAACATCGATCCGCCGCGCATCTATCCGTCCTCATCGGCAACAGCGTGTTGCGATCGATGACCAAATGGGCCCGCATGTCCGAGGCGTCATCACCGACTTTCTGATGCACGACGATTTCCCACAGCCGCTCAGTTGCGTCGCCCTGCTGGATGAGGCTGCGCCCCTGTCCATGATGCTCAACTGCAGCCTTCCGGAGAGACCCGCGATCGGCCGTTTGCACCGTCCATTTTACCTTCTGGTGTCGGACGTCCGTTCGCTGGGTGGTTGCGGCTTGACGGGATGAGCAGCGACCTGGTTCTCAGCTCCTACGACGGGGGAATAGCGCTCCTGATCGCAGCACGGCTGCAGTCGACGCTCACCTCGGCTGACAGTCCCAGCCACAAGCGAGTGGCACCGGACGCCGTCAGGCAGCTAACACCTTATCTCGCCCAGTCTCTTTGGCGCGATAAAGTGCGGCGTCGGCCATCTCGATTGCCTTGGCTCGTGTCTCTCCACATAGGTTCGCGACACCTGCAGAAAAGCTGATACGCCACATCGGCTCGTCAGTTTCCCGCAATTTGAATTGACGTCTGCCGAGTGCTTCTTTTGCGACCTCCAGCATTGTGACCGTCGATTCCACATTGCATTGAACGACAATCAAAAACTCTTCTCCGCCCCAGCGACCAACGAAATGTCCGCCAAGCGATTCCGCCAGACTAGTCGCTACGGTTTTGAGCACTCGATCACCAACCGCATGGCCGTAATGATCATTGTAGCTCTTGAAACGGTCTATATCGCAGATCGCGACGCTTTGGTCGGGATCGTCCGGGTCGATCCGCGACAAATAAGCCTCAATTCCGCGACGGTTCGGGAGTCCGGTCAAAGCGTCGCGCTCGGCATCCCCCTGCGCTTCTTCCAGCTTCTGGCGAAGTTGATCGACTTGCGCGGTCGTCGCCGCGAGCTCGCGTTCTGTTCGCTGCGAGCGTTCTAGCGTGACGACCAACAGCTCCTGAAAGGTCACCGGATCGACAGCTCCGACATCGCCGATCTGCACGGCCAACTCGCGGCTGAACTCACCAGTAATTGCGGTGGCTGAGGCGGCAAGATCACCGAGACGCAGCGTGTGATGACGCAGAGCGTCGGACCCGTTATCGGAGGACGGAATCACAGGCTGGGCAGCACTACCTAAAAAGGTTTCGTGCAATTCGTCGGCCTCGGCTTGCGTTATCCGTACACCGTCGTCGATGATTGCCCCAATGGCCTTCGCAAGTTCGGGGTGTGTCTTGCCGCAAAATGCAAAGCCCAGCGCATAGTAGCGTGGACATGGCGGCAGACGCTGCTCTCCCAAAAATGCCAATGCGCGGGCGGAAATAGCAAGGGTCGTCTTCATGAACCGGCAGCGTAACGATATGCGGTTAAATTCAGGTAGCCATGTCGGTGGATGGCGTTCCCCGCGATTCCGTCCTAACAGCTCGGACCCACAATGCGACATTCGTCCGCCATTCTCAGCGGTCCAACTCCGGTCGCTTGTTCATCTGGCGCTGAACCGGGGTCGAGCGGCAAGCGCCCCGACCAACGTCGACCAACCGGGGTAGGAATATTAGCTTGCGTTCCTATGGCGTGAGGCTTGACAGAAGGCCGTCAAGCTTCCGCTCGCCCTCAAGGCTGATGCGGACGCAAGTCTGGCTGCACAAACGGCCAGGCTCCTCGCTAATGACGAGGCCGCGCTCCTGGAGCAGCTTGACCCACCTGACCATTACGATCGCCGAGCTGACGGTCAGCGCTGCAAGCTTATCCGCGTTTAACGATAGCCCCTCGATCTCGGCTCGATAAAGCCACACCAGCGCCTCCATCGCAGGTGCCCAGACCACCTCTGAGGAAAACTGACGTCGGCCAGCATCCATCGCGTTGCATAGCCGCTGGGCCGCTTTATGCTTGCGCGTCAGCCGCTCGTTTCCAAATGGTCGCTCAATCGGCTCTGTAGTTGCGCACATTATCGGCGGTCCGATGCCGTCTGTCACTCTCGTGACGTGGTTCTTTACCCACACAAGATTGCCATCACCGCGAACGTAACGCTTGACGATTGTAAATCCGGGTCCGTTCACCGCCAACCTGTTCAACGCCGGCTTATTTGCCGGCAGGTCGTCGATGTGCGTGAACGATAGAGCATGCTGTCCGATCAGCGTGTCGCGCTCGCGGCCGATTATATCTGCGGCCCGATCGTCGATGTGCAGGACCTGTTGCTCGAGATTAGTGATGATCGTACCGACCGGCTCCACGTTCTTCATCATTCGTTTGCTTCTGCTGCCTTGATCTTGGCGTTGACGTCTTGCAGCGCGGTATCGATTAGAGCTCCCAGGAACGTGTCGTCCAGCGCATCGATCGTCTCGAGCGCCTGCTCGAGCAAATCGCGCACTTTTATCAGCCGCTGAGATGATCCAACCATGAATTGGAGGATGTCTCAGCGCCAAGCGTGAGGCAACCAGGTTTCGAGCGGCCGCGGGGCAGATCTTGTCGCCAACCACCGCCCCCACCCTTGGATTGACAATGATGGACGCTGCGGTTCACCTTTCGCATAGAATTTAGTCGCTACGGCGGCTTCGTACTCCGGGAAAACGGACAAATGGCACGGATGGCGACGAAGCGCGGCAAGGACGAAACCAAGGCCGCCGAGAAGAAGGTCGAGAAGACCGGCAAGCCGGCGGGCGGGGCGCGCGGCGGCATAACGGCGCCCGTGACGCCGTCGCCGGAACTGGCCGAGATCGTCGGGACCAAGAACTTGCCGCGCAGCGAGGTCGTCAGCAAGGTCTGGGATTACATCAAGAAGCACGGCCTGCAGGATGCCAAAGACCGGCGCCAGATCAACGCGGACGAGAAGCTCGAGAAGGTGTTCGGAAAGAAGTCGGCCAGTATGTTCGAGATGAACAAGCATCTGAGCCGCCACCTCGCCGCTCCGAAAGGCTGATTTTGGCTTGGTTCGGTGCTCAGGCACGATCGGCTGACACGGCAGCAAGGTCGGCCTTGGATCAACCGGTGCGTGATTCAGCCATACGCCGCAGATGGCAGCGGGGGTTGGCAATATGCCTGTGCCTCGCCGCCCCTGGGTGCAGTCGAAGCGGTGGGAACGAGGCTCCGCCGCGGATCGATCAGGCGGCCCAATTCCCGCAGCAGACATCCACGATCGTCGTGCCCGTGACCGCGTCTCTGACTTCGGTTTCTAACGTCCTCGATGCGGAACTCCCCAAGAAGCTCTGGTCGATCAACGAGCGCAAAGCGGACTGCGTCGCCGCCAAGCGCGTGAATGTCGGTTTCGCCAAGCTGAAGGTCGTCCCGAAGCTCGGCTGCAGGATCATGGGACAGGTAACCCGGGGGCGCATCTCGCTGTCCGGGCGGAACAACGTTCTTCTCATCGACCTTCCCGTCAAGGCCAGCATCTCGGCACGCAAGGTGGGCGGCATCGTGAGCGAGACGGCGACGGGCGCAGCGATGGTGCACGCCGTGGCGCACCTCTCCATCGCTTCGAATTGGTCGCCAAAGGCACGGATCGCGATCAACTACGACTGGTCGACGCCTCCCGGCATCGACATCCTCGGTCAACGCATTGAATTCGTCGGCATGGCCGACAAACGGCTCAGGCCGATTATCGCCGATCTGGAGCGCACCCTCCCTCGCGAATTGGCGAAGCTGCGGTTGCAGCAGCAGCTTGCAGTCGCCTGGCGCCAGGGGTTCACGTCGGTCTCGCTCAATCGCGATGACCCTCCCGCCTGGATGCGGCTCACTCCCAAACGGCTCGGCTTCGGCGGATATCGGGTGACCGGCAACAGGATCGAGATGATCCTGGCCGCGGAAGCCGTGACGGAGACGTTCATCGGAGCACGCCCCGAACCGGCGCAACCCACTCCCCTCCCTCCGCCGAGTTCTCGCCTTGGCCCGAAGGGTTTGCGTTTCTTCATTCCGGTGTTGGCGGATTATGCGCAACTCGAACCCGTGATCGCGCGAGCCCTCCACAAGCTCGCCGCTAAGGGAATCACGCTTCCGGGCGTCGGCCCCGTCGACGCCGAGTTCGGCAAGGTCACAGTATATGCGACGTCGAACAACCATCTCGCCATCGGCGTCACGGCCAAGGTCCGAAGGCAGGGCAGCGCCGCTCTTACCGCCAAAGGGACGATATGGCTGACCGCGATCCCGTACAACGAACCGAACTCCCAGGTCGTGAAGGCGCGGGACGTCCGCATCGCCGGTGATACGGACAGCGGTGTCGCCAACCTGCTGCTGACGCTGTTCGGCGACTCCGGCGTCCAGGGCAGCATCCAGCAATCGCTCACGCATGATTTCGGCACCGACTTCGCGCGGCTCCTCGTCGACGTACGAAAGAAGATCGGCGAGCGCCGCGAAGGCGACTTCGTGTTCTACACCACCATCGACGACGTGCGGAACGGAAGCATCGTCGCAACCGGTAAAGGATTGTTCCTACCCGTGAATACGAGTGGGACCGCGACGATCGCGTACCGCCCGCGGGGGTAGGATCGAACCGACTTCGATCGTTGCGGGAGGTTCAGCCATCATGCGCCGGCCGGCAACGACGCCCATCGCGTCTCCGCAGACACCATGCTAGGCTCGCGCTGGGCTCACATGCCGATGCTCCGAGCCCGGAGGCGAAGCCATGCCGATAGACGCGTATCGGGTCGCAGAGCGGACTGATTCCGGCGGTTCCAGATGTTGGAGCCTGTGGTCGGACGGGAAACAATGCTGGATCGATGTCGTCTACCGAGATCGACGTGAAGCCGTGGCAATGCTGGCCCATCTGGTCGCTACCGCAGACAGGCGGGACCGACGTCGACACGCCCCCGACGCATGAGCGACCTGTCGAAAGCATGGCTGGGCCTTTACCTCGACAGCTGGAGGCTGGGTTCAGAGGCCGCTACGGTGATGACGCTGCGGATGCAGCGCATCGCGGGCGGCGGTTTGATGGGAGCCGCGGAGGCCGAGCTGATGGTGGCCGAAAAGGTAAGCGCCGCCATGGAACTTCAACGCAAACTCATGACCGGTGCGCTCGGCTCGACACCGCTTAGCGGATCTCAGGAGATCGTACGGCATTATCGGCGGAAGGTGGCAGCCAACCACCGACGGTTGAGCCGTGTGAGGTGAAATCCGTCCCTCATGGCAAAGCGGTAGCATCGGCATAGATCAAGATTGCCCGACACCACCGTCGCCAAACCGCGATGGCGGCGTTCGCTCCAGCCATTCCCGGGTGACCAGCAGCAGGGCGGCCATGATCACGGGGCCGACGAACAATCCGACCAGGCCCATCTCGGCGAGACCGCCGAAAGCGCCGACCAAAGCCATGAGGAACGGCAGTTCGACGGCGCTGCCGATCACGCTCGGCTGCACCACGTTGTCGCCGATCGTCATGACGACGGCAGCAAAGCCGAACAGCAGTCCTCCAGCGAGGATGTGGTCGGTACCCAGGAGGATGAGGCTAGCAAGACCGAACGCCGCCCAGGCACCGAACGGAACGAGCGCGAGAATGATCGTGAAGGTCGCGAAGAGCAGCGGCTGGGGCACGCCGGCGACGGCATAGCCGACGCCGATGATCGATCCTTCGAGGACGGACACCAGGATGGTGCCGTTCACCGTCGCGCGGACGGCGCCGGTGATGCGCTCGACGAACTCGCCACCGAACCCGCCGAACATGCCGACGGCGATCAGCTTCGCCTTCT
Organism: Sphingomonas cellulosilytica; assembly: GCF_052321755.1. NCBI lineage: Bacteria > Pseudomonadati > Pseudomonadota > Alphaproteobacteria > Sphingomonadales > Sphingomonadaceae > Sphingomonas > Sphingomonas cellulosilytica. The sequence continues at coordinate 152,608 of NZ_JBQRTT010000003.1, forward strand.
CGGCAATCTGCACTCCTCGGGCGAGCAGCGACACCAAGGCGAGGAGCGTCACCAGGAACAGAGCTGACTCGCGCGCGACCTCGCCGCCGATCGACCGGATCCAGGCGATCACGGAGGTCGCACTGATCGTGCCAAGGAGGGCATGCGCAGCCTTCGCATCGCCGACATGCTGCTGCCAATACGTGGCGACGCGACCGCCGATCAGCGGCAGCCCCGGCAACCAGGACGGCATCTGGATGCCGTATTGCTGAGCATGGTTCAGCCAGGCCAGCGCGGTATCGCTCTCCTGTGCGAGGGACACCGCCGCAAGCGAGAGCGGCAGGATCACGAGGAGCGCGGTCGCGATGGTGAAGCCAAAGGCTAACCAGCCCGCCTTGTTCGAATATCGGCGGAGCGCGCGTCGGAACAACGGCCACTCCGCGATGGCGAGCACGGCCGCCCAGGCGATCGGGGTCAGGAACTCCAACGCCACCCATATCGACAGCCCGACGATGGCAACGGTGAGCCAGACCTGCCGCTGACGGATACGATCGTCGAGAGCCACCGGATCGGGCTTTGGATCGCCGCTTCTTGTAGTCATGCCGTCTGCATCCGTCGGTTGTGCATCGACGCTACGCCGATGGCCGGCACGGGTCCACAAGGGACGCGACGATCGCCCGCAATGCGGCTTTACAGTGGCAATGGATGAAGCGGATCTCTTCGATCTCCTTGTGGCGGCGGGCAGACCGGCAGCCGCCACGGGAGCTCAGGCATCATCGCGCGATGACATCGAGACGTCGGAACGTCGCCTGCTCAGCGACGACAACGTTCCGCCATTCTATGGCGGCTGCGACGGTACCGATCGGCAGGCTGCGGCGCCGATCAACACATCCTCAACGTTCGCGGTGAATGATGTGCCGGCTCTCAATCACGCCGCGCGATGGTCGATGCCGGATTGGAGGAGCGGGATGGGGCGAGCGGTCGCATGCCGATCGATGCGGGTTTGTTAGAAGACGGTGGATGGCAACGCCAACCGAAGGGGAAAATGGAATGTACATGCAGAACGACATCGTGGCCACCCCCGCGCCCGTGTTCAACATCAACCCGCCGCACGTCGACCCCGTCGAGAGGCGAGCAGAGATCGACCTTGTGATCGAACTTGCCACCGCCGCGATCCCCAAGGCGCAGATGAGGAAGCTAGGCCGCCTTTCGTACGCTCCCGCGCGCGACGACGACGACTTCAGCTACTTCGCGGAGATCCGTTCCGAGCCGATCGGCGCGTCGGGGCTGGAGTTCCGGTTCCCGATGCCGGCGAGCGAGATGGGGCGGAACGATCCGGTCGACATCGCGGCCGAGGTCGCTGACGGAGCCGTTCAGATCGCGCTGGGCGCGAGCAGGCTGAGGAAGGTCGTTGGGATCGTGCGCGAGATCGCGGACGATGCGCTTCGACCCGCAGTGGGCGGCATCGCCGAGGCGCGGATCGTGGCCATCGGCATGACGCCCGACCGGGCGGGCGGTGACGCCAAGGTCACGGTGGACGTCGAGATGCTCGGCGACGATCTGACCATGAACGTCGAGCGGGCGTGCGAGTTCGTCGAACACGGCGGGCTCGACCGTCTGGAGCAAAGGCTCCAGGAGTTCGCCGCCAAGCACATCGCGCGACGCGCGCTGCTCGCGCGTGCCAAGGTCTCGGGGACCCCGGGCTGGATCGACGATTCGGCGTCGCGCATCCTCGACCATGCGGGCTTCGACCGCGGCCAGGCCTTCGGCATGCTGCGATCGGATCGTCAGGTCGACTTCACGTTCCGCGGCAAGAACGGCCACGACACGATGGGCAGCGTCTACTGGGACGATGGCGTCGTGCGAGGATACGTCGAGGATTGCTCACGCGGCCGCGCGTTCCGCCTCGAGGCGAAGGTGCTGACGATCAAGTGCAGCTGCCTGCCGGCTACCATCGCCGCGAGCCTCGTCGGCCGGAGCCTGGGAGAGCTGATCGAGATCGACTACATTCCCGGCAACGCGCTCATCATCGAGGCCGAGGAGTTGGGGGACCGGTTGCAGCTTCGACTCGAGATCGGCGAAACGTCGATCAAGGAGGCGATCGGGTCCTGATCACCTGGACAGCGTGTCAGAGGCGCCGCGGACCAACATCGAGACGAGCCCGACGACCATCGGCACCCCGCCGGACGTTCGACCCCCGACGACATGTGGCAACGCTTGATGGATCGCGCATTTCCGCAAACCACAATTTCTCGCGATGACGTCACAGCAGATTCGGAAACGTCCACATGCATCTAACATCACGAAGACCGCTTTTCGTCTGCAACGTTCACCTCGCCCTTTCCGGCGAAGCCGCGCGGCGGATTGCCATGATCGCTCCATCGATCGACGATCTCCTGATCACGGGGCTGGAGATGAAGGTCGACCGCATCAGCGAGACATTGCTCACGGTGAATGAGCTCGTTTCGATCACTGAGGCGTCGTCGCGCCTACGTCTTCCGTCGTCGCTTTCTCTCTCGAGTGACCGTGACCCACAGGTCACGATGGCAGCATCCGAGCGATCAAAAATCGGATTCAATAAAAAGTCATTACATATAGGCGGCTTTATAAATTTCCACTTTTTACTGAACAAAACGAGCGCTCGTTCGTCTGATCGCTGGGCCATCGAGGAAGACGACTAGGATGCGACCGCGTGCGGCTATGATGTGCGACCTGACCAACCCGATGGCCGGCGAAGAAGAGGACAACGCGCACGCCGAAGTGCTGGCCAAGCTAGGTCCCCACGCGGCTTCGGCCGGCTTCTGGTACGTGATCGATGCCGACAGCCAGGAGATCCACCAACCGATCTTCTTCCATCTGTTCGACAGGCATGCACGGGACGGTGTCCGCCCAGCAAACGACCAGGACTTCGTGCCGTCCCACGCCTCAAACCGGGCCGCCGCGAACGAGCTGGTGGAGTGGCTCCGCTTCCTCAACCACATCGGGCGGCCATGGGATTCAGTGGATGGTCAGACCATCGGTCTGTACGCCAGCCTGCTGGAGAGCCGAATCAGCGTGCATACCGGCCGGAAGCGTGCGGCGGAGACCATCTCCCACAAGCTTTCCACGATCTACAACCTGTACACCTGGAGCAACGCCGCAGGCATCACGTCCGTCAGGTGGGACCGCGCCACCATACGAAGCAAGTACCAGCGCGCGGGCCGCGACAAGCGCGAGGCGTGCGACGACAGGATCCGCCCGTTCTCGCCTACCGAGATGCGCACGTTGCTCGATGCGCTCGGCCCCCTGCCGTCACTGAGGAAGCGCGGGGAGGGTTCCGGTAGGGACAGGCTGCTGTTCGAGACCGGCCTCCTCACCGGGATGCGCGGCGAGGAAATCTGCCATCTCTCAGCGCGCAAGATCAAGGCGCTCAAGCCGGATGCCAACCGTCCGAACGAGACGCTGCGGCTGTGGATCACCGTGACCAAGGGGCGTAAGGGTCGATACGTCGCGCTCCCCAACTCGCTCGTCATGGAGATGCAGCATTACATCAGGAACGAGCGGACGGATGCGGTCAGGGTCCTGATCGCGAACGGTGGTGCCGATCGAGGGTACCTGTTCGTCAATCTTCCCGACCATAGGCTTGCCGGCGCGCCTCTCAAGACGGGAAGCGTGCATAAACTCACCCACAAGCTGATGCTGGAGATCGGCTGCTGTGAGATCGTCACCGTAACGAAGAAGAAGCAAATGGTGAAAGTCGTCGCGGCGACTCACAGCTTCCACGACACCCGCCACACCTATGCCGTGAACCTGTACATCTGCCAGAGGAACGCGGGCGATCCGAAGCCATGGGAGACCGTCCAGCGGATGCTGGGACACAAGAGTTGGAAGACCACCGAGGAGTACTACACGAACAGCGTCGGCGTTATCGAACCGCTGCTGGGGATCGTCCTCGCACGCTACTGGGAGCAGGAAGCCGCATGACCGACAAGGTCACTCCTGGCGAGGAGATGTACGCCGATCTGGGCCGGGACGGGGTCGACGAGGCTACGCTAGTCGCCGCCATGCAGGGAGCGCTTAGACAGACGGACGGGGGGGACATAGTCGTCGCCGTGCAAGACGAGCATGGCGTGACGGAGGAAGTGACGCTGGACCTCCTTCGCGACGCTCCCAACCTCCGTACCGCGTTCGGCGCGTGGCTGGGCACGAGGGCTGCGGCCATGAAGAAGAAGAGCTTCAACGCACGTGTCGCGAACTTCTCCTACTTTCCGAATTTTCTTGAGAAGACCGGTCGTCTCTGGATACGCCCCCGCGACATCGACGATAGCCTGCTGAACGACTATCGTGACTGGCTCGACGATCTCGAGACGGACCCGAAGCGGATGAGAGGACGCCGCTCCGAAGACGTCAAAAACGACGACGCCGAAGGGGTCGTCGAGAGCAGGCCGCGTCGGAACCGGCGCAAGAAGGTGAGCATCCATTCCGCCAAGAGCGGCAAGCTCAAGGTCGGATCGAAGAGGCGCATCATGTCCGCCGTGCTGAAGGCGTTGCAGCAACTTCAGGCAGATCCGCACTGGGGTTTCGAGATCAGGCGCGGGATCGATCTCATCCGATCCAACGACTGGTCCGGAGTGGCGAACGACCTGAAGCCCGTCGAGATCCTGAACCGCCCCACGTTGAAGATGCTCGTGCGCATCTGTCGCGCCGAGGTGATCGAGACGACGCGGCGGCTGGAGGCGGCCTGGTCCATCGTCGACGCAGAGTCCGCTCCCGAAGACGGCGCCCCTCGCGAAACCGCCGTCCTGTGGGAACTTCGTGAACTCGACCGGTTCTTCGACGGCAGACCTCCCAAGCAGCAGGACGTTCAATCGTTGAAGGTCCCTTCCGGAGGGCGGAGGTTCCCGCTGCTCGCCTCGGTCGACAGCGCAAGCTACCGTCATCTGCTCGCCACCATCTATCCCAGCGGTCGACCGCTCATGCCGTTCCTCCTGCTGTTCGCCATCTACTTCCGGTACAATCGTAGCGTCGTGACCGCACTGAAGCGTTCAGATCTGACCGAACAGCCCTCCCTCCAGGGAGGAACGAGGCTGCTCGGCAAACCCTTCAAGAACCGTGCCGGCCGCACGCAGTACGCATCGTGGCCCGTCAACCGGGACAAGGACAACCCGGCCGTCATGATCGACACGCTGGAACGATGGACCAGCCGCGTCCGGAAGCACGCCGATGTCGGTCAGGCCAACCACATCTTCCTCGAACGGGCAGCCGGAGCAACCGTCCGCAGCCTTGCCGAGACGTATGCGTTCGACAAGGCGTTCGCATCATTCGTAGAGGATCATGAAGCAAGTCTGGGTCGCTTCGTCTTCCGCGCTCTGCGCCCGAGCGTGATCAATCTCGTCCACCATCTGTTCGATGGCGATCTGCTGGCCACCTCGCAGGCGGGCCAGCACGGCGTCGACGTCATGGTCGACCACTACCTCTTCGACGGCGCCCGCAAGGCCAACGAGGAGGCGCTGGTCCCCGCCCTCCATCTGCGGGAGGCCTGGCGCCAGACCGGAGGACGGGCGGACGCCAGATCGGACCGACGCGAGGGCGACCTATCGGCGGCTACGCCGGGCTTCACCTGCCTGGACCGGTACGCGGGCTACATCGCCCCGACCGACGAGGCGCTCGCCTCAGTGCCCGGAACGGACTCTCCGGATGGTGGCATGCGCCTGTGCACCGCGTACGGCATGTGCCCGAACTGTCGTTTGGCACGGATCGACGTCAGTTCGCCCGAGAACTACGCGCTGATAAGGAAGCTGCGGGAGGCGATCACGAGATCGGCGGCGACGATGACGGCCGAGAGCTGGATCGGCCGCTGGTCCGCCGTGGCGGACAGGATCGATCTGCACACGTTGCGCCTCTTCCCGCCTTCGGTCCGGGAGCAGGCCGATCTCGACATACCAGATCTCCCAACGGTCGAATGAGGAGCCCACCCGTGACGGATACCGCCGGATCCACCCCGACGAACGACGAGATCCCCGCTCCCGCGGCAGCCTGCGGCGACGCCGCGCGGGGCGAGATGACGACCACGGCGATCGCCGTCCGACAGCGGCGGTTCGGCATCCATCCATGCGACCCCGGTGCCGGGGGTTGGGTGTCGACGTGGAGCATGTGGACCTCGATGGTCTGGAAGATGGACTCGGCCACGCCGCGAATGCGAAACTCGGACTGCACCATCATCTGGGACGAGGAGGTGCCAACATCGATCACGGAGGCGCTCAAGACCCTCGCCTGGTCGATGCTCGTCAAGCGCTCCACGGGCAAGCCCCTGGCCCTGAGCAACTTCGCACGCCTCGGGCACAAGCTGCGGTACCTCGCGTACTGGATGATGCGGCGCGGATACCGCCACCTCGGCGAGATCACGACGGTAGCCGTCCGGACGTATCGGAAGGATCTGATCGAGCAGCTGTCCACCGACGAGAAAGGGGCATCGCGCGACATCGACGTCGACACCAACACCGTCGCCGGATACCTGCTCCTGCTGCAGTACGCCTACGAGCAGGCGGATCAGCTGCGTGCCCGCGGCGTCGCGCCGCTCGGCATTCCGCCCTTCGCTGCTTCGTCGGCCTGGGTGGTGGCGGAGGGCATCGTCACCGACGTCGAAGGCTTCACGCCGCCGCTTCCGGACGAGGTCGCGCTGCCCATCGCGAACACCGCCCACCTGTGGCTGGGGGTGCCCGCGGACGACGTCATGCGGCTCCAGGCCATCTGCTTCGAAGAGAGAATGGTGGGACGGTCCGACGTCGCGATCTCGCGCTCGATCCGAAACCGGCTGGAGACGTTCGAATTCGGCTCGATCGAGGAGGGCGGCCCTGCATGGCACCCGCCCTTCCGGGATCTGCTCAGAGCCTATTCCGAACGTCCGGCGCCCTCGTCCGAGGACGAGGAGGGCGCGCCTGTCGCCCTGTACGGGCTCGATCTGGTCGCAAGACTGATCGACAACCTGGTCGCCGCCTGCTCCATCGTGGTGCGGTACCAGTCCGGAGTCCGCCACGGCGAACTCTTCTCCTTCGCTCCTGGGATCGGCGTCGACGGCCTCCCCTCGTGCGTCACGTCAGAGCGATCCCTCAGCGGCGCCTACGAGATGTTCTTCGTGCACGGCCTGGTCGAGAAGGGCTGGGACCATCCGACGGAGACCAAGTGGCTGCTGGCGGCCAGGATCTCGTCCGACACGGTCGTGCCGGACGCCGTCAAGGCGCTCGAGATCCTCTCGCGCATCGGCGAACCGTGGCGCGAATGGGCAACCGACGCCGACGCGAAGAAGGCGCTGCTGCTCCGGATCGGCTTCAAGGGGCTGCCGAGGAAGCGCTCGGGCGTGGCTCCCCTCAGCTCCGAAGCGCTCGCCGAATCGATGAGGAGGTTCATCGTCGGACGCGTCGACCTGTCCCATCTCGACGCAAGCGACGAGCGTCTGCGCAGATACGCCGAAACCCGCGGCGCGGCGGTCCAGAGCAAGCAGTGGCGCAAGACGTGGGCGAACTGGGTGTACCGCGTCGACAAGCGGCTGCTGCCCGCCATCTCGCAGCAGTTCCACCATCAGTCGGTGGTCGTCACCGAGGAGGCGTACGTCGGCAAGGACGCCGTGCAGCTCGGCCTCGTGGAGAGCGGCGCCATGACGCGTGCGGTGGCATGGATGCGGCGCGCGATGGAGGGGGAGGCGCACGTCGGCGGCGGCATGAGGAAGAGTTCAGCGGCGGCACTGTCCAAGCTCGACAGGTCGATGGCCGGACTGTCCGGCGCCGAGAAGGACGACGGCATCCGGACCTGGCTGGTCGAGCGTGACGTGCGCATGTGGTTCGCGCCGCACGGCAAGTGCTTCATCGGCCTGATGCCCTCGGACGCGAGATGCCGCGAGGCGGGCGGCACCGTCGACTGGCTCGCGACAACCCCCGACTACGCGCACCGCACACCTCGCCTCTGCTCCGGCTGTCCGGCGTTCGCGGTCGACGAGGACGACCTGCCGTTCTGGACCAAGCGCTACCTGGAGAACCGAACCATCTGGGACGACGCTGTTTCGCGGCGCGTCGAGCATCTCTACGTCGTGGCGGACGAACGTTGGCGCCAGTCCATGGCGATCCTCACCTCGCTCGGCGTCGACATCGCCACGGTGGACCGGGAGGCCGGCATTGCCTCGGGTCGTTGAGCACGATCCTGCCGCCGCACGTCGCCTCGACCAGGCGATCGCCGCGATCGCCGAAGGAACGCCCGTCCATCCCGATCTCGCGGCGAAGGCGAAGAAAGGCTCCCTCAGGCTGAACTTCTCGACCGTCGCGCTGGAGGCGGGGGTCGCCAGGCATCAGTTCGACAAGCCCAAGTCACTCTACGCCGACCAGCACGCAGCGCTCGTCGCACGAATGGCCGAGAAGGGGCGCGCGGAACCGCTCGCTTCCCAGTTGGCGGAATGCAGGAGCAGGCTCGCTCTCGCGACGGAACGACTCCGGCGCAGTCAGACCTACGCCGGCCATCTGCTGGCCCACACCCGCGAACTCGAGGTGGAGGTCGCGCGACTGAACGAACTTCTCGCCGGCAGGCGGGACGCGGGCGGCGACACGCTGGTCGGGTCGAGCGCCCTCTTGGAACTCCCGCCGCCGATCCCAAGGCGGATAGGACCAGGTCAGGGTCGAAAGCGGGCGAAATGAGGTTCCGAGGGTCGAGCCCGGGTCCATCCGCGACCGCCCAGGTCCGGCGGCGCGGTCCGGGCCGCCACCGCCAAATCGGGTACCGGGCCGCTCCGTCCCAGCCGCCAGGTCGGAAACACCGCGACAGCCTTGGTCGGAGCTGCGGCCACAGGCATGCGGCTGCATCGGCGCCGCCAGCGATCGCCGACACCACACAACCGGAGGCGAAGATCCGCGAAATGGGAAGGGACGGCGCCGCTGGACGCACGGCCGACCTGTCGATGTTTCAGGAGAACTCCTCCGACGTCTCACGAAGTCCGCGGCGACTGGCAGCCGACGAGCCGCCGCTCCTAACCTTTTGGTCACCGCGGAAGCCTAATCGAGAACCCATGGGTAGACATCTGCAGCTAGCTCGCCAGGTCGAGGCGGACATAGCCTTCTTCGAGGATCTCGTTTCCGGCGACGCACCCGAGACCCTCGAAGGGCTCGCCAAGGCGCGCCTGGTGCTGGTGCAGTCCGTCAACGCCTACCTCGCGCATCTGGCGCCGCTGGTCTCCATCGGAAACGATCAGGAGCGCCTGCGTCCCTGGAGGGAGGCGTACGCAGAGGCGGCGGCGATGCGGGCAACCTACTCCCAGCACATCGGCCGCTTCTCCGCGTCCACGATCCAGACGCAATGGGAAGAGTATCGGCGAAGCTGCCGCGATCTCATCGACGGGATGCGGAGCCATCTCGCCGAGGTCACCTCATGGAAGGCCATCGACTGATCCGTCCGTCGACCTCGGCCGAAGCAGCGCGCCGATCGGCCACCGCTCGCCATCCCGACTGCGGCCGACGCCTTGCAGACGACCGCTCCACGAGGAACCGCAGCCCGGGCCGCCTGTGGTCCGCGATCGCGCGGAAGGCGTCCCTGACCTCGGAGCGCCGCAGATCGCACCAGCTATGGATCGTTTCCGGACACCTTCCCCATCTCGTGCGTCTTGCAACCGTGATACGCAATGAATAAGCTGAAATTCACATGAAGAAGGCAATCCTCGCCGTAGTCGCAGTACTTTGCTACTGCTTGTACCACTTCGACGCACACCCACTACGCCTTGTGGTCGTAGTGGGTGCCGCCTTCATTCTTCCCTTGTCCGTCTATCTCTTCATGTCGCTGCTTGCCGCCACCGCGCGGGTCTGGCGCGGCGGACGGTCGCAGTCGCGGGAATTCGAGCGGGCCGGCGTGACCCTCCGGCCGCTCCTGCGGGCGGAGGTGCGCCGTCAGGACAGCGGCTCGCTGATCTCGACGCGGGCCGGCATACGCATCCGATCCACGTCCAAGGGCATCGTGGTCGGCGAAACCCGGACCATCGCCAAGGACGTGTTCTAGGGGCGATGCCTGGGAATGCGGGAGACGAGCAGACCCTTCCCTGGGTCGGGGCGCAACGCAGCTACGCGGGCTGGGTGCCCAACGTACGGAGCCACCTCTCCTTCAGCGTCATCGGGGCGTCCCGACGGGCCGAGGCGTACTCCCGGGAGTTCAAGGGCCGTTCACGCCTGGTGATGGCTTTCGAGAGGCGCACGTCGCTCGACTATCCCCTCCCCGAATGGTTCGTGCGTCGGCGCTGGCCGGACCTCACCCAGCATTGGCTGCTGGAGGGGACCACCCGGCCGGTCCGCGTGTTCCATCCAGACAGCGACGATCCGGACCTCACCCGGGATCGACAGGGCATGCTCGTCGGCCGCGTCCACATCCTTCCCCATCAGGCCGAACCAGACTGGCGCGATCGGCAGGGCCATGCGATACTTCGCATCCGGGAGGAGCTGATGCTCGCCCCCTCCCGTCCGAGGGATGCGGAACTCGAGGCCCTGCGTGCCCAGATCGTCTCGCTCGCCACCCATGGTTCGCTGAACCGGATCGAGGTCCAGTTCGCCCTTCTGCGCACGGGCGAGGTGCGTTTGTGGTTCGCCGACGAAACCACCCCGTCCATCGAAGGGGACGGCGAGGACGAGGACGATCTGAGGCGGATCGCGGAACAGGCGTACTTCTTCGTCAAGGACGTCGTGCACGACCACACCCATCACGATCCGTCATCGGATCAGATCACGCCGCTCGTCGAGATAAATCCCCGCGACGCTGATCCCAGCCATGTCGGCGAGGTCGCATGGCGCCGGGAGACGCTGTGGAGCCTGTCGCGCGAGATCGAGCGGCTCAACCGCGACGGCGGCCTGGTGGACAGGCGACGCTCCCTCGGCATCGTCGCCTACGCACAGGCCTTCCAGTCCGGGCTGATGGGACATCTCAGGGACCCCTCATCGCCGACCGGCTTCAGAAAGGCGCCGGCGGTGTACGATTACGACTTCGCGCATCTGAAGGAGTCGATCAGGGCCAGCATAGACGTCGCCTCCACCGCCAAGGCGCAGGCGGTTCAGCTGACCATCGCCGTGACGGCGACGGTCATCTCGAGCATATCGCTCGCGGCGTCGCTGACCAGCGCCCACAACGGGTCGCAGATCAGGGACGAGAACGGCGGACCCGCGCACTCGATCGGCTTCGCCGAGGGCACCGCCGCCATAAGGCTGCTGGCGCACGATCCGTTCCTGTCGGGCGGAGTGGTCGCCATACTTCTGCTCGGGGTTCTCAGCGCGACGCTGGCGGATGGCGAAGCTGGTCTCTTCAATCCGCTGCAGCGCGTGATCTCGCAACTCTCCCGGGCAACCTCGATCAGCCTGGCGCGCAGTTCCCGCAAGCAGGTGGGCATCAACTGGGGGCTGCACGTTCTGGCGTCCGCGGCGGCGCTGTGCACCGCGATCGCATGCCTGTTGGTGCTCGTCGCAGCGCTCGGCGGCTGAGCGACCGCGTCCCTTTCGTCCCGGGTCGGCGGGCCGAACGCGCCCGGATGCGCATTCCCGCGGACCTGATCCCCAGCTCCAGCGCTCAAACAGCTTCCTCGCCCGCGGCGGACCCGGACGATCCGATCACGCGGCGTCATCGTGTCCCGACGCGGCCCGACGCTTCGACCGAGTGGGCATGGGAGAGCGTGGACGTCCATCCGAAGCGGCGTCCGGAAACGGCGCGACGATCGCACCGGCGAGGCGCGGCATCGCGGACGGCGGTTCGCGCGAGATCGGCTGGCGCACGGCCGGCGCCGGTTTCGACGACGTACGCCCGGTCCGTTCATCGCCCCCCGTCGGAGCATCAGAGCCCATTGCGGCCGTGGCGCAGTGGGCGAATGGAACGGCTCGAGATCGGCGCCTCCGCACCGAGTGTGCGGGTCATGCCCCAACCTCAGGGCATGGCGGGTTCCACACCTATGGGCTCAGCTAGGCGGCCACGACCCTTGCAGGCGAACCTGACTTCCTGACCAGATCGGCGACGTGGCTGGTGACGCCCACCTGACCGACCAGGACGATGCCGGTATCGCCATCGAGCGAACCAAGCAGGGATCGCAGCGCCTCGAGGCCATCGGATACCCGGAAGGACACCCAGTCGGAGCGTTCGCCCGGCACGAGAACCACGGCGTCGCTCTCGATAGCGCCGCGGTGGAGCTGGACCACCCAAGCGGATCCGCCATCGTGCACCCACTCCATCCGGACGGGTCCCAGGAGGCGCTCGGCGGAACGTGCGCGCTCCTCGACGTCGGCGATCACGGACGCCGGAAGCTCCGCGTTCGGCTCACGTCCCATCATGAAGTCGTCGCCTTCGCCCGCGACGCCTTCTATGAAGCGCGTACCACCTCGACCGACCACGGCCGCGCCGGAATGGACCGCCGGAACGGACTGCTGCGAAAGTACGGCCGCGATCCGGTCCTCGGAGGGATCCTCCTTCGCCAGCAGGGCGAAGGGGTCGAGCCAGCCCTTGTGCGTCGTGAACAGCCCCGGCTCCTGCTCGCGCGGGCAGGTCCGGATCCAGGTCTCGGTCCCGCCGGTCGGCCGCCCGAAGCGGAACGGCGCGACGCGGCGGGCAATCACGAGCGTCTCTGGCACGGGGAGCCCGATGAGGTGTCCCAGCAGTATGCCGTATGCCTTGTCGCCGATGTGTCTGCTGAAGCGGTTCGGCCAGATCAGGGAGGGGACGCCCCCCCCGCCCCCGTCCACCTCGTGCTCCCACAGCAGCGTGCGGGTGCCCTTCCAACCACGCGGCCGGGGATGAACGCTGAACTCCAGACGACCTTCGATGCCCGCGACGTCAGGTGCGAAGCCGTAGACCGTCTCCAGCAGGCGCAATCCGAGGTCGAGGGGCAGCGAAGCGACGCCGGGCGCCTCCACGCAGCGTGGCGTGTCGTCGGGAGCGAACTCGATCACGCCGGCTTGCACAACTCCGGACACCCCGCCATCGGCGACGTCGACGGTCTCGTTCAGGATGATGTGGAGGCCCTCCGCGAGGAGCCTTTCGCCATTCGCGGCGACCGCCTCAACATCGGAAAGGCCATAGACGAACTCGCGGCTCCGCGGATCATCCGGGGCGAAGCTCCTGACGTTCACCATCCCGTCAGGCGCGGCGGCGAGCAGCGCGGCTGCGGCCGACCTCAGGTTCCCGAAGTGATGGTTGGCCTCGTATCGCGCTACGCGGGAGTAGGTCTGGCGCGGCGGCCCGTCGACGACGGGAGCGAAGCTCACGAACTGCGCCACGTTGCCGATGGCGGCGAGTTCGTTCAGAGATCGATCCTTCCGGACCTCCATCAGATCTTCCTTGAGCATGCGGTTCGCGGCATCGATCACCATCCCTGAGACAGGGCGAACACGGGGGATTCGGGGCATGGCGACCGAAGGCGCCCGCGCCGACGTTCCGATCCCACGGCCTCTCGTTACCATTGCGCCTCGCCTTGGCCAAGCGAATGCGGTCGGACCGCGTCCAACCTCGCTGGGCCGATCCGCATCGCAGCTCCGACCCCGTTCAGCACGTCGATACACCCCCCCGGCATTTCATACTCGAAAGCACGAACTTCGTGCCCCGGAGCGTCTCGTCGTCCGGTATGGAGAGCCTGCCAATGGTCCGCCACGCGATCCGAAACCCGCCTGCGGAAGGTGCAGGAGGCCGCCCGTCCCCGACGAGACCACCACGCGGATCCAGCCCGCTCGGGTGGTGCGTCGACGGGACGCCCGAACGGGACGGCTAGGACGTTGCGGTCGCCGCGCCTTTCGCTCCGCCAGTGCCGTCTGCCGCCCGCAAGCCAGAGGTGAGTGACAACCTCCATCACCGACACCCCCGCTCGGAAGTTCGAAAGAGGTCGACGACGCTGCGCGGCGCCTCCGTGCCGAAGAAATCTCCGAGGTTCCTGGCGGAGAGGGCCGCGATGGGGTTGCTCCTCGGGAACAGAGCCTCTTCGTACATGGCGAGGGCGGCCTCGTGGTCGGGATTGGCCGCTATCGACCGACCGAGTTCCGCGCCATCCAGCAAGGCGAGGTTCGCGCCCTCCCCTGCGAACGGCGACATCAGGTGCGCCGCATCGCCCACAAGGGTCACGCCCGCGCGCCTAAGCCAGCGCAGGTCGGCGGGAAGCGCGTGGATCGGTCGGAACACGGGTTCTGCGACGCTGTTCGCGATGAACGCCACCAGATCGGGCGACCATCCCTCGAACCGCTTGGCGATCATCCTCAGACACGAATCAGGATCCAGGATGCGAACATCGCTGATGCCGTCCTCGGTCTGCCTGAGCGCCACATAGCCGGACGCGCCGCCATCGGCGTTGCGATGCGCCAGGATGCCGCGACCCGGAGCCACCGCTATCATCGTGCCGCTGCCGATCGCCGCGAGGCTCGCCGCGTTCCTGGGGTCGTCCGCGGCAAGTTCGATCTCGACCAGGCACATCCCCGTGTCGAGAGGTCTGGCGTCGGTCAGAAGCCGCCTCACCTTCGACCAAGCGCCGTCCGCGCCGACCAGAAGGTCGGTGGTGTCCGCGCTCCCATCGGCGAAGCGGATCCCGTGCCGACCGCTTCCCAGCGGCGTCAAGGCAGCGACCTTCCGCCCCCATCGGATCGTGCCGTCGGGAAGGGAGCGGATCAGCATCTCACGAAGGGCGCCCCTGTCGACCTCCGGTCTGGAGGATGCAGGATCGCCGGCATGGTCATGGAGGACGGTCCCATGGGCATCCACGATGCGCTTGGCGTCCTCTCCCGGTCGGACAAGCCTGAGGAAGTCACCATGCAGCCCCGCAGCCTGGATCGCGAGCTGTCCGGTGCCGACGTGGATGTCCAGCAATCCACCCTGCCGCCTGGCGGTCGGCGCAGCTTCGGCTTCGTAGATCGAAGCCGTCATGCCGTTCACGTGAAGAACCCGCGCGAGCATCAGACCACCGAGACCGGCTCCGACTATGGCTATGTCACTGTGCATGTGTGCGCTCCGCCCGCTGCCGCACCCGAGGTGCCGACGATTGTCCTGGAGACGCTGGCCCACCGTGCGACAGCAACGGAGGACGTGCCTGCGGCGGGTCGGGGGACGTGCGAAGATCCCAGGACGGCCGTTTTGCGCGACGACGGCTCGATACCGCATCGAAGAGGCGTCGGCAACGTCCGCGCCGTGAAAACGGAAGCGCTCACCCACTCGAGACCCTCGGGAAGGACGGCACGGGCAGAAGGAGCGCGCGCCGTCAGCGCAGATCGCCCTGCCAGCTAGACGGAAGGAGTCGGAACGTGGCGCCATCCCTGGCGCTCGATCAGCAGCAGCGCCTCGCGATCGACGACCCCCGCCAGACGTCGCGCGGTGGCGGTGTCGATGGTCAGGGTGGCCCCTAGGATCCGTACGATCGAGCGAGCGGTATGCGGATCAGCGAACCAGCGGCGGCCTGAATCCAGATGGCACCACGACCCTGAGGCCAGGGTGATCTCCAGCGCGACCGCGAAGGCGGGGCGACGGTGCAGGCTCGGCACGCCCGCGGACATCAGGTCCCTGCCGAGATCGGGCCCGCCGTCGGGAAGGGCCCCGCCATCCGGCTGGGCACCGTCGTCGAAGACGATGCAGTCTTCAGTCAGCCTCACATGGCCCCGCCGCCACAGTCCGGGGAGTTCCGCATCCGGTCTCAGCCAGACGCCCTTCTCGGCATCCTCGATCGGCCAGAGCGCAGACGCACGCCCCTCGCTCCCGTCGGGAAGTCTGCACCGCAGAGCGGTGTCCCATCCTTGAGCGCCGCCCAGCAGCTCGCTGGTCCCCACCCTCCGCGTCGTGAACTCCTCGCCAGGCATGGTCTCCGTGAGCAGACCTTCGCGCGACAGGAACGCCATCGCGTGCCGCAGGGCGCCCGCCGCCCCCCAGACGTAACTCCTGGCGGTCGTGTCGGCGGCGGCATTCACCACGTCGCCGCACCTCGAAAGGGCGGTCAGCGCCTCGGAGAAGAGCGCGAAGCCATCCGTCGTGGCGCTCGGAAGCGGAGGAGGCCCGCCCGATCCGCGTTCCGACACAGGGTCCACCACCGATGAGCAAACGAAGCCGGCCTGGTCGCCTGCGCTGCGGAGGTCGATCAGGTCACGAGTCAGCATGTCGAGTCATCTCCAAATCCGTTGATTGGAAAGGTGGCAGATCCGGCGATTTCAGGACGACATGGTCGCACGTTCGGTGCCGACGTCGAACTCGAAGAAGGTGCCCTGCAAGTGATCCCCCGAGCGATCGACGACGTAGCCGCGACCGTAGAGGAGCGGATGGCGCACGACCTGATCGAGCGGACGCCCGGTGACGGACGACCACATCGTTGCGGGCAGGTTGGAGCGATGCACGAAGCGGCCCCGTCCCGCCTGGGTGTGAAACTCGAACGTCTCGCCCATGACCAGAAGCTCGAGACACCTGCCGACGAGCTTCACCTCGGCGATCTCGGAGGATGGTTCCTTCTTCAGAACGAGGCTGCCCATCGGAGCCTTCCGGGCGTCGGCCGGCGAGGAGCGCGGCCATCCGACGTGCGTGCCGCCGCGTCGCAGGTTGGCGAAGGATGCGGCATGCGGTTCGACGTCGCCCGCGAGGCGCGGCCACGACGCCGTGGGGTAGAGGCGGCGAAGCGCCGTCGGCAGGTCGAGGCCGAAGCCGTCGAGCAGGTGAGCCACCGGCGAGGACATCTCGATGAGCTGGCTCCTGACGTAGCGCCTGAAGACGGCGCGGCGCAGCTGACCGCAAAGCTGGTCGACGTTCCGCATGTCGCGACGAGCCCTATCACCCGGATCGGAAATGGGGGCTTCGTCGATGGTCGGGTCGATTTCATCCTTCATGGCCAAGAACACTCCTCATCATCTGATCGGGCCAGGTCTCCCGCGTCCCGCTGGGACCGCCGTGGACCCGCTCCATTTCGACAGCCCCCCTTTGGAAGAGGCGTCATGCCGACGAGCTACGCCCGTCGGAACGGCACGCGTCGACAGCCGCACCGTCGGAGAGCGGATGGTCGCGGCGCGCCGCCAATCACCGGGTGACGCGATCAGGCCTGGATGCACTGCTGGATGTCGACGCCGAACGTGAGCGCGGCCGGCGAGGCCCACTCCATCTCGGTACGCCGGATGAGCTCGATGACAGCCTCCGGGACGAGCGCCAGGACGATCGGGGACGCCCGCGGGAAACCCAGCCGGATGTCGGCGACGTCGGCGACGTCGGGACCGTAGCGACCGACGAGCCTCGATCGCACCTCGCGGCTGTTGCGCGCCATGGACGCGTGGAAGGCCTGGATCATCACGTTGTCGCGACTGTCGAGGATGGTGGCCGTGTAGAGACGGAGGCGGCGTGCACGCCTGGAGGCCGCCCGCTCCGACTCCGCGCTTCGGCCACGTTCGTAGAGGTAGTCGGGTTCGCCCTCGTCGAAGTCGTCGTCGAGGCCGCCCGACATGAGCGCGTCGACCGCCTCACGGTCCACGTCGAGCCCGAGGCCGAGACCGTGCACGAGGATGCCGCGGACGCAGTCCGTGCGCTCCAGGCAGGCATCTATCGGCCTCGCGCCGCCGAACACGTCCCGCGGAGCCAGCATCCACGTCATCGCATCGCGCGACGCCGACTCGCGCTGGTATCTCGCGCCCGCCTCGGCGGCTACGAGCGCCACCCTCGAGATCGCGCGATCCGTGGTCAGCACCACGCGATCGTCCACCCGGTCGCGGCCGAGTGGATCGTGATACGTCGGCGCGACGTCCTCAATAGATACCGAACCTTCAACATGGTCGTGCGACATGGCGATCATCTCGAACCTCCCTTGCTCCGTGTCGGACCCCGCTCGGGTCCGCCCCACGTCACGAGCATAAAAGCTCGATTAGTTCAAAGGTTCCGGAACCATTATTACCGCGCTACGGTTTGACGATCGTTCGGCAGTCTCGGCGACCGTCGCCCGCAGGCCGGACCGGCATCGGCGGTCCTCCCCAGAACCCGATAGCCCGCGTTCCGCGGGAGTTCGGCGCCGACCTCGCCACCGTTCGAGCCTGGACGGGAATCGATCTGGTCGAGCCGAACAGCACCATGAACCAACACAGGAGGATGCAACGATGAAAAGGAACTTCGCAATCGTAGTGGTGGCGGCCCTGACGCTTGGCTGTTCGCGCAACGTGGAGCGGTGTCGGGACGATGGTCAGGCGAGGGCGCCAAGCGCATGCGCGGACGGTCGCGCGGCCCCTTGGCCGAGGCCGATCAAGGGTTGAGACGTTCGCAGCAGGTCGCCCGGTGCGGGCTTAGGCGACGGCTTGCCCGCGTCGCGAGCCGATGGATCCCATCATCACGGCACCCACGGTTCATTCGCACCAGGGCGTAGGCGAGATCGCGATTGTGCCGATCAGTCCTCAAGCGACGCGGGCGCAGCCGCAGCCGTAGTCGGCGCCACGCCATGGTCCGCCGAGCCCTACGATGCGCCGGTCGTGGGATCCGGTGGCGGTTCAGCTGCGCAACCAGCCTACGAGCATGTCGCCGAGCAGAAGATGATGCAGCCGTGGGCCGTCGTGCAGCGAGCCCAGCTGAGCGGTCACGTCCATCGGGAAACTGTCGCCTTGCGGTGGCGGGATGGCGCGCAGCCGCCGAACGTCCGCCTGGCGTACGACCGATGGCAAAAGAATTGGCCTCGGGAGGCGATCGGATACGGCGTATCGCGAAGGGGGGGCCGCCTGGCGGACGCGCCGTTGCGAGAAGGTATGATGAGGACTTGCGGCTGACCATCCTCAGATGGCGCGTTGATCGTGGCGTCGCCTGTCGTGATCCGCGACCGGCGCGTGCATGAGCCTTGGGTCAGCGGAACCGTTCGCGGGCGGTAACGCGCTCGACCAGCGGTCCGGTCGACGCCGGTTTCGCCTCCATGGCGTAGACGTTGGCGGCGAGCCAGAAGCGTTCCTGAACGAGATCGTCGCGATCGACCTCGCGCCACCAGACCTTCATGCCGTCGGAGGCATCCCACCGGTAGCCGCGCGCGCGCAGTTCGTCCTTCATGTCGAAGTGCGCTCCCTTCGCCCGCACGACGAAGCTGTCCCGCGCCCCCATCGCCACCATCTCGGCGAGGGCCGTCGTACCGTCGCCATCACGGTGCCGAAGCATCTGGATCAGCGCGTCCACGTCCGCCGATGCCCGATGACCATTGTGGTAGAAGCCGTCCTGGACGAGCAGATAGCCCAGCGCGCGGCCATCGAAGCCCCGCCTGCGCCAGTCGATCTGGCGCATGGAACAGCACCAGGGCAGCCCCTTCGCGCCCGGGAGGCGCGCCTCCACCCAGTTCCTGTCGAACGCGGCGTTGTGGGCCACGACGAAGCTGGCGGAGTTGAGGAGCCGCGTCGCTCCGTCCTCGTCGATCTCCTCGCCGACGAGATCGATGTCGGTCAAGCGGGTCAGCGACACGATCTCCGGGGAGAGCGGCTCGCCCGGATCCTCGCGCCACTGGAAGGCCTCGTCGATGTCGGTGATCACGCCCTGACGATCGTAGCGGAAACGTCGGATGGCCATCTCGATGACCTTGCCGCGACGATGGTCGAGCCCGGTCGTCTCGACGTCGATGGCGACCCCGACGTACGGACCTCTGCCATCGCCGTCGCCGGTCGGCCCTTCGTCCAGCCTGAGAGGATAGAGAACCCGCAGGTCATTCGAGGTGGCGACGCCGTCGCTGCGAGCATCGTCACGACCTTCCGCTTCGAGGAACTTCGAACCATCGTTGCGCCCCTCCTCCGACACCTCTCCCATGTAGCGAAACTCCTCTATGCGATCGGTCGACCCGCGCGGATTCCCACGCCGCGGTAGCCGTGGATGAAAGAGCAGATGGTTCAATTGTTCCGGATAATCTGAACTATTTGCTTGGTTTCATCCATGAAGCCAAGCCGGTCACGGCTCGCGGATCCGTGAAGTCGGCTCGCCGCCCACGATCCCGCAAGGGGTCATCGCCTCGGCGATGATTCCCGGACGTCTTGCGAAAGGCAGACGATCCGCCGTCAGCCTATCGAGGAAGCGATCGCCTCAGCCGCTTTGAAGAGGGGAGGCAGCACCGGGTTGCCGTTCGAGCTTCGCCAGAACAGGATGTGCTCCACCGATGGCGCGTTCGACAGGGTACGGAACACCACACCCTCCGGGGCGAGATTTCGCAGGGATTGGGGCACCAGCGCGATGCCGATCCCTTCAGCCACGAGACCGACGATCGTCTGTTGAAGCTGCGCCTCCAGGCGGACGCACAACTCCTGCCCGTCCAGTCCCAGATAGCCGACGATCGCCTGATGCAAGGCGGGCGCCACGTCAGCCGGTGACGCTATCAGAGGCTCGTCGGCAAGGTCGTCCGGCGTGATCTCCATCCTGCCGGCGAGCCGGTGGTCCGCTCGTGCCGCCAGGCACAGAGGTTCGCGGTGCAGGACCTTCGTTGCAAGTCCACGAACGTGCCCGGGGCCGAAGCTGATCCCGGCATCGAACCGCCCCTCCAGAACCTCGGTGACGAGCAACGAGGGCATCGTCTCCCGCAGGTGGAGCCGTACACCTGGGCGTTCCGCGAGCAGGCGTCGCGTGAGTGCCGGCACGCTGCTGAAGGCGGCGTGCATCATGAAGCCGATCGTCAGCTCGCCGATTTCGCCCGCATCCGCCGCCTTCGCATTGCGACACGCCTGATCGACGCTGGCCAGGATCATGCGCGCATCGATGAGGAAGCGGGCACCGGCGTGGGTGAGCCGGACTCGACGAGAATAACGATCGATCAGCTTCACGCTCAGGAGGCTTTCCAACGCAGCGATCTGCCGGCTGAGCGCGGGCTGGGTGACGTGCAGGCGCTCAGCAGCGCGGCCGAAGTGCAGCGTCTCGGCAACCGCCGTGAAATACCGGATGTGGCGGAGATCAACCATGCCTGCGATGCATCAATGGACCCAACGAACGGCATTGGAAAGCATCGACGTCAGGGCCTAGCGAGCTTGCGCCTGAAAACCTGAGTACCGCCATGCCATCCGTCCTTCCCGTCGTGCTGCCGATCTTCGCGCTAATCCTCGCCGGATGGGGCGCGCGGCGGATCGGCGTGCTTGGACCGCACGCCACCGGCGAACTGAACCGCTTCGTCGTCCATCTCGCACTGCCGGCGCTGTTGTTCGACGTCGTCGTCAAGGCGAGCTGGAAAGAGATATGGCAGCCCGGCTTCGTGGCGGCCTTCGGCATCGGGTCGGGGTCGGTGTTCCTGCTCGCCCTCCTGTTGCGGCTCCGCGGCTCGCGGCATCTCGCTGATGCGACGATCGACGGCCTGAACGCTGCCTACGCCAACACCGGCTTCATCGGCTTTCCTCTGGCTGCGGCGGTCCTGGGTGCCGATGCGCTGGCGCCTACTCTGATCGCGACCATCCTGACCGTCTGCGTGCTGTTCGCCGTCGCGCTGATCCTCATCGAAGTCGGTATGCAGACCGAGCGGCATCCCCGTCGCCTGGCGATTAAGGTCGGAAGGTCGCTCGCCTCGAACCCGTTGCTCATCGCACCCCTGCTGGGCGGCGTGTTCCTCGCATTCGGCATCGCAGTGCCTGCGCCGATGGACCGCTTTCTCACCCTGCTGAGCGCCGCCGCTTCACCCTGCGCATTGGTCGCGCTGGGCCTTTTCCTCGACGAGAAGCGGGATGGTGCGAACATGCCCGACGGAGCGGTCACGTTGCTGATGACGCTAAAGCTGCTGGTGCAGCCGCTTGCGACATGGGCACTCGCCCGGCACGTCCTCCACGTCGCACCGGCATCGACGTACACGGCCGTACTGATGGCCGCGCTGCCCACTGGAACAGGGCCGTTCATGGTGGCTCAGTTCTATGGCCGGGAAGCCGGCACGACGTCTCGGGTCGTCTTTGGCACGACGATCATGTCGGTCCTGACGATCACCGCCTACCTGGGCGTCGTCAGCCCCTAGTCGCCGTTCCGGCGTTTCACGGAACCGCGATCGACGGACCTATCAAGACCTGCGCCGGCGAAGGCAGCGTTCGGGGGTGGGCGGCCCCCCCGTGATCGGAACAGGCGGCAGGCAGGTTCCGGCGGATCAGCAGCAGCGATCATGATGGGCGATCAGCGGCGGGCGACTACGGCGCAGGCTGGGGGCCGAGGTCGATGAGAACGCCGATCAGATCCTCTGCCGGAACGCAAGGTTGGTCTAGCCGATGATCAGAACGGAAATCGCTCGACAGCGGGATGTAGCGCGACGGCGACGGCAGGCCGTTCCGCGACGCTTCGGCCCGTATCTCGGCCCTTCGTGAGCTAGGCGCGCAAATGACGTATCCGACTCCTGACCAAGTTGTACGGCGCAAGGACCTGCAACGCGGCGTCGTCTCGTCGTCCGGCGCCCCTCTCCGAGGTGGCGGAAGACCATCTCCGAAGATCCATCCCACACGGGGAGCATCGGGCGCCCCACGGTCGTTCGTTCCTGGAAAGGTCGCGGCAGGGCGGCTGCCGCACCCGGACACGTCAGAATGCGTGGCGCATCCCGATCACGAAGTTGCGACCTCGCAGCGGCGACTGATCCTTGACGAAGGAGGTGTGCACGAACGCAAGCTCGTCGAGCAGATTGGTGCCGCGAACGTAGAACTCGACCCCCTTGGTCCGTCCCAGGTCGAAGCGGTAGCTGAGCGTGGCGTTGACCATCTCGTAACCCGGCGTTCGCGTCTCATAGGCGGCGACCCTGTCCTGCTCGAACGTATGGTAGTATTCCAGCTCCCCGGTCAACGGCCCGGCGCCATGGTTGTAGCGCGCGCCCAACCGGCCGGGTGAGATACGCGGCAGATTGTCGTCGCTCCTCTTCAAGCCAGCGTCGACGTAGTCGCCGAAGACAGTCAGCCGCGATGCGGAGTCGAGACGGTAGCTCATCTGCCCGTCGATCCCCCGGAACACCGCGTCGGCGGCGTTGTAGGCGAGCATGTTGGCGCGCACGCCGGTCTCGCTCTCGCTCTGGATGAATCGAGCGAAGACGTAATCGCTGACGTCCTGGTGGAACAGTCCGACCTCGAATTCGAACGGGCCGCCCAACTTGCGAAGGGTCAGATTGATCGAATTGGTCTTCTCCATGAGACCCGGCGCGCTAGGCGCGAACTGGATCGGGAAGTCGGGAAAGAACCCCAGGAAGGACGCCGGCGATTGAGTCAACCCCAGCTCATAGCTGTTGGTCGCCAGGTTCATCCCGTTCGCGAATAGCTCTCGAACGGTCGGACCGCGCTCGGTGCGCGCGACCGTCATTGCGACGGCATAACCGTTTCGAACGTTCCAAGTGGCGCCCAACGATGCCGAGAACGGATCGTGCCGAAGATCGGGATTGCTCTCGGGCCAATAGCTACGTTGGTCCGCTTCGATCACCTTGCGCCACTCCGCGCCGTAGTATTCGACGTAGGAGGCCTGGTCCTCTTCCGGAACGTTCGTGAAGAACGCGCCGGGAATGGGCGTGCGGATCGTTCGCCAGTCCTTGCGCGCCGCGATCTCGACGTCGACACGGCCGAAGGCGCGCCTTTCGCTGAGAAATACGCCGACGTTCTCCGTGCGGCGCTTCAGCGTTCCCGAAAAGCCGTAATAGTCCGTGGTCGGCAAGTGGAGGGCGTTGACGTCGAGCCCACCGAACGTGGCGTCGGTATACTGGATGCCCAGGACGCCTGCGAAGCCCAAGAACGCCCTATGCGCGAATTCGGCCCGACCATCCCACACTTCGTTGGTGAAGCGGGCGAACAGGGTCGTCCCGTCGATCTCGTCGTGGCGGTAATCGGTGTACGAGCCACGGAGCCGAAGGTGCGCCAGTCCGGGCAGCGGATCGTCGTAATCGCCGCGAACATCGATGCGGTCACTGCGCAGCCGGATGAACGCGGTGAGGTCATCGGGCGTGGTCACGTTGTAGCCGATGCTGCCGTGCGGTCGACAGTGGAAGTCGAGCCGATCGGAGTAGTAGTCGCCGTGACAAGCGCTGTTTGCGTGGCTGTGGCCGGGCAGTCCGTATTCGTTCCCCACCCTCGAGTACGCCGCGCCCAGATATCCCCTTGGCGTGATCCAGGAGGCCCCGAAGGCGTAGCTGGTGCTGTCCGCGAACGAGTCTCGCAGCTTGTCGCTGCCGAAGGCGTCGGGCACGTCGTAGTCCTCGGCGCGGCGCCGTGCGCCTTCCACGTGGAATGCGAACTGGCCGATCCCAGCGGTTAGGCGGCCGACGACCGTCTTCTCCTCGTCACCGCTTCCATGACGCACTTCGGTTGCGCCGGTCAGGCCGCCGACCGGCACCGTCTTGGGCACCTTGCCGTCGATCAGATTGACGGCGCCGTTGGTGGCGTTCCCGCCGTAGCGGATGGCCGCCGGTCCGCGCTGGATCTCGATCGCGTCGAGCAGCAGCGGATCGGTGGTGATGGCGTGATCGGGAGATATGGATGAGACGTCGAACAGGTTGGCGCC
This sequence comes from Sphingomonas cellulosilytica, assembly GCF_052321755.1. Taxonomy (NCBI): domain Bacteria; kingdom Pseudomonadati; phylum Pseudomonadota; class Alphaproteobacteria; order Sphingomonadales; family Sphingomonadaceae; genus Sphingomonas; species Sphingomonas cellulosilytica. The sequence goes on from NZ_JBQRTT010000003.1 coordinate 176,983, forward strand.
GTCCGTAAGGATCTCGATGCGCGGCGTGGTCTGGCCGCGGATCACCGGTCGCGATGCACCGCCACCGAAACTGTCGAGATGCACTCCTGGCAGACCAGCGAGGGTCTCTCCCAGGCCACCTTGTCGCCGGTGCGCGAGCTCCTCGCCGGTGAGGACCTGTACCGGCAGCGCGGCACCCTCCTCCTCCAGCGAGCGGCCGGTGACCAAGATGTCGTCGTTGCGACCGCGTTCGCGCTCCTCGCGTTCGACGTCCCGCTCGGATGCGAGCTCCTGGCTCCACGCTGTCCCCGGCATGCCCACCGTCAACGCGGTCGCCGCCGCGAATGCCGTGGCGCGCCTCTTCGTCCTCGCAATCAAGACGTTTTTCCCCAACAAACCAAGCAAACATCGCGATTGATATGTTATCTCATCAAGTCAAGAGCGCGTCGATGAGCCGGTCGATCACGCCAAGGGCCGCCTCCCGCGGACGCGCGACTGACGTCGGAGCCGACGTGCCGGATCGATCCATCGCGCAGAGGCTGCCGCGAAATGTTCGCCGGAGTGCGATGCATCACGTCGACCCACGTAGCGCGATCGTCAGGCCGCTGGTTGCCGTGCACGGTCGCAGCCGACGTTCGGCGGCCTTCACGTGGCAACCGCCTGGTTCCGTCCGTCGGTGGCTACTCTGGAAGCGGGGCGGACGGCACTGCGCGGCGTCGACGGACGGTCGGAGGCTTCTGCGGCAGGAGGCGTGCGTCGGGTCGACTTGGCAGCGTTACGAGAAGGTGAAGGACCAGCACGTCCCCGACCGTCGGATTACCCAAGATGCCGCCCGGAATGTTCCATCTACCGACCTTCAGCCGCTGGAGCGCCGAAGAAGAGGAGGGCATCTGACGATCGATGCGGGCCGACCAATGCGCTGGATCGTGTTGGAAGACGTAACCGAGCATCATGCCGACCGGCTGCACGGTGTAGGGTTCGCGGTGTGCGAACCTCAGCAGACCTTCGCTCCCGAGGTAGTCGCCCAAGTGACTGGCGCCCAGCAATCTCTTGGCCTCGATGCGCAGGTCGAGATCCGGGACCGAGCTCGACGCGAACTGGATGTCCGTCGTGTAGGCGGCACTGCCGAGTCGATCCTGGACCTCGCGCGGCTGCTGCTGCACCACGAATATCTGCTTCTGTACCAGGAAATGATTGGGGCGGCGTCTCCTCAGCAGATCCTTACAGGACCGTACCAACGCGTCGGTCACCGCGTTCTCGAGCGGGATGCGCACGTCGTGACCGAGGACCCTGTGACCGCCTTCTCCCCACCATCCGTTGCGCGTCGAGAACGCGACGGGTCGATCCGCCGCGACCCTCGCGGCGGCACATTGTAGCATGGCGACGACATTCCTCACGAACTCGTCCCAGACCTGCGCGCGCACACGGTCGAGGTAGCCGGCACCGCCCGGCATCGTCGACGCCACGCTCGGGGGCGTCGCCCTCAAGCGGCCATGACCCTGTTCGCGACGCCGATCGCATCGGAATAGGCCCGGTCGGTCGTCCAGGCGGTCTTCACGTCAGGCTTGAATATGTGGGCAACGGCGTACTCGACGTGCTCGGTAAGCTCGATGGCAGCCTGGGACCCGAAATCGGGCATCGCGTCCGGCGTCCCGACGACGGCCACGTCGACGCCCGGCGGAGCGAGCACGACCTGCACCTCGCGACCACCGACGTTGGGGGCAAGGAGACGGATGCTGAGCGGAGTGTGCGCGAGAAGGTGGCCAAGCTCGTCGCGCAGCGCATCGGCGTACCTCACGAAGTCCGCGTCCTTCATGACGGTGTCGCAATCCGGGAGACGCTTTCCGTTCTGAGCACGCTCTCGCAGCGAGCGGTGCTCCAGTACCGCCTGCGCGAACAATGGCGGCATGCCCAGTCGCTCGCCGGCGAAGAGAGCGAAGCCTTCGACATCCTCCTTGCCGTTCCGGAAGAAGTCGGACACCGGCATTCGCAACAGCTCGTTCCGATCCTTGTAGGGAAAGGGCAGCCGCTTGAGGTCGGGTGTCTCGAAGCGGCGCTGATCGGCGATCCAGCTGCGTCCGAAGAGGGAGACCATATAGCGACCGACGCCCGTGCGGAGGTAGAGGGCGAATTCGCGCAGTACCTCGCGACGCTCCGGTTCGGGGGTCTGTGTGCCGGTGAAGTATATGCCTTGGATGGAGGCGTTGAACGCCGCACGTCCGACGACGTGCGGGGTGGCCTGTGATCGAGGCATGAAGAGCGTCGGTCCACCGAACATCGCCCTGAACCGATCGGACAGAGAGTCGAAGAGTTCGTCGGGTATCTGATAGTTCGTGGACACCTCCTCGTCCAATCCGAGCGGTTCGGCGTCCGACAGACCCAGCCGCAACCTGAAGTCGTTGTCGCCGTGCGTCCCCAGCACCAGGTCTTCGGGCAACCCCGTCCTCTTCCAGGTCTCGCCTGTCGAAACGTGCATATGGGACGCCTTCAGGAACGCGGACACGTTCAGCGGTGACCTGGCCGATCCATTCGTCTCCAGAGCCGCGACGATGCGACGGTCCAGCGGCTGGAGAAGCAGATCCCGGTACCACTCGTAGTCGGCGGCGGACATTTCGGCCTGATGGAAGCGTTCGACCTGGCTCCTATCGATCACTATAGCCCATGGCCGTCCATCGGCGCCTAGCGGCTGCGCAGAAAGCTGGGGAGAGAAACGCCATCCCATCGCGAGAGGGCCGGGCGCTCCCGGAGACGCGAAGACGACCGTCGCGGCCTCGCCAGCATCCTGGAAGAGCTTGCGCCGGAAGCTCGTCAGGTTCGCCACGCCGTGCAGTCGCGTGCGCGTAGCGACGGCGTGGGGGAAATGCCGCGCTCCTGGGGCAATGAACGCCTTGGTAGGCATCACGAACGCGATGACGGCGTCCTCGGCGGCAAGGTCCAGCATGGCTCTCCAGTAGAAAACCTCCGCCTGTGCCTGCTCGTCGACAACGGTGTCGTGCAGTCGCTTGAGAAGAGAGGCCGCGTATGCCGCGGCGGGCGATGCCGGGGCGTAGCGGTTCCACGGTGGATTGCCGAAGACGTGGGTGGCTCGCGCGGCAAATGCATCTGGCAGCAGCTCGAACGCGTCCTGGTCGATGATGTTGTGGGACAAGTCCGGGAACAGCTGGCGATCGCCGAGCTCGTCAGCGAGCGACGCCAACGTCCTTCCCGGAAGATAGTCGAGCATGGTCAGGTACAGGCTGAACCGCGCGACGTTCGCAGCCTGCGCCTTGAGCTCTACCCCCCTGATGGAGTCGCTCAGAACGCGGCCCAGCTCCATCGGGGATAACGTAGCTCCATCGGCCCGATCGGCTTCGAGGATGTGACGGTAGCCGGCAACCAGGAACGCTCCCGATCCGCAGGCCGGATCGAGGACGCGTGCCTTCCGATCCAACGAACGGATGCGGTCGGCTTCCTGTACGACATAGTCGACCAGGAAGGAAGGAGTGTAGAACGCGCCGTGATTCCTTCGCTCTCCATCGCCCTCGAGGTCGAAGAAGCACTCGTAGATCGCGGAGATCGTCTCGCTCCGCAGAACGGCGTAATCGACGTCGATGAAGGAGAATTGTTGCCCGCCGTCCTCGGTCAGCGTATCCGATCGGAGCACTCTCCGGACGAGGTCGGAGACTTCGGTCGTGACCAGCTCGCGTTCATTCTTCCCGATAGGGAAGATGGAACCGTTCAAGACGCCGTCGATCGCATCGAACAGCAACCAGACCTGCTCGACCGGCCACGCCGACCCGCGCTGGGTCGGGTCGATGTCCCTCAGCGTTATGTCGGGACAGAGGCGCCTGCCGTCGGCGTCGGTGAGACCATCGATCCAGGCCTGGTCCAGGACGCCCCTGTCGACGAGTACGTTGAGATACAGGAAGTGACCGATCAGGGCGTTCACAAGACCTGGACGGGAACCGAGACCGGGGTGGTCCTTGCGGACCTTGACGCTGAGATTGCGAATGTCGGCGGCGATCCGGGCATCGACCCGGTTGGGGATGGTGAAGTTGCGCCAGGAGGAGGACGATCGGATCGCAAGCGACGTCAGCGGAACGAGTTCACGCGGAAGGCCCGAACCGTCGAGTTCCGACCAGGGATGGAGCGCTCCCTTCTGCCGGTAGTCGAAGCCGTTGCGGAGCGAGAAGCCGGCCGGGGTGGCCATCAATATCTGCGGCACGACCGACTGCGACCAGATGGCGCGATGGCGTGCATCCGCCTCGTCCTCGTCCGCGGCCGTCACGACGTAGACGACGGGAATTCGCCTTTCGTCGACAGCCGCATGCGTCTGGTTCGCGAGCGGCGCACGGGGCGTGAGGGCACCCACCACTCCGATGCGCTCGAAGGCGAGGTCGAGCGAATGCCGAAGCGGGCCCGCTTCTCGCGGACCGATGCCGGTGCGGTAGTCGGGGTCACCGAGGTAGCCCAGAAGTCCCAGCAGGCGTTCGAGCCGATCATCCAGACTCGGATCGGTGAAAGTGCCATCCATCCGGCGGCGCTCCCCTCATGACCCGCTTCATAAGCATAGCAGCAATTCGTCCACCGGACAAGAATCCCAACCGGATCAACGGGATACATGGAATGTTCTATTGTTTCAGCGACTTAGGCGCCGGCTTGACGCAGATGGGTCATGCGGTGCGCGAGCATGTCGCCAGCGGTCGGCCGATAGGCGTATTGGCGAGGTGGCTCCATCATGCGACGGGTTCCAGCTCCAATTCCCGACCCGCGAGCAGATGCCGGCGAAGCTGCGCGCTCTGGTCGACTTCCTGACGGAGAAGCGTCGCTCAGCCTCGGGGTGACATTCGAAAGGACGCCGGCCTTGTTCCTGAGGTCGATCGTCGACTGTGGAAGGTACGCCGCGCGCAGTCGGAAATTCCCCCTGACCTTGACCCGAAGGGACGTTTTCTGCGACCCCGGTACGGTCAAGGTTCCTTCGCCGCATGGCCGAAGGCTAAGACGGGAAATCGGTTCGATGCCGATGCTGCCCCCGCAACTGTAAGCGGCGAGTAGAAATCCCCTCGCGTGCCACTGGCGCTTCGGCGTCGGGAAGGCCGGGATTTCCGTGACGACCCGCGAGCCAGGAGACCTGCCTTCGACGCCATGACGACCACCGGCGGGGTGCCCGGTCTGGCCGCTGCGTTGCTGCGGGAGAGGTACATCTCTCCCGTTGGCTGCCGGCGTCTGGATTACCTCGCGAATGATTGAGGACCAGGATGCCGCAGGAACATCAAAGCACCCCCATCCAGTTGATCGACATGGTCTTTCCCGGTGATGCCAATCACCACGGAACCCTCTTCGGTGGTGTGGCCTTGGCGCATATGGACAAGGTCGCCTTTCTCGCGGCCTCACGCCACGGCCGCGCGGCCTTCGTCACCGCCTCTTCGGAGAAGATCGATTTCGCGGCGCCAGCCCGGATCGGCGACATGGTCGAGGTGACCGGTCGGGTCGTGCGGGTGGGGCGGAAGTCGCTCGACGTCGAGGTCGAACTGATCGCAGAGGCGCCGGTATCGGGCGAACGACGGCTTTGTACGCGAGGCCGTTTCACGCTCCTCGCGGTCGGAGGCGAAGACCCTCTGCCGCCGATGGGCGAGACGGTTCCGCACGATGCGACGCAGCCGTTGCGAACGGTCGAGATGATCTTCCCGAACCAGACCAACCATTACGGCACCCTCTATGGCGGCGATGCGCTTCGCATGATGGGCAAGGCGGCCTTCATCGCCTCGACGCGCCAGGCACGGGCGGTCATGGTCATGGCGGCATCTGACCGGATCGACTTCCGTTCCCCCATCCGGGAGGGCGAGATGGTCGAGCTGACTGCCGGAGTACAGATGACCGGGCGCAGCTCCATGCGCATCAGTGTGGATCTGAGCGCCGAGGATCTGGTATCCGGGGAAAGACGACATGCGGCCACGGCTCTGTTCACGATGGTTTCGGTTGATGCGAATGGTCGAGCGAAACCGCTTGGTGGCATCCGAGGACATTCCCCCCAGACTTTCCCAAAAAGGGAGGGATGAATGGGGCCGCTGGCGGCCTGCCACCCCGCAAACGGCCTCAGCCGAAGCGCGGCCAACCAAAGGAATGTGTGGGGGGCAGCGCAGCCATCGGGTAGAACATACGTGGAATAGCTTGTCTGACGAACACCGCGCTCAGCTGGCTTGGTGATAACGGAATGGCTCATACCGACTTGCCAGCTGTATTGCACAGGATCGAACATCGGGAAACTCGGCGCATCACGCCATGCGCGTTGACAAGCCATCAGGCGTTCTGCACGGCTGGTGGACGGACACCGCTCCTGAACCGGCACGCGCACCGCCGTCCCTGCCCGAAGAGGAAGGCAAAATGGTGTTTCCCTCCATTTCCGACGTCGCGTTCGGCCGAACCGCGCCTTGCATCTGCGTGCGGGATATCCAGGCTGCGCACAACTTCTACTCACGCATCCTAGGCTTCAGGAAGGTGTTCGAGAACGGTGATCCAGTCGGCTTCATGGTGTTGAAGAAGGATCAGGCCGAAATTCATCTGAGCAGGAAGCCTGACCACCATGCCTCGACCGCGAATGTGATGCACATGTTCGTGAGCGACGCGGCCGCGCTCTATTCGATCTGCGAAGCCGAAGGCGTCCGGATCATCAAGAGGCTGATGGACAAGGAATACGGCCAACGCGCCTTCGTGTTTGCCGACCCTGATGGCAACCGGGTCGACATCGGCGAGCGTATCCGCTGACACCGCCGGCCCGGCCTACCTCAAAGGGATGGAGCAACGAAGAAGTGGAGCGCCTCTCACGACTCACCCGCCGACAGCGATGCGACAAGAGCGGTCCCGCCGCGGTCGTCACGTACTTGGTCTTGCCTCTATGAGGGCAGGCGGTGAAGATGCCGGATCGGGGTAACGACGACAAAGGATCGCGAACTCGCAAAGCTTGAACGGTTGACCTTTCCCTCGGACGCGGTGTTCGTCATCGCGATCACGCTGGTGGTAAGCGAGCCCCGCCCACCCGGGCTGCACGCGGCGACGAACGCAAGCGCTAGACAGTTAGACTGACCTTATGGTTAACGCTGGATTTACCCCCGCATCATATACCCGCTTGGTCGGGAGCTGATGGGATATCGCCATGACAAGTGAGAACGCACTTCGAATCGACAACGCAGTCAACGCCGTCCGCGAATTATTGCATAGGGCGCAAGACGCCCTTGATTGCCTGCCACAGGCAAAAGCGGAGGTCGCTGCGGCATACCTGAGCCTGGTCATAGATATCATGAGCGGCATTACATGATCGAGGGCGACGTCCATTCCGTCCAACAAGGCCGTCTTCTACCGATCACACGAAACCACGACGGGAAGAAGCCCCCGCGTCGACTTGATCGGCTCGGACGTTAGCCTGCATCGAGTGGTGAGCTCCTACCGTCCGAATGGAACGAAGGCGCGCAATCCTTCGGAAACGGTGACCTGGACGGCCCCCGATCCTCCCCGCAGGAGACGGTCGTACGGACGGCCGAGACGTTCGCCAACGATCCTGATCTGCAGATGTCTCCGCTCACCCGCATGATCCATCAGCGCCAAATGGCACCCCGGTGCCAGCAAGGATCGAGAAGCGCGAAGCCGGCCAGCGCCGCCTACCGTTGCGGCATAGGCACGACTGTGTCATCGTCGCAAGACACTGGTGGAGGGGCTGGTAGTGCTGGAGGAGTATCGGGCGCCAACGAAAGTTAAGCTCGCGGCGCTCTGGGCGTCCACGATGTTCTGCTACATCTACGGCGACTATTTCGGCCTCTACGTCGCCGGCACGCTGGCGGACATGAACCACGGCGGCATGGGTCCGCTCGGCCATGCGACGCCCGGTGTTCTCACCGGCGTATCGCTGATGATGGCCATCCCGAGCCTGATGGTCGCGCTGTCGCTGCTGCTGCCGGCGTCCATCTGCCGCTGGGCCTGCATCCTCCTCGGCCTTTTCTACACCGCGATCATGGCGGTCAGCCTCCCCGGTTCCGAGCCGTTCTACAAGGTGCTGGCGGCGATCGAGATGGCGCTGACGCTGGCGATCACCGTCGTCGCTATCCGCTGGCCGCGGGACATGCGCCGTGGCTGAGGCCATGCCTTCACCCTCCGTCGCGCGGCTCGCCGGCGCGCTGTACCTCGGCACGATCGTGTTCGGCCTGTTCGCGGAGGTGGGATCCCGAGGAGCGTTGATCGTCGGCAGCGATGCCGCCGCCACGGCGCGGGCCATCCTCGCCGATGAACCGCTGTTCCGCGCCGGCATCGCCGCCGATCTCGCCATGCTAGCCTGCTATGTCGGGGTGACGGCGCTGTTCCTCGACCTGTTCCGCCCCGTCCATGCCGGCGTGTCGCGGATGGCGGCGGCCTTCAGCCTGATCGGCATCGCAGTGTTGGCCGCCGACGCGCTACTGCTGCTCGCGCCGCTGCGGTTGCTGGCGTCGTCCCCAGCGCTCGTGGCGCTGGGCGACTCACAGCGCGAAGCGGCAGCGCTGGTCGCGCTCAAGATGCACGGCGACGGCTACGACGTGAGCCTCGTGCTCTTCGGCATCTATTGCCTGATGCTGGGCTGGCTGGCGTGGCGCAGCGGCTTCCTGCCCAAGGCGATCGGCGCGCTGATGGCACTGGCTGGTGGCTGCTACCTCCTCAACAGCGTCGCCGACCTGACGGCACCGGCCTTCGCCCGGATGCTCTCACCACACCTGATGGACCCGACCCTGATCGGCGAGGCCGCGCTGGCGCTGTGGCTGCTGGTGTTCGGGGCGCGCGGGACGCCCGGCCGGACGATCCGGGTGCCACAGGCCGCTCGGCAAGGGCATCGCGCTTGACGGGCGGTACGGTGTCCCGCCTCCGATCGGCGGATGCCGCGGCGCTGTTCGGGGCTTCGATCGTCGTCGCCCTGCATCTGGCGCTCGGTGGCCGCTACGATCTGTTCCGCGACGAACTCTACTTCATCGTCTGCGGCCAGCATCCTGCCTTCGGCTATGTCGATCAGCCGCCGGCCGTGCCGCTGCTGGCCGCCTCGCTCTACAAGCTCGGCCTGGGCGCACAGGGCTTGCGCATACCGACCGCTTTGGCGGCCGGCGCGCTGGTGTGGCTGGCGATGCGCTTCGCCCGATTGCTGGGCGGAGACGGGCGAGCGCAGGCTCTGGCCGGCCTCGCCTGTGCGATCGCGCCGATGCTGATGGGGCTGACGGCGACGCTGAACACGTCGGCGTTCGATCCGCTGGCCTGGACCGCCGTCGCCTGGCTGCTGGTCAGGGCGAACCGCGAGGGTTACGATCGCGCGCTGATCCTCGCCGGCCTGGTCGCCGGGCTGGCGTTGCAGGTGAAATATTCCATGCTGTTCTGGATGGTCGGGTTGACGCTCGGCCTGCTCCTGACGGCGGAGCGGCGGGTGCTGCTGGGACCTTCCTTCTGGATCGGAGCGGCGCTCGCGGCCTTCATCGCGGCGCCATCGTTCCTCTGGCAATGGGCGCACGGCTTCCCGTTCCTGGAACTCGGCGCCGCGGCCAAAGGCAAGAACGCCGACACCGCCGCCCTGCCGTTCCTGGCCAATCAGGTGCTGGTGATGAACCCGGCCTTCGCGCCGCTGTGGATCGCCGGACTGGTCGCGCCCTTTACCGTGCGGCGCCTGCGCGATCTGCGCTTCCTCGTGATCGCCGCGGTCGTGGTGGTCGCCATCGTGCGGATCGGGCACGGCAAGGACTATTACCTCTCGCCGATCTATCCGACGCTGTTCGCGATCGGCGCGGTGGCGCTCGCGCCGCTGATGCGCACCCGCTTCGGCCGGGTTGCGACCGCCAGCGGCGTGGCGGCGGCCATCGCCCTGTCCGCGCTCGCCGCGCCGCTGGCGCTGCCGATCCTCTCCCCGCCGGTCCTCGAAGCCTACATCGAGCGGACCGGGTTCGCACCGCAGCAACAGGAGCGCAGCTTCAAGGGCACCGTGCTGCCCCAGGTCATGGCGGACCAGCTCGGCTGGCACGATTACGTCCATCAGGTCGAGGCGGCATGGCAGCGCATCCCGCCGGCCGAGCGCGCCGCTACCGCGATCAAGGTCGAGAACTATGGCGAGGCCGCCGCGCTCGATCTCTACGGCAGGGAATTGCCGCCCGTGGTCAGCGGGCACAACCAGTACTTCCTGTGGGGCTTGCGCGGTCAGCACCCGGCCAACGTGCTGTCGATCCAGGACGACATGGCGGGGCTGCGACCTCATTGCCGCAAGGCGACGCTGCTCGGCGTCACAGGCTCGCGCTATGCGATGGCGTTCGAGAACGGCAAGGTGATCGCACTGTGCGAAGGCGTGACGCCGTCGCTCGGCGATCTTTGGCCACAGCTCGAACTGTACTCCTAGCCGCTGTTCCGGCGATTCCCGGAAGTACGATCAACGCGCCCATCGAGACCCGCACCAGTGAGAGCAGCGTTCGGGAATGCGGGACAGGATGAGCGCGATGTATCCCGGACGGCCCACCCGAGGGTGCTCCGGCCGTAGGCATTCCGACGCCTCGCGTGCAGTCGAAGATGGGATGATCCGCGATCAGTCCCGCCACGGGAACGCGACGGACGCACCACCGACACGGAGGCGGAGGACGGTGTCGGCCGCCGAGACGCCGGCCGTGTCGATGAGGAGGCTTCGGCCGCGCAGGAGCGGGAGATCGACGACTTCATCGAGCCGCCGGCCCGCGCACGTCGCGAGCACGACCTCCGGAAGCCGACCTTCCAGCTTCAGACGGGCCGCCCCCTCATGCGTGGCCAGTTCGAAGGCGTCGCTGCGCATCGCAACCTCCAGCCACCTTCCGCAGGCCACGATCTCGACCCAGTCCGTCAGCGCTCCGTCGGCCAGCAGGGCGGACCCGATGCGGGACGGATGCGCATGGACGTTCCCGGCTGCGGTGGTCGCCGACCAACGCCTCCCCAGCGCGACGAAGGATGGAAGTGGTCGCGGGGTAGAAGCCTCGACGTTCCTGCCCGCGCAGGCAGGCCAGGCGGCGGTCGGCCGCAGGCGTTGCACCGCCTCCGCCAGCGAGAGGCCGATCGACGCCGTCACGTCGGGGAGGATGGCCGGCATCATGTCGACGGCGCTGGCGATGTAGCTTCGGAAGGAGGCGAGGCGCATCGCTTCGGCCATGCGCGAGATGGTGACCGCCTCGTCCCTCGCGCGACGCCCCGCCTCTCTGAAGATCGCCCGTCGACCATCGTCGCCGGCTGCGTCCGCCATGGTTTCGCTCCTTCGTTCGAGCCTTCCGTGTGGCTCGCATGTCCAGGATCCGGCTCACGTGACGGTCCTCGGGGGTCATTTGCCCGCCCCCAGGCACCGAACGAACGTTCAGGGAGAACCTTCGACCTCGCGCCGTCCGGGTGCCCGGCAGTCAGCTGCGGCATGCACATGGAGGAACCGTCTAAACATTCAATAGTTCCGGAACATTGCTAGTTTCTTTTTCGTCCGGCGTGGACCCGCACGCGTTTGCCGTCGGCCTCTGTTCATCTTACAACCGTGGAGTGGAAAAGATGCAGGCCATGCGGATCATGAGCGCGCTCGCGCAGTCGACGAGGTTGGATGTCTGGCGGCTGCTCGTCTCTCGGCGCCCGGAGGGGATGATGGCGGGAGACATCGCCCGCGCCGTGGGGCTCAGCAAGAACGGCATGAGCCCCCACTTCACCATCCTGTCGGCCGCCGGCCTGATCTCCTCGGAGAAGATCGGTAGGTCGATCGTCTACAAGGCGAGCATCGCGGCCGTGGAGGAGTTGAGCTCCTTCCTCGCCGCGGCCTGCGACGAGGGCAGGCGAACCTGACTATCCCATCCTGACGGGTGCATCCGTATCACTACGGATCGCGGCGAGGGGGCCTGCGGACGCGTAGAGCAGTCGTGTAGCCTCCCTCGCCGCGATGTCGTGACTTCAATGGGGCTAGCGCCGAGCGTTCTTGCCGCCCTCCGCACTGCGATGGCCGCTTGCGTACATGCGCGGTCAATGCCAGCTGGATGCGACCCTGCGGAAGAAGTCCTCGACGGCCTCCAGCATCTCGGACGCGGCCGCGGCATCGCCGCCGAGCAGCCCCGCCCGGTACTGGGGTGCGTCGACGGGCAGCGCCCGGATCGCCGAGAGCCGATCCGCCAGGCGTCGACCTTCGCCACGCCAGACGAAGCGACCCGGCGGGACCCAGAACCATCCCCTGTTCTTCTTGTATTCGGGCAAGCGACGACTTGCCGCCTCCAACGCGATCCAGAACTCGCCGTCATCCCAGGCCTCCTGCGCCTGAGTTGTCGAGGCCGCCACGTCTCGGGCGTCCTGCTCGAACAGCTTGGAGAAGAACCAGCTATGGGGGGTGTACTGCCGCTCCAAGCCGGGGAGGAACTTCCACTCCACGTCCCTCAGCGCCCCCAGCGGGAGCGTCACGGCGGCCGATGCGGAGCCGTCGTACCGGCGCGGGAGTTCAAGTCGCGTGATCCGCGCCAGACGCTCGTGGTCTTCCCGCATGAGGGCCCCGGCAATCGCCCAGTGGAAGCACATCGATGCAGGAAGGACGCGCAGGGAACTCCAGTACGTGTAGCCCGACTGCGCGTCGGCGGGCGACCCCGCGTCGACGATGGCCCGCAGCACGGCCCGGAAGGCCTCCTCGCCTCCCCAACGGGTGCCGACCAGCACCAGTCGCCGCAGCCCCTCGGAGTGGCCGATGATCCGGGCGACCACCTCGTTCACCAGATCGGTCGTCGGCCTGTCGGTGGGGATGGCCGACACCACCCTGTCCATGGTCGTCTCCAACTCCCGCGCCAGGAGATCAGCCCACTCCGGCGCCGACCTCTCGTCGCGGCAGATCGTCTTGCCCTCCGCGACCGTCATCGCGACGGAGCGGGGGTGCAGTCGGTCCAGAGCGCGCAGCGCCTCGACCTTCCCCGTGAGACGCTCGAACAGCGCATCCGCGTCCGACACGACGATCCGCCGGCCGTCACGGTGGTCGACGAGATCGAGGGCAGCAGGAGCAGGGACGCCCTGCGACGTCCAGTAGAACGGATAGCGACGGTTGGGCGCTCGCAGGATGGCTTTGCGCAGAGCGGTGTCCCACTCGCCCGACCAGCCCGAGACGACCAGTCCGTACTCGTCGAGAATGCGGTCAAGCAGCGCGTCCATCGGAGCCGAGTAGGTGTCAAGCTCGCCTTCGGTGTTCCTGATCCGGGCATCCATGTAGTCGCCGTGCAGCTTGAGGACCGTGCAACGGGAATGCGGCAGCGGCGTCGCTCCCAGAATCGCATCATCGGACGCGATGACGGTGGGCTCCACGCCGGCCTCCCGCAGAGCCGCTTCGAGCAGCCGGTCGAAGTTCGTCGTGAGGATGACGCGAACGGCGCCGGACGACACCAATCGCGCGATCGCGCGGTGGGCGCGCGTGGGCTGGCGGGGCTCCCCTTGGCCCTCGATGTACGCGTGGATGATCGAGCGCCGCTCGGCGGGCGAGGAGGCGACCGCATCGAGGACTTCCGAATAGTGCGGCGGACGACCGAACCGTTCCTGATACCAGGTCGGCCAATCAGAGACACCCATGGCCCCTTCGACCGCTCCCACGCGGGCGGCGAGATCGACGGTGATCTCCCACCCCGTCGGGATGCCTGCGGCTCTGGAGATCCCGCTGCCGAGCAGCAGCGCCTGCACGCCCGGCGAGTGGTGGAGGGTGAGCGCCAAGGCGTCCAAGGGGTCGAGATCGATCATGGTCCGGTCACCTACAGGGCCCCGGGTCGCGGCAAAACCCGGTACGTCGCTCGTCGACGACCCCGTCGTGCACTTGGCACGGGAAGGAGGGACGGCTCGACCACCCGATCGACCGTCATCGCCCTCCAGAGAAGGACAGACGATTCGCACAACGTACCATGCCAGTCCGGCGGGCACGCCTCCGAAGGTCGGCTCGGAGGCCTCCATCGGCTCGCCGAGGCGAGTCGATTACATCCTCAGAAGTGATCGAACACCGACCCCATGCGTGGGCTGAACAGGCGCTCGTACGTCTTGAGCAGTGAACCGTCGGTCATGGATGCCACGTAGTCGGAGATGGCTCGTGCACCCGAGCGATCGACGAGAGCGCCGACCTCGCGCGGAAGAAGTCGTCGCGGGTCCGAAGCCAACGCCTCGAACACGGAGGCGACCATCCTGCGCCCCTTGTACTCCAACTGCTGTACGCGGGCGGCGTCGATGACCTCGTCGACGATGACCGTCTGTAACGCGTCGAGAAGAGCGCGTGCCTCCGATCCCAACGCGACTCTCCTGGCAAGAAGCGGGTGCTCGAATCCGTCGACCATCGGGACGGAAACGTTGCGGATGAGGTGATGCACCAGGCGGCCGATGGCCCGCTTCCGACGCCCTTCGTCACCGAAGAGGGCGCTCATCAGAGCATGGTAGGTTCCGCCATCCTCGAGGGGTCGTTCCGCCAGCGCGGTCAGCAGCCCTGCGCAGACCTTCTCGTCGACCGCCGCGGCGAAGCGGTCGCGCTCCACCAGCCCCAATGCGATCGCGTCCTCGAGATCATGCACGCCGTACGCGATGTCGTCCGCCGCATCCATGAGGCTGCAGTCGAACGACTTGTGGACCGACCGCGCGTGGCCGGACGGCCGCTCCCTGATCAAGGCCAACGCTCTGCGGTCCCCGTCCGAGAAGGGCTCGGTCACCCAGTCGAAGACGTCCTGATCATCGTCGTAGTAAGCCTTGGCCGCATGGCCGACCTCGTCCAGCTCCGTCCGGACGACGTCGGATCGCCTGACGGGATACTTCAGCACGCCCAGCAGGGTGCGACGGGTCACGTCCGCACCGTGAGTTGGCGAGAAGCATTCAAGCCGGGTCAGGATGCGAAGCGTCTGCGCGTTGCCCTCGAAGCCGCCGGCGGCGGCCATGCTCGCGTCCAACGCCTGCTCGCCTCCGTGACCGAATGGGGGATGACCGAGATCGTGCGCCAGGCCCAGGGTGGGGAACAGCGCCTTCGGAGCGATGAGCTCCCGAATCGCGTCGTCGCGTTCGTGCCCGAGCTTCTGGACTATGCCGCCGGCGATTTGAGCGACCTCGAGCGAGTGCGTCAGCCTGGTCCGGTAGAAGTCGTCGTCCCCCAAGGCGAGGATCTGCGTCTTGCCCTGGAGGCGGCGGAACGAACCGGAGTGGATGACTCGGGCGTAGTCGACCTCGAAATCCGACCGCGGATCGTCCCCGTGCAGCTTCCTGCCGCTCCGACGATCGGTCCAGGGCCCCCGCACGAACGCGCCTTCCGGTTCACCCACGCTTCGACTGCCCCTTCGCGTCTCCGAGGACGCAGAATAAGGCACAGACCGACGTCCATGTCGAGGCGGACCGGGACGGGCCGCGGTCCAGACGAAGCGTTGATGAAGATGGTCAGCGGCGGAGGCTATCCGGGAGATGCTCGCCAGCGCCCATCTCCGATTGGGCAGCCGATCGCGGTGGCGTCGATCCCAGGTCACCACAGCCGCGGTTGGTAGCCAAGGTCACCTGGTCGCGCAGGATCGAGAGCGGCACGGCGCCGATCCCTTCGGGATCGGCGGCGCGGATCTCGGCCAGACGGCGCATCCGATCCGCCTTGCAGATGGCGCGGCCGAAGGATGAAGCGTCCTCGGCACGCCAAGGACGGATGCCCACATCCGCAGGATCGGCCTTCGGATCGCCTGCGGCGATCCGACCACGCAACTTCGTGATCCCTCGGTCCTCAGCAAGCGCATGACGACGCCGCATATCCGGCTCCTTCATGGCCTGCCAGGCCGTGAAGTCCGCGATCTCCTCCAAGCGCACCGCGATCCCGTCCGCAGGCGCGGTACGGGTCCCGCAGATCCTGAAGGCATGCGTAGCGCAACCGCATGCAATGGCCGTGCACGCCGCCGAGCCGGGCGTACTGAGCCCTGCTCGGGCGCAGCTTGTGGCGGCCGGAGCGAACCTCCATGGTTCGCGCCAAGCATGGGTCCGAAGTGGGATCAAGCGGAGACGCCGGATTAGAGTAATCCGGCGGACCATCGCTCTCGTCGCCAGGCGCACTTGACTGCCCCAGCCCACCCAAGGACGAAACGCGCAGCCACCGGATGTCGGGCGCGCTCAGTCGGTCATGGGGAAGCCTGGCCCTGCCCGATCTGGCGCAGCACGCGGTGGGGATCGAACGGTTTGGAAAGGAAGGTCGCCCGTTCCGGCAGAGCTTCCCGCGGAACCGGGTCCAAACCGGACACCACGAACAGGAGCGTCGGTGGAAAGAGCTCGCGAACGTGATGGGCCAATCTCAGTCCGTCCATGCGGCCGCCGACCGTCGCGTCGATCAGCGCCACTGGAATGTCGGCGTGCCGATCGAGGACGGTCACCGCCTGATCGGCATCTTCCGCCTCGAACACGCGCCAGTCGCGCTCCTCGAAGAAGGCGGCGACGTCGAACCGGATCAGCGCTTCTCCTTCTACGATCAGGATGGTGTTGCCGCTCCGCGGCTCGCTCTGTGCCACTGCCTCTACTCACCCATAATCGCGGCATCTCCAAGCCGCGTCTCCAATTCGAAAACCAAGCCCTCCGGACGGTAGTCCGTCGCGGCCTTTCCACGGAAGTACGAGCGGAGCGACCGCTCGATCAGAGTCGATCCGAAGCCCCTGCGCGTCGGCGGCGACACGGGCGGGCCGCCCTGCTCGCGCCAGACTATCGACAGGACGGCGCGATCCCCTCGGCCGGCCACCGCCCAGTGGAGCGCAACCGTGCCCACGTCGTTCGACAGGGCCCCGTACTTGGCGGCGTTCGTCGCCAGTTCGTGCAGCGCGAGCGCGAAGGCGACCGTCACCTCCGGCTTCAGAGTGATGGCGGGGCCCTCCAGCAGGATCCGGCCGCCGGGGCCACCGTGCGGCAGCAGTGCTCGCGTCGCCACTTCGCGCAGATCGGCCGATCGCCAGGAGCTGTCCGTCAGCACGTCCGTGGCGGCGCCCAGCGCGACGAGACGAGCACCGAGATCGTGGCTGGCCGTCTCGGTGTCGGGCGCGGTGCGCAGCGTCTGGGCGGCCACCGACTGGACGACGGCCAGCACGTTCTTGAGCCGATGCGCCAACTCGCCGTTCATCAGCCGCATGTCGTCCTCGGCGCGACGACGCTCGCGGAAATCGCGGGTGACGGTGCCGTATCCTAGAAGCGCCCCACCCGCGTCGGTGATCGAGAAGACGGAGTAGAGGACCGGAATAGACTCGCCGGTCCGGAAATGCCGGAAGTCCAACTCGCCGATCCAATGCCCGTCGCGGTCGACCTGCGGCAGCACGTCCCGCACGATCGTCTGGGCCTGTTCGGGCGGGAAGAAGTCGGTGATGTTGAGCCTGTCGATGTCGGCATCATCCAGGCCGACGAGCCGCCTCGCGGCATCGTTCATGTAGAAGACGCCGCCATCGATGCGCGCCATGCCGACGAAGTCGGTGCTGTTCTCCGCCAGCCGCACGAATCGGTCCCGCTCCTCCTCGCTGGCTCGCAGTTCGGTGATGTCCCGCGACACGGACAGGATGCGATCGGGGCGGCCATCCGGACCCCTGATGGGACTTACCGCGACGTGCCACCATTTGGATGTGCCTTTGTAGGTGTCCGCCATGCCTATGAAGGTGCTCGCGCTCCCTTCCCTCGCGGCCGCTATGGCCGTCTCGGCCTCGGCGTTGCCGGCATCCCGCCAGAAGTCGGGCCAAGGGCATCCCGCGACGGCGTTGAAGTCGCTCAGCTCCATGACGCGAAGGCCGCCATCGCTCATGAAGGTCAGATTGCCTTCGAGGTCGAGCACCTTGATGCAGTCGGTGGAACTTGCGAGCACGCCGGCCAGGAAGGCCTCGCGCTTCCCCGTGACGACCAGCGCCATCTCGCGTTCCTCTCGGAGCCCATCGGCCTCCAGCAAGGCAGTGCGCAACGCCTCCACCAGCACGACCAACCCCAAGGTCGTGACGACGAAGATGATCGAGGCGCACCAGTGCACGGGCGTCAGAAGCAGCGGTTCGTCAGACTTCGCTACGACCATCCCGGCGCCGATCGCCGACAGGAGCGTCGCGAGGATGCCGGATCCACGTCCCAGGAACAGCGTCAGCAGCACGACGGCAGGCGTGTAGAGGAACCACGGGGCCGAAGAGCCGAACAGGGCGGACTGAACAAGGGCCACGATGACAACGGCGAGCACGGCCAATCCGAATCGGAACGGCCGCGGGCGGGGCCGGGCGAGGGTCATCTCGCGCAGACGGATCAGCAAGGCGGTCGACGTCGTCATCTTTCCCCCAGCATGGGGAAGAGGCGCCCCGGTTGCTGCTCGAGATGTAGCGCGCCGCCCCAACACCCGCCAGTCCTGAGGCCGAGGCCGTACCACCATCAGCGGCCACATCGCCGGGTTTCGTGAACTATGTCGCAGGTCAACCATTCTCAGGCGATGACCGACGACACGTCCCCCTTCGCGCTGGTCGTCGACGACGACGCCCTCATCCTTCTGAACACGTGCGACATCCTGCACGATGCCGGATTCCGGCCGCTTGACGCCGGCGACGTCGCCGAGGCGATCGACGTTCTGGAAAAGCACGACGGCAGCATCCGCCTGCTGTTCACCGACGTCCAGATGCCGGGCGAACGCGACGGCTTCGATCTGGCGCGCGAGACGAGTACGCGCTGGCCGGAGATCAAGATAATGGTGGCTTCGGGAAAGGCGAAGTCCGGCCCTGCGGACATGCCGGACGGAGCGGTGTTCGTCGAGAAGCCATTCAGCGCCGATTTGGTCTACGATCGTCTGCAGGAGCTCCTGCCGGAGGGCGAGAAGCCCGAGCCGCTCAAGAGCAAGGTCGGCGGGTGAGAGGAGCGTGGCCCCACGCCGCTGGCGTCGTGGCCAAAGCCTGGACGGCATGGCGCCGCCCAGACCGCAGCCAGTGCAGCCTCGTTCCCTCCGGCGCGCGTCGGTGTCTCCAGGGCGCTCAGCTGCCCTGCGGATAAGCTGCCGCACGCTGTGCACAGATCAGGCCAGTACGGTCTGGCCCGACCTAGCCGATGCGAGAACGGTCGCTACCTCCACCTCGATCGGCCATCACTCCGGCCTCGGATGGTCGGACTCCACCGCTACGGGCCGGTCGACCGGATAACCGCTCCTTCCGCTGGTGATCCACGGCGTTCACCGATCAGCCGGCGTCCGGACCCTTCCCCGCGGAGGTGGACATCAGCGTCAGGAGATGCTGCGTCAGGCGGTCCGCGCCCTTCCGGTACGCGATGGCCGCCCAGTCGTCCCAGCGATGGGCGCGGACCGCCAACCACCCGAAGAAATCGTCACGGTCGTCGGAATCGGCGAAGCCGAGAGACCAGAACGTGCGCCTCATCGGCATTCGGCCGTCCTTGCTGAGCCCCGTCAGCACGATCATGTGGGATCGCCCGACCGTCTTGCGCGCGAAGCCACTCGGTCGCGTCGCCGTCTCCCGCTCGAAGGCCTGGAGCATGGCCTCGCGCGATCCCTCGGGGCCGCCGTGATGGGCGTGGCGGACGGCTTCCACAACGTCCGCGATGGGCAACTCCGCCCAAGCCGGCTCCGCGGTGGCCGAGAGCATCAGGCGGACCTGCAATCCCTCTTCCGTGAGCCTTGCGCTCAGCGGATTGCCGTGATCGTGCGCTTTGGCGAGCCGTATGGAGACGAGCCAGCACATGTAGAAGCGCCAGAACATCATGTCGCCGAAGAAGAGGTCATGCATGTTCTCGCTTGGCGAGCGCCATCCATGCTCGAGGGCGGTCAGCACGCGCAAGAGCAGTTCCTGCTGCTCGGGAACGAAGTGGACCGAAGGAAATCCGAGGCGTCCGATCCAGAAGGCCTCCCGCACGCTTCTCCAGCGCCTGCCGTCGTCGTCCTCCACCTCACGACCGACCTGCGTCAGCCACGAACCCCAGGGAAGCGGATGATCCTCCCGGGCTCCCGGTCCACGGTGCTGCACCGTCATGCGCCCCTCTTCGCGTCAAGGCCCAACGGAGGTGCCGGCGCCCCCCGTCGGAGGGGCATAGGCTCGCCGTCGGCGATTGCCTTCAGCTGACGCGCGAGATGCTCGATCTCGCGGCAGACGTAGTCGTCGTCGCGATAGGTTCCACCGATTTCGGCACCGAGAAACCGCTTGCGGTCGCCCGCGTCGTCCAGGATCACGTCGTACACCTTGTCGCACGTGAACCCCAGCCACCACGCATCCCGGTGGGGCTGATGAACGGCGGCATCGAGCGGCGCTCGCGTCCTCTTCGGCCTGACGGGCGGATGACAGATCCTGTTCGCCTCGGCCACGAGCGAAGGCCTCGCCGATGGGGTGGCCTGGCATGCGGCCGAATAGCTGACGCCTCCATGCACGTCGATCTCCGACGGGACGGCATTCCTGTCGAAGCCGTAGAGCGGATGGGACGGCGGAATGCCGACGTATCCGCCGAGGAAACCGCCGTTGCCCGCGCGCATCATGATGCATTCGAGCTGCGTCTCGGGATCGAGCCACGAGACCTTGTCGGCCTCCCCGAGCCGTCGAGCGGACGAGGTCCGCTGTTCCGCCCTGTAGTAGATCTCCTCCGCGTCGATCGTCAGGCCTCCGGCCGTGATGTACGGGCGATCCGAGACGAGGATCGTACCATCCTCCTGCTCGATCGAACCACCCGAGCCGGCGATCCTGGCGACCGCCGATGCCGAACGGATCACGGCGACGATCCGGTCGTCCGTCGCGGGGGTCGCGACGACCAGTGCGGTCGACTTCTGGTTCTTGCGCGAAGTGGGCATCTGTATCTCCGAACGTTCGACTCTGTTTGTGACGAGGAAGGGGCGAGGCGGCGGTGGCCGCGTCAGGAGGACCGCCCGCGGGCGCCACGGATGAGGTCCGCCGCCAGGATGCCGAGATCTTCCGGTCCGACGGCCGCCTCCACGGTTTCGTATCCCGGCGCATCGAGACCGTGCAGCCTGGCGAACGACATGAGGAGGTGTCCCAATCTCGGTTCGTCGGCATGGCGTCCGATACTAGCCTTCCACGCGTCGATCGGCGCCGGTTCGGCGAGATAGTCGACGAGCGCCTGAATGCGCACGCGGGAAGGTCCGTCGGTGGCGGCCTCGAGGGCGCCCGCCGCGCCGAGAAGTGCGTCCGCGCGCTCGAGGTACGGGCCGTCCTCCAGGAAATCTCCGAGCTTCCCCCCCGGGGGTGCGACGTCGTGCGGGCGCGTCCAGCCGAACCTCGCCTCAAGATCGGCGAAGGCCGCGACGGGATCGCCCGCATCGGCCGTCGCCAGCACCGCCGAGACCGGTCGAGTCATGTCCACGCGGATTCCGGAGGCACTCGGCGTCGAGGACGAACCCGCCCACGCGGCGACCACCTCCGCAACGGCACCCGAGGCGAACCCGTCGGGCATGAAGGTGACCACGGCGCCCGCCGTTGAGGGCGCTGCTGGGGGCCGATTCGCCACTCCGAGATCCGACGCCGCGCAGACGGCCGCGCGACAGATCTCCGGCCAGGCCCGCTCGACGATCGAGACCGCGCTTCCCTGCGGCAGCCACAGGGAGTTCAGCTCGAAGACGGTCGCGAGCGCGATGGTCCTGGCCAGATCGTAGCGGACGCGAACGCCGGTACCGGTCCTGATGTCGCTGGGAAACGGCCTCAGGCGAAGTTTGCGGAACCTGACGCGGATCGCCTCCGGGTCGGTCCCGTTGAGATCGGCGATCGTCCGCTCCAGCTCCCCGTAGGTAAGGGCCAGCGCCTCGGCACCCATCGAGCCGGTCACGACAGGGTCTCCGGATACTCGGTCGTCGATCCGAAGCGGCGGGAGGAGCGCCACTCGTCGATGTCGTGACGGCGGTAGACGATCCCGCGGCGCCGGAACAGCCGATGGTAGTTCGGACCGCCGCCCTCCAGCCGCAGCTTCTTGAGGTGTCCGGCGCTGCAGCCGATGTAGGCGGCGGCGGCGCGGGTGTCGAAGGATTCGTCGGGGACGATGGCGGCACGTTCAAATTTCTCGGTGGCGTTGTTCGACATCTTCGATCCTTCCGACAGCGGACATAGGTTCCACCAGGATACAATGTCAAGGCCGTAGTATCCGAATGGATACCTTCGGATGCCGACCGACCCCTATTCCCCGCGCGGCCGCATGGCTCGGACGTGGCCCGGAGGCGGTGGATCGGGACGGCGATCCGACGGATGCGCGGCCGTCGGACGTCCATCCGGACATCTCCCGAGAAGGGCTCAGGCGGCCGCGCGCACCAAAGCCATGACGTGCGATCGCCGAAGCGGATGCCGACGGTAGAACGGGGAAAAGCGTGCTCCAATTCGTCGTCGGGTCCAGAGGTCGCGGTCAAGCGCTTGCGCGAGGCGATCGTGGCCCTATGGTGTGCTGCATGAGCAACACACGACCTGCATCCGGATCCGCGCTTGAACTCGCCGCCGCGGGATTGCTCGCCGGTGCCGTGGTGCATCTTGCCGCATGGTTGGGCGGGCCGCGGTGGATGGCAGCGTCAGGAGCGCCACCGTCGATCGTGGCTTCCGCCGCCGCGGGAACCTGGCCGGCGCTGCTCGGCACGCTAGCCATCGCGGCATCGCTCGTCGGCGCGGCGCTGTCGTGCCTCCTGGTGGCTCGTTCGAGCGGCAGGCTGACTTTTGTCCGGATCGCGCTGGGATCCTTCGCGGTGATCCTCCTTGCGCGGGGATCGCTCGTCGTGCCGTACATCCTATGCGGCCAACGGCGATGGCGCACGCCTGCCGGCGACATCATCGCCACCGGTGATTGGTTCGTGGCGGGATCGTTAGTCGTCCTCGCGATCGGGGCGCTGATCTGTCTGGAGCTCCGTCCATCACGATCATAACGGCGATCGCCGAACCCAGGTGGAGCGCTGCCCCGCCGAACGGGAGTGCTCCACCAAACAGGATGACGCTGAAATCCGCCTTCACCATCAGGAAGCAACGGCGCGACGGCTGAGGGCTTTGCCTTGATGAGCTGGTCGATCGGAACGCCGACCTGACGATCAAGGGAGACCTACTCGGCGTCGCGGCGCAAGGACCTGCCGATCAACCAGAAATGCAGAAGCTGGATCGAGACAAGGACGACACCGCTTCCGACCAATACGGGAAAGCAAAGCTCCTCCTGCCCGGCGCGAGCGGGAAAATGCCGCGCCATGAACACTTGAAGGCCTAGAACGCCGAGCGCCAGCACGGGCATGAAGGCGAGCGCGACGGGCCGCGGCGCGGTCCAAGTCACGGCCCCGGTGATCCCCCACTGCATGGGAAGTCGACTTTCTCGGCGGAAGCGCATGTTCGCGCGACAAGCCAAGGCGGTGATCATCAGGACAAAGACCATCGCAAGGATCATCATACCCATGGCCCCGCTCCTCCAAGGATGACCATAGCACATCACGCACACAACGCATCGCCATCCTGATCGGGACGGATGTCAAATCCGTTCCCGGACGCTTCGAACGAAGGGAGAAACCACCGGCGTGGTCGGCGGGCACATGATTTCCCGCCACTCCGCCCTTCCACCCGCCGTCGACCGCCGACCTCTAGATGGAAGCAGGCGAGGAAGACGGCACCCACGACAATCGACGACCGATCCCGGAGGTCGCCTGGCTAGCGGCGCTACGCCAAGGCCGATCGGTCGCCTGGCGAGGGAACGCCCTCCGTGCCCACTGCTTCGATCCGTGCGCCATCCGCGAGACACGTCCCGGATCACCGTCGCAGCGCCTCCAAGCGCTACGCCCCCAACAATCACGTAAGCGATCCTCGCTGGCCCAGCCGAGGTTTCACACCATCGTTCACGGGTGTGCAGGTTTGGAAGCATGTGCGGAGGGGAAAAGATCCCCTGCGGGCTTTCTGAACCATCGCCGCTCGGCTGCGAGCCCACCGTGAGGAATATCATGACCGACCAACTCGACATCCATGCCGTCAACCACGTGACGGTGGCCATCAACCGCGAGATGTCCCCGCTCGGACGCCCGCACCCGGACACCGACACGCTCTTCATGGGCGGCACGCCTCCCACGAAGGCGGACGAGGACGCCCTCGGGCGCTTCGCCTGCAGCAGGAACTACAAGATCGTCTATCCGGCGTTCGACGCCACCAGCGAGAAGATGCTGCCGACGACGGTCGACGTCGTCGTCACCGACGGCCTCGCCAGGACGATCCTGCTGCGCGGCGGACGCCTGTGGAAGCGAGCCAAACGCGACGCGGCCGTACTGATGTTCGCCGACACCCGCCTCACCGTGTCGCTCGACGCCAAGGGGCGGCTCAAGATCTCCAGGATGCCGATCCGGATCGATGAGCGGGGCTACGAGACCGCGCTCGCCGCCGTCGCGGCACGCGCCACGACCGAGCTCGGTGGCGCCCCCGTCGTCTCTCGCATCGGCGGTCTGATCACGGTGCTCGACGCCAACGCGCTCCTCGACACCTTCGCCAAGGCTGCCTGAGCCGAAGTCGTCCGGCGGACCGCCGCCGCCGGACGCCGGTTCGCCAGCGGGCACTTCGGCCCGAGGAAATTTCGCAAACTGCACCGGCATTTAACCTTTTCTTAATGAATTCACCCCTACGGCGAAGCCGCGGGGCCGGGCCAGGCCTCCGTCTTTTCCCCTCATCCCTCCGGAACATCACCATGATGTCCAATCGGGGCGCCCATGGACCCGATGCTCGTCGGGCAGGCGGCGTTAGCGCTCTGGCTGCTCGTGTCCGGGAAGCGCCGGACAGGGGCGGCCACGCACACCTTAGAGGCCATGGCACCGGGAGCGGTCGCGCGAGAGGCGGCCGCGCGGCGTGGCTTCACCCCGTTGCGTTCGGTCCCGCGACGGACCGTCTCGATTCCTCGGCGGCCGGCACCTGCCTTTGTAGATGTCGATCGGCTGCTGATGACACGTCGCTCCAAAGATCCGGCAGGAACGACCAAGCGCTAGGCGACGGAAAGAATATCGGTTTCGCGAGGCCCTGCTGATGTCAACGCCAACCCGGAACAATGGAGGAGGAGCGAGGTTCATCGGCAATGGACGATCCCGTCTATAAAGGAACCGACATGTCGAGGCAGAACGTCCGGAGCTACTACGTCGCTGCCCTTCACGCCTTGCGCTCGGCCAGCGAGCAGGGTGCCGCAAGCGCCCCCAAGCTCGAAGAGAGTGCAGCCAACGCGGACCTGAAGGCGATCGTCGCCGACTACGGCCAACTTGCCTCCATTCATCGGGACAAGATCGTCTCGTTCCTTGGCGAGCTGGAGGAACGACCCAACGATTTCAAGGATCGGGTGATGGAGGGCGTCGGCAACGGCACCGACGAGATGCTGTCCGCGGCCTCGGACGATGTGATCGATCTGGGCGTGATATCGGGCTCGCGGACCGGCGCGCAATACTATCGGAACGCATTCGAAGCGCAGCCGGCGACCGCCAAGGCGCTGGGCTACGACGACCAGGCGGCGCGCTGGGGAGAGATGGCAGCCGAGTGGAAGGAGATCGAAGATCGCCTCGCCGCAGCCAGCCGGACAGCCCTTAAGACCTCGCTCGGGACCGAGACGCAGGCGGCCTGACGAGGTGCGGAGGCGGCGGTCCGCGACCGCCGCCTCCATCACCTTGGATATACGCCGGCGAACGTGGCGATTGGGACCGGACGAGGCGGATGACCCCGTCGCTGCGACAGGCCTCAAGCTCGATCGGCGTCGGGATCGGCTCTGCCTCTCAGGATGCCGAAACAGTGATCCAGCTGCTGTTGACGTCTGACATCACCTCCTCCGCACGGGGCCGATCTTCTCGCGGAGTGGACGCTTCGTCGATCCGGTACGCGCAGGTGAGAACGTACAACACCCCGGTGCGCGCGACCACGACGATGGCGACACCAACGGCTCCCGACTCCCAAACGAGCATCGTACCCGCTTCCGAGCCGTTCCGAACCGATGAAGTCGGAGCACACGTCGGAGGAGATCGGCGCGTCGATCCCGTCACTCCCAGAGCGGCAGCGGTAGGCGTTTCGCCTCCCGCAACGTCGGGATTTCATCGGACGTCTAAATTCATCTTCCGCATGTTGCCCCCAGGCCGATGGCCAGGTTCAGGCGTCTAGGATCGGTGAGCTGGCTGATCAGGCGCCCTTCCTGCTTCGGGCGAATAAGCCGGTCCAGGGGCAGGGACGAGCACAGCTGGGGGATATCCACCGCTCGATCGGCTTGTCGGCGCGGGCAGGCAAGACCGCGATCATCCAAGATGGCGTCGGGATCTTCGAGGTGGGTATGGGTTTCGGGGCGTCCGTCCGATGTGGGCGCGCCGAGGCGCGGACTCGTGAACCGGGCCGCCTGCCGGGCAGGTCCGTCGAGACTGCCCGGTCTTCTCGAGAAACGGAAGGCTGCCGCACCAGCCGGCGCGGCAGCCTTCCCGTCAGAGTTCGGGGTAGTCGGTGTACCCCTTGGGGCCGCGCGAATACCACGTCTTCATGTCGTCCTCAGCCGGCTTCTTGCCTTCCTTGAAGACCTTGGGGAGGTTGGGGTTGCTGATGAACGGGCGGCCATAGGAGACGGCATCAGCGTCACCGTTGCTCAGCGCCTCCATGCCCGAGGCGTAATCGAAGCTGCCGTTGATGATGAAGGGATTGTGGAAGACCTCCCTCATCGACGGATGCACCTGCGGGGAATCCGACTGCAGCATATCGGCTCCCGGCGCGGCTTCGCGAACTTCGAGATAGGCGATGCCGATGTCGTTCAGACGCTGTGCCGCCGCGGTGAAAAGCGGAATGGGATCAGTGTCGTTGACGCCCAGTATCTCACCGTTGGGCGACAGCCGGACCCCGACCTGCGCGGCGCCGACGGCGTCGACCACCTCGGTCACGACTTCGGTCAAGAAGCGGATGCGATTGTCGATGCTGCCCCCGTACTCGTCCTTCCGGAAGTTGCTGTACTCGCGGAGGAATTGATCGATCAGATAGCCGTTCGCGCCGTGCACCTGGACGCCGTCGAAACCGCAGTCCATCGCGTTGCGCGCGCAGACGCCATATTGGTGGACGATGCCCGCGATCTCCTCGACGCTCAGCGCCCGCGCCGTGTCGTACTCCTCCTTGCCATGATAGACATGGGCATGCCCCGGGGAGGTCGTCGCCGACGCGGAGACCGGCTTTTCGCCGGACAGGAAGGACGAATGGACGACCCGGCCCATATGCCAGAGCTGCAGGACGATCTTCCCACCCTCGTGGTGAACGGCACGCGTCACCTTGCGCCAGCCATCCATCTGCTCAGGTGTCCAGATGCCGGGTGCATAGGGCGTTCCAAGTCCCTGCTGCGAGATACCTGTCGCCTCGGTGAAGATGAGGCCGGCGTGGACGCGCTGACGGTAGTACTCGACCATGAGGTCGTTCGGGATGTGGGTATGGGTGCCGCGACCACGCGTCAGCGGTGCCATCAGAATTCGGTTCTTGCACTCGATGCTACCAAGGGTGATCGGGTCGAACAGGCTCGGCATGACGTATCTCCGGTGTGAGCGAGGTTTAGGAGGCGGTTTCAGAAAGCTTGCTGCGGCTCAGCCGCGGCTGGCGATGAATGCTGGCGGGCTATGCCACGATCGACGGCGAACGTGACGACGGCCACGCGATCGGGGGAATCGTTCGGAAGGCCAGGACGGCGGAGCTGGCTTCCCGAAGCCGGCTCCTTCCGCCGCAGGCCACTTCAAGAGCGACGTTGCGCAGACGCCCCCCGTATGCCGTCGTCTTCGACCCTCTCGCGATCGGCGGTCTGCGAGATGGCGGTCGCCCGGGCGGGATGGGGCCATTCGGCGCCGAGCGCATCAGCTACCCCCTACGGAACGGTGAACGGCATCGTGGCTGCAACGGGGGTTCGGCGCCGCCGTCGACCCGCTTTCGGCCGGCGTCAGCGACCTCGCCCGGCAGAACGCCGAGGGACGCGCAGACAACCCGGATTTCACCACCAACCGCACGAGCGCACTCCTTTGGACGATTTCGTCCAATGCCGCTAGAATGCAGAGCTCGCCGGTCTGTTCCCTTGGAGGTCGAACGTCAGGCGTCGGATAGCCGTCCGGTCGCGATCAAGAGCGTGATGGCGTCCTCGACGTCGCGCGGCGCCTTGGCGAGCAATTCGTCCATCGGTCGTCCGAACGTCGCCTGGAACGCTATGGGCTGCAGCGCCAGTTCGACGAAGCGGCAGGCGACGGGCAGCATACGTTCCACCTTCGCCTCATCGTCACCATCGGCGAGCGTCCGTGCGACGACCCGTGCAGAGCCCTCGAAGCTCATGCGGTAGCCGAGCGTCGCAAGCTCCGGAAAGGTAGCGGCTTCGGCGGCGACGATCCTCATGAGCGAGACGCAGCGGTTCGTCAGCAGGACGCGGACCAGGTCGAGGCCCAGATGGCGCAGGCGATCCTTGCGATCGCGCTCCGAAGGTACGGCGACGAGGTCGGCGAACATGTCGTTGATCGACCGGGTGACGACCGCCGCGAAAAGCTTCTCCTTGCTGCCGTAGCGGCCGTACAGCGACGACTTTCCGGTTCGAGCCCGCTCGGAAACCTGATCCAGCGTTGTACGCCCGTACCCCTGCGCCAGAAAGAGCTCCGCCGCTGCATCGAGCACCCGTTGCTCCACCCGCCCTGCGTCCTCCGCCCGCGGACGACCGCGACGCGCGACGTAGTTCCTGCCAGTCGTCATCTGCGAAAGGCTCCTTGGCATCTCATCGGCCGATTGAACCCTTTCAACCCAACCACGTTCAGCAAACAACGGACGATACCGTCCAAAGTGCCACCTCTCTTTGCGCGGATGATCCCATGATCAACGATGCGACGCTACGGTTCCTCAAAGAGCTGGGCAACAACAACGACAAGGCATGGTTCGACACTCATCGAGATCTCTATGAGGCGGCCAAGGCCGATGCCGTCGAGGCTGCCGCCGCGCTCATCGACGCCGCCACCCGGTACGATCCCGCGATCGGGAAGGCGAACCTCGAGCCGAGGAAATGCGTGAAGCGGATCAACCGCGATCCGCGCTTCAACAAGGGCAAGCCGCCCTACAAGACCGAATTGCTCATCATCCTCAACGCAGGCGACCCGGCCTACCTGGCAGGGTACTACCTTCACATCGAACCCGCGAACTGTCGCACCGGCGGATCGCTCCTGATGCCCTCCAAGAACGCGCTCGCTCGCATGCGGCGATCCATCGCCGACGATCCGAACGGATGGGAGGAGATCCGTAACGAACCGGCGTTCCGTGATGCCTTTCCGAAGGGCATATTCGCGCTCGATGCCCTGAAGAACGTGCCGACCGACTTCGCGCCAGACGATCCGGCTGCGGCTTGGCTGAAGATGAAGGGCTACGGCATCGCCGCCAAACTCACGCACGCCGACCTGACGGCGCAGGACGGAGCGGACACGGTCGTCGATCGCCTTGCCACCGCACGCCCGCTCGTCGAATTCCTCAATCGCAACGCCTGACCTCAGGAGAGCATCATGATCGCTGCCAAGACGCTGACGTTTCTCCGCGAGCTCGACGACAACAACAGCAAGGAATGGGTCGACTCTAACCGTGACGCCTACGAGGCCGCGATCGAAGACCTCACCCGGATGGCCGCGCGCCTCATCGGAGCAGCCGACCAGTACGATGAGCGGATAGCCGGAAATGCAATCGATCCGAGGCATGCGGTGTCGCGCCTGCACCGCGACATGCGGTTCCAGAAGGGCAAACCGCCCTACAAGACCGACTGGTTCGTCACGATCGGTGAAGACGCGCAGAGCCGTGGCCCGGCCGGGTACTACGTTCACGTCCAGCCCGGGCACTGCTATGCGGGCGGTGGCGTCTACACGCCGCCCGCCCCCCTGCTGGGGAAGATTCGCGGGCGCATCTCACAGCGCTACGATGAATGGCGGGGCATCGTAGAGGATGAACATCTTCTCGGGCTGATCAAGGGCGGGCTCACCTCGCCTGCGGAGCTGAAGACGATGCCGCGAGGTTTCGACGCCGACGATCCCGCCGCACCATATCTTCGGATGAAGGGATTCTGCGCCAACCGTCCCCTGACTCACGCCCAGATCGAGAGCGACGAGGGCTATGCGTTGACGATCGAGGCGTTCAAGACCGCACGCCCCCTCGTCGACTTCATCAACGAGGCGGGCCGAGGCCGCTAGTATCCGTCCGGCGAGCCTTAGATCCCATCGGCATCATCGCGTCCCGTTGATGTTGGACCGCGACGACAAGCTTCCGCCAGCGTCTGGCCGCGGAACCATCGAAGGCCCGAATAAAGGGGCGCGAGCCGGCAGCGAAGCACCATCGTGGGGGGCTCGCCACGGCCAGCCGACGTCGCTCCGCACCGGCTCGTGCCCACGCCGGTCGTCCGCCCGGATTTTCGCCCGCGCGTCCCCCGAGACGAGCCGGACATCGTTCCGCGCGATGTGGAAGCCCAAGACGAACGGGTGCCCTGCGATGGCCGAAGCGGCGCGGATCCCGGTTCCTACTCTTCTCCGCATTCGCGCGGACGACTCACCCACGATCGGGACCGAACACTTGTCGCGCGACTTCGGGTCGTGGAGCGGACTCCGGCTCCGCCCTTCAAGTCATCGGAGAGGATCCGGGCGTCCGTCGTCCGCGCTCGGCTTCCTGGATGCCTGAGCGTCTACCCTCGTCAGGACCGCCGACACGCCGGTCGTGCGAGGCAAGGCCTGGAACGGCTGCTGCGAACGCCCCGGCACGCCGGCACGACTGCGCAGCCTCCACGTACCGAAGACGAAGGCGAGGATCGCCACGGCGCCCACGCACATGAACAGGCCCGGTGCGCCTGCCGCCTGCACGACCACCGATGCCGACAACGGTCCTACCGCGGCGCCCGCCGAATAGATCAGGATGAGCCCCCCGCTGGCGCTCACGCGCTCGCTGGGCTGCAGCCAATCATTGGTATGGGCGGCGCACAGGGGATAGAGCGCGAACAGCAGTCCGCCGAAGACCGTCCCCAGCGACATGATCCACAGATGCGCCCCGGCGCTCGCCAGCGTCAGGAGAGCGCAGACGGCCGCGGCGGCAGCGAAGGTGCCCACTATCACGCGGCGCCTGTCGAAGCGGTCCGACAGCCAACCGAGCGGCCATTGCAGCGCCACGCCTCCACCGATGACAAGCCCCATGAACAAGGCCGACCCGGATGCGCCGAGCCCCATGCGTTGCGCGTAGACGACGCCGAAGGCGTAGAAGGAACCGATCATGACTCCGGTCGCCCCTACGCCCACCACCCCCAACGGCGACGTGGCGTAGAGTTGACGTAGCGAGAAGGGGGTCTGATCCTCCAGCGAAGGTCCAGCCATCTTCGTGAGGGTCACGGGCAACACGGCGAGCGAGACCAGGATCGAAGACAGGATGAAGGGTACCCCCGCCGTCGTTCCCGCGTTCAGCAGGAACTGTCCAGCAGCCTGGCCGAAGTACAGCGCGACCATGTACACACCCAGGACCGTCCCGCGGCTTGACGGCTCGCTCCAGTCGTTCAGCCAGCTCTCCAGACAGACGAACACGCTGGCCATGCAGATGCCGTCGACGAAGCGCAGGACCGTCCACAACGGCACGTTCTGCCCGAGTGAATAGATCAGCGTGCTGGCCGACAGTATCGACACCGCCGCCGCGAAGGTGCGGATGTGACCGACCTGGCGGATGACCGGAATGACGCGCGACGATCCCACCATCAGTCCGATGAAGTAGGAGGTCGCGACTATGCCTATGACGGCCGCGGGTTCGTGCGCCCTCTCCAGTCTGAAGCTGACCAGCGTCGTGATGAATCCGCCGCCCGCCATGACGACAAATATCGCGATCAACAGAGCTCGAACCGAGGCGATGGCCCTTCCCATGATCAGGCGAGCCGCCCGTCGCGTCCGTCTGATCGCTCCGTTCCCGTCGACACCGTACGCACCTCCTCCTCAAGAACACTTCGTCGCGCAAGCGACCTGCGGGTCGGACACGTACCCCTGCCGCCTGTCCGACGGCGCGCTCGCATCGTTCAGCGCGACCCCGCGCGTCTCGGGTGCGAGCAGGAACGAGACCACGCCGCCGAACAGGCTGATGCCCGCGGCGATCAGCATGGTGCCCGAAATGCCGATATGGTCGATGGAGACCGGCATCAAGAACGTGCCCGCCGCCGCGCCGATCCGGGACACCGCCGTGGCGAAGCCGACGCCCATGCCCCGGATCTCGGTCGGAAACACCTCGCCTGGATAGACGCTGCACAGCGTCGTCGACACGGCGTTGAAGAACGAGAAGGAGACGACGCAGACCACGATCAGGGTCGCCGACTGGTGCGAGAAGAGAGCGACGACCACAAGCGCCACGACCGAGACGAAGAAGGGCGGGATCGCGAGCTTCCGCCGTCCCCAGCTCTCCACCAGCAGCGTCGCGACGATGGTTCCGAGCAGCGCCAGCGCGGTCAACGCCACGCCGCCGACCATGCCGTTCCCAAGGCCCAGATGCTTCAGCACCGCTGGCGCGAAGGTGCTGATCGCGAAATAGGGGGTCACGTTGCAAACCCAGAAGACCGACACGAAGATCGTCGTCCGAATGTACTTCGGACTGAACAGATGACCGAAGGAGAGGCCGGAATCCGCCTTCGTCGAACGAAGGTCCCGTCGCTCCTCTTCCTGCATGTACGCCTGCGCCAGTTCCTCGGCCTCCTCGACGCGCCCTTTGCTCATCAGCCAATGCGGCGACTCGGGGGTTCCCAGCCGCATCAGGAGGACGACCAGCGTGGGAACGGTGCTGAGACCCAGGATCACGTTCCAGCTGACCTCGGTCGAAACCGTCAGAAGCCAGCCGAGCGTGTAGGACACCATGAACCCGGCATACCAGCCGATCTCCTGGATCGAGAGCAGCCGGCCGCGCAGCCTCGCGGGTGCGAATTCGGCGAGCATCGGCCAGCCGACCGCGTAGTCCGCCCCGATCGCGACGCCCATCAGCAGACGTACGAGGAACAGCTGCAGCGGATCGCTGACGAAGAATTGCAGCGCGGAGCCGACCAGGAACATGGCCAGGTCGATGGTGAACATCGGCTTGCGCCCGACCTTGTCCGCGAGGTAGCCCCCCAGCGGACCGCCGATGAAGATCCCGATCAGCGCCGACGCACCGATCAGACCCTGCCAGGTGAGCGAGAGACCCAGATCGCCGGTGATCGCGGGCATCAGGATCCCGATGCCGCCGAGGATGAAGCCGTCGATGAACATCCCGCCCGAAATCAGCACCGTCAGCTTCGTTATGAAGCCGCGCTGCTTGTCGGACATGGGGCGCGGCGATGCGGCCGCTGCCGGCGCGTGGCCGGCCGAACTTATCTGCAACTTCGCCTCTCCTACTTCTATTCTGCTTGTGCTTCCGAACCCCTGCCCGCGCTACTTCGGCGCGGGGCGGCCCGCCCAATCGCCGGGCTGGACCGCATAGAAGATGTGCGCCTCTTCGCCGCCGTAGGTGACGTGCGTGCCCTCGGGTATCCACATCACGTCGCCCGCCTCGGCCACGTGCTCCCTCCCATCGACCGTCACGACGAAACGACCGGCGATCACGTAGACGACTTCGTCGTAGCGGAGCGTCCACTCCACCGCGCAGCCGTCGAAACGGCCGAAACCCGCGCCCAACGACGAAGACAGCCGCGTGTCTATCGCCCGTCCCACCAGCGCGTCACCGGGCGGACCGCCGCGATGCGCGAGCACCACGTCGTTCCGGCGAACGACGGTCACGCCCATTCCGGGACCATCCAGTTGCGGCCATGTGCGACGAGACGGCGGTCGAGCGCTGCGGTTTCCGCCGCCCCGGTCTCCAGCGCCAGAACGTAGGCCTGGGTCAGGTAGAAGCACGCCTCGTCGATGCGCGCGTCCCGCTCCAGCGTGTCCGCAGCCCGCGTGTAGATCGCCACCAGCGTCGTGGCGTCACCCCGCCGATGCGCGTCGAGCAGCTTGCGCTCCAGACCGGCCCATTCCTCGGGTTCGATGGACGGGCTCATCGCCGCAACCGGATCGCGACGTTCTTCGTGCGCACGTAGTTGTAGAGCGCCTCGATGCCCTTCTCACGACCGAAACCGGACTTGCCGACCCCTCCGAAGGGGGTGGAGATGCCGCCAGCGAACCATTCGTTGATGAACACCTGCCCCGCACGCAATCGTGCGGCGACCCGGTGGGCGCGGGACAGATCCTGAGTGAAGACGCCCGCCACCAGACCGAAGTCGGTCCCGTTGGCGATGCGGATCGCCTCGTCCTCGGTGTCGAACGGCATCATCGACAGGACCGGGCCGAACACCTCCTCGCGCGCGATGGCGGCATCGGGGCTGACGTCGCTCAGCACGGTGGCCGCCATGAAGTGTCCGACCCGATCAAGCCGCCCGCCGCCGGCCGCCGTCGTCGCGCCTTCGCTCCTGGCCCGGTCGACCATCGCGACGATGCCCTGCAGCTGCCGGTCGGAGATGACGGGCGTGTGATCGGCTTCGTCCAGCCCATGACCCGGCGTCAGGCCGTCGGCCAAGGCCGCGCATGCCTCGACCGCCCGGACGTACAGGCTGCGGTGGACGAGGAGGCGCGACATCGCGGAACAGACCTGGCCGGCGTTGAAGAAGATGCCGCTCCGCACGCTGTCGAGCAGCGCGGCGAGATCGGCATCGTCGAACGCGATCGCCGCCGACTTGCCGCCCAGCTCCATCAGCGACGGCGTGACGTTCCACGCCGCCGCGCGCAGGATCGCCTGTCCCGTGGGCACGGACCCGGTGAAGACGATCTGGTCGATGCGCGTGCTGGCGACGAGCTTGGCGCCGAAGTCTGATCCGACGCCGTTGAGGATCGACACGGCACCTTCGGGTACACCGGCCGCCTCGATCGCACGGGCGAGCACGATGAGGCCGAGAGGGTCGAGTTCGGGCGACTTGACGATCACGGCGTTGCCAGTCGCCAGGGCGGGGGCGAGCGAACGAGCGGCGAGCGATACCGGGAAGTTCCACGGCACGATCTGCGCCGAAACACCGACAGGTTCGAGCACCGTGTAGTCGACGTAGTCGGGGCCGAGCGGGATCTGCTTGCCCTCCATCTTGTCGGCCATGCCGCCGTAGTAGTCGAAATAGGCGGCGGCCTCCTCGAACTCGCCACGCGCATCGGAGAGGCGCTTTCCGCTTTCGCGCGTCAGAACCTCCGCCCCTTCGGCCGTCACCTCGCGGATCTCCCGCGCTATGCGGCGCATCAGATCGGCGCGCCGATGCGGCACGATCGACGACATGTCGCCGCGATCGACGCTGGCCCGCGCCGCGTCCAGTGCGACGGCGAGCGTCCGGTCACCTGCCACGGGAGCCTCGGCCACAGTCTCGCCGGTCGCCGGGTCCTCCACGGCGAGGACCGCATCGCCATCGACCCATCTGCCTGCCAGGAAGTTGCGATAGCTCATGCCGCCGCGCGCCCGGCTTCGACCTGCGTGGCGACCCACTTGTGGAAGTTGTGCGTCGGACCGTCCATCGCGGGGGAGAAATGCCCTCCGTCGAACAGAAGGCCGTGGCGCCCACGCTGCATGCCTTCGACGACGAAGATGTCCTCCTTGAAGACCTCGCGCCAACGCTGGGCGCTCTCGGCGCGCAAGCCGTCCTGTTCCTCTGAGCCACCTGGCGCCTGCGCGAAGTAGAGGGCCACATGCTCGATGGTCTTCTCGAGGCCGATGGGCTGGAGGATCAACGCGAAGGCATGATCGCGTTGGACGCCCAGGAGGACGTTCGGATACAGCGACACGTACTCGCCGCCCTGATGCCATTTGGATGGCAGGCCGGAAAAATCGGGCAGCACGTTGCCCTGCGCATCTTTGAGCTGTTGATAGACCAGAGTTCCCTGACCGGAATATTCCGACCGCCCCTCGATGTTGTAATGGTCCTCAAGGCGCGAATAGCTGTTGAGACCCGGATGCACCCACGGCAGATGATAGCTTTCGCAATAGTTCTCGACCGCCAGTTTCCAATTGGTGTTCACCTCCAGCTGGAAACCAGCCGCCTCGCCGCCGAAGTGCATGGGCTGGTCGAAATCCGCCCACCGCGCGAGCAGATCGGCGTGCACCTCCTCGAACGGCTCGGCGTTTCCGTTCACGTTGACGTAGACGACGTCGAGCCAGACATGGCTGCGCACCCTGACGAGTCCCAACGCGGTGGGATCGACGTCCTCGTGCGTGTTCTGACCTGGCCCCCCGATGTGCGGCGTCGTACGCAAGCCGCCATCCAGTCCGTAGCACCAGCTGTGGTAAGGGCAGCGGATCGCTCCGCGGATCCTGGTGGGCTGATCGACCAGGATCATGCCCCGGTGGCGGCAGGTGTTCTGGAAGACGTTCACGCCACCGTTCCGGTCGCGCACCAGCAGCAGCGGCATGCCGAGGAAGTCGATCGGCCTGGCGTCGCCCGCCTCCGGCACGTCCTTGCCGAACCCGACGCCGGCCCAGTTGTCGAAGAGCACAGACTTGCGCTCTTCGGCGAAGACCGCAGGATCGACATAGTGCTCGTTGGGCAGGCCTCTGGCCTGCTCTATCGGCGCGTGGACGGCGTCCAGATCGGTGACGTGCTTCATCGGGCCTCTCCGTGAAATGGTTGCCCGGAGGATCAGTTCGATGGCGCCGACGCTCAATGTCGGAAAAATTAAGGCTGGGTTGAGATCATCTAATCCGTGATCCCGCCGATCCAACCCTTGAGAAGACGCGCGGGCGCGGCGAGGTCCTCATCCGGCCGCGAGACGAGATAGAAGCGGCGCGGCGCGGGGATGCTGTGCCCTTCCACCACCTTCAGCCGACCTCCTTCGAGCAGCGGCCCGACCAACCGTCGCCACCCCAGCATCAGCCCCATGCCGTCCATCGCCGCATGAAGTCCGATCATGTAGTTGTTGACCCGGAATCCCCGATCGCCGACTTCGGGATGACCCTGAGCCGTGAACCAGTCGTTCCACGTGGTCCAGCTGTAGTCGTTCTGCTCCAGATGGATCAGCCGCTGCTCGGACAACACTTCGATCGACGCGCCACTCAACGCGATGGCCAAGGCTGGGTCGCCGACGGGCACGAGTTCGTCTCGGTAGATCGGCTGCTGGCTCCAGTCGCTGCGATGGTCCTTGCCGTATCGAATGTACATGTCCAAAGCCGCTTCCGCACCAAATCCCTCCTCGGAAACCAGCTGGTCGACCGTGATGTCGGGATGTTCGCGCCAGAAGGTCGACAGCATGTGGGAGGTCCACAGATTCGCGACCGCCGAAGTCGTGCCGATCTTGACGCGCTTCTCGCCGCGCTTCGCCCGCACCTCCCGCAGCTGGGCGGAGATCCTGTAGAAGCTCTCCGCCAGAGTCGAGAACAGCTTGCCGCCGTCGGCGGTGAGCTCGACGCCGCGATGGCGACGTCGGAACAGCGTCGTGCCCAGTTCGCTCTCCAACGCCTTGATCTGATGGCTGACCGCGCCTGGCGTGACGTTCAGTTCGACCGCCGCGTTCTTGAAGCTGAGATGACGCGCGGCCGCCTCGAACGTGGTCAGCGTGCTGAGCGGGGGCAGGTCGTACATGCGTCTGGACATGACTCTACTCTCCTTCACCCAGACTACAGGTGAACTGACCTAAAGCCAATATGAGTTTTTCGCGGATTGAAGGAGACGGTGGATCGGCGCTCTCTGAACGGAACAGACGGAGAGGCCAGAGATGTTTTCGCAAGTTGGAGCTGTCCGCCGTACGCCGCTCCCCGATACGCCCGCCGGCTGGGTGACCTTGTCCGAACTGTCGGTGATGGGCAGCGCCGCGCCACCGAGCAGCGTAGATTGGGCAGTTATCGGAGCGGGCTTCACCGGCCTGGCCGCCGCCCGGCGGCTCGCCGAGCTGAACCCGAGCCGAACCGTCGCCCTGATCGACGGCCGCGCGGTTGGTTGGGGATCGTCGGGGCGCAATTCCGGCTTCGTCATCGATCTGCCGCACAAGTTCGATCTCGACGTGGGAGAGCCCGAGCGGATGCGTCGCGTCGTGCGGCTGAACGAATCCGCCATCGCCGATCTCGAGACGCTGGTGCAGCGCCACGGCATCGAATGCGAGTGGTCGCGCGCAGGCAAGCTGCAGGCGGCGATCGGCGGGACGGGCGTGGCCGCGATGACGAGATTCGCGCGCATACTCGACGGCATAGACCAGCCCTATCGGATGATGGACCGCGTCGACGTCGCAGAGTTGACCGGGACGGACTACTATCAAGGCGCGATCCACACCCCAGGTTGCATCCTGATGAACCCGGCTCGGCTGGTCCGTGGTCTGGCCCGGTCGCTGCCGGCCAACGTCGTGCTGCTCGATGGATGTCCCGTCACGCATCAGCGGCGCACGCGGGGCGGCTTCGACCTGACGCTGAGGCGCGGCGGCGTCTCGGTGACCTTGCGGACCGGCGGCATCATCGCAGCGACGAGCGCGTACACGCCTGAATTCGGATGGATGAAGCGGCGCATCCTGCCGATCGCGACCTTCGCGTCGTTCACCCGGCCGCTGGATGATGCGCAGATCGCCGCATTCGGGGGCAAGCTCGACTGGGGCCTGACGCCCGCCGATGTGGGCGGCACGACGATCCGCATGACGCAGGATCGACGCCTGCTGATCCGCAACCAATACGACTACGTCGGTGCCTATGCCGCGACCGAGGCCATGCTGGACCGCGTCCGGGAGAGCCATCGAATCGCCCTCTCGCGGCGCTGGCCGCAGCTCGCCGAGGTCGCGTTCGACAGCACCTGGGGCGGCGTCACCGCGCTATCGCGCAACCGCGTCAGCTTCTTCGGGGAAATGGCGGCCGGCGTGTGGGGCGCCAACGCGGACAATGGCGTCGGTGCCGCGAGGGGCACCGTTTCAGGCCGTCTGCTGGCGGAAGCGGCGAGCGGCATGACCAGCCCGCTTCTCCGCGACATGGAGGCCGTGTCGGCCATGCCCGTTCGCAACCCGCCGCGCCCCTTCGTCGGCATCGGGGTCAAGGCACGCCTCAGGTTCGAGGCTTGGCGCAGTCGCAAGGAGATCTGACATGTCCATTCCCGTTCGGCTCATCCGAAAGACCAGGCTCAGCGCGGACATCGCGGAGTTCCGCTTCGAACCGCTCGAAGGCCGCATCGCCGGGTTGGAACCCGGCGCCCATGTCGACCTGCGGCTGAGCGACGATCTGATCCGGCAGTATTCGCTGTGCGACTGGGATCCCGATGGCGCCTGGCTGGCCGTCGCAGTCAAACGGGAGGCCAGCGGGCGCGGCGGATCGCAGGCGATGCACGCACTGGTGGAGGGCGTGACGATCGAATTGGGCGGGCCACGCAACCACTTCGCCCTGCAGGATTCCGATCGTGCCGTACTGCTCATCGGCGGCGGCATCGGTGCGACGCCGATCCTGGCCATGGCGCGGCATCTCGCGGCCAGGTCCGCCGACTTCCGCCTCGCCTATCTCACACGGACACGGGACGATGCGGCGCTGGACGGGGCGTTCGGCGCCCTCGGCGTAGGAGACGCCTATCGGCTGCACTGCGACGCCGCCGACGGCCTGTGCGACATCGATGCGCTGATCGCCGATCACCCGGCGGACGGGCACATCTACGTCTGCGGTCCAGAACCGATGTTGGCCGCCGTGTTGAACGCAGGCGAGCGCCTGAAGCGCCCGAACATCCATTTCGAGCGCTTCGCCGCCGCGCCAGACGCGCTCGGAGGTCCGACCGAAGCGTTCGAGGTGCGGATCGCCTCCAGCGGCGACACCTATCGGATCGGTCCGGGCGAGACGATCCTGGGCGTGCTTCGATCCGCCAACTACGACGTCGAGTTCGGCTGCTCCGAGGGAATGTGCGGCTCGTGCATCGTCAACGTGCTGGATGGCGAAGTCGATCATCGCGACAGCGTGTTCCAGGGCGATGAGCGCGAGCAGAACGACTACATGTGCATCTGCGTGTCCCGTGCGAAGACCGGGAAGCTGACGCTCGATCTGTAGGTGCGATGACGCCCGGAGAGGCACGTCACGTCGATCATCGGAGAGGAACAAGGTGACACTCATCGCATCGACGGTGCTGGTCGCGGCCGCCATCTGCACTGTCGCCGGCGCGCAGGACCTGCCGCAAGCGACCGAGCCAGCAGCGCCGGTCCCGCCGCCGACCGCCCCGCCCTCCGCCGACCAGGAGATCGTGCGGCTCCCCGAACCCGACGCGCCATCCCAAACGCCGAAGTTCAAGCTGGGGCTCGGCATCCGGGGGCGCATCGACATGCGCTTCGACGACGCACGTCCATCCGGAGAACGCTACACCTCGACGCACCTGTCGTTCGACACCGTCATCGTCACCGCCGACTACGACTCCAGTACGTTCTTCGGATCCGCGGAATATCGCTTCTACGGAGCGAACTTCATCTACGGCCGAAGAGCGGGATACGACGCCTATCCGGGCGAAATCAATTTCCCCGCATACGCATACGCAGGAGCCAAGATCACCGGG
This sequence comes from Sphingomonas cellulosilytica, assembly GCF_052321755.1. Classification (NCBI taxonomy): domain Bacteria; kingdom Pseudomonadati; phylum Pseudomonadota; class Alphaproteobacteria; order Sphingomonadales; family Sphingomonadaceae; genus Sphingomonas; species Sphingomonas cellulosilytica. The sequence goes on from NZ_JBQRTT010000003.1 coordinate 217,327, forward strand.
TCGGACAAGGTGTCGGTCGGCGTCCTCCCCGTGCCCTTCGACGAGCGCTACTGGGGATCGTCCTGGTACAACACGCTGGGCTTCGTCTACGGCCTGGAGGAGGTCTACAACGCTGGGATGAGCTACAGCCACACCGGGGGACCGCTGTCGTTCACCGCCGGGTTCTTCCCGACCACCGGCCCGGCGGGGTTCGGCAGGAGCCGGGACTCCGCTCGCTACAGCGTCAACATCGTGAAGGGCGATGCCTACCTGCCCGACACCTCCGCAAACACCGAGCGCAACATCGCAGCCGGTCGGATCCAGTATCAGCTCGGGTCATCGGCCAGGGGCAGTCTGACGATGTCGGCATCGGCGTGGTTGTCTGACGTGCGCAACTACGACACCGGCCGCACGGGTTCGCGCCGCGCCTACGCGCTGAGCATCAAGGACACGAGGGCCCCGGTGAACCTGAAACTGCTGGCGGCGCGGCAGGTCGTAGCCCCCGAGAACGCCGGCCGAAACGACCTCATCGCGGTCGGCGACTACGACTTCTCCTACAACATAGCCACGAGGAGCACGATGCTGTTCGGCGAAGCCAGCCATGCGTTCGATGCCCGCTGGTTTCCGTTCAGGCTGAACGCCTACGCCAGCTACGCGCGAGTGCTGAAGGAGGCGCATGGCTTCGCGGACACCCAGAGGATCAACATCGGCGTCTTCTGGAACGACAAGGCGACCGGCAGGATCAAGGTCTGGACCGAAGGTCTGATCGCCCGCAACGATCCCTACGTCGGCGCAGGACAATATTCCTCCGGCGCAGCGCAAGGTGGCGATGATCGTTGGAAGGTCTCCGCGCTCGTCATGGCAGGCTACTACTTCTGAAGGGCATGCCGCCGCCGTCTTCCGGCCGGGACCGACGCGGTCGTTGACGAGCCCGTCCAGCGACCTGCTATGGATGTCAGGATCGGTCATCCGATGAAGAAGTAAGGGGATGGCCGTTCGTAAAGTCGAATCGCGCATCAAGACGCATATGTGCGTGTCCGAGTCGGAGCATCGATGTAAACCGCCGCTTAATCGCTGTAAGCTATTCAGAAGCGATTGGATCGGAGAGCATGACGGTGGACGGTGTCGAGCAGATCGAGGAGGCAAGGCTGCGCTCCCTTCACAGGCTCGACATCCTCGACACCATCGACGAGGCGGAGTTCGACCACATAACTAAGCTGGCCGCCCGCCTGACGGGTGCGCCGATCGCAGCCGTCAGCTTCATCGACGCCAAGCGTCAGTGGATCAAGTCGAGAGTGGGAGTCGATGCCTGCGAGGTCGCCCGCGACATCGCGTTCTGCGGACAGACCATCCTCGGCGACGAGGCGCTGGAGATCTGTGACGCGAGCAAGGATCCACGCTTCGCCGACAATCCGCTCGTCACCGGGCCGCCCCACGTCCGCTACTACGCCGGATCGCCGCTGATCACGGCCGGCGGCCATCGTGTCGGAGCGCTGTGCATCGTCGACACCATCGCCCGACCTCCCATGAGCGCCGATACCGCCGCGCTGCTCGACGGATTGGCGAAGATCGTCGTCGACCATCTCGCGCTACGCAGATCCCGTGCGATCGGACGCGTCGCGACCCTCATCGCGGAAACGACGTCGGACGCCGTCATCTGCGCCGACACCCGCAACAGGATCACCTACTGGAACACGGCTGCTGCCCGGATGCTCGGCTGGACGGCGGAGGAGGCGATCGGACAGACGCTCGACCTCATCGTCCCCGAGCACCTTCGCGCCCGTCACGCGGGAGGTTTGGCGAGGGTGGCGGCCGGTGGAATCCCACGCCTGTTCGGGAAGATCATCGAACTACCGGCGTGTCGGCGCGATGGCCGGGAAATCCCGATCGAACTGTCGCTTGGAACCTGGTCCGATGAAGGCGGCTCACCCGCAGGGTTCGCGGCGATCGTCCGGGACGTTTCGGATCGAAAGGCGCTCGAGGCCGAGCGCCACCGCACCCAGGCGCTACTCGACACGGTCATCGAAGCGATGCCGGTCATGCTATTCGTCAAGGACGCCGAAGATGGGCGCTACACGCTCGTCAACAGGACGTTCGAAGCACTCACCAAACTCTCTCGCGACACCATCCTGGGTCGGACCGACGCCGAGTTGTTCTCGTCGATGAACGCGGACGTGTTCGTCGAGAACGATCGGATCGCACTCGCCGCCCGACACACCGTCCTGTCGGAGGAGACGCTCACCAGATCGGACGGATCGACCATCGTCGTTCGTTCGCAGAAACTGGGCATCGATCCGGACGGGAACGACATGCCGCGCTACGTCCTTGGCATATCAGAGGACGTCACGGAAAGCCGCGCCGCTCAGGATCGGCTGAGGCATCTCGCGTGTCATGACGGGCTCACCGGTCTGGCGAACCGCACGAACCTCACCGATCGGTTGACCGCGATGCTGGAAGCACGATCGGGACCGATTCCCTGCGCCCTGCTGTGCATCGACATCGATCGCTTCAAGATCGTCAACGACCTCTACGGACATGGGTTCGGAGACGAGGTGCTGGTGGAGTTGGCCAAGCGCCTCGAGGCGACTTGCGGCGACGATGCCCTCGTCGCGCGACTGGGCGGCGACGAATTCGCCGTTCTATGCGAATGCGATGCCGATGGCAGCCGCGCGACGATGCTGGCGAAACGCATCGTCGACTCGGTCAAGGCACCGATCATGCTTTCCGGCCGCGTGGCGCACCTGGACGCTTCGTTGGGCGTCGCGATATCTCCCGCCGACGGCAGCGACGCATCGGATTTGCTGCGCAACGCGGACATGGCGCTCTATCGTTCCAAAGCCGAAGGACCTGGAACGATTTCGTTCTTCGACGTGTCGATGGATCGGGCCGTTCACCGGAGGCGGATGATCGAGGCCGAGTTGCGCACCGCCATCGCCGAGAAGGCCATCGTGCCGGTCTATCAACCCATCATGTGCCTCGAGCGTGATCAGATCGTCACCTTCGAAGTGCTCGCGCGATGGCACCACCCTTCCCTTGGCGACGTGTCGCCGGACTCGTTCATCTCGGTTGCGGAGGAAAGCGGTCTGATCGTCGAGCTCGGCCGCCAGATCCTCACGATGGCCGCGACCGAGGCGCAGCGTTGGTCGGTTCCGCTCAAGATCGCGGTCAACCTGTCACCCGTGCAGTTGCTGAGTGGCGACTTCGCCAAGGATGTGGTTTCCGTCCTCGCCATGACGGGTCTTGATCCAACCCGCCTGATCCTCGAGGTCACGGAGGGCTTCCTCATCCGCGACACGACCCGCGCCATCGACATTCTGAAACGTCTGAAGGCGATCGGCTGCCAGATTTCGATGGACGACTTCGGGACCGGCTATTCGTCGCTCAGCTACTTCCGCCGCTTCCCGTTCGACAAGGTCAAGATCGATCAATCGTTCATCCGGGACATGGCGCGCGATCAACAGGCCCGCGCCATCGTGCAGGCGGTGATCGGGCTCGGCCGCGGTCTCGGATTGTCCGTCGTGGCCGAGGGTGTGGAGGACGAGAGCCAAATCGCCATGCTGCGGGCGGAGGGCTGCTCCCAGGTGCAGGGATATCTCCTGGGCCGGCCTTCTCCGATCGAGACGTTCGAACATATCGTACGGGCCAAGCCCGCCATCGGGAGCCTCGGAGAGGATCGGATCGCGGCGGCGGCCTGACGTCAGGACCCACCTCCACGACCTGAGGCGACGGTGACGGCAAGAGCGGTGACCGCCGGAGTGGACCTGGACCAGCGAGCCTTCGGGGGCGGGGTGATAGCTACAGAGAGCCTTCCCACCGACGTCTCGACGACGGCGAGGCTGAGCCTCTCCCCGTCACCGGTCCCGTTTGCGTGGGAGAACCGGCTCTCTCTTCGTCAGAGCATGCACGCCTTGCGCATTCGGAGGCGCAGCCGCAGCTACTGGCTCGCCGCCGGCGGTCGCCGCCTCGTCCTTCGGGCGGGGTCGATTGCCAGCACCCCCTCGACGTTGCCCTTCGCGAGTTCGTCGGCCGCCGCGACGACGAGATCGCCCCAGCGCTGCAGCGCGTCCGCCTTCTCGTCGAAGTAGTCGTACAGCTGGTAGATGCCGCGCACGCCGGCTCGTCGCGCGCCGACCTGGTTGAGCACCGCCTCCGTGACCTCCATGGTGATGCCCATCGACTGGCACCCGGTCGCGAGGGAACGCCGCAAGTCGTGCACGACCCAGTGCGGCAGCACGCTCCCGAGCCGCAGCGCGGCAGGAGCGTTGCCGGTCAGGGCAGATGCGACGCACTCGTCCAGAGCGGTCTTCAACTTGCTGAAACCGGCGATGGACACGCGCCCGTCGGTGGTAAGCACCGGGCCGGAACGTGCCCCCCTTCCGTTCAGAGCCTGCACGATGGACATCGCCTGGGTGGAGAGGGGAAGCAGGTGCTCGTTCTTGTTCTTGGTGCGGCTGCCCGGAAGCAGCCATTCGGCACGCTCGAGATCCAGCTCCGCCCACTGCATGCCCGCAACCTCGCGCAGACGCTGTCCGGTCAGGATCAGCAGGCGGTAGAAGGACGCGAACGGTTCCGGAAGCTCTCCCGCCGCCAGCCAAACCGTCGCGACCTCGAGGAGGGAGAGGACACGCTTGCGAGCGGGCTCGACATGCGGCCGCCGGACGCGATCGAGCGGCGAGTGCTCGACGACCCCGCGCTCGACGAACCAGTTGAACATCTGCCTGAGCCACTTGTGCATCTTGTTGGCCGCCGCCCTGCTGCGCTCCCCGACGATCTCCAGCGCTTCGATCACCTTGCCCTTCGTGATCTCGTCGGCGGTGAGCCCCGCGAACGCCGGCTTGATGTCCCGCTCGAGCACGCCCTCGACGTCCTTCAAGCTCCTTAGCCCGTCCCCCTTCACGTGGCGCTCGAACCAACGGTCGGCGAGAACGTCGAACATCCGCTCCGCGCGCCGATCGACCTCGGCCGCCTTGGCGACCCGCGCGGATTCGCGCTCGGCCGCCGGATCGGAGCCAGATCGCACCGACGCGAGGAGCTCGAGCGCGCGCCGACGCGCCTGTTCTGCCGTGTACGGCGAGCCATGCCTGCCGATCGTCACCTGCCGCTGCTTCTCGTCCCGTCCCCCGACCTGATAGCGGAGCACATAGGTGCGGTCGCCGCCGCTGCTGACCCTGACTCCGAAACCCTTCACCTCGGCGTCCCACAGGACCGTCCTCCCACCCGGCGGCGGCACCGCGAGCGCCTCCACGCTGGACTTCGTGATCCGTGTGACCGATCGTCTCGATCCGCTTCGCTCGCCCGTCATTCCCATCGTTCCTCATCGGGCCGGTGACCGGAATTTCGGTCAGGACCGGGTCACACGCAGGAAGTAACCTGCGGCACCCGCCGGGTACCTACGAAGCCTGATAAACGACGGAAATCTGCGAGTTAACATCCGCTAGATACCAACAGGAACCTATGGAACCCGTCTGGAATTTTCTTGGTAAGGCTGAGGTCGTGAGTTCAATCCTCACCGGCAGCACCATTTTTCTCTGATATTGCCGCCGCTTGGCGGGCAGGGCTGCTTACGACGGACCAAGTCAGGCCATTGCCGGCACTGCTCGCAGTGTTGGCTGCGCGCGACCTCGGGGAACGCGATAGGGTCACAGAGACGTCGCAGTATCCAAGCAGCATCCCGGCAGTACGCGTGCATGCCTCGGTGACTGGAACCCCGCTTGGCTGCCGCTCGTCAAGGCGACGCAGCACGGGCCTGGACCGGCTGGTTATGGTGAAAGGCGGAACGCCGGCTTCGGAGCGGTGAGCCGAGGGCAACAGACGCCAGCGACCGCCATCAATCCGCCCGCCGCAACTCGCCGGACAGGAACGCCATCAGGCTGACCATCGTACCCGCGGCCCCCATCAGCACGAACAGCCAGCGTACGCCGATCAACTCTCCCAGCGGGGCAGCGGCGACGAGACCGATCGGGGCGGCGAGGCCCATCAGTGTCTCGAGCAGCGCCAGCACCCGACCCTGCAGCTGGTTGGGAACGGTGGTCTGGACAAGTGCGGTGAACGGCGCATCGCCCAGGATGAAGGTGACGCCGCTCAAGGCCCAGAACGTCGCCGCGAGCCAGAACAGCTCGGGTGGCATCAGCGCCGTCGCCGCCAACGTCGCGCAGGACAGGGTGAAGCCGACGAGGATCCACGAGACCAGCCGCCTGGGAACGATCATCGCGACGATGACGCCCCCCGCGATCATGCCCACACCGCCGAGGCTCTCGATGATCGCGACCTCCGCCGGCCCGCCGCCGAAATGCTGCTTCACCAGCAGCGGCAACAAGGTGAAGGTCGGCATGATGACGAGGACCACGGCGGTCAGCAGCGCATAGATGCGCAGCAGCTGTGGGCTTCGCCGGACCAGCCCGACCCCCTCCAGAAACTCCGCCCAGATGCCGGTTCTCGCGCCCGCGATGCGATGTTGCGGGATGGCGAAGACGAGCAGCGGCGTGATGCCGAGCAGGGCTGTGCCGACATCGATCCACAGCGCCATGCCGATCGGCATCACTCCGATCGCCAGCGCCCCCAGCGGTGCGGCGGCCACGGTCACGAATCCCACCAGCGTCTGGTTGAGCCCGGCGGCGCGCGCCAGGAAGTGCCTCGGCACCAGCATCGCTTCGCTCGCCACGGCCGCCGGCATCTGGAACGCGGTCGCCGCGCTGCGGACGAACATCGCCGCATAGACATGCCAGAGCGCGATACGGCCGCTCAGGAACAAGGCGATCAGAGCGAGGATGCACAGCGCCGCGACGAGGTCGGAGACGATCATCAGCATGCGGCGGCTGTAGCGATCGGCGAACGTCCCCCCGACGGGCCCCAGCAATGCCTGGGGCAACAGCGCGACCAGGCCCGCCGTGGCCAGCGCTCCAAGATCGCCGGTCAGGTCGGTGATCCACCAGATCAGCACGAACTGGGTGACGGCGGACCCGACCAGCGACAGCGACTGTCCGGCAAAGATCGACCAGAAGCGCCACTGCCAGCCGGCACCCGGATCCACGCCGGCCGGTCCCATCTCGATGGGGGTCGTCGGCGTCATGGCTTTCGTGCCGGCACGGGGGTGTAGCCTGCGCTCCGTCTCCGCGTTGCTTCGGATGCAGCGCCGCCACCCAATGCCCGGTAGAGCGCGCCGGCTGCGGCCAGTTGGTCGCGTCGGACGATCAACATCGCCTGCCGTGCGGCTTTCTGAAGGGATTGGCACGTCATGGCGTCGCCTATCGGCGCGATCCGTTGCGTCCTGGTCGAGACTGTGTGGAGATTGCGTCGAGGGGCGCTGGCTTCGGAGGGCCGCGCCGGTAGGATGCGATCATGCCAAACGGATCCGCCCCATGAGCCCGCTCGTCCTGATCGCGGAAGACGACAGGGATATCGCCGACATCGTCCGCGCCTATCTGGAGCGTGAAGGTTTCCGCACCGTGCAGGCGAACGACGGCCGCACCGCACTCGATCTCGATCTGGCCCTCAAGCCCGATATCGTCGTCCTCGACATCTCGATGCCCGTCATGGACGGCTGGGACGTTCTGTCGGAGGTCCGGCGTCGCGGACATACGCCGGTGATCGTCACCACCGCGCTCGACCAGGATATCGACAAGCTCCAAGCGTTGCGGGTCGGAGCGGACGATTATGTCGTCAAGCCGTTCAATCCGGTCGAGGTGGTGGCACGGGTGAAAGCGGTGTTGCGACGTTCGGGCGGGCAGCGGGGTACGGGCGTGCTTCGCGTCGGTCCGGTCGAGATCGACATCGCCGGACACATGGTGCGCACGGATCAGGGCCAGGTAACGCTCACGCTGACCGAGTTCCGCCTGCTCGAACACATGGCGCGCACCCCCGGCCGGGTCTTCAGCCGCAGCGAATTGCTCGATGCGTGCCTGCCCCGATCGGACGCCCTCGACCGCACGGTGGACAGCCATGTGAGCAAGCTGCGCCGCAAGCTGGAACACGCCGGCGTCGTCGATATGCCCGAAGGCGTGCGCGGCGTCGGCTACCGGCTCTGGTCGCGCGGATGAAGGGGCGGATCGGCCTGAGCCGGCAACTGTCCGTCACCATGGCGACGCTCGCCTTCGTGGCGGTGGTCGTCAGCACTGCGATCTTCTACATCGTCTATGCCGTGCTGGAGCGATGGCGGATCGTCGCTCCACTGCCACCGGGGGTGGCGGATACCACGGGGCTGGACGTCGGTATCATGCTGTCCGCCTGCGTCCTGGGAATAGCGCTGGCCATCGCCATCGCGATCCGGCTCGCGCGCAGGATCATCGGGCCGCTCGCCGCGGTGGACGAGGCGGTGCGGCGGGTCGCGAAAGGCGACCTGACGGCCCGGGTCGAGGCAGTGCCGGGAGCGCATGGCGAGACCGCGCTCCTCATCGCCGACTTCAACGCGATGGCCGACCGGCTCGAGCGGATGTCGGACGATGTGAAGGTCTGGAACGCCCAGATCGCGCATGAGCTGCGGACACCGTTGACCATCCTGCGCGGCCGCCTGCAGGGGGCGAAAGACGGTGTCTTTCCCCTCGACGACAGTCTCCTCGTCGGGCTCATGAAGCAGGTGGATGGCCTGACCCGGCTGGTCGAGGACCTGCGCAGTGTCAGCCTCGCCGACAGCGGACGGCTCGAACTGCGCACGGAAGACGTCGATCTCGCGGCGGAATTGAACGACATGCAGCCATTGCTGTTGGCGCTCCTGACGCCCGCAGGCTTCGGCCTCGACCTGGTGCTACAAGCCGGCAGCATCCGGGCAGACATGGCCCGGATCCGTCAGGCGGTGATCGCACTCGTCGACAATGCCCGCCGCTATGCCGACCCCTGCACGTTGCGCATCGAGGTTCGCTACACGGACGGTGCCGCGGCGATCATGGTGAGTGACAGGGGGCCGGGCCTTCCGATCGGCTTCGAAGACGATGCCTTCCGTCAGTTTGCCCGTGGCACCGAACGATCGGGCGGGTCGGGGCTCGGCCTTGCCGTCGTTCGCGGCATTGCGCGTGCCCATGGTGGCGATGTCACCTATCGGCGATCACGTGCAGGCTCCCTGTTCTGCATCAGCTTGCCGGGAAGGTCATGTGCAAGAACGAACTAGAACATCGTTTGTGAACGAGCGCTATGCCGCGCCACATGTCGCATTGCTGCACAAGATCCTCGCTCGAAACGGCAGTCCGTCGCCGCAGCGCACGCGCCCGAAGGAGATTGCGACGACTCGCCTGCGCGGGCGGCATGGAGCGCGAGCACATCCGGTGGCCCCGGCGATTTCACCGCGCGGGCGCCGATCGGCTGAAGGTGTCGTTCGCCGCTATCCTACCGCAGCACCATGTTTCGTCCGGTCACGACCCGCTGCGTCGGGCCAGCGGCATCGTCAGGCAGTGGATGCCGCCGCCGCAGGCGGTGAACTGGTCGATGGCGAGTTCGACCACCTCGAACCGCGCATCGCGCATCATCGCCGATACCCGCGGCGTCGCCGCTCCGGCGAGGATGGTGCGGCCATCGAGCGACAGGATGTTGCAGCCGAGCCGCCGCGCCTCCTTGTAGGTGACGGGCAGCACCGAGATGCCGCGCGCCGCCACCGCGGCCAGAAAGGCGTCGTCCAGCACCTCCGTGGAGGCGAGCGCATGGCTGGCGTCCAGCATGCAGAACAGCGTGTCGAGATGGAGGAAATGCGGGTCGTAGCGATAGCGCAGCACCTCCCATCCCTCCGCCTCGAAGCGGGCGGCGAAGGCATCCGCGCCGGCTTCGTCGGTGCGCTCGCCGGAGATGCCGAGGATCAGCAGGCCGGGCCGCGCGATGCAGACGTCGCCGCCTTCGATCGTGCCCTCCGCCACCCGCGCGATCGCGCCGGTCGTCCACTGGCCGGCGACGCGGGCAAGATGCGCCGATTCACGGGCGCGGTGCGGCAGCGCCGGATTGAGCGCGACGAGGCCCCACGGGGTCGTCACCGCGACGTCGCGGGTGAAGCAGAGATCGGCCAGGTCGGGCTCGGCCGGCAGGATGTGGCAGGCGACGCCGCGCGCCGCCAGCGTCTCGTGCAACGCACGATGCTGCGCCATGGCCTGGCCGGTCGAGGTGGCGAAGCCGTCGCGCAGGTGCTCGCGCGTCACTGAACAGCAGGGCACCGCGCTGAGGAATGCCGGCGGGCAGAGCGCCACCGCTGTCAGCGGATCGGTCTCGCCGGATACGGCGGCGGTGTGGGGACGCGCGGCAAGCGCCGCAAAGCCTTGTTCTTCAAACGTGATTTTCATGCGACCTCTCGGTCGCTAGGAGCGCGCGGCGCGGCACATCGTTCCGCCGCGGGCAAGCGGCGGCGAGCGGTTCAGGTCCCCGGCTGGATGTACGGCACGCGCGCGAACAGTTCGCGCTGCCAGCGACGCGGATCGTTCTCCACCCGGCTCCTTGCATCGAAGATCATCGTCGCCCGGCCCTCCAGCGTGTAGCGCGGCCAGCGAGGCGATCCGGGGTGATTGGGGTCGCCGCTGCGCGCGAAGGCGACGAAGCTGTCCTGCATCGCCTTGCTGGCGGACCGGGCATCGGCGCCGGTCCCCGTCTCCGATCCCTTGGCGTCGAGCGTGCCGAACACCAGGGGAATATCCATGGTGTGGAAGGCGCCGCGCCGCGGATCGGTGCGCGAGGCGTAATCGACCTGATAGACGAAGGCGGGGGCGCCGGCGCGGGCGCGCTCCTCCGCCTCGATCACCTGCCCGCGCCAGCTGCGGCCCGCGGTCGTCGCCCCGTAGAAGACGTCGAGCGGGCTCCACGTCGGGAATTGCGCGCGATATTGCGCGACCACCCATTCGGGCAGGATGTCGATCCTGAGTTCGGGTGCCATCCGCTCGGGCAAATTGTCCCAGGTCAGCCCGCGCAGCCGGGGCGAATCGGCGCCGATGAAGGCCCGCGTCTCGTCGTGCACGTTGCCCAGCATCATCGGGATGGCGAGCCCTTGCGGGTTGGCATCCGGCCAGAACGGGTGGCGGGTCAGCCAGCGCATGTCGAGCACCGGCCCGAAATAGACGCCGCCGCCCAGGATCGGATCGACCGCCTCCAGCGCCTCGACCAGCCGTGCGGTCGGCAGCGTCGCGACGTCGCCCTGCCCCAGCTTGGCGAGGAACGCCTTGGCCCGCGCGGTGGCGTTGAGCGGCCCCGATGCGGTGACCTGCTGCCCGCTCATCGTCGCGGCGCGGTGAAACAGGCCCTTGGCGGCGGGCATGCCCATCATCGTCGCGATCTTGGCGCCGCCGCCCGACTGGCCGAACACCATGACGCGGCGGGGATCGCCACCGAAAGCGGCGATATTGTCGCGCACCCATCGCAGAGCGCAGATCAGGTCGAGCTGCCCGGCATTGCCGCTGTCGGGAAAGCGCGGGTCGAGCCGGGCGAGATAGAGATAGCCGAAGGCGTTGAGCCGGTGGTTCACCGTCACCACCACCGCATCGCCGCGCGCGGCGAGATTCCGGCCGTCGTTCAGCGGATCGGTGACGCTGCCGTTCGAATAGGCGCCGCCGTGGATGTAGATCATCACCGGCTTCTTCGCGTCGCTACGCGGATCGGCGGTCCAGACGTTGAGGAACAGGCAATCCTCGTCCTGCGGACCGTATGGCCCCTTTTGCGGGCAGACCGGGCCGAACGCCTCGGCGCGGACGGTCCGTCCCGGCTGCGACACCGGTACGGGCGCCCGGAAACGCTCGGCGCGCGCATAGCGGATGCCGCGAAAGGCGTGGACCTCGCCATCGCGCGTACCGACGAAGTCGCCCGCCGGTGCGCGTACCGCCGCCGGCGCCTGGGCGCGCGCGCCGGCGGTCAGCACCATCGCCGCGCCGGCGCCGATCGCCGCGCGGCGGCTCACCCCGTCAGCGGCGGACATCCAGGCCACCTGCCAGATAAGCGTCGATATCGGCCTGGCGGAACAGCGAGGCATCGCCCGGCAGCGAATGCTTCAGTGCGGTGAGCGCCAGGCCGGTCGCCGCCGCCGCGCCGATATCGCCACCGTTGCGCAGCGCGTGCAGCACGCCGCTGGCGAAGGCATCGCCGCCGCCGATCCGGTCGACGATGCCGGCGAGCACCACCTCCTCGGTCTGGGCATGGCCGTCGCGCGTATCGATCCGTGCCGAGACGCGGTGCAGGTCGACGTTCTCGACATGGCGCGCGGTGGACGCGATCGTCTTGAGCTTGGGGAAGGCGGCGAAGGCCGCCTCGGCCGCATCACGGCGCCGGTCCTCGCCGTCATGCGCGGAGAAGTCGCGGTCGAGCAGCAGCGCGATATCGCGATGGTTGCCGAACATCAGCTCGGCATGTTCGACCAGCTGGGTGAGCAGCGCGCGCGGATCGGCGTCCCAGCGCTCCCACAATTTGGCGCGGTAATTGCCGTCGAACGAGATCGGTATGCCGCGTGCGGCGGCAGCGCGGACGGCGGCGATGGCGCTCTGTGCCGGCACCGCGCCCAGGGCCGGGGTGATGCCGGAGAGATGGAAACCGTCGACGCCGTCGAACAGGGCATCCCAGTCCCACGCATCGGCCGGCGCCTCGGCGAAGCTCGAATGCGCGCGGTCGTAGATCACTTCGGTGGCGCGCATGCCGGCGCCCGAAGTAACGAAATACAGGCCCATGCGGTGGCCGCCGAAGCGGATGCCGCGGGTGTCGACGCCATGGCTGCGCAAGGTGCCGATCGCCGATCGGCCGAGATCGTTGTCCGGCACCATGCTGGCGAAGCCGACGTCATGGCCGAGCCGGGCGAGCGCGGTGGCGACATTGGCTTCCGCGCCCGCCACCCACACGTCGAAGCGCGGCGTCTGGAGCAGCAGCTCGCGCCCCGGCGGCGACAGCCGCAGCATGATCTCGCCGAATGCCAGGAACTTGGCCACGTCTCTCTCCCATCATTCCTCCCCGGTACGGGGAGGGGGACCAGCCGTCAGGCTGGTGGAGGGGCAGCCAAGCAAGTCATCGCCTGCGGCTGCCCCTCCACCCCGCCGCTGCGCGGCGCGGTCCCCCTCCCCGTACCGGGGAGGATCGTTACTTCACCGTGCCAGCCAACCGCCGTCCACGGCAAGGATATGCCCCTGCACGTAATCCGCCGCGCGGCTGGCGAGGAACACCGCCGCACCGCCGAGGTCCTGCGGATCGCCCCATTTGCCGGCGGGGATGCGATCGAGGATGCTCTTGTTGCGCACCTCGTCGGCCTGCAGTGCCGCAGTGTTGTTGGTGGCGATATAGCCCGGCGCGATCGCGTTGACGTTGACGCCCTTACCCGCCCATTCGTTGGCGAGCAGCTTGGTCAGGCCGCCGATGCCGCTCTTGGACGCGGTATAGCTCGGCACCCGGATACCGCCCTGGAAGGTCAGCATCGAGGCGATGTTGATGATCTTGCCGCCGCCGCCCTCTTTCTCATGGCGTGCGATCATGTGCCGGCCCGCCGCCTGGCAGAGGAAGAACACCGACTTGAGGTTGGTGTCGACGACCGCGTCCCAATCCTCCTCGGTGAAATCGACCGCGTCGGCCCGGCGGATGATGCCGGCATTGTTGACGAGGATGTCCAGCCCACCGAGCTTGGTCACCGTCTCGTCGACGACGCGTGCCACCGGCTCGATGCTCGACAGGTCGGCGGAGACGATCTCGGCACGGCGGCCGAGATCGCGGATCTGCCGCACCGTCTCTTCGGCCGGCGTACGGCCGACGCAGGCGACGTCGGCACCCGCGGCGGCGAGCGCCACCGCGATCGCCTGGCCGATGCCGGTGTTGGCGCCGGTGACGATCGCGACCTTGCCCGTCAGATCGAAGGGATTGGCCATCCCGCTCACGCCAGCTGGCAGATGTCGAGGACGTTCATGTCGGTATAGTCCTGGTTCTCGCCCGCCATCGCCCAGATGAAGGCGTAGGACTTGGTCCCCGAACCCATGTGGATCGACCAGGGCGGGCTGATCACCGCTTCCTCGTTCGCCATGACGATATGGCGGGTCGCCTCGCCCTCACCCATATAGTGGAACACGCGATCCTTATCGAGGTCGTCGAGTTCGAAGTAGAAATAGATCTCGCTGCGGCGCTCGTGGATGTGCGGCGGCATGGTGTTCCACACGCTGCCCGGCTTCAGCACGGTGAGGCCCATCACCAGCTGCGCGCTGTCGCACACGCCGGGGATGACGAGCTGGTAGATCGTCCGCTCGTTCGATTCCTCCAGGCTGCCACGCTCCAGCGCGTTGGCGTCGGCGATGCCGAGCTTGCGGGTTTCGAACGCCTTATGCGCCGGGCAGGACGCCAGATAGAAGCGCGCGCCGTCGCCCGAGAACTGGACGTCCTTGGCGCCCATCGTCACGTACAGGCAGTCCTTGTTGCCGAGCGTGAAGGTCTCGCCGTCGACGGTGACGGTCCCTTCGACCGCGGACACGTTGACGATCGCGAGCTCGCGGCGTTCCAGGAAGGGGTGGCCCTTCGCCGACGCCGGCTCTTCCTGCGCGGGCAGCGCGACGCTGCCGCTCTCCACATGGACGCCACCGATCACGAAGCGGTCGGCATGCGTGTAGTTCAGCACGCACTCACCGGCGCGGAACAGGTTCTGGATCAGGTAGCGGTCACGCAGTTCGTCGTTGGAGACGCACTCCATCATATCGGGATGGGTGGCGTAATAGGTGCGATCGAACATGGGGACTCCTTAGGCGGCGGTGCCGTTGCACATAGTGGAAGAGCTTCCCAAGCCCTTATCACCCTGTGCATCGATGCGATAGGCGCGGCGGACGAGGCCGCTGGTGAGTTCGTGCGCGAGGTCGGCCGCCTCCCAATCCTCCAGCCGATGCTCGGCGACGAGGCGGGCGAGGAAGCCGCAGTCGATCCGTCGCGCGACGTCGTGTCGTGCGGGGATCGACAGGAAGGCGCGGGTGTCGTCGTTGAAGCCGACGGTGTTGTAGAAGCCGGCGGTTTCCGTCGTCATTTCGCGGAAGCGGCGCATGCCCTCGGGGCTGTCGTGGAACCACCAGCTCGGCCCCAGCTTCAGGCACGGATAATGGCCGGCGAGCGGCGCGAGTTCGCGGGCATAGACGCTCTCGTCGAGCGTGAAGAGGATGATCGACAGGTCGCGCGCGGTGCCGAACCGGTCGAGCAGCGGCTTCAGCGCATGGACGTAATCGGTGCGGCCGGGGATGTCGGCGCCCTTGTCCCGGCCATGGCTGGCGAACAGGCCGGCATTGTGGTTGCGCACCGATCCGGGGTGGATCTGCATGACCATGCCGTCCTCGGCGCTCATCGCCGCCATCTCGGTCAGCATCTGCGCGCGGAAGAGTTCGGCATCGGCGGCGGTCCAGTCATCGCCGTTGATGCGCGCGAACAGCGCCTCGCACTCGGCCGTCGACAGGTTGGCGGTCGCCGCGGTCGGGTGGCCGTGGTCGGTCGCGGTCGCCCCCGCCGCGCGAAAGTCGGCACGGCGCTTGCGATGCGCGGCGAGATATCCCTGCCAGCTATAGACGTCCTCGCCGGTCAGTTCGGCGAAGCGCCGCATCGCGCCTGCGAACTGTTCGTGCTCGACGTCGATGACGCCGTCGGGGCGGTAGGTGGTGACGACGCGGCCGTTCCAGCCGCTCTCCCGGATGCGGTGGTGCGCGTCGAGGCTGTCCTGCGCCCCTTCGGTGGTGGCGAGGAAATCGATGCGGAACCGGTCGAACAGCGCACGCGGACGAAAGGCCTCGGTGGCGAGCTTGTCCCCGATCGTGTCGAAATACAGGTCGGCGGTGGCGGGCTCGAAGGCGACCTCCAAGCCGAACACCTCGGCGAACACATGGTCGAGCCACATGCGTGACGGCGTGCCGCGGAACAGGTGGTAATGATCGGCGAACAGGCGCCACGCGGCACGCCGGTCGGTCGCCGGCACCCCGTCGCGCCGCGGGATCGCCAGCGCGTCCAGGTCGACGCCCTGGCTGTAGAGCATGCGGTACAGGTAATGATCCGGCGCGAGCAGCAGCGTGGTCGCATCGGTCCAGTTGTGGTTGTCCGCAAACCAGGTCGGATCGGTGTGGCCGTGCGGGCTGACGATCGGCAGGTCGGCGATTTCGGCATAGAGCGTCCGCGCGATGGCACGGGTGGTCGGGTCGGCGGGAAACAGCCGATCGGGGTGCAATTCCAGCGGGCGCGTCATCGCCTGTTCCTCTCCGTCGCTCTGCGGGTTGCGTGCTGGTAACCGGTGTCAGGTTCAGGCGCAACCTCTGCCATTCCTCCCCGGCACGGGGAGGTGGCGGCGCATAGCGCCGACGGAGGGGGGCATCCACAAGCGACCTCCTGAGTGGAGAGCCCCCTCCACCATTCGGCTGCGCCGAACGGTCCCCCTCCCCGTGCCGGGGAGGAATGGGTCAACTCCCCGGCGAAGCCACCGAGCCGCGCCGGATCAAGGTCGACAGGAACAGCGACGGCTCCTCGACGTCCCCCTCGCCTTCCTGTTCGCCGGCGATCAGCTTCAGCGCCGCCGAACGCGCCATGGAGGCGATCGGCCAGCGGACCGTCGTCAGCGGCGGCCAGACGTGGGCGGCGATCGGCGTGTCGTCGAAGCCGATGATCGACAGGTCGCGCGGGATGTCGAGTCCACGCTGGCGGGCGGCGTGGATCACGCCCGCCGCCATCTCGTCGTTGCTGGAAAAGATCGCCGTCGGCCGCGGGATCACGTCGAGCAGCCGCTCGGCGGCGACCAACCCCGATTCGAACGTATAATTGCCGTCGGCGATCATGCTGCGCGGCATGGCGATGCCCGCCGCGCCCAGCGCCTCCTCGAACCCGGCGCGGCGTTCGCGCGCCGACCGGAAGCCGTGCGGGCCGCCGACAAAGCCGATGCGGCGGTGGCCCTGCGCGATCAGGTAATCGGTCGCGGCGCGCACCGCCTCGCGGTCGTTGGAGGCGACCATATGATCCGGCCCGTCGAGCGCCGCCGAACCCATACGGACATAGCGGCAGCCGATATCGACGCACAGCCGCGCCACCGTGTCGTTCTCGCTGATCGGCGGCATCAGCAGCACGCCGAACAGCCGCTGGCGTTCGAGGAAGTGGCGCAGATCCTCCAGCATCGTCGCCGAACCGCGGTCGAGCGGGCGCACCACCATCTCGAATTCGGTGTCGTGCAGCGCCTCCAGCATGCCTTGCTGGACGTTCATCACCGTCTGCGCATTGGGATTGTCGTGGACGAGGCCGATCAGGAAATTGCGCCGGAGCGCCAGCGCCCGCGCCTGCGGATTGGGAGTATAGCCGAGCTCGCCGATCACGTCCTCGACGCGCTTGCGGGTTTCGTCGTTGAGCAGCGGCGAACGGTTGATGACGCGGCTGACCGTCTTCTTGGACACGCCCGCGATCCGGGCCACGTCGTTGATCGTCGGCTGGCCGGATTTGCGCATGGGGGCGACGATAGCGAGGGCGGGACGGCCGCGCCAGCCCGGCGACTTGCACTCGCCGCGCATATCCGCCATGAAATTGACACCGGTTCCCAAATTGCGGAACGAGAGAGGATCCATGACCAAGGCGCTTACGATCGCTCCGGGCGACAGCGTGGCGACGCTGCTCGAAGACGGCCATGCCGGCGACCGCATCGGCGACGTCGTGCTGACCGCAGACGTGCCGCGCGGCCACAAGGTCGCGCTGACCGCGGTCGAAGCCGATCAGCCGGTGGTCAAGTTCGGCTTTCCGATCGGCCGCGCCCGCCGCAGCATCCGGCCGGGCGAGCACGTCCACAGCGAAAACCTCGCGACCGGCCTGTCGGGGACCGAAAGCTACCGCTACGCCCCCGTCGCGCCGCCCGCGCCAGAGCCGCGATCGCCCGCGACATTCGAAGGCTATGTCCGCGCCGACGGCCGTGTCGGCACCCGCAACGAGATCTGGATCCTGCCGACCGTCGGCTGCGTCGCGCGCACCGCCGAACGGATCGCCAAACAGGCAGGTGCCGCGCTCGCCGGGCAGGTCGACGGCGTTCATGCCTTCACCCATCCGCACGGCTGTTCGCAGCTTGGCCACGACCTCGACGGCGTGCGTGCGATCCTCGCCAGCCTCGCCTGCCACCCCAATGCCGGCGGCGTGCTGCTGGTCGGGCTCGGCTGCGAAGAGAACCAGGTCAAGGAGCTGCTCGCGGCCATCCCGCCCGAACGGCACGGCGCGATCCGCTATCTCACCGCGCAGTTCAGCACCGACGAGGTGGAGGAAGGCTGCGCGCTGGTCGCCGAACTGGCGGCACAGGCGGCATGCCCGCGGCAGACGGTGGGCATCGACCGGCTGGTGCTCGGCGTCAAATGCGGCGGGTCCGACGGCCTGTCGGGATTGACCGCCAACCCGCTGGTCGGCCGGATCAGCGACCGGGTGGTCGAGGCGGGCGGCCGCGTCGTCTTCACCGAGGTGCCCGAGATGTTCGGCGCCGAACAGATGCTGATGGATCGGGCGGTCGATGAGGGCGTGTTCGGATCGATGGTCGGAGTCATCAACGGCTTCCGCCAGTATTTCATCGATCACGGCGAGCCGATCAGCGAAAATCCCTCGCCCGGCAACGTCGCCGGCGGCATCACCACGCTGGAGGAAAAGTCGCTCGGCGCGGTGCAGAAGGCGGGGCGCGGCATCGTCACCGACGTGATCGGCTATGGCGCCCGTATTCGCAAACAGGGCCTGACGCTGCTGGAGGCGCCGGGCAACGACGCCGTTTCCTCCACCGCGCTGGCGGCAGCGGGGGCGACCGCGATCCTGTTCACCACCGGCCGCGGCACGCCGCTGGGCTTTCCGGTGCCGACGGTGAAGATCGCCTCCAATTCCGATCTCGCCGCGCGCAAGCCCGGCTGGATCGATTTTGACGCGGGCGCGGTGCTCGACCAGGGCTTCGTCGAGGCGGAATCGATGCTGCTGGCGCGGATCTGTGCCATTGCATCGGGCGCGCCGACTGCGGCCGAAACCAACGACGAACGCGAGATCGCGATCTGGAAACGGGGTGTGACGTTATGAACCGACTGAGCCACGCGACGCTGGGCCAGCTGCCGACCGCCATCGCCGCCCCGCGCGGCCGTGCCACCCCGGGCGTCGGCATCGTCCATTTCGGCCCCGGCGCCTTCCACCGTGCGCATCAGGCGGCCTATGTCGACACCGTGCTGGAGCACGATCCGCGCTGGGGCATCGCCGCCGTCTCGATGCGCAGCCGCGGCACCGTCGAGGCACTGGAACGGCAGGACGGCCTCTACACGCTGGCGATCCGCGATGCCGAATCGGATATGCGCGTGATCGGCGCGCACCGCCGCTTCCTCGCCCCCGATGCGGCGGCCGAGACGCATGCGCTGCTCGCCGATCCCGCCGTCGGCCTCGTCACCACGACGGTGACCGAAAAGGGCTATTGCCTCGCCGGCGACGGTACGCTCGACATGACCCATCCCGATATCGTCCGCGACCTCGCCGGCGCGGCGGTGCCGGCGAGCGTGGTCGGCTGGATCGTCGCCGGCCTCGCCGCGCGCCGCGCCGTGGGCGCCAAGCCGTTCGTGCCGATGCCGTGCGACAATCTGGCGAGCAACGGCGCCAAGCTGCACGCCGCATTGGTCGCCTTCGCCCGCGCGCAGGACGGGGCCCTCGCCGACTGGATCGCGGGCGAGGTGCGCGTCCCCTCGACCATGGTCGATTCGATCACGCCCGCCTCCGACGAAGCGCTCTACACAGCCGTCGCCGACGCGCTGGGCGTCAAGGACCGCGCCGCCGTGCAGCGCGAACGCTTCACGCAATGGGTGATCCAGGACATCGGCATACCGCTCGGTCCCGATCTCGCCGCGGCGGGCGCCACCGTCACGAGCGACGTCGCCGGCTACGAGAAGGCGAAGCTGCGCATCCTCAACGGCGCGCATTCGACGCTCGCCTATCTCGGCCTGCTGCGCGGCCATGCCAGCGTCGCCGAGGCGATGGCGGATGCCGATCTCGCCCGTTTTGTCGATGCGATGATCCGCGACGACATCATTCCCATGCTGCCGCAGGTCGCGGGACTCGACCTCGACGCCTATCGCACCGCGGTGCTGGACCGGTTCCGCAATCCGGCGATCGTCCACCGGCTCGACCAGATCGCGATCGACGGCTCGCAGAAGCTGCCGTACCGCCTCGGTGACACGCTGTCGGCCAATCGCGCCGCCGGTCGCCTGCCCGCACATGTCGCCGCCGCGCTGGGCGGCTGGGTCGCCTTCCTCATCGCGCGCACCCGCGCCGGCATCGCCATCGCCGATCCCGCCGCCGACCGGCTGGCGGCTGCGGCAAGCGATGCCGACCCGGTCGCCGTCGTCCGCCGCCTGGTCGAAGCCGGCCTCGGCCTGCCGCCGCAGGTCGCGGGCGATGCGCCGCTGCTCGCCGCGATCGAACGCGCGGCGGTGGCGGCCCATGAGGCGCGCTGGAGCGCGCTCTTCGGCTAGCCCCGAATGTGTGTTTCGATGGCTGGGCCAAGCGGACGCTTGTCAATGACACCGGTTTCCAATAGCCTTCCGACCAGAACAGAAGATCAGCGAGAGGGGGGCGTTCAGCCCGACATGATGCCACAGACCGATTCCGCTTCCGTCCAGGATACCGCCCGCGCCTTCGTCGAGGCGCGCCGCGACGGCCGTGCGCTGCCCGACTATCCGGGCACCATCCCGCCCGACCTCGCCACCGCCTATCGCGTGCAGGATGCCGCGCTCGATCTTGCCAGCGGCGCCGTCGCGGGATGGAAGGTCGGGCGGATCAACCCGCCGGTCGACGGCATCGACCGGTTGAGCGGCCCGATCTTCGCCGACACGGTGTTCGACGCGACCGACGGCACGCTGGAGATGCCGATCTTCGCCGATGGCTTCGGCGCGGCGGAAGCGGAATTCCTGATCCGCATCGGCACCGCCCCCGAACCCGCCAAGACCAGCTACACGATGGACGAGGCGCGCGCGCTGATCGATGCCGTGCACATCGGCATCGAGATCGCGAGTTCGCCCTTCCCCGGCATCAACACGCACGGGCCGACGGTCACCATCTCCGATTTCGGCAACAACTACGGGTTGATCGTCGGCGAGAACATCGCCGACTGGCGCTCGACCGACCTCAACGCCTGGCCGATCACGCTCGACATCAACGGCACGCGGATCGGCGCGGCCACCGCCGCGACGATGCTGGACGGCCCGATCGGCGCCGCCCGCTTCCTGTTCGAACATATGGCGGCACGCGGCATCGCGCTGCACCCCGGCCAGTGGATATCGACCGGCGCGGTGACGGGCGTGCACCCGGTGGCGGTCGGGGATACCGTTGCCGCAACATTCGACGGCCGCTACACGATCGGCTGCACGATCAAGGCTCGCTAAGAAGCCTCTCGCAAACGGAGACAAGGATGGCGACGAGACACGAGCGGGGCAGCGACCGGGCGCGGCAGGAAGCGCAGATCGCCGCCGCCGCCTCCACCGTGGGGCGGTATCGCTGGGTGATCTGCGGATTGCTGTTCGCAGCGACCGCGATCAACTATGTCGACCGGCAGATGATCGGCGTGCTGAAGCCGACCATCTCCACCGAACTCGGCTGGTCGGAAACGACCTATGCCGACGTCATCTTCTGGTTCCAGGCAGCCTATGCGATCGGCTATCTGAGCTTCGGCAAGATCGTCGACGTTCTGGGCGCGCGCATCGGCTATTCGATCGCCTTCGTGATCTGGACCGCCGGGCATATCCTGTGCGGCTTCGTCAATTCGGCGTTCCAGTTCAGCCTCGCCCGCGCCTTGCTCGGCATCGGCGAAAGCGGCAACTTCCCCGCCGGCATCAAGGCGGTGACCGAATGGTTCCCCGCCAAGGAGCGCGCGCTCGCCACCGGTGTCTTCAACGCCGGCGCCAATATCGGCGCGATCGTCACGCCTTTGGTCGTGCCGTGGATCGTCATCGACCTGGGCCTCGGCTGGCGCATGGCGTTCGTCATCACCGGCATCGCCAGCCTCGGCTGGCTGGTCGCCTGGATCGCGCTGTACCGCCGCCCGCGCGAGAGCACCAAGGTCAGCGCCGACGAGCTCGCCTATATCGAGAGCGATCCTGCCGATCCCGTCCAGCCGATCGCCTGGGGCAAGCTGATCCGCTATCGCGAAACCTGGGCGTTCGCGCTCGGCAAGTTCCTGATCGATCCGGTCTGGTGGCTGTTCCTGTTCTGGACGCCCGATTTCCTCGGCAAGACCTACAACCTCGACCTCAAGAGCTTCGGCCCGCCGCTGGTCGCGATCTACCTCATCTCCGATATCGGTTCGGTGGCGGGCGGCTGGTCGTCGTCGCGGCTGATGAAGCGCGGCCTTACCGCCAATGCCGCGCGCAAGCTGACCATGCTGGTCTGCGCGATCCTGGTGATGCCGATCTTCTTCGCCCAATATGCCAGCAACGTGTGGATCGCGGTCGCCATCGTCGGCCTCGCCACCGCCGCGCACCAGGCGTTCTCGGCCAACCTCTACACCCTGCCGTCGGACATGTTCCCGCGCGCCGCCGTGGGTTCGGTGATCGGCATCGGCGGAACGCTGGGCGCGGTCGGCGGCATGCTGATGTCGAAGTTCACCGGCTACATCCTCGAAACGACGCACAGCTACACGCCGATCTTCGCGGTCGCCGGTTCGACCTATCTGGTCGCGGTGATCGTCATCCACCTGCTCAGCCCGCGCCTCGCGCGGGTGGATGCCGCCTAAACCGTCAAATCACCCTCACCCTTCCGGCGCGTTCCGCGCCTCCCTCCCTCTCCCGTCGGGAGAGGGATAGACGCCGAAGGCGGCGCTGGGTGAGGGTGACACCCGGAGAGGTTTCTTGAAGCTCATTTCGACCCTCGCGCTCGCCACCGCGCTGCTCGCGACGCCCGCCATGGCGCAGGATGGCCTCCTCTTCCGCGTCTCCGCCGACAAGGACCTCACCGCCGATCGCGCCGGCGGCGACCCCGTCCCCAATTTCCGCAGCGCGGTGACGGTCACGCCCGATGGCGCGATCGGCGGCGCGGCACGCTGGGCGGACGAGGGCTATGTGGCTTGGAAGGCGCCGGGCAACATGATCGCGCAAGCCGGCACGCTCGCCTTCTTCTGGCGCGCGCGCGAGGCCGTGACCGACGCCCCCTTCGTCATCTTCCGCGCCGGCTTCGCCGACCACACCAGCTGGGACATGGCGTTCCTGCGCATCGACTGGAACGGCCACGGTTTCGATGCCTTCGTCACCGACGCCAATCTGTCGCGCCTGCGCGTGTCGTGGCGGATGCCGACGCCGCCGACGCCCGAGCAGTGGAGCCACATCGCCTTCGCCTGGGACGAGACGCAGGGCGTGCGCCTGTTCGTCGACGGCAAGGAAGTGGCGAAACTCACGCAAAAGGCCGACCTCGATTCCGGCCTCGACCAGTTCGGCATGGCCGGCCGCGTCATCTCGCCGCATCAGGTGCAGAGCCGCTACAATTTCATGCGCGGCAGCGACCTCGACGAGATCCGTGTCTACGATCACATGCTACCCGCCGCCGACGTCGCCGCGCTCGCCGCCAAGCAGGAGCCGACGATCACCGCGCCGCGCGATGCCGTCGCCGAACGCACCGCCTGGCTGCACCGCTATGGCTGGGACACGGGTGCACCGCCGGTGCTCGGCGATCCGGTGACGCGCGTCCGCCGCATCGAATTCGCCGATGCCAGGGACCTCAAGGAATGGATGTACAAGGGCGTCGACGGCATCGCCGAGACGACCTGGCCCGGCGTCTACAACCGCTCCAAGCTGCCCGGCCGCGACGATTATTTCGAACTCCCCGACTGGAACGTCTATGTCGAGGGCGGCAAGCGCTACGACCTGACCGTGCCCGCCGGCCAGCGCTTCAACCGCGTCGAGATCCGCGGCGCGGCCTATGGCGACCTGCTGTGGAACGACCGCAAGGTCGCCGGCCGGTCCAGGGGCGTCGTGCGCAGCGTCGATGCGCTGGCCGGGCGGACGGGCGGCACGCTGAGCTTCGTCAACACGATGCAGGAGCAGCCGATCCAGGAGATCTGGGCCTATGACGTGGCGGGCGAGGCGGAGCCTGCGGGCAGCTTCAAGCTCGCCTACACCGTCGATGCCAAGGCCTCGCCGCGGCTCGCCAGCCTCGACCCGCTCAACGCCTATATCGCTGGCCGCTTCCCCGCCGACGAGCGGGCGACGGTGCTGGCGATGCCGTCGTCGGGGATGAAGGTGGCGGTCGGCGCCGGCGCCGCGGGCGCCGCCGGCGGCGCCATGCAGCGCGCGCCGGGCAAGCCGATCGTCCATGTGCTGATTCCGGCGAGCTTCGGCGACGCCTATCCCGACAAGCCGCTGGCGCGCGCCTGGGATTACGGCTGGCAGAACGTGCACGACGGGCTCGACGGCATCGCCATCGACATCCCGGCGCTAGACGCAAAGCCCGATGCGCGCGGGCTGATCGCGCTCAACATCCGCGTCGCCGATCCGATCTGGCCGGCGCGCGCGATGATCGACCTGTCGGTATCGGTGCGCCCCAACCAGGCACGCACCCTGTGGCTGGACCTGCGCGATCGCATCCTGCCGAACGACGGACTGTTCCTGACCATCGCATCCGCCGCGCCGGATTTCGACGCGCAGAGCCTGGACGGGGCGAAGATCCGCCTGGTCTTCAAGCCGCGCAGCGAGGCGGTGGCGGAGCATGTCGCCGACCGCTTCAACCAGGTGCGCGACAATTGGGGCTTCCTGGTCGAGGAACATACCGCCTCCAAGCGCGAGGCGCTGTACCGCCGCGTCTTCGCCGACATCTCCGACCTGCTGCGCGTCGATCCCGATCACGAACAGGGCCGCGCCTATTGGGCGGACATCAATTATCGGCCGGAGAACCTGCCGAAGGTCGCGTTGCCGGCGATCCCTGCGGGCGTGCCGGACTGGGCGGCGCGGCAGCTCGACGACCTCAAGATCACGCGCGACTTCGTGCTGTGGTGGATCGACCACCGCCAGGTGCCCTATGGCGACTTCGGCGGCGGCATCTCCGACGATACCGACCTTACCCAGCAATGGCCGGGCCTGGCGCTGATGGGCGTCGCGCCGGACAAGGTGAACGCCTCGCTCGTCGCGCTGTCCGACGCGGTGTTCCGGAACGGCATGCGGGTGAACGGCCTCGGCTATATCACCACCGACGAACTGCATGCCTATGAAGAAGGGCTCAACTCGGACGCCGAGCGGCTCTACCTCAATTGGGGCGAACCCAAGGCGCTCGAGCGGATCATGGAGACGACGCGGGCGTTGCAGGGCGTGATCCTGAAGAACCCGGCCGGGCACCTGCATTTCGCCACCAACTGGTATGGCGGGCGCAAGATGTACCGCCAGGGCGCCTTCGCCTGGCAAAAGCCGTACAGCTTCACCGTCCTGCACGGGCCGATCCTGCTCGGCCTCTACAACGCGAGTCCCGCGGCGCGCGGCCTCGTCACCGGTGTGATCGACGGCTGGATGGCGCACGGCACGCAAGGCTCGGACGGCACGTGGAGCTACCCCAACGAGATCAACTGGGACACGGACGCGACGCGGGTCGGCGACGGTGGCGGCGTATCCACGCCGTTGCAGGCGGCCTGGGCGTCGTGGCGCTTCACCGGCGACGAGAAGTACCTGCGGCCGATCCAGGCCCGGCTGGGCAAATCGGGCAATGGCATCGCCGAGTTCAACGAAAACGCCTTCGACCTGATGCCGGGCGGCGCGGCGTTGCGCGCACGGATCGCCAAGGCGGCGAGCAACGATCCCTTTGCGCGCTACACCGCCTGGACGGCGAACGGCGACACCGCATCGCTCGCCGCGCTCCATGCCGACGCCTGGGTGGACAAGGCGCAGCACCAGTACATGTATACCGAGGGGCATTGGTGGTCCGACCGCGTCGGCCAGCCCAACGAGATCCTGCAGCGCGAACGGCTGGGCGGCATCGCGCTCAACCGGAACCAGACGTGGCCGGGCAACACGGTAAGCTGGCGCTTCGATCGGGATGGCGCCGCGGAGCAGGTCGCGATCCTGGTGCCGAACCCGACGCGCGAGGCGTTCAAGGTGATCGCCTACAACACCAGCGACGTGGCGCAGCGCGCGACCATGTCGACGTGGAACGTCACCGCGGGCGAATGGAGCGTCACCGTCGACGGCCAGCCGCCGGTGACGGTGCCGCTGGAGCGCAGCGCGGGGACGCAGGTGACCTTCGCGCCGCACGCGACGACGGTGATCGAGGCGAAGCTGCTGCGCGCGACGACGCCGGTCGAGCAGCGCCCCGATATCGGCATCGGCCGCGACGACGTCATGGTGGCGGGGCGGCGGGTGACGCTGACCGTGCACGGGCTGGGTTCGGTGCCGTCCGGTGCGGGCGTGGCGACGCTGGTGACGGCCGACGGGCGCACCGTGGCGCAGGCGGCGATCCCGCCGATCGCCGCGCCGACGGACCTCAAGCCGCGCACGGTGGCGGTGCGGCTGACGGCTCCGGCGGGGGTGGATGCGAAGACGCTGACCGCGCGGATCGCGCTGGACGGTGACGCGGCGGAGGTGACGCGGCTCAACAACGCCGTGGCGCCGGGGCGGTGACCGCGTTCGATCGGCGATCGGTGATCGCCGGGCTGGGGGCGTCCCTCGCCTGGCCGTCGTCCGCCGTGGCGCAAGACACGGAGAAACTCAGCGCAGCGCTCGATGGAGCCGCCACGCTGCCGCCTGCACAGGCGCTGGCGAGCCTGCGCGGGTTCGACGACCGGGCGTTGCCGCCCGCGCGCCGGCTCGACCTGCTGACCGCGCGGGCCGGGCTCGCGGTCGATGCGCAACTCGCCGCCCTGCCGCAGGCCGGCCCGCGCAAGGCCGGCTACCGGCCGCTGCCCGATGCGGGGCCGATCACCCCCGGCCATTACGCGCTGCTGCTCGCGCGGCCGCTCGGGCGGGTCGATCCCCGTGCGGCGCAGCGGCGGCTGACCCGTGAACTCGCCGCCCTGCACGCCCGCGCCGCACGCCTGTTCGCGACGCTCGGCATGGCGGAAGGGACGATCGGCGCCCGCTTCACCGCCTTGTGGCAGGACGAACGGTTCCTCTACGCCGATCCCGCCGCCGCCGTCGCCGACATGGCCCGCAGCCTCGCCGCCGCCCGCATGCGCGTGCCCGCAGCGGTCGGCCCGGTCCCCGCCTGGTGCACCGATGTCGCCGTACGCAGCCTGTCGCCCGCCGAGATCGCCGCCGGCCGCAACGGCTATCGCATCGTGCCCACGCCGACGCAGCAAGGCGCCTATATCGTCGACCTCAAGCAACTCCGCCGCCGCCCGTCGTGGACGCTGCCCAGCGTCGTCGCGCACGAGCTGCTGCCCGGCCACATGATCCAGCTGGGGCTGGAGGGGATCGCCGCGCCGCACCCGCTCCGGATCGACTATGCGGCAAGCTTCGTCGAAGGCTGGGGCATCCATGCCGAGGCGCTGGCGGCGGCGGAGGGTGCCTTTCGCGATCCGCGCGTGCAGCTCGGCCACCTTCACTGGCTGATCTTCCGCGTCGCCCGCGCGCTCGCCGACCTCGGCATCCATCTCGACCGCTGGAGCCTGGATGCGGCACGCGCGCATCTGGTCGCATGGCAGGGCGAGCCCGCCTATTTCGCGCCGTACGACACCGAACTGCCCCGCATCGCCCGCGAACCGGCGAGCCGCGTCGGCGAGGCGATGGCCTGGCTCGCCATCGCCGACGCGGTCGGCACCCGTGCCGGGCGGCGGCGGATCGCGGCGCATCGCCGCCTGCTCGACCACGGCCGGATGCGCATCGAACAGATCGGCAACAGTTTCTAACGCAGGTTGTCGGACCCTCCGGCGTGCTTCGCGCGTCTCACGTACCATTCCGCTCCCTTCGGAGGACTTACGTGGCCGCTTCCTTCCTCCGCCACCTTTCGCCGACGCTGTTGCCCGATCCCAAGCGCACGGTGATCCGCCCGTTCCTGCCCGACGATCCGGAGCCGTTCCGCGTCGAGGACCATCCACGCGGCGACCGGATCGTCGACCGCATCCAGACCATGGACGATGCCGAGGTCGACGCGATGGTCGGCATCATCCTCGAAGGCCTCGGCGCCCGCCATCGCGAGGTGCCCGCGCTGCTGCTGCGCCGGTTCGAGGAGGTATCCGGCCCGCTGAACCTCGATGCGGATCTTTCGGAAGCGCGCAAGATCCTGATCGGCGGCTATTTCAGCGCCGAATATTCGTTCGAGGCGGCGGCGCTGTTCAACCCCAGCATCGTGCCCCACCCCGACCAGAGCGACTGCGCGGAGGGCGCGATCCGCTTCGTCCTGTCGTTGCGCGGGATCGGCGAGGGGCACCTCTCCTCCGTCACCTTCCGCACCGGCACCTGGGGGCCGGCGGACGACGATCTGGTGATCGACCCGCCGGGGCCGCAGGGCGTGCCGCCGGTGCTGGAGGAACCCGATCCGGAACTGGTCCGCCAGATCGGCGCCAAGGCGCTGGTGCAGCTCAATTGCCGCGCCGCCCGCGAGCCTTCCGAAACCGTGCTGTTCCCCGTCGTCGAGAGCCAGAGCCGCGGCATCGAGGACCTGCGCCTCGTCCGCTTCCGCGAGGACGACGGGCGCGAGACCTATATCGGCAGCTACACCGCGGTAAGCGGTGAGCGCGCGCGGCAGGAGGTGCTGCAGACCGACGATTTCCGCCTGTTCCACATGCACCCGGTCGACGGGCCGGTGGCGAGCGGCAAGGGGATGGCGCTGTTCCCGCGCAAGATCGGCGGCAAGTTCGCCGCCCTTTTCCGCCACGACAGCGAGAACCTGTGGTACGGCACCAGCGACACGCCGCTTGCCTGGGACACGCCGACGCGGATCATGCAGCCCGCCTATCCCTGGGAATTCGTACAGATCGGCAATTGCGGATCACCGATCGAGATCGACGAGGGCTGGCTGGTGCTGACCCATGGCGTCGGCATGGTGCGCAGCTATTGCATCGGCGCCGCATTGCTCGACCGCGACGATCCCACCAAGGTCATCGGCCGCCTGCCCGAACCGCTGATCCAGCCGGACGGCGAGACGTGGGACGGCTATGTGCCCAACGTCGTCTATTCCTGCGGCGGGCTGGTGCGCGGGCGGACGCTGCTCCTCCCCTATGCGCTCGCCGACGACATGACGAGCTTCGCCGTCGCGCCCCTCGACGACCTGATCGCCGCGATGCGGTAAGCCTTATGTCCTCCCCCGCCAGGGGGAGGGGGACCGCTCGCCGCAGGCGAGTGGTGGAGGGGGAGGTCAGCGACGTATTGCATAGGAGAGGACACCGCTCACCTGCCCCTCCGTCACGCCTTCGGCGTGCCACCTCCCCCTTGCGGGGGAGGACGTAACCGGTTGCCGACGTCATCACGGGCTTCGCCATCGCGGCGACGCGGCGAGATCCCGCGCGAACCTAATCCTTCCCCGCCCACACCGTCAGCAGCGTATGGGCGATGGCATAAGGCGGCGGCGGCAGGAACGGCCCCCGTTCCCCCGCCAGCACCGCGCGCACCACGTCGCGCGGCACCCACATCGCATCCTCCAGCTCGTTGGTGTCGAGCGTGATCGTATCGTCCTCGGCCGCGCCGATGCAGGCGATCATCAGCGACGAGGGGAACGGCCAGGGCTGGCTGGCGACGTAGCGCACATCGCGCACCCGCACCCCCGCCTCCTCGCCGATCTCCCGCGCCACCGCCTCCTCCACCGATTCGCCCGGTTCGACGAAACCGGCGAGGGCGGAATAGCGCCCCTCCGGCCAGCCCTTGCCGCGCCCCAGCAGCGCGCGGCCGTCATGTTCGGCGATCATGATGACGACCGGGTCGACGCGCGGGAAATGTTCGGTGTAGCAGGCGTCGCACTGGCGCCCCCAGCCGGCGCGGAACAGGTGCGTGGTGCCGCCGCAACGCGCGCAGAAGCGGTGGCGCGCATGCCAGTCGAGCAGGCTGCGCGCCGCGGCATAGGTCGCCGCCTCGCCCGGCTGGAGCGCGGCGAGCATCGTCATCAGCGCGGGCGAGCGCATCGCCGGCGTCGTCCCCTCGCCGCTCGCGGGCAGCAGCGCGGCGACATGCGCGCGATCCCCGCCATCGAGGCCGAGCAGGATCACCTCCGCCGCTTCCGGCAGGTCGGCAAGGCTGGTCCAGGCGAGCCGGCCGTCCGCCGTCACCTCCGGCGTCAGACCGTCAAGCTTGAGCAGCCGCGCACGCCAGTCGAGCTTCGCCGCCAGCGCGGCAGGATCGTGGCGCAACGCATCGGCGCGATCCAGCGTGCCGCCGGTGAAGCCGGGCACGGGGGTCATCGCTTGAACCGCGACAGGTCGGCGGCGAGCGCCTGCACCGTCTCCTGCCGCACCGGCCAGCGATCGGCGGGGAAATAATTGACCATGATCGTACCGCGCACCTTTTTGACGGGATCGACGAAGGCGACCGTGCCGGCGGCACCGCCCCAGCCATAGGTCCCCCTGGACGGCATGCCGCCGGGGCCATCGGCGAGATAGACCGATCCGCCCGCGCCATAGCCCATCGGCACGGCATTGGCCGACGCGCCACCGGTCGCGCCGCCGACCCCGCCGAAGGTGACGCCGGCCGGCAGCAGGTTGGACATGGCGAGCCGCACCGTCTCGGGCTTCATGATCCGCACCCCGTCGAGCGTGCCCCCGTCGGCGAGCATGTGGAGGAACCGGTCGTAATCGCGCGCCGACATCACCAGCCCGGCGCCGCCGTAAGGAAAGCTCGGCGGCTGGAGGTAGACGGAGGTCGCGCCGGGATCGAGCGGGGCAAGGCCCGCCCCCGTGAAGGCGTAATTGGTCGCCAGCCGCGACGCCTGCGCCGCCGGCACCGTCCAGTAGCTGGAGGTCATCTTGAGCGGCGCGAAGATGCGCGTGTCGACGAAACGGTCGAACGGCATGCCGGACGCCACCTCGATCACCCGCCCCATCACGTCGAGGCCGACCGAATAGTTCCACGCCGTGCCGGGCTGCGCGATCAGCGGCGCCTTGGCGACCTGATCGGCGAAGGCGGCGAGCGTCGCGGGCCGCGTGCGCCGCATGCTCGGCTCGATGCTGGCGCTGACCGCGGCGGGCAGGATGCCGAGCCGCTCATATTCCTTCAGCAGCGCGCCCTTGGCGATGATGTTGTAGGTGAGGCCGGACGTGTGGGTCAGCAGCATGCGGATGGTGATCGGCCGCACGGCGGGCACGCTGGCGAGGTTCTGTTCCGGATCGGTCGCGACCCGCATCGTCTTGAATGCCGGGATGTATTTGGCGACGGGATCGTCGAGGCCGATCTTGCCCTCCTCGATCAGCATCATCGCCGCCATCGCGGTGACCGGCTTGGTCATCGAATAGACGCGCCACAGGCTGTCGGGCGTGGCTTGCGGCGCGCCGGCGTCGGTCGCGATCCGGCCTGCGGACACGAACCAGGTCGGCCGGTCGCCGACGCCGAAGGCCGCGACGATCCCCGGCATCTTGTCGTCGCGCACATAGCCGTCGAACAACGCCTGCGTCTGCGGCAGGACGAGGCGGCCCAGCGCATCGCCACCCCCGGCGGGCGCGACCGGCGCGCTCTGCCGCAGCGCCTGGCCGCCCACGGCCGCCGTCGCCGCCAGCCCGGCCAGCGTCAGGCCGACGATTGCGATGACCCGCTTCATTCCACTCTCCCCGTCACGGCCGCCGCGGCCTTGGCGAACAGCGTCGGCAGACCGGCGCGATCGAGATCGGCGATCGGCCACCATTCGCCGTCGGTGTGATGCGCCTGCCCCTCGCCCACGGCAAGCGCCAGTTCGATGTCGAAGTGCGTGAAACCATGGGAGACTGTCGTGTTCCGCAAGCGCCAGTCGACCGCCGCCGGCGCCTCCGCCAGCGCCGGTCGCGTATCGATCCACGGCCCCGTCGGCAGCGCGCGCATCCCGCCGAGCAGGCCTTTGCCCGGCCGCCGCACCAGCAGCACGCGGTCGCCGTCCTGCAACCAGAAGATGGTACCATAGCGCTGCGGCCGTGCCTTCTTCGCCGCCTTCACCGGCAGCCGTTCGGCCACGCCTTCGCGATAGGCGCGGCATGCGGCGGACAACGGGCACAGCAGGCATGACGGCTTTCGGGGGGTGCAGATGCCCGAGCCCAGATCCATCATCGCCTGCGCGAAATCGCCGGCGCGGGCCTCGGGCGTGATCCGGTCCGCCGCCGCACGGATCGCGGTGCGGGCGCCCGGCAGCGGCTCGGACATCGCGAACAGGCGTGCCACCACCCGCTCGACATTGGCATCGACCACCACCGCCCGCCGGCCGAAGGCGATCGCCGCCACCGCCGCCGCGGTATAGGCGCCGAGCCCGGGCAGCGTCCGCAGCACCGCCTCGTCCGCCGGAAACGCGCCGCCGTGTTCCGCCACCACCACCTTCGCCGCGGCGACGAGGTTGCGGGCACGGGCATAATAGCCAAGGCCCGCCCAGGCGGCCATCACCTCCGCCTCGTCCGCCGCGGCGAGCGAGGCGAAATCGGGCCAGCGCGCCACCCAGGCTTCGAATCGCGGGCGCACCGCCGCCACCGTCGTCTGCTGGAGCATCACCTCCGACAGCCAGACGCGATAGGGATCGGCCACCGCGCCGGGCAGCGCCCGCCACGGCAGCACGCGGCGGTGGCGATCGTACCAGGCGAGCAGCAGCGGCGCGATCGTCGCCGGATCGCCGGCAGGTTCGGGGCAAGAGCGTGTAGCGTCCACGCCCCGGCTATGGCATGGAGCCGCCAATGAGCAAGCGCGCCGGCGCCCCCACGTCCGAAGCCCCCCGCCAGAACCGCGCCCGCGCGGTCAGCGAACTGCTGCCCGCGATCCATGGCGCCGCATTCAAGCGATTCGGCTTCGTGCAGAGCGCGCTCGTCACCCGCTGGGCGGAGATCGTCGGCGAACGCTGGGCCGCCGCCTCCGCCCCCGAATCGCTGCGCTTTCCGCCCGGCAAGAAGGCGGACGGCGTGCTGACGTTGGTGGTGCGCAGCGCGCATGCGCCGATGCTCCAGCATATCGCGCCCGAGATCGTCGAGCGGGTCAACCGCTTCTTCGGCTATGCCGCGGTGGCGCGGCTGACGATCCGCCAGGGTGAGGTCGCCAAGCCGATGCCGCGCAGTGCGCCGCCGTCGCTGAAAGCCGCCCCGCCGGAGATCGGCGAGGGGCTGAAGGTGATCGCCGATCCCGAACTGCGCGCCGTTCTCGAATCGCTCGCCGCCGGCGTCCATACGCCGCGCGGCCTTCCCAGGATCAGCTGAGCCCATGACCCGCCTGCCCCTCCTCGCCTCGTTCGGCCTCGCGCTCGTCGCGGCGGCGCCCGCCACCGACTGGAGCGCCGTCTCGCATCAGACGCCCAAGGGCGCCTAT
This sequence comes from Sphingomonas cellulosilytica, assembly GCF_052321755.1. Taxonomy (NCBI): domain Bacteria; kingdom Pseudomonadati; phylum Pseudomonadota; class Alphaproteobacteria; order Sphingomonadales; family Sphingomonadaceae; genus Sphingomonas; species Sphingomonas cellulosilytica. The sequence continues at coordinate 250,566 of NZ_JBQRTT010000003.1, forward strand.
GTGTTCGGCAACCCGGCGGCACCGGTGAAGCTGATCGAATATGGCAGCTACACCTGCTCGCACTGCGCCGATTTCGCGAACGAAAGCGCGGCGGTGCTGAAGGAGCAGATGATCCGCTCGGGCAAGCTCAGCCTCGAATACCGCCACCTGATCCGCGATCCCGCGGATCTCGGCGCGGCGGTGCTGGCACGCTGTGCCGGTCCGCGCGGGTTCGCGGCCGCGCATGCGATGATCTTCGCGACGCAGGCGACGTGGCTGCCCAAGCTTGCGACCTATCAACAGGCCCATCCCGATATCGACGCCAGGCCGCCGATCCAGCAGGCGCGCCTCTATGCCGATGCCGCCGGCCTCACCGCCGCGATGCGCGCGCGCGGGCTGACGCCGGCGCGGATCAACGCCTGTTTCGCCGACAAGGCCGGGGTGGACCGGATCACCGCAATGACCGGCGATGCGCCGATCGAGGTGGCAAGCACGCCGACCTTCTACCTCAACGGCGCGTTGCAGCCGCCTTCGACGTGGCAGCAGCTCGAACCCATCCTGCGCGCCAAGGGCGCCCGCTAAGCCGATCAATCAGGAGCGCATTCCCATGAAGTATCTCGCGTCGCTGCTCGTCCTCCCGCTGGCGCTGGCCGGTTGCTCCAAGGAAGGCGGCACGCCCTCGTCGCCCGCCAGCCCCGTCGCCGCGGTCGCCGCGCCCGCCGGACAGGACTGGACGCAGACCGCCGCGCGCACCGCGGAGGGCACGCTGATCGGCAACCCCAATGCGCCGATCAAGCTGGTCGAATACGGCTCGCGCCTGTGCCCGACCTGCGGCGCGCTGGCACGCGAAAGCTTCGGTCCGCTGATGGACAATTACGTCAAATCTGGGAAGGTCAACTTCGAATACCGCGAATTCCTCGTCCACGGCGCCCCCGACCTCCCCCCGGCCCTGCTGGGGAATTGTACCGACGTCACCGCCTTCTTCCCGATCCTGGAACAGATGTATCAGGCGCAGGAAGGCTTCAACACCAAGCTGCAGGCGACGCCGCCGGCGGTGCAGCAACAATTACAGACCGCCAAGCCGGTGGATGCGATCCGCATCATGGCCGAACAGATGGGGCTGATCGATTTCGCCAAGCAGCGCGGCATCCCCGAAGCCAAGGCGCGGGCATGCCTGGCCGACATGACCCAGATCGACCGCTGGACCAAGCAGACGCAGGACAAGAGCGCCGACGGCACCGTCTCTGGCACGCCGACGCTGATCCTCAACGGCAAGAAGGTCGAGGCGGTGACCTGGGGTCAGCTGGAACCGCTGCTGAAGGCGGCCGGCGCGTAAGTCGGTTGTCGCAAGGACGCGACGGACGCGCGTCCTTGCGGGGCTCTCTTGCCAGGCGGAAACATTAGCGGCACTCCCACAGCGTGCAGATCAAGCGGCTTCGCATCGCCGGGTTCAAGAGCTTCGTCGATCCCGCCGACCTCCGCATCGAGCCGGGGCTGACCGGGGTCGTCGGGCCCAACGGCTGCGGCAAGTCGAACCTCCTCGAAGCATTGCGCTGGACGATGGGTGAGAGCAGCGCCAAGTCGCTGCGCGGCGCAGGTATGGACGACGTGATCTTCGCAGGCACCGCCACGCGGCCGCCGCGCGATTTCGCCGAGGTCGCGATCCTGCTCGACACGGGCGGCGACGAGCGCGAGGTGGTCCGCCGGATCGAGCGCGGCGCGGGCAGCGCCTATCGGATCGACGGGCGCGACGTGCGCGCCAAGGACGTGGCGCTGCTGTTCGCCGACGCCGCCACCGGTGCGCACAGCCCGGCCCTGGTCAGCCAGAACCGCATCGGCGCGGTGATCGCCGCCAAGCCCGCCGAGCGCCGCGCGATGCTGGAGGAGGCGGCGGGGATCGCCGGGCTGCACGTCCGCCGCAAGGACGCCGAACAGAAGCTGCGCGCCACCGAGGCGAACCTCGTCCGGCTCGACGAACTGATCGCCGAACAGGACGCACGCGCCGCCCAGCTCAGGCGGCAGGCACGCGCCGCCGAACGCTATCGCGCCTTGTCCGAGCAGATCCGCGTCGCCGAGGCACGGATGATCTTCGCCCGCTGGCGCGATGCGGTCGCCGCCGCCGACGCCGCCCGGGCGGAGGCCGATGCCGCACACGCCCGCGTCTCCGCCGCGACGGCAGGCGAGTGCGAGGCCGCCGCCGCCCAGCAGACGGCGGTCGAAACGGTGGCGACGCGGCGGGCGGCGGCGCTGGCGGCCCGCGACCGCGCTGCCGAGGCTGGCCACGCCCTCGCCACTCTGCGCAGCGAGCGCGCCGCCGCGGCACGCCGGGCCGCGGACCTTGCCGAGGCACGCCGCCGCATCTCCGAGGATCGTGCGCGCGAAGGAACGCTCGCCAGCGACGCCGCGGCGGCACTCGCCAACCTCGCCGAAGAGGTGAAGGCGCTCGACGCCGGCATCGCCGCCGCCGCCGAGGCCGCCCCGCACCTCGCTGCCGCGCTCGCCGAGGCCGAACGCCAGGCGCGCGATGCCGAGGTGGCGCTGGCGCAGGCACTGGCCCGCCAGGCGAGCGAGGCGGCGGAAACGCGCGTCGCCGATGCGGCGCTCGCCGCGGCGCGCGCCCGCGCCGAGCGGGCCGATCGCGACGCCCGGCAGGTCGCGCAGGCGCTCGCCGCACTGGGCAGCGCCGCCCCCCTCGCTGCGGCGCGCGACGAAGCGGTGGCACGGCGCCGCGCGGCAGCGAGCGCCGGCGAAGCGGCCCGCGTCGCGTTGGCGGAGGCCGAGGCCGCCGAACGAACGGCGGCGGCGGAACGCGACGCCGCGGAGGTCGCGCGTGCCGCAGCGCGGGCGGACCTGGCCGCGATCGACAGCGAGGCGGCGGCGCTCACCAAGGCGACGCAGCGCAGCGGGCGCGACCGGCTGCTCGATCACCTGATGCCGTCACCCGGCGTGGAGCGTGCGCTCGCGGCTGCACTGGGCGACGATCTGGAGGTGACGCTCGCCGCCTGGACCGGCGCGGAGCCGGAACCGGGCGATCCCGCCGCGCCGGCAGGCACCACGCCGCTCGCCGCCTGCGTCACCGCGCCGCCGGCGCTCGCCCGCCGGCTGGCACAGACCTTCCTCGCCACGGAGGATACCGGGCAGGCGCTCGCCGTCGGGCAGAGGCTGGTGACGCGGGATGGACGATTGCGGCGCTGGGACGGCTTCGTCGCCAGCGGCAATGGAGCGGCGGCTGCGGAACGGCTGGAACGGCTCGTCCGGCTGGCGGCGCTCCACGCGGCCCGGCCGGCGGCGGCGGCGGCGCTCGAATCGGCAGAGGGCGTGCGTGCGAGGATCGAAGAGGCGATCGCCGGCGCCCGTGCCGCGGCGCGCGGCGCGCGTACCACGCGGGATCAGGCGGATGCCGCCGGGCGCGAGGCCGAACGCGCCGAAGATCGTGCCGCGGCGGCGCTCGAACGGCTCGACCATCAGCGCGCCGATCTGGCGTCGCGCGCCGAGCGCACCGCGACGGAGGCTGCGGATGCACAGGCGGAACGCACCCACGCGGCGGCCGCGCGCGCCGCCCTGCCCGATGGCAATCAGGCGAATGCCGCGGTCGCCGCCCTGTCGCGCGAAGCGGACGCGCATCGCACCGCTGTGGCGCGCGCGCGCGAGGCGCGGGCCGCGTCCGATCGCAGCGTACAGGCCAATCGCGAACGGCTGGCGGCGGCGCAGGCGGATGGGCGCAGCTGGCGCGCGCGTGCCGGTGAGGCGGCGCGCCGCATCGCCGACATGGACAAGCGCGATACGGCACTTGCCCGCGATGCCGCGGAAGTGGACGATCGCCCCGCCGCGCTCGATGCAGCGATCGCCACGGGTGAAGCCGAGCACGCCCAGGCGCGCAGCGACAGCGAAACCGCATCCGCCGCGGAACGCGTCGCCGACGCCGCCCTGCGGCAGGCCGAAGATGCGCATCGGCGCGCCAACGAGACGCTGGCACAGGCGCGGGAGGCGCGGGCGGGCACGCAGGCGCGGCTGGAGAACCAGGAATTGCGCCGCGTCGAAATGGGCCGCCTGTCCGGCGAGCGTTTCGAATGCCCGGCACCGGTGCTGCCCGAACGGTTGGGTTTCGACAGTGACACGGTGCGCCGCACCGACGAAGAGGCGCAGGCCCACGAGCGGCTGTCCGCGGAGCGCGAGCGCATCGGCCCGGTCAATCTGGTCGCGACGCGCGAACTTGCCGAACTGGAGGCAGCCGGCAGGAGCAACGCCGCCGAGCGCGACGAACTGGGGCAGGCGGTGCATCGGCTGCGCGGATCGATCGGCACGCTCAATCGCGAAGGGCGGCAGCGCCTGCTCGCCGCCTTCCAGGCGGTCGACGGCCATTTCCGGCGGCTGTTCACCACCCTGTTCGACGGCGGCGCCGCGCATCTGCAGCTGATCGATTCGGACGATCCGCTGGAGGCGGGGCTGGAGATCATGGCGCAGCCGCCGGGCAAGCGGCTGCAATCGCTCACCCTGCTGTCGGGCGGCGAACAGGCGCTGACCGCGGTCGCGCTGATCTTTGCATTGTTCCTCACCAATCCGGCGCCGATCTGCGTGCTCGACGAGGTCGATGCGCCGCTCGACGATGCCAATATCGAGCGTTTCTGCGGCCTGCTCGACCGGATGACGGAGGAGACCGAGACGCGCTACCTGATCGTCACGCACAATGCGGTGACGATGAGCCGCATGCACCGCCTGTTCGGCGTCACCATGGTGGAACGCGGGGTCAGCCGGCTGGTGTCGGTCGATCTCGGCGGAGCGACCAGCCTGGTGGCGGCGGAATGATCGGCCGCCCCGGCGCGTCGCAGGCCAGCAGCGCCGCCGCCGCACGTCGCTCATAGTCGAGGTGGCCGCGCATGCGGGCGATAAAGGCCAGCGCCTCGGCCCGGTAGACCTCCGGCGACTCGACCGCACCACTGCTGTGGCGTGCGACGAAGCGTCGCACCTCTTCGCCCAGCGCAAGGCAATCCACCTTCAGCGCCCGCGCGGTCCGCGCCCGATCGGCGCTGCCGCCGGCGATATGCGGATCGAAGATCTCGCGATGCTTGAACATCTGATAGGCAGCGAGCAGCCGCACCAGCTCCCAGCGCAGCCGCGCCAGCCCGGCCATGTCCGGCGCGCCACCGATCGCCAGCAGGCGCGCGGCGCGATCCATGTTGGCACGGATGCCCGCCTGATGCTCCAGAAGCCGATCGACCTGCTGCTGATCCTTCATGCGTGCAAGGCTATCGGGGCAAAGGTGACCGAATTCTTACTCACCCATCTATGTCATTGTTTTACATCAGTTATATAGCAGAGTGGGTGGATTCCCAACGACTATGGGTGCGACACCGGCGTCGCCTGCCTTGTACCCGGCCGCCCGAGAACGTACATGGAACGGATGGCGCAGCTCGACACCCGTGAAAAGCTGGCGATCCTCGCCGATGCCGCAAAGTACGATGCCTCCTGCGCCTCGTCGGGGACGGCGAAGCGCGACAGCCGCGACGGCAAGGGGCTGGGATCCACCGAGGGGATGGGCATCTGCCACGCCTATGCACCCGATGGGCGGTGCATCAGCCTGCTCAAGATCCTGCTGACCAACAGCTGCATCTTCGACTGCCACTATTGCATCAACCGCAAGAGCAGCAACGTGCGGCGCGCGCGCTTCACCGCGGACGAGGTCGTCAAGCTGACGATCGCCTTCTACAAGCGCAACTATATCGAGGGGCTGTTCCTGTCGTCGGGCATTATCCGCTCGTCCGACTACACGATGGAGCAGATGGTCGAGGTCGCGCGCAGCTTGCGCGAGGATCATCACTTCCGCGGCTATATCCACCTCAAGACGATCCCCGACGCCGATCCGGAACTGGTCCACCAGGCCGGCCTCTATGCCGATCGCGTGTCGATCAACGTCGAACTGCCGACCGCCAGCGGGCTGAAGCGACTCGCCCCGGAAAAGGACGGCGCGCGGATCGAAGGCGCGATGAAGGATGTGAAGGCGGCGATCGTCGACACCAGCGATGCCCGCCGCAAATACAAATCGGCCCCGCGCTTCGCGCCGGCCGGGCAATCGACGCAGATGATCGTCGGCGCGGATGCCGCGACCGATGGCGAGATCGTTACGCGGGCCTCCACCCTCTACGACCGGTTCGGGCTGCGCCGGGTCTATTACAGCGCGTTCAGTCCGATCCCGGATGCGAGCACGGTGCTGCCGCTGCAACGGCCGCCGCTGATGCGCGAACATCGCCTGTACCAATCCGACTGGCTGATGCGCTTCTACGACTATTCGCCCGCCGAGGTGGTCGCCGCGGCGGACGAGGCGACGGGGATGCTGCCGCTCGACGTCGATCCCAAGCTCGCCTGGGCGTTGAAATTTCGCGAGAGCTTTCCGGTCGACGTCAACCGCGCACCGCGCGAGATGCTGCTGCGCGTACCGGGGCTGGGCGTGAAGGCGGTCGATCGCATCGTCGCCAGCCGGCGCTGGCGGCGGCTGCGGCTGGACGACGTCGCGCGCCTGACGGTGAGCGTCGCAAAGGTCCGCCCGTTCATCGTCGCCGAGGATTGGCGGCCGGTGATGCTGACCGATCGTGCCGAATTGAAGCCGATCGTCGCGCCCAAGTCGCACCAGCTCGAACTCTTTGCCGCGTGAGAATGATTCGCGGGTGAAACGCTCCGTGCCGTGGCCGGTTGGTCGCGGCGAAGGAGACGGCTGATGGCGCTGGCGCAGATTTACGCAGATTTGAAACGCGATCACGACAAGCAGCGCGGCATGCTGAAGGAGCTGGGCGACATGCAGGGTGCCGGACAGGAACGCCGCGACCTGTTCGAGGCGTTCCGCCTAGAGATCCAGAGCCATGCCGCTGCCGAGGAGGAATCGCTTTACGCCACCATGCTGCGCGATCCCGAATTGCGCGACGACGCGCGTCATTCGGTGAGCGAGCACAAGGAGGTCGACGACCTGCTCGGCGAGATGGCGGACCTGGAGTTCGGCTCCGATGCGTGGAGCGAAAAATTCTTCCATATGCGCCGCCGCTACGAGCACCACATCACCGAGGAAGAGGAAGAGATGTTTCCCGCCGCCGCGGAGGAACTGGATTCATCGACCGAGCAGGAACTCGCGACGATCTATGAAGAGCGCAAGCCCGAGGAACTGGAACTGGCCAAGGCCAACCCGCCGGGCGGCGACGAACGCGACTGACCGCCGTGTTGCGCATCGCCACCCTGCCCGCTCCCGACGATTTCGACGCCTGGCGCGACGCCGCGCGTGCGCTGGCGGCGGCGGAGGTGCCGCCGGATGCGGTGGTGTGGCAGGTGGGCGATGCGCCGGTCGACCTGTTCGCGGCGGCAGGCGATGCAGACGCGGCGCCGGCCGCTGCGCCGGCCGGTTTCTCCGTGCCGCGCGGCTTCATCGATCTGGCCCGCAGCGTGGTGATGGCGAACGATCCCGAACGGTTCGCCTTGCTCTACACGGCGCTGTTCCGCCTGCGCCGCGAGCCCAGGCTGGTCGAGGACCATGCCGATCCGCTGGTCCGCCGGCTGGAGGTGCTTGCCAAGAACGTCCGGCGCGACATCCACAAGATGCGCGCCTTCCTGCGCTTTCGCGAGGTGGAGGAGGAGGGCGGCGCCAGCCGCTACGTCGCCTGGTTCGAACCCGAACATCATATCGTACGCGCCAATGCCGCCTTCTTCGTCAACCGCTTCGCCGCCATGCGCTGGTCGATCCTGACGCCGGAGGTGTCGCTGCACTGGGACGGCAAGGCGCTGTCGGAAGGGCCGGGCGCCAGCAAGGCGGACGCGCCGGAGGGCGATCCGACCGAAGAGGTGTGGAAGACCTATTACGCCAGCATCTTCAATCCCGCGCGCGTCAAGATCGGCGCGATGCTGAAGGAGATGCCGCGCAAATACTGGAAGAACATGCCGGAAACCGCGCTGGTCCCGCAACTGATCGCCGGCGCACAGGCACGGGAGAGCGGCATGATCGAGACGGCACGCAGCAGCGTCGGCGGCAACGTCCAGGCGGCGTGGGAGGCGCTGCGCGACGAGGCGGCGGCCTGCACCCGCTGCCACCTCTACAAACACGCGACGCAGACCGTGTTCGGCGAAGGGCCGGTGGATGCGGCGATGATGTTCGTCGGCGAACAGCCGGGCGATCAGGAGGATCTGGCCGGCACGCCCTTCGTCGGGCCGGCGGGGCAGGTGTTCAACCGCGCCGTCGCCGCCGCCGAGATCGACAGGACGCGCGTCTACGTCACCAATGCGGTGAAGCATTTCAAGTTCGAACAGCGCGGCAAGCGGCGCATCCATTCCAAGCCCGACACCGGCGAGATCCAGGCCTGCCGCTGGTGGATCGAACAGGAACAGATGCTGGTCCGTCCACAGGTCACCGTCGCACTCGGCGCCACCGCGGCACGCTCGCTGCTCGGCCGCACCGTGACGATCGGCCGCGAGCGCGGGCGGGCGATCGCGCTGCCCGACGGCGGTGAGGCCTGGATCACCGTCCACCCGAGCTATCTGCTCCGCCTGCCCGACGAGGCGCAGAAGCAGGAGGAATATGCCCGCTTCGTCGAGGACCTGAAACTGGCGAAAGCGGCGTTGCGGGATTAGCTCCCCCCTTCCCTTCCGCCGCCCGATCCGCCAAGCCCCACGCCCATGTTCGAGAAGATCCTGGGCGTCCTTGCCACCTTCACCATCTGGGTGATCTCCAGCGGCGGCTATGTCGGCATCGCGATTCTGATGGCAATTGAAAGCGCGTGCATTCCGCTGCCGTCGGAGATCATCATGCCGTTCGCCGGCTACCTCGTCTCGACGGGGCGGTTCGACCTGTACCTCGCCGCGACCGCGGGGGCGATCGGCTGCAACCTGGGTTCGATCGTCGCCTATGAGGTCGGCAAGCGCGGCGGGCGGCCGGTGGCGGAACGCTGGGGCCGTTACGTGCTGATCGGGCCGGGCGAGCTCGACGCGGCGGACCGTTTCTTCGCGCGCTGGGGCAGCCTTGCCGTGCTGATCGGGCGGCTGCTGCCGGTGATCCGCTCGTTCATCGCCTTCCCGGCCGGCGTCGCGCGCATGCGGCTGGTGCCGTTCCACGTCTATACGTTTATCGGCAGCTGGCCGTGGTGCTTCGGCCTCGCCTGGGTCGGCATGAAGCTGGGCGACAAGTGGGACAGCGACCCGCGCGTCAAGGCGGCCTTCCACCGCGCCGACCTGTTGATCGGCATCGTGCTGGTCGGCCTCGTCGCCTTCTACATCTGGCACCGCGTCCGTGGCCTGAAGCGCACGCCTCAGCCGTAACCGCGCCGTTTCGCCAGCGCGCGCAGATCATCGTCGCGCGTCGGCACCAGCGCCCGCGTCCGCCGCTCGACCGCCGCGACGACTTCCGGCCCGGCGCGCTCGGGCGAGCCGCTGTCGAATGGCGGCCGGGGATCATATTCGAGGCTCAGCTGCACCGCCCGGGCGTGCGCCTCGCCGCGCAGCAATGCGGTCAGCGTCAGCGCGAAGTCGATCCCCGCGGTCACCCCGCCACCGGTGATGCGGTTCCGGTCGATCGCGACGCGCTCCGCGACCGGTTCGGCGCCGAACAGCGGCAGCATGTGGCGCTGCGACCAGTGGCAGCCGGCGCGATACCCCGTCAGCAATCCTGCCGCGCCGAGGATCAGCGAACCCGTGCAGACGCTGGTGATCCAGGTCGCACCGCCACCGATGCTGCTCACCCAATCCATCACCGCATCGTCGGCGATCACGCCATTGACGCCGAAGCCGCCGGGCACGCACAACACGTCGGCGGCCGGCACCTCCGCCAGCGTGGCGGTCGGCTGGATGGCAAAGCCGGCATCGGTCGACACCGGCTCGCGCGTCTTCCACACCAGATCGAGGCGGGCATCGCCGAGTCGCGACAGCACCTGCACCGGCCCGGTCAGGTCGAGTTGCGTGACGTTGGGGAACAGCAGGAAGGCGATACGCAGCGGATCGGTCATGGGCGTCTCCTCTTTGCGAAGCGAATGCCCAGGCGCGCGGCAGCGATGGCCGCGCGCTCCCTTGTGGTGATCCACTCGGCGCCAGTCACGCCCGGCACGCGGATGCTAGACCCGGCGTATGCGCCAGGCAAGCCAGCCCAGCGCGGGCAGTGCGAGCGCGGCCCAGCAGGCGAAGCCGGCCCAGGTGCTCCAGCCGAACCATTCGCTGGGGACGGTACGCAGGAAACCGCCGGCGAAATTGGTCGCGATCACCCACTGCCATACCGGGAAGGTGGTGACGGGCGGCGCGAAGATGTCGGCGGAGGCGATGCAGGCGTTGATCGCGATCGATACGCCCAGCACCATCAGCATCGCCCAGCGTTCGCCGCGCGTGTTCGACCGCATCCATTCCGCGGCGAGGCCGAGCGCAAGCGGCCCGACGGCGGGAATGGCGAAGCGCGGGCCGGTGGTGTTGCCGCCGTCCCAATAGACGTATGCGGCATTGACCAGCAGCACGACCAACGCGCTGCCCGCCGCGGTCAACGCCAAAGCCCGGCGCTGCGGATCACGTCCCCACGCCCACAGGCCGAGCGGCGCCAGCGCCAGCACCGGCGCGACCCAGATCAAGCCGAGGCGGAAGCTGAACAGGATCGATTGCAGCACGCGCGCGCGCGGCATGCCGAGCCCGAACAGGCCCTGGTGCATCCCCTCCCAGCCGACCACCCCGGAATAGCCGACGCGGAACGGCGTACCGAACGCGAGCAGGTTGTAGAGGGCGAGCGGCAGCAGCGCGACCACACCGGCCACCAGCGCCGCGCCGGCCAGCCGCCAGCGGTCCGGCCGTGTCCGCAGCAGCCAGATGCCCCATAGCGCGATCACTCCGCCCGCCAGCACCGCCTGGTGCTCGACCACGACCGCCCAGCCGAGGCTAGCGCCTGCCACGGCGGCCAGCATAGCCGCACGCATTCCCCCGGCCAGCATGCCGCGCCAGATCGCCCACAGCGCCACCACATACAGGTCGGCGACCACGGCATGGCCGAGCAGCGTCGTCGACCATCCCCACACCGGCGTGCCGAGCGCATAGCCCACAGCCGCGAACAGGCCAGCGGCGGCGCTGCCGGTGAGGCCGGTGGCAAGCTCGAACAGCAGCACGGCCGCGAGTGCGGTGAGCACCGCCGGGCCGATCGCGCTGGCGATCCGCGTCCGCAGGCGCAGATAGCGTTCGAAGTCAGCACCGGCGGGAATCGGGCCGAAGCGGCTCGCGCGGTCGCCGGTCACCGCATCGGCGATCCACACCGCCGGCACCGCCATCAGCGTCATGCCGGGCGGCTTGTCGAGATAGGCGTGGCCCGCGAAACTCGCCTTGTCGATCGTCAGATAGGCGAATTCATCGATCGTCGCGTCGCCATCCTCGGCCAGGCTGACCGCCGCGAACAGGCGCGTCGCATTGTTGGCGTTGAGCTCCCACGAGCCGAACCAGGCACAGCTGAACCACACCAGTGCGAACAGCACGATACGCACGGCGCGGAGCGTGCCGGACCGGCGATGCGCCGAGGTGGCCGACAGGGGCTGCGCCGGACGTTCGACGCTTTCGGTGATCGTCGCCAAGTCCGTCCCCCCTCATCGATCCCGACGCCGTTACCGCATCGGGAGAAGCGGGGCTATCGCCGATGGCCCGGGCGACGGAAAGCCACCCCTTGCGTCAGGGGATGCGCGCTTCCTCTGCCTTGCGGGCCTGGTTCTCCTTGCGCGCGGCGCGGGCGTTCTGGACGAAGCAGCCGGTCTGGCCACCGGCGCCGACCGTCGAGCAGGTGCCGATCCCGTTGACGCCGACGCCGGTGTCCAGCGTACCCTGCGCACGGGCCGCCCAGCTTTCGTTCTGCGGCGTCACCTGGAATTCGCGCAACTCCTTGGGCACGCGATATTGCTCGCGCGCGCTGCGCCGTTCGCAGATCACGATTTCCTGCCCGTCGGTGTTGGTCGGGCAGCGTTCGTTGCCGTAGAGGACCAGGACGCCGTTGACCGGCGCGCGCTTGGCGACTTCGCCCGGTGTCTGGATGACCACCGGCTTGGCCGCGCCGGGCTGCGCCGGCTGCGGGCCGACCTGCTGCGCGGCGGCCGGAACCGTCGTCAGCGCCATGGCCGCGATCATGCCCGCCATCGCGATCGTCGTCGTCGTCGCTCGCATATCCGTCCTCTTCAGATCCTCTTCGCCGCCGCGATCGCGACCTTGCATCCCAGGCGGATGAGGCCGCTCAGCACCGGGTAGCCGACCGCATTCTCGGCGCCCGCGGCCAGCGCATGGTCGCGATGCTCCAGCTCCTCCGCCTGGAAATCGGCGATGGCGGTGGAGAGTTCGGGGTCGCTCGATCCCAGTTCGTCCAGCTGATGCTGGTAATGCTTGTCGATCTCCGTCTCCACCGCCGCGGTGCAGGCCATCGCGGCATTGGGGCCGATCGCCGCGGTGATCGCGCCGAGCGCGAAGCCCGCCTTGTCCCAGAAGGGCTGGAACAGGGTCGGCCGCACGCCGCGCCGCGCGATCAGATCGTCGAAGAAGGCGCGGTGCCGCTCTTCCTGGCTCGCCATGTGGTGGATCGCGCGGGCCGCCGGGTGCCGGTCACCCAGCACGGCGAGCTGGCCCGCATAGATGCGCGTCGCGCCATATTCGCCCGCCTGATCGACGCGGATCATCGCCTGCGTCGGTTCGCGCCGGTCGCCGGGTTTCCAGCGGTTCATCGTGCCTTCCTCATGCACCACAAGATAAGCATCGATCCGCCCAATGACAGGATGGCATTGAATCCGGCAAGCGAGACGCCGAACAGCGTCCATTGCGCGGTGTCGCAGCGGACGACCGGCGCATGCATCAGCGCATCGAGGCGCGCCGCCGGCCCCAGCCCACGCAGGTCGACGGTCTGCGTGCAGGCGGTGAAGCCGTTCCACCAATGATATTCGACGCCGGCATGGGCGACGCCGATCGCTCCCGACACCGCGATCAGCAGCGCGGCGAGGATCACGAACGCCTTGGCGATGCTGCGTTGCGGCACCACGAAGGCGAGCAGGGCGAAGGGCAAGGCGGCATAATGCGGCCAGCGCTGCCAATGGCACATCTCGCACGGGTAGAGATGGCCGACCAGCTGCGATCCCCAGGCGCCGGCGAGCAGCGCTGCGGGCAGCAGCAGCGCGATCCAGCGCCCCAGGCGTTCGGACCGGTTCACTTGGCCGCCGGCTTCGCCGCGGGGATCGGCCGCGGCTTGGTCGCCGCCGCCACCTGCGCCGGACCGCCGAGCCGCGCCACCGTCTTCAGCGCATAATAGAGCTGGAAGTCGTCGATGCCCTGCTTCTTGAGCTGGTCCGGCGTCATCGCGAAGCGCGGATCGTCCTTGGTATCCTCCTCGAGGATCTTGTTGTCGGCCTTGACCTCGTTGATGAGGTGGCGGCGCAGGTCCGCCTCGCGGAAGACGGGCCGCGTCTTGATGTCCGGATCGCTGATCTGCGGCACGCGGATATCGGGTTCGATGCCGCCTTCCTGCACGCTGCGGCCCGAGGGGGTGTAATAGCGCGCGGTGGTGAGGCGCAGCGCGGTCTGCGGGCCGAGCTGGAGCAGGGTCTGCACCGATCCCTTGCCGAAGCTGCGTTCGCCCATCACCAGCGCGCGGTGATGGTCCTGCAGCGCGCCGGCGACGATCTCGGAGGCGGACGCGGTGCCCGGGTTGGTCAGCACGACGACCGGCAGGCCGTGCGCATCGTCGCCCGGCTTGGCGAAGTAGCGCTCGATGTCGCTCTTTTCACGGCCGCGCTGCGAGACGATCTCGCCATGATCGAGGAAGGCGTCACTGACCGCGATCGCCTGGGTCAGCAGGCCGCCGCCATTGTCGCGCAGGTCGACGACATAGCCCAGCGGCCGGTGGCCGAGACTCTTGTCGATCGCCATGATCGCGGCGCGCGTGTCGGCACCGGTCGATTCGGAGAAGGTGTTGATGTTGATGTAGCCGACATCGCCGCGCACCTCCCACTTCACCGGCTTCTGGACGATCACCTCGCGGTTCATCGTCACCTCCACCGGCTTGTCCTGGCCGGGGCGGACCAGCGTCAGGCTGATCTTGGTGCCGGGCTTGCCGCGCATCAGGCCGATCGCCTCATCCAGCGTGTCGCCGTAGATCAGCTTGCCGTCGATATGGGTGATGTAGTCGCCCGATTTCACACCGGCGCGCCAGGCGGGTGTATCCTCCTGCGGCGCCACCACCTTGACCGCGCCATCCTCCATCTGGACGGTGAGGCCGAGGCCGCCGTAATTGCCCTCGGTCTGGATACGCAGGTTCTCGTAATCGAGTGCGTCGACGTAGCTCGAATGCGGATCGAGGCTGGCGAGCATGCCCTGGATCGCGCCCTTGATGAGCTTCTGGTCGTCGACCTTGTCGACATAATCCGCCTTGATGCGGTTGAAGACGTCGAGGAACTGGTCGAATTCGCGATAGGTATCGGTGTCCACCGCCGCCATCGCCTGCGTGGCGAGCGGGATGAGGGACAGCGAACCGAGGATTGCGGTCGCGGTAAGCAGCGGACGGGCCATCGATCATCCTGAAGGCGGCGAGAAAACCGCGCACGTTTAGCCGTATTCTGGGGCCAGAGCAAAGCGCAGCACGGCTGAACGGGGGCTGACGGAGCGATACCCGCCGATGCGCTGCGTCAGCCGAGCAGCGCGGCGATGTCCATCGGGCGGCCGCGGCGGCGCAGTTCGACGGTCACGCGCGGTTCCTCGCCGCCGGCCGCGCTGCCGATGCGGGTGCCGGCGGCCACCCTCTGCCCGCGCCGTACCTGCGCTGCGCCCAAGCCGGTGACGAGGCTGGTCCAGCCATCGGCATGGTCGATGATGACGATGACGCCATAGCCGCGGAACGGCCGCGCATAGCGGACGAGGCCGCCGGCGGGGGCGACGACGGGCGCACCCGGCGCGACGGCAAAGGTCAGCCCGCGCGAGCGGACGCCGGCGTCGGACACTTCGTCGAGCCCGATCACCAGCCGGCCAAGCACCGGCAGGCGATAGACGCCGCGCATCGCCGCGGGCCGTTGCGCGCCGGGTGCGAGCGGGCGCGGCAGCGGCCCAGGCAGCGCGGCGAGTTCGGCCGCGGTCGCCTGTGCGGCATCGCCCTCCCCCAGCGCATCGACGAGGTCGCGCGCGCGTTCGCCGAGCGCCAGCGCCCGATCCGATTCGCTCATCGCATCGCGGCCCAACGAGCCGGCGCGGGCGCGGTGGCTCGCCTCCAGACGGGCGAGTGCGATCCGGTCCGCTTCCAGGCGGGCGCGCCCCTGGCGCAGCGCGGCCGCGGCCAGGGCAGCGCTGCCCTCCAGCGCGCGGGTACGGGCGATCGCGCCGCGCACCGCATCGGTGCGGGCGCGGACCACCGGCAACGCGCCGCCGAGCACGGCGCGGACGTGGACGAGGTCGTCGACCGATCCCGGCTGGGCGAGCGCCGCCACCGTCGGACGCCGTGCAAGCGCCACCAGCGCGGCGAGCAACCGGGCGACCGGTGCCTGTTGCCGCCCCAGTGCCTGCTGCTGGTCGGCGAGCAGGCGGCCGACGATCGCCTGCCGTGCGCCCGCGGCGGCGAGTGTCGCCTCCGCCGCCTCCACCCGCGCGGCGAGGGCGGCCTCCTGCCCCCGCGCCCTGTCGGCGGCATCGCGTTCGGCCACCGCCTTGCGGGCGAGGTCGTCTGCCCGGCGCGCGGCGACGGCGGCATCCCGCTTGGCGGCGGCGAGGCGCTGGCGCTGGTCGGGCAGCGACCGGCCGTAGGCGGGAAGAGCGAGCGCGATCAGGGCGAGGCAACAGGCTGCGCGGCGCGGCACGCTCATCCCTCCCGATGATAGGGATGCCCCGCGAGGATCGCCGTCGCGCGGAACAGTTGCTCGGCGAGCATGGCGCGCGCCAGCATATGCGGCCAGGTGGCGCGGCCGAACGACAGCAACAGATCCGCTCCGGCACGCTCGGCATCGTCGAAGCCGTCCGCCGCGCCGATCATGAAGCGCACCTCGCGCGTGCCGGTATCGCGCCACTGTTCGAGACGGCGGGCGAACGCCATCGATCCCAGCACCTCGCCGGTTTCGTCCAGCATCACCCGGATCGTCTGCGCCTCGACCGGCGGCAGCTTGCCACCGGTATCGGGCAGTTCGGTGACACGCGTCGGCCAGGTGATCCGCTTGAGGTAGCGCATCACCAGCTCGGCCTCGGGCGAGCGCCCGATCTTTCCACGCGCCACGATATGAAGGAGGATATCAGGCCTCTGGATCGGTCTGCGGCAGCGGCTTCAGCGACGACGACACGGTATCGCCGAACTGCCACATCCGCTCGAGATTGTAGAAGGTGCGCACCTCGGGCCGGAACAGGTGGACGATGACGTCATTGGCGTCGATCAGCACCCAGTCGGCGGTCGGCAATCCCTCGATCCGCACGCTGCGGCCGAAATCCGCCTTGATCTTTTCGGCGAGCTTGGCCGCCATCGAGGCGACCTGCCGCGTCGAACGGCCGCTCGCGATCACCATATGGTCGGCGATCGACGATTTGCCGGCGAGCGGGATGGAGATCACCTCCTCCGCCTGATCGTCGTCGAGCGACGCCATGATGAGCCGGTGCAGCGCCTCGACCTCGGCCGGATCGGCCGGCCGCACGGCTGGGGTATTACTCGCCAAGGGTACTCCTGGGTTGCTGGGCCGGATGGCGCCGGTGCCAGTCGGGATCGGCCGCGCGGGCCGCGGTGGCGGAGGTCGGGTCGGGGCGGAAGCGCAACAGCACGAGTGCCGGCAATCTCCACGTCGTCCAATGCTTCGCCTGGCCTGCGGGCCGTTGGAAGCGCCGCAGCCAACCCATCGCGACGCTCGCGCGGGCCTGCCCGTCATACCCCGGACGCGCGATCACCGCAATCGGCATCGTGCGCGCGATCTCCCGCCAGCCGCGCCAGCGATGGAATTGCGCCAGATTGTCCCCGCCCATCAGCCAGATGAACCGACGCCGGGGGTAGCGGCGCTGCAGCTTGCGCAACGTGTCGAGCGTGTAGCGGGTGTGCAGCCGCGCCTCGATATCGGTGGCGCGGATCGGCGCCCGCCGCGCCTGTCGCCGCGCGGACGCCAGCCGTGCGGCAAGTGGCGCCATGTCGGTCGCGCCCGCCTTCAACGGATTGCCCGGCGACACCAGCCACCACGCCTCGTCGAGATCGAGTGCACGGATCGCGGCGAGCGTGATCCCGCGATGCCCCCGGTGCGCCGGGTTGAACGATCCACCGAGCAGGCCGGTAGAGATCATGCCTTGGGCCGCCGCCAGTTTTCGCGGCCGTTATAGGCGCGCAGGATTTCCACGTGCGTTTCCGTCACGCGATAGATCAGGATGAAGTCCGTGCGCGGGATGCGCCATTTGCGTTCGATGCCATCGACGACTGCGCCAGCTCCCGGAAACTCGGCGAGGAAGCGGCCGGCCGCGATCGCCGCCCGCCCGATCTCGTCGGCGAAATCACGATCCCGTGCGGCATTGAAATCGTCGATGCGGGCAAGATCCGCTTTGGCGCGCGGCGACCAGACGGTGCGCATCATCCGCGACGGCGTGCGGCGATGCGCTCCTCGATCCAGGCTTCCATTTCGTCCTGGCTGATGCCGCCTTCGCGATCAATGGAGTCGATGCCGTCCTGGATGAAAGCTCGCAGTTCGGCATCATGTTCGGCCACCTTGCGAATGGCTTCCGCCGCGAACTGTTCACCGCTGATGCCGCGCGCTTTCGCCAGATCCTCGACCATGGCGAGCGTTGCCGGATCGAGTGGCGCGGTGATCGATGCCGGAGCGTTCATCCCCGCAACCTACGCCCGCGCCCTGCCCACATCAACCGCGCACCTGCCCCGCGCCGCGGCCGATCCATTTGTAGGTGGTCAGCCCCTCCAGCGCGACGGGTCCGCGCGCGTGCAGGCGGCCGGTGGCGATGCCGATCTCGGCGCCCAGGCCGAATTCGCCGCCGTCGGCGAACTGCGTCGAGGCGTTCCACAGCACGATCGCCGAATCCACCTGCGCCAGGAACCGTTCGGCGGTCGCAGCATCGGCGGCGACGATCGCGTCGGTATGATGGGAACCATAGCGGGCGATGTGCGCCATCGCCTGCTCCACCCCATCGACCATCGCCACCGAGCAGATCGCGTCGAGATATTCCGTGTTCCAGTCCGTCTCTTCTGCGGACGCGGTGCCCGGCGCGATCGCCTGCGCCCCGGCATCGCCACGCACCTCGCAGCCGGCATCGCGCAATGCCGCGATGAGACCGCTGGCATCCGCATAGGCACGGTCGATCAACAGCGTCTCCATCGACCCGCAGATGCCGGTGCGGCGCATCTTGGCATCGACGACGATGCGACGCGCCATCGTGGGTTCGGCGGAGCCATCGACATAGACGTGGTTGATCCCGTCCAGATGGGCGAGCACCGGCACGCGCGCCTCCGCCTGGACGCGCGCGACGAGGCTCTTGCCGCCGCGCGGCACGACGAGGTCGATGGCGCCATCCGCCGCGAGCATCGCGCCGACCGCGGCACGATCGGTGGTCGGCACCAGCTGCACCACGTCCGCGGGCAGACCCGCCTCCGCAAAGCCCGCCGACAGCGCCGTATGGATCGCGCGATTGCTGTGCACCGCCTCCGACCCGCCGCGCAGGATCGCGGCATTGCCCGCCATCACGCACAGCGCGGCGGCATCGGCGGTGACGTTGGGGCGCGATTCGTAGATGATGCCGATGACGCCGATCGGCACGCGGACGCGGCTGAGCTGCAAGCCATTGGGCCGTTCCGCACGATCGATCGTCCGCCCGACCGGATCGGCGAGCCCCGCCACCGCCTCGACACCGGCAGCCATGCCGTCGACGCGGGCGGGATCCAGCTTCAGCCGGTCGAGCAGCGCGCCCAAGAGCCCCCGCGCCTCACCCGCTGCCATGTCACGGGCATTGGCGGCGAGGATCGCGTCCGCATCGGCGCGCAACCGTGCCGCGGCGGCACGGAGCCCCGCGGCCTTGGCAGGGGTCGGCAAGCTTGCCACCGTGCGCGATGCGATCCGGGCGCGGCGGCCCATCTCGGCGATCAATTCGTTCGGATTTTCCATATCGGCCATAGCGTTCGTTACCATGCGATCCCCTCTCGCGCCATGTCCGGACGCTTGCTAGGCTGGTATGCATGTCGGGGGATATCGCAGCAGCAGGGGACTTCATCACGGGCGCGCTCGCCGCGCGCGCGGTGGAGCCGCACGCCGGGGACACGCAGGGTCATGCCGATGGAGGGTTATGCCTCAATTGCGGTACGCGGCTGATCGGCGCGCATTGCCACGCCTGCGGCCAATCCGGTCACGTCCACCGCACGATCGGTGCGATCGGCCATGAGATCGCCCACGGCGTGTTCCATTTCGAAGGCAAGATCTGGCGCACGCTGCCGATGCTCGTCTGGCGGCCGGGCGACCTGACCCGCCGCTACGTCGCGGGCGAGCGAGCGCGGTTCGTATCGCCGCTCGCGGTATTCCTGTTCACCGTGTTCCTGATGTTCGCGACGATCAGCGCGCTGGGTGGCGACATCGCCGAACTGGTGACGCCGGAGCGGATCAGCAGCAACATCGTCGGCTTCGCCCGCGGGGTGGAAAAGGCGCAGGCGGGGCTCGACAAGGCCGAGACGCAGCGCGCCAGGCTGGCCGCGCAGGGTAAGCCGACGCGCGAGGTGGATCAGGAGATCGCCGCCCTGCGCACCACGATCGCCGCGCTCAAGCGGACCCAGGCAGGCGATGGCCCGAACGACCAGTTCACGCTGACCAACGCCAAAACCGGCTGGACGGCGCTGGACCATGGCATCGCAAAGGCGAACAAGAACCCCGGCCTCGCGCTCTACAAGCTGCAGACCAGCGCCTATAAGTACAGCTGGCTGCTCATCCCGATCTCGACGCCCTTCGTGGCGCTGATGTTCCTGTGGCGGCGACGGTTCGGCCTGTACGACCATGCGATCTTCGTCACCTACAGCCTCGCCTTCATGATGCTGATGGTGATCGCGCTGATGCTGATCGGCGTTGCGGGAATCGGCGCAGGCTGGATCGTGCTCGGCGTGTTCGTCATCCCGCCGATGCACATGTTCCGCCAGCTGCGCGGCGCCTACAGCCTGCGCAAGCGCTCGGCGCTGTGGCGTACCGTGGTGTTGCTCGTCTTCGCCTGGACCGCGCTCATCACCTTCGCGCTGCTGCTGGCGATGCACGGATTGACCGACTGACGGGAGCGGCGATCAACACGGAAAGCGCTTCGCCAGCACCTTTGCATAGCCGTCCTTGAGCGGCAGCCGCTTTTCGGCGGGGGAGAGCGCGTCGAGGCCGGTGAGCATGTCGAGGATGCCGATCTTTTCGCCGTCGGGCATGCAGGCGATCGGCGCCTTGCCGGCCGCCTTGCGTGCCGCGCCCTCGGCGCGGAGCTGGCGGGTGGCGGCGTCGGCCTCCGCTTTCAGGACCTGATAATCGGGGTTGGTGAAGGCGGTGAAGGGGTTGGCGCGCAGCGGCGCGGCCTTTGCCAGGAAGGTGCCGACACTCATCGCCGCAGACGCCGGCGCGGCGAGCCCGAGCGAAACAGCGAGGGCGATCAGGACCTTATACGACATCGGCGGCACTCCCAGGGGAATGCCGCCGATTAGGCGTGTCATGCTGACGGGTGGCTGAACCGCCCCCGTGTCCTGCCCGTGCCGTCAGGCGCCAAGCGGGCTCGGCTGGCCGAACGGACCGCCGGGACGGCGCGTCTTGGGGATCGAGGTGCCGGCCCGCGGCACGCTCGCCTTGGGACCCGATGGATCGGGGCGACCGAGATCCTCGCCGGCGATCAGCTTCTTGATCTCGTCGCCCGACAGCGTCTCATATTCGAGCAGGGCACCGGCAAGCAGGTGGAGCTGGTCGACGTGGTCCGTCAGCAGCTGCTTGGCACGGGTCAGTCCGCCTTCGACGATGCCCTTGATCTCGTCGTCGATCAGCTGGGCGGTGGCATTCGACATGCGCACCGGCTGGCTGGACGAATAGCCGAGGAAGGATTCACCCTCCGGCTGGGCATATTCCACCGGGCCGACCTTGTCGGACATGCCCCATTTGGTGACCATGTCGCGGGCAAGGCCGGTCGCATATTGGATGTCGCCCGACGCGCCGCTCGATACCTTGTCGTAGCCGAAGATGATCTCTTCGGCGACGCGGCCGCCCATTGCCACCGCAAGGTTCGCGTACATCTTGTCGCGATGGTAGCTGTAGCTGTCGCGCTCCGGCAGGCGCATCACCATGCCCAGGGCACGGCCGCGCGGGATGATCGTCGCCTTGTGGATCGGGTCGGACGCCTGCTCGTGGATCGAGACGATGGCATGGCCCGCCTCGTGATAGGCGGTCATCCGCTTCTCGTCCTCGGTCATCACCATGCTGCGACGCTCGGCGCCCATCATGACCTTGTCCTTGGCCTCTTCGAACTCAGCCATCGCGACGAGGCGCTTGCCCTTGCGCGCGCCCATCAGCGCGGCTTCGTTGACGAGGTTGGCGAGGTCGGCGCCCGAGAAGCCCGGCGTCCCGCGCGCGATGACGCGGGAATCGACGTCGGGCGCCAGCGGCACCTTCTTCATGTGCACTTCGAGGATCTTGACACGGCCCTCGATATCCGGCCGCGGCACGACCACCTGGCGGTCGAAGCGGCCCGGGCGGAGCAGCGCCGGATCGAGCACGTCGGGGCGGTTGGTCGCCGCGACGATGATGATCCCTTCGTTCGCCTCGAACCCGTCCATCTCGACCAGCAGCTGGTTGAGCGTCTGTTCCCGCTCGTCGTTGCCGTTGCCGAGGCCGGCACCGCGATGGCGGCCGACCGCGTCGATCTCGTCGATGAAGACGATGCAGGGGGCCGACTTCTTGGCCTGCTCGAACATGTCGCGGACGCGGCTGGCGCCGACGCCGACGAACATCTCGACGAAGTCAGAGCCCGAAATCGTGAAGAACGGCACGCCCGCCTCACCCGCGATGGCGCGGGCGAGCAGCGTCTTGCCGGTGCCCGGCGATCCGACCAGCAGCGCGCCCTTGGGGATCTTGCCGCCCAGGCGCGCGAACTTGGTCGGGTCCTTCAGGAAGTCGACGATCTCGGTCAATTCGCTGCGCGCCTCGTCGATGCCGGCGACGTCGTCGAAGGTGACCTTGCCTTCCTTCTGCGTCAGCATCCGCGCACGGCTCTTGCCGAAGCCCATCGCGCCGCCGCCGGTGTTCTTCTGCATCTGCTTCAGCACGAAAAAGGCGATGCCGAGGAAGAGCAGGAAGGGCAGCGAGTTGATGAGCAGATACTGCCAGATCGAGGTGCCCTCGTCCGGCTTGGCCGAGATCGACACGTTCTTCTGGCGCAGATGCTGCACCAGCGACGGATCGGCGATCGGATAGGTGCGGAACTTGTCGCCGCTCGAATAGGTGCCGGAAATCACGTCGCGGCTGATCGCGACATCCTTGACGGTGCCTTCGTCGACCTGATCGAGGAATTTGGAATAGGCGATCGTGTTGCCGCCCGCCGTGCTGGTGCGGCCGTCGAACATGGTCACGAACAAGGCCAGCGCGAGGAGGATGCCGACCCAGATCAGCAGGCTCTTCATCCAGGGATTTCCGCCCCCGTTGCCACCATCATTGCCGCCATCGCCACGCGGCTGCTTGTCGTTGTCGTTCATGGAAAGCCTTTCAGCCGCCAAGATAGGCGCATGGAGGTTAATGGCAATGGAACGGGAGCCCGGATTTACACCGATCAAGCGTTGCGACGGGCCGGCGCGGGCCGAAATCGCCACAATTCGCCCTGCGGCATGGCCAGGACGCCCGCCTGGGTCGCGCGCTTGCCCACCGCCAGCGCATCGAGCAACGCCTCGATATTGGCCGAGTCGCTCCAGCGCGGCGCCACCACGTCCGCCGATTCGATGACCCGGCCGATCGCCCGCCGTGCCAGCCGCCGCCTGAGTTCGCGCGGCAGGCCCGTCACGTCGATCCGGATGCCCCGCCCGCTCGGGCTCGCCCGCTCCGCCCACAGCCAGTCGACGATCGCGCGCACGTCGCCGTCCGCCTCCGCCAGTGCGGCCGCCGATCGGGCGAGCTGCGGCGGCCCGAGCCATTCGTTGGCGTCGAGCAGCCGGCGGAAGCGGGTGCGATCGTGGGCGGGATCATGGTTGGAGGGATCGTCGACGAACGGCACCTCCGCCCGGCGCACGATCGCGCGCAATTCGGCCCGTCGCCATTCCAGCACCGGCCGCACCACCACTACCCCCTCGATCACCGCACGCGGCCTGACGCCGGCGAGCCCCGCGATCCCCGATCCGCGCGCCGCGCGCATCAGAAAGGTTTCGGCCTGATCGTCGACATGATGCGCGGTCGCCAGCGCCTCCGCCCCGATCGCCTGGGCGTGGGCGGCGAGCAGGCGATAGCGGGCATGACGCGCCGCCGCCTGGATGCTGGCACCGGCGATCGGCACCTCGGGCACCAGCGTCGCGTGCGGCACGCCCAGCGTCGCGCAATGCGTGGCGACCATCGCCGCCTCTGCCGCCGCCTGGGGCCGCAACCGGTGATCCACCGTGGCGACGGCGATGCCGCCGGGAAAGGCAGCGTGGGCAAGCGTCAGCATTGCCATGCTGTCCGGCCCGCCGGACACGGCAAGCAACACTCGCGCACGCACGGGCTCGCCCAGCGCGCGCGTCAGATCGTGGTGGAACCGCTCCGCCTCCTGGGCGAAGGGGTCACTTGCACTTGGCGGCGGTACGGCCCTTCTCGACATCGGCCTTCATGCTCGAAGAGATCTTGGTGCCATAGACGTCGGTCAGCTCGCCATAGACCTTGCAGGCATCGGCCGGCTTGTTGAGCTTCATCAGCGCCTGGGCGAGATAATAGAGGCTGTCGGGCGCGCGTTCGCCGTCCGGCATCTTCTTGTAATTGTCGTAGAAGGCCATGGAGGCGAGGCTAGGCTTGCCTTCGTCCAGATAGGCGCGGCCGAGCAGGTTCTGCGCATAGCTCGCCCGGCGGTGCTTGGGATAGGTGGCGACCACCTTCTTGAGCTGCGCCTCCGCCTCGGGATATTGCTTCGCGGTCCACAGGCGGTAGCCGTAGAGATATTCGTCCTCCGGCGTATCGCCGCTCGACGGCTTGTCGACCTTGGCTGCGCTGGCCGACGGCGCGGTGTCGCCGGCTGCGGCGACCGCGGCCGGAGTGGCAGTGACCGGAGTCCGCGTCGGCCGCGCCGGCGCATCGCTGCCGATACCATCGTCGCCCAGCGGCGCGGACGCCGACGCGCCGGCCAGCGCCGGCGTCGTCGCCAGCGATTGCAGCTTACCGTCGGTGGTGCGCTTGTACGCCTCGAACTGGTCCTGCAGCTGGCGCAGTTTGTAGCCGTTTTGCTCGATCTGGTTGGTCATCGACGCGAGCTGCTGTTCGAGCGCGGTGACGCGGCTGGTCAGGTCGGCGACGGCGCTGGTCGCGGGCACCCCGCCGATGCTCTGCGGCGTATCGGGGCGGGTGATCTCGGGCTGGAGATACTGGCCGGCCCCGCCCGGAAAGACCTTGCGCTGCACCGCGCGCATCTCGCTCTCGAGCTTGCCGACGCGGCCCTCGACATTGCTCTGCGCCGTGGCGGCGGCCGGGATCAGGATGGTGGAGGCGGCAAGCGCCCAGATGATCGTACGCATGGTCAAGGCACCCCCCGGCGCGACATTGGTGGATTAACGGGCGTCATAGCTGCATCCGCGCACCTGTCGCCAGCCTTAAGGTGCCGACGAATTGCCAGTCGCCGCAGGTTCTTGGCTCGATTGCAGGTTGGCGCGTGCCGTGTCGTCCTCGGCGGCACGAGAGGTCCGACGCTCGCGGCGCGGCCGGTCCGTCTCACGCCCACTCTCCCGCGCCGTCTCGCGGGACGCCGCGGCGCTGGGCGAGGGCGTCGGCGCCGGCTGACCGGCGAGCCGCGCCGCGATCGCCGGGCCGCTGACCCGCACGTCCTTGATCGCGCGGCTGCCATCGCCCAGCGGCGGGATCGCCGACCCGTTCAGCGTCACCGCCAGCTTGTCCGGACGGCCGACGTTGATCTTGGGATCGTTGGCGCCCGCGGGCACCACGAAGCGTTCGCCCGGCTTCATCGTGCCGAGGTACAGCGTCTTGTTGTCGGCGTCGTAGACGCGCAGCCAGACTTCGTCATTGGCGGTCAGCACCACCTCGCCGCCGGTCGGCGCGGCCGGCGATGCGGCTGGCGTCGGCTTGGGCGCGATCGTCTGCGCGACGACAACTTCGTCGGCGGGCGCACTCGTCTGCGGGCGGAACAGGCCGGTGCCATACCACAGGCCGACAAGGATCAGCACGGCGAGCGCGATGCCGACGCCCAGCGCTGCGACCCCGCGCGAGGGCACGCGGGCCGGATCGGCCGTCTCGTACGGCACATATTCGGGCTGGCGCGGCCCCAGCCGGTCGAGCTCGCGGCGCACGTCCTGTGCGATGGCGACCTCGTCGACGCCGACGGCGCGCGCATAGGCCTTGGAAAAACCCATCGCATAGGTCGGCGAGGGCAGTGCCGTATAATCGCCCGCTTCCAGTGCCTCCAGGTGGCGCTGCGGCACGCGGGTGCGCGCGGCGACCTCCGCCAGGCTCAGCCCCCGGCTGTCCCGCGCATCACGCAACCGCTCGCCCGGCCGGGCCGGGGGAACAGGGTTCGGGTTGGGCTGGCCGGGATCGACCTCGTCCATTCGTGTCTCCAAGGGAGGGTGCGCTGACGGGCGCGACATTCCTCCATGCCTTACGGCAAGTCAACGCAAGCGCCACCCGGTTCGGCGGCGTTTCAGGCCAGATCGACGCCGTGCGCCCCCGCCCAGTCGGTCAGCGCGGCCCGCATGTCGCGCGGCGGCCGGGCAACGAGTTCGGCGACGTAGGCGCGGCAGGCGGCATGATCCAGGCTGCGCACCATCGCCTTGATCGGGCCGATCGCCGCCGGCGTGATCGACAGCCGGTCGATGCCGAGCCCGATCAGCGCCATCGCCTCCAGCGGCCGCCCGCCCATCTCGCCGCACACCGCCAGCGTCACCCCCGCTTCGCGCGCGGGTGCGATGACGCGGGCCAGAAAGCGCAGGATCGACGGGCTGAGCCAGTCGTAGCGTTCGGCAAGCTTGGGATTGGCGCGATCCGCGGCGAACAGGAATTGCGTCAGGTCGTTGGTGCCGACCGACAGGAAATCGATCTCCGGCAGCAGCAGGTCGAGCTGTTCGGCGAGCGCCGGCACCTCCAGCATCGCGCCGTAGCGGATCTCGACCGGCAGCCGCCGGCCGCGTTGGCCGAGCCAGTGGCGCTGCGCCTCGAACAAGGCCTTGGCCTCGGCGAACTCCCACGCCTCCGACACCATCGGGAACATGACGTTGAGCGTGCGGCCCGCCGCCGCCTCGATCAGCGCGCGGGCCTGCACCTTCATCAGGCCGTCGCGGTCGAGCGCCAGGCGCAGCGCGCGCCAGCCCATCGCCGGATTCTCCTCGTCGGCATCCGCCTTGTTGAGATAGGGCAAGGCCTTGTCGCCGCCGATATCGACGGTGCGGAAGATCACCGGCCGGTCGCCGGCGGCATCCAGCACCTCCTTGTATAGGCGCTGCTGCCGCTCGCGCTGGGGCAGCGTCGCCGACACGAGGAACTGGAACTCGGTGCGGAACAGGCCGATGCCGTCGGCGCCGGTGATGTCCAGCGCCGCGACATCGTCGCGCAGGCCCGCGTTGACCATCAGCGTGATGCGGTGGCCGTCCTGCGTCTCGGGCGGCACGTCGCGCAGCGCGGCGAAGGCGGCCTTGCGCTTCTGGCGCAGCGCCAGCTTGGCTTCGAATGCCTCTTCCATCGCCGCGGAAGGGCGCGCGAACACATTACCCGCAACTGAATCAAGCAGCAGCAGGTCGCCTTCCGCGATCAGCCGCCGCACATCGCGGACGCGACCCAGCACCGGCACCCCCATCGCACGCGCGACGATGGTGACGTGCGCGGTCAGCGATCCTTCCTCCAGCACCACGCCCTTCAGGCGCCGCTTGTCGTATTCGAGCAGTTCGGCAGGGCCCAGGTTGCGGGCGATCAGGATCGTGTCCTGCCGCAGGCCGAGCTGCGCCGCCGTCCCCATCTGACCCGAGACGATGCGCAGCAGCCGGTTGGAGAGATCCTCCAGGTCGTGCATGCGATCGGCGAGCAAGGGATCGTCGATCTGGCGCATGCGCTGGCGGGTGCGCTGCTGGACACGCTCGATCGCGGCTTCGGCGGTGAGGCCGGAATCGATCGCCTCGTTGATCCGCCGCGCCCAGCCCTCGTCATAGGCGAACATCTTGTAGGTCTGCAGCACCTCTTCATGCTCGCCGCCGACGCCGAACTCCGCCTCGCGCGTCATGCGGTCGATCTGCTCGCGCATCTTGTCGAACGCGGCATAGACGCGGTGCCGCTCGGCATCGATATCCTCGGCGACGGTGTGCTCGACGACGATGCGCGGCTGGTGGAAGACGGCGTAGCCCGATCCCATGCCCTCGACGAGCTTCTGGCCGAGCAGCCGCACCGCCGCGGTCGACTGCGGCCGGTTGCTCGCTGCGGCGGCGGTGTCGATCAGGCCGGCATTGGCGATCAGTTCGGACAGCACCATCGCCACCGTCTGCAACGCCTCGATCTCGACATCCTGATAGCGGCGCTGTTCGCTGTGCTGCACGGCGAGAACGCCGACCGCGCGTTCGCGGCGGATGATCGGCACGCCGGCGAAGCTGTGGTAGCGTTCCTCGCCCGTTTCGGGCTTGTAGGCGAAGTCGGGATGGCTCGCCGCCTCGTCGAGGTTCAGCACCTCGACATCCTCGGCGATCGTGCCGACCAGCCCCTCGCCCAGCGCCAGCTTGGTGACGTGCACCGCCGCCTGGTCCAGCCCGCGGGTCGCGAACAGCTCCAGCACGCCCTCGCGCAGGAGATAGATCGAGCACACCTCGCTATCCATCGCCTCGGCGATGATGCCGACGACGGCGTTGAGCTTGGCCTGGGCCGGATTGCGACCGGCCATCACGTCGTGCAGGCGGGTGAGGATTTCGCGGGCGGAGGCGGCGGCCGAGCTGGGCATGACGCTACGGCTAACAGATGCCGCGGCCGGGTGCCACGCAACATTGTGTGGGGTGGGTCGAAACCCTTCCTCCCCCGCCAGGGGGAGGTGGCAGCGCATCAGCGCTGACGGAGGGGGAGGTAAGCGGCGGCCGTCATGCTCGCGGAACCGCCCCCTCCACCATTCGCCTTCGGCGAACGGTCCCCCTCCCCCGCTGAAGCGAGGGAGGAATTAAAGGTCGAATAATCCGTCCTGGCTGCCGACGGGCGGGTTGAGGCCGAGGTGCTTCCAGCCGCCGGCATTCAGCACGCGGCCGCGGGCGGTGCGGGCGACGAGCCCCAGCTGGATGAGGTAGGGTTCGATCACCTCCTCGATCGTGTCGCGCGGTTCGGAGAGGCCGGCGGCGAGCGTTTCGACGCCGACCGGGCCGCCGCGATAGATGTCGGCGATCATGTGGAGGTAGCGCC
Source organism: Sphingomonas cellulosilytica (assembly GCF_052321755.1). Taxonomy (NCBI): domain Bacteria; kingdom Pseudomonadati; phylum Pseudomonadota; class Alphaproteobacteria; order Sphingomonadales; family Sphingomonadaceae; genus Sphingomonas; species Sphingomonas cellulosilytica. Next base: position 279,041 of record NZ_JBQRTT010000003.1, read on the forward strand.
GGTCCATCGCGTCGAGGCCGAGCGAATCCACCTCCAGCCGGTTGAGCGCGCGATCCGCGGCGATGCGATCGACGGTGATCGTGCCCGCGACATTGGCGAAGTCGCGCACCCGGCGCAGCAGCCGGCCGGCGATGCGCGGGGTGCCGCGCGCGCGCCGGGCGATCTCGCCCGCGCCATCGGGGGCGATCGCAAGGTCGAGCAGCCCGGCGGCGCGCGTCACCACCCGCGTCAGCTCCTCCACCGTATAGAATTGCAGGCGCACCGGGATGCCGAAACGGTCGCGCAGCGGCGTCGTCAGCAGCCCCTGCCGCGTCGTCGCGCCGACCAGGGTGAAGCGCGGCAGGTCGATCCGGACCGAGCGCGCCGACGGCCCTTCGCCGATCATCAGGTCGAGCGCGCGATCCTCCATCGCCGGGTACAGCACCTCCTCCACCGCAGGCTGGAGGCGGTGGATCTCATCGATGAAGAGGACGTCGCCATCCTCAAGATTGGTGAGCAGGGCGGCAAGATCGCCCGATTTCGCGATGACGGGGCCGCTGGTCGCGCGGAAGCCGACGCCCATCTCGCGCGCGATGATCTGCGCGAGCGTCGTCTTGCCGAGGCCCGGCGGGCCGAAGAACAACACATGGTCGAGCGCATCGCCGCGGCTGCGCGCCGCCTCGATGAACACACGCAGGTTCTCGCGCGCCGCCTGCTGGCCGACGAATTCATCGAGGTTCTTGGGCCGAAGGGCGGCATCGACGTCCTCGGGGCGGCGGCTGGCGGAGAGGAGGCGGTCGCTGTCGGTCACGTTCCGTTCCGTAGCGCCGCCCGCCGCCGCGGGCAAACCTATCCGCAGCCGAGCACGCGCGAGAGGAGCGCGAGCGACAGCGGCTCGCAGAAGCGGAAGCCGAAGCGATCCTCGCGCGTCCAGCAGATGGTGCCGAAGGCGGCGGCGTTGACCTCCGGCAGCAGCACGCTGCCCGCCTGGCCGCTGCATACCGCCGCGTCGCTGCGCAGCTTCACTCCGCCGGGCGAGATATCGAGGATATCGACGGCGATCCGCCGGTCGGCGATGCGCAGGCTGGCGGTCGCCGCCATCGCGAAGCGCGGCGTGCGCGCGACGAGGCCGCGATCGTCGCGCAGGCGGAAGATGGTGTCGATGCGCTGCGCCACGTCGAACTCGACACCCGCCTTGTAGCCGTTGACCCAGCGCACCGTCGCCGCGACCTCCGCCAGCCCGCGCACCGCGATGCGCAGTCGCTCGCCGACCACCGGCATCGCGGTGAAGCGCGCCATCAGGCCGTGTTCGGAGATATCGTGGACGAGGCAGGCGGATTCGGCCGCCGCATGCGCGACGCGGCCGATCAGCAGCACGCTGGCATGGCGCTTGTCGCGGCGCTGGTCGCGGGGTGGCGGGGCGAGCGCCGGGATGGCGATGGGAGCGTGCATCATCGGTCGGTGCGGTCCTGCGCGAAGGCGGTGGGGCGGGAAGCGGCGGTGCGGATCATCCGCGAACGGAACTTGACGCGTTGCCAGAAGGTCGCGTCGGTCACCCGCCATTCGCGGATGGCGGTGGCGACCTGCGCGTCGATCAGCGTTTCGGCGTCGACCCGCGGCAAGGCGGCGTAGCGGCGGGCGAGCGCCTCCAGCGAGGGCAAGGTGGCGCTATGGCCGGGGGGCAGGCAGGATGCGGGCATGGCGTTAGGTTCCGAACAAGGCGCGGGTCGCGCCGCCTAGCGAGAGCTGGTCGAACTTGAGGCGCATCGTCATGTACGGCCCCTGCCGGGTGTAGCGATCGTCCTCGAAGTCGCGGTCGCGGTAGCCGGCGACATTGTAGCCGGCGCTGATCCACAGGTTGGCGGCGGGCGAGACGCCGACGGACGGGCCGCCGCTCCACGACCAGACGTTGCGGCTCCAGGCGTGCTGCACCGAGCCGGTGACGCCGATGTCGAACCGGGTGCCGATATCCTGCCTGAGGTCGAAGCCGACCACGTCGATGAACCCGTCGTAGGTATCGTCGGCATAGCGGCCGGCGACGTACTTGGCGCCGTAATAGACGGTCGCTTCGATGCCGTGGCCGAGCCCCTCGGCACCGCTGCGATAGTTGAGCGCGAGGTTGTTGACGACGCGGCTGGTCACCTGGTCGCCGGCGCCATAGGCAGGCACGCCCAGCACGTTGCCGTCGTCGAACGCGCCGTCCGCGCTTTCGTGGCGGAATTCCAGCCGTTCGAGCAGCGACCAGCGGCTGTCGAGCGGCCGCCAGGCGAGCGCGAGGTCGGCGCTCGCCTGCGTCGCGAGCGCGCCCGAGGCGTTGCGGACGCGGAAGGCGCGCAGGCTCGACGCGATCGTCCGCCCCTCGCCCAGGCTGCGCAGCAGGCTGGTGACGAGGCCGAAGCGATCGTCGTTGCGGCCGTCGCGATATTCGATGCGGCCGGTCCACGACCAGCGGGCGGCGCGATAGGTGGCGCCGAGCGTCGCGGCGGCGAAATCCGCATCGCCCTGGCCGTTGCCACCGCCGCCGATCGTCCCTCCCGAGGCGACCGGCTGGAAGGCGTTGATGACCGCGCCCTGCGGGATGCGCCCGCGCACCGTGCTGGTCGCGTCCCAGGTCGCATCGACCGACCAGCGCTTGCCGAGCGGGAGCGACTGGCTGAGGCCGTATTGCGCGTAGGTCCGCCCGCCGTTCTCGCCGATGGCCTGCTGGTTGAGCGTGCTCATCAGCTTGGCGCCGGTCCAGGGCGCGACGTCGAAGCCGACCTGCGCGGTGTGGGCGGTATAATCCTTGCCGCTGGCGATCTCGTAGCCGGTGAGCAGGCGGATGCCCTGCTTCACCTTCCACGCCGCGGTGATCTGGTGGCGGACGGGGAAGTCGACCGACGCCTTCTCGCCGCCGGGCGCGAACTGCGTCTGGCCGGCGAGCGTCAGCCTGCCGCCGAACAGCGACTGCGTGCCGCCGAGGGTGAGCAGCCGCGAGTCGCGATCGGCACCGTCAAGGCCGCGGTCGGACGCGAACTGCCCGCCGACGAAGACGGTACCGGTGGCGCGGCGGTATGCGAGCCGCGCCTCGCCGGCGGTGCGCGTCGCCGGGCTCAGCAACATGTCCTGATACCAGGCGGTGCCGGTCACGCTCAGCCGGTCGGTGAGCGCATAGCGGCCGTCGAGCCCGAGCTTGCGCGTGCCTGCCTCGACGAGGTTCTGCTGGCCGACGCCGAAACCGCCGTCCTGCTGGCGCACGTAACCCAAGAGGTCGAGGCCGCCGCCGTGATGCTCCGCCTCGGCGAGGAAGGCGATGTCGCGGCCGATGCCGCGCTTGCCACCCGCGGCGAACTCCCCGCGAATCTCGGTGGCGGCACCGATCCGCGCCTTGACGTCCGCGCCGGCGACGGTCGCGTTGCCGGCGGTTTCGTCGCGGATCACGCTGGCACCGACGGTGACCCGGCCGAGCTTGGCGGCGACGCGGCCTGCGGCGGCGAGCTTTTCCGTCCTGCCGCCCTCCACCTCGTAGTCCGCGACGATGAAGATCGGATTGAGGCCGGCATCGCGGCTCAGCACCGGCTCGCGGAAGCGCACCGTGCCGAGATCGACGTCGATGTCGTAATCGATATGGCGGGTCAGCTGCGTCGAGGAGACGATCAGTTCCGAACGGAAGCGGTCGCGCACCTCGATCCGCACCTTGTCGCTGTTGGGCACGATGCCGCGGGCACGCAGGCGATAGGGGCCGCTGAGGCCGTTGCCCTGGATCTCGTCGCGGGCATAGAGCGTGTCCGTCTTGGCGGCGAAGCCCTGTACCGACAGCGTGGCGCCCTCATAGGCCGCCTTCACGCCGTTGAGCGTCCGGCTGTAGCGGGTCAGCTGCGTGTCGGTGAAACCCGTCTCGAAATCGCCGAACAGCGCGTAGAATTCCCGGCGTTCGAGGCGCAGGTACAGCTTGCGGCGGGTGGCGGCGTCATAACCCTGCGCGCTGCCGTCGCCATAGACGGTGTAATAGCGGTTGGGATCGATCGTACCGAGCAGGCCGCGCGTCGGATCGTAGGCACGGTCGCTGTCATAGGCGATCGTCATCAGCCACGATCCCTTGATCCGCCCCTTGGCGTAAAAGGCGAGCTGGCCGTCGGTGACGACCGCGTTGCGCTGTGCGCGGGGCAGCGACCGCCCGTGCTTGCTCAGCATGTCGTAGCCGACGCTGCCCGCGCCGAAGCCGACGACCATCCAGTCCTGCTGCGCCGCCTCTAGCCAGGCGCGGATCTCGCTGGTGCGGACCTGACGGTCCTCCTGCAGCGAAACCACCGCATGCACCGCGCCCGCCTGCGTCGTCGGCTGCAGCGCGATGAAGGCATAGCCGTCGTCGCCGACGACGCGTGCAGTGGTGGCGCTGCGTTCGCGGCCGGCGAGCTGGCGGCCTTGTTCCAGCGCCGCCTCGATCGCCGCCTGATAGGGCTGGTCGACGCGGAACGGCACCAAAGTGCCGGCGCGCACCGGCCGCCCGTCCTTGTCGGTGACACGCACCGCGATCAGCGGGCGGTTGAGCCCGTCGGCCTTCAGCCGGCTCTTCGCGGCATCGAAGGTCGCGCGCACGGGGGCGCCGGCATAATGGACGTGACGCTCCAGCGTCTCGACCACGCGGCCATCCTCGGCGAGCACGCGCGCGACGAGGCGATTGTCGCCCGGCTGAAGCGGCAGGCCGGTCCATTTCGACACCGCCACCGCGCCGGCACCGTCGCTGCCGTCGAAGGCGAGCGGATCGGTAGCGCGGCCGTTGACGGTCAGCGCGACCCGCTGGCCGGGGGCATGCTGGATCGCGACGCGCAGCACCGGCGCGCGCGGGTTGTGGTCGACTGCGGGGAACAGCCAGCCGATGCCGGGCGCCTGCCCCGTCAGCCATTCGCGGTTGCCCGCCGCATCGGCATCGCTCGCGACCGCGATCGGCAGCGCATCGTTCGCCGCAGCCTTCTGCCCGGTCGGTCGCAGCTGGAAGTCGACGCGCTTCAGCACGCCGCCGTCCGCTTCGACGAAGCGCGAGATGGCGCTCTTCGCCTGGCGCGTGTCGATGTCGCAGGCGACGGGGGCATGGCTGGCGGGGACGCTCGCGGTATCGAGCTGAACGACGTGGCGGCCCGGCCGCACGCCCTCGAAATGGTACAGGCCGTCGCGGTCGGTGACGACGAAGGTGCCGTCCTCCAGCAGCAGGCGGATGCCGGCGACGCCCTTGCGCTGGGCGACGGGGTCGCCGCAATCGCCCTCGGTCACGCGGCCGATCACGGTCATGGCATCGGTGAACAGCAGCGGGCGCAGGCGGACCGAGGCCGCCGCCGCATTGCTGGTGACGCGCGCCGCGCCCGACACCTGCGCACGGTTCAGCGCCTCGCCGGAGGGGGCGCCGGGTGCGACGGTGACGACATAGCGGATCTCGGCGGTGGCATTGGCGGGGATGGCGGGGATCGCGAAGCTGAGGTTGCGGCCGTCGGCCGTCACGCTCGGTTCGGCGCCGCCGCGGGTCGAGCCCCGCTCGTAGCGCAGGCCCTGCGGCAGATAGTCGGACAGGGTGAGCCCGGTCGCCGTCACGCTGTCGCGATTGCGCACCTGGATACGATATTGGATGAAGTCGCCCGGCGAGGCCTCGCGCACCGAGGCGGTCTTGGTCAGCAGCAACGTGCCGTCGCCCGGCCGGTCGAGCGGCACGTCGACATAGACGGGGTTCTGGTCGACCAGCGTCAGGAAACCGCCGTAGCTCGCATCGGCGATGATGAACGGGTCGCCCGCCGGATCCTGCAGCGCGGCGAGCGTCGCGCGGTCGACCACCGAGGGTGCGGTATAGTCGCCCGGCGGCACGATCTTGAGCGAATAGCGGCCCGGCCGCGCGAAGGGGAAGCGGAAGCGCCCCGGCATCGCGGCATAGCGCCGGCCCGATGCGTCGGTGACCGCGGCGCCGCTGACGACCGTGGCGGGATAGCGGCTGGTGCCGTCGTCACCGAAGACGACCGCAGGCTGGCCCGATTCGTCGAGCAGCGTCACCTCGGCGCCGTCGACCACGTCGCCGGTACGCGAATCGAAGACATAGCCGGCGGGATCGATCAGCAGGTCGATCGTCGAGCCATAGCTGTATTCGTCCTCGGTGAAGCTCAGCCGCAGCCGGTCGCCGCGCTTCAGGTGGAGCGAACAGGGCGCCAGATTGGGATCGCTGGTGTCGTTGGCGGCCGGCACCGCGCCGGCGAACACGCCGGTATCCGCTCCCGTTTCCAGCAGCGGCAGCTTGCCGGACACGCGGCCGGTGTCGAAATCGACGAACACCGTCTCGCGCACCAGCGGGTCGCGATTGTTGCCCTCGGCATCGATCACCATGACGAGCGGCGAGGTGACGTCCACGGCGGCGAGCCGGGGCGCGGCGGCGAGCGTCGCGGCATCGATCCGCGCGGGCGTGAACATCGGCGGATTGCCTTCGCACCGCATGCCGGTGGGCACATAGCCCTGGGGCAGCAGGCGGAAGGTGAAGCTGGTCGGCCGCTTCGCACGCTCGGTATCGAAGCCGACGGCGTTGGATTGCACGACCTGGTCCGCGCCGCCCGACCGATAGGTGAGTGTCGCCACATTCTCGACATGCGTCTGCGCCGCCGCCGGCAGGGCAGCGCCAAGACCTGCGAGACAGGCGAGCATGCGAAGGAAGGGGCGTACGATGGGCATGAGCGGGGCCGTGTCCCGGCGCGAGGGGGGCCGCGCCGGGAGGATGGCAACTCCTTGCTGAGGGGTTGGGCTTAGTTGATCTTGACGCGGAAGCTCGCCGCCACGGACGTGCCGCCCGCCAGCGTCGGGATCGTCGCCGTTACCGTCTTGGTGCTGGCGTTGAACGACCCGGTGTAAGGTCCTGCCGCCTGGCTGCCGTCGTCGTTCTGCGGGAAGCCGTTGAGCAGGCAGACGCCGCCGACGCCGATGCCGCCGACCGTGATCGATCCGGGCACATAGGTGGTGTTGGCGGGAATCACGTCGGTCAGGTTGACGCCGCTCGCCGGGGTGAGGAGGGTCGCGTTGGTGACGGTTAGGCAATATTGCACGATCGCCCCGGGCAGCGCCTTGGGATTGATCGTACTGACCCCGTCCGAGATGACCGCGGCGGTCTTCGTCACCGACAGGTTCACGCTGTGTACGCCGACCTCGTAGGAGGCATAGGCCCAGCCCTGGCCGTTGCGCGGCGCGTCGTAGCCGAGCACGCCGTCATTGTCGTCGTCGGCGAAGACGACGTCGATCTCATTGTCCTGGTTCAGCGTGTTGAGCGGCGTCGGGATCAGCGCCGTACCGGCCGTGCCGCTCGCGCCGCCGGTCGCGACCGTGGCATCCAGCCCGACCTGCGCCATCGAGGCGAGCGGCGAGGTCGGGATATCGCCGACGATGAACACCGTGGCGCGGCCGTCGGCGGGCAGTTCGTCGATGAAGTTGGCGGTGTCGACGCCCGGATCGTAGGTGCCGTTGTTGTTCGAATCGACGTAGATCTTGAGGTTGGCGAGATCGAAATTGTCCGTGCCGGTCAGGATGCCGGCCGGGATCAGCTGGTTGGCCGCCAGCAGGAAATCCTGCGTGCCGTTGGTGTTGTTGGTCACCTGGAACGTCGTCACCGCACCGGTCTGGCCCAGGTTGACCTGCGTTGCGGCATTCTGCGTCGTGATGACGGTCAGGTTGACCTTGCGGTCGACGACGAAGGTCGCGGTGTTGGACGTCGCCGTGCCGGCGGCACCGTTGACGGTGTAGCTGGCGGTGGCGGTGTTGGTGATGGTGGTACCGGCGGCGGTGCCGGTGGTGGACTGCGCATGCGCGGTCCCGATCGACGCCAGTCCGGCCGTTCCGGCCAGCAACCAGCGCCGCGCCCCTGTTGCGGTCATCGGTGTTGCTCCTTGCTTGGTAATCGTGTGGGGGAAATTCACTTGAGGACGGCCTGGAATGCGCGTTCACCCCCCTGCCCGGCCGCCAGCGTGCCAGGGAGGCGCCACCGCACGTGGGTGACATCGGCGGCGCCCGCCGCGCGCGTCCCGCCGTCGGGCGTGGCGACGCGCAGGTCGGCGAGGGCGCCATAGGTCTTGCCGTCGACCGACACCTCGGGCGCCTCCGCCGCCGCGCCGCGATAGGCGACGTTGCGCGGCACCGGATTGGCGAGCACGACATTGCCCAGCGCCGCCGACCCGGTGTTGCGATAGGCGACCACGACGGTGATCCGGTCGCCCGGCACCGCCCGCGCCGCCGGCACCACAGTGGTGCGGGTCGAGCCGTCGGACGCGGCGACGCGCCGTTCCACCATCATGCGCGTGGTGACGGTGAGCGGGCCTTCGGAGGTTGCAGGCCTGGCGGCGGTCGCAGGCTCGGCGGCAGGCGCAGGCATGGCGATGCATGCGACGCCGGCGGCGAACACCGCGGCCAGGGAACGGGTAGTCATGGCAGGATTCCTCATCGGATAGTGACCTGGAACTGGACGGTATGGGTGGTGAAGCCGCCGACCGGGCCGAGCGCGACGCTGATCGCCCGGCCGTCGGCGCGGCCGGCATCGTCGTCCGCCGCATCGGTGAGGGGGACGGCATCGAGCATCAGGCTGCCGGGCAGGTAGGCGGTGCCGGCGGGAATCGGATCGTCGATCCGCGCCGCCGCCGAAGAGCCGGCGAAGCGCGCCTCCAGCCGATAGGTGACGACCGCGCCCGTCACCGGGCGGCTCGACCCGTCGGGCGCGCGCACGCTCTGCGATTTGGAGAGTACCGGCACCGCCGCCGCCCGCACGCCGATCGGCACCGCGACCGCGGCGAGCGCGCCGGTCGACCCGGTCACCGCGGTGGCGCCGCCGTCGCCGGCCTTGGCGAACGCCGTGCCGGCAGGGCCGCTGCCGGTCGCGGCGCGCGCCTCGACGCTCAATGCGGCGACCGTGATCCGCTCCGCGGCGGGATCGAGCAGCACGACGAGGCGCACCGCCTCGCCCGCGTCAAGCAGCGGGGTGCGGCGGTCGGTCAGCACCCTGTCGACGGCCGGATCGAAGCGGCCGTCGCCATCGGCATCGATCGCGATCAGCCGCACGGCGACGCTGGCATCGGACGGCCGCGCGGCGATTTCGAAGGCTTCGCGCCCGTTGCCCGTGTTGGTGAGCCGGAGCGGGATCGCCGCGCCTTCGGCGGGCACGTCGATCGCCACGTCGTCGGTACGGGCGAGCGCGACGTCGAGCCGCTCGGCGACCAGCATCGCGACCGGATTGGATGGCAGGCTGTACGTGCCCTCGCCCTCACGCACCGTGACGGTCGCGACGTTGGTGACCAGCGTACCGGCCCGCGTCTCCGCCCGCGCCGTATTCACCGGCACCAGGCAAGCAAGCAGCGCGCACGACGACGTCAGGATGGCGGCATCGTGCCGCCAGATCCCACCTCTACTTGCGCTGAAGACTCGCAAGATGCGCAATGCCCGCCCCGTTTCTATGCCCGGGGCTGAAAATCGGCTGCGCTACTTAAACAAAACCTACAAAACCAATTCGACGATCGATAGTTACGATGCACCCGTTCCGGTGATCGGGCAGCGGACCGGACCTTGTGCCCCCGCACGAGGGCGATCCACCTCCGCGGGCCGGGAATTGACCGCGATTCCGATCGGTACAGTCATGCTGTCCTACATCGTTTTCGTTGCAATCCAGCGGCTTACCGCCGAGATTTGAACCGTTTCAGGCGGCGCCAAGCCGGCGCAGATAGGCGGTGACGGCGGTGTAGCCCGAATCGCTCAGCGAGATTTCCATCCGCCGCCGGTCGACCGGATCGATCACGCGATCGACGAGCTTCAGCTTGTGGAGGTGATCGATCCAGCGTTGCGAGGTGGTGACCGGCGCATGCGCGCTCGCCACCAGCGTCTTGACGTTCATCGTCCGGCGCTCCTCGTGCGCGACGAACAGCGCGAGCAGCATGTCCCAGGCCGGTTCGTGGAACAGCTCGGCCGGGAAGTGATCGAAGCGGGCCATGCGCTGCGCCAGCAGCTGCTTGGCGAGTTCGCGTGCCTCCGGTTGCGGCGGCGCAGGCAGGTCGGCGGGCACATCGCGTCCCCCGCCGGTCAACTGGTCGGCGCGGGTGCCGAATTCCGTCGCGATCGCAGAGAGCTGCGTCGTCAGGTCCTTGACCAGACCGGCGATGGATTCATGTGGCACGTCGCATTCCCCAAAAAAGCGTCGTCAGCTCCGTTCCCGCTATCATCGACGTGCCAAAAAACACAAGTATATCCGCTATATGGCCATTTTGGTCCGGCGAACGTCGGCCGCGCCGCCCCGCCTGCATCCTTTACGCCGGCAGATGCGTTGCTGCGGCATGCCGGCACCGTTCCTAAGTGCCTAAAAAGGTTTCAGGTGTCGCCAGTTTCATCCGGTCATCCCACCGCGCACATCCAGGCGATCGGCACCGCCGTTCCGGCGCAGGACGTCCACGCCGCCTTCATCGACTGGGCGGCCGAGCGGGTCGAGCCACGCGTGCGGCCGGTGTTCGCCCGCATGGCGGCGCGGGCCGGCATCGCGCACCGCTGGTCGGTGCTGTCCGCCGCGGACGGCGCCAGCCCGGTGGCGCCCGGCGGGTTCTACGCCGGCGAGCATCCCGGCACGGCCGCGCGGATGGAAACCTATGCGCGCGAAGCCCCCGTCCTCGCGCTCGCCGCCGTCGCCGATCTCGCCACGCGGGCGGACCTGTCGGGGATCACCCATCTGGTGGTGGCGAGCTGCACCGGTTTCGTCGCGCCGGGCATCGACCAGATCATCGCCGCCCGGCTCGGCCTGTCGCCCGACACCGAGCGGCTGCTGATCGGCTTCATGGGCTGCTACGCCGCGGTCGTGGCGCTGCGCAGCGCCCGCCATATCGTGCGATCCGATCCGGCGGCGCGCGTGCTGGTGGTGACGGTGGAACTGTCCTCGCTGCACCTGCAGGACACGACCGCACTCGAACCGCTGCTCGCCATGCTCCAGTTCGGCGACGGTGCCGCAGCGGCGCTGGTCAGCGCGGAGCCCCAGGGTATCGCGCTCGGCCGGCCGTTCGCCGCGACGCTGCCCGATAGCGCCGCACTGATCCGCTGGACGATCACCGACACGGGCTTTGCGATGCACCTCGACGGGGCGGTGCCGGCACGGATCGGCGCGGCGCTGGGCGATGCCGATTTCGCCGCGGCGGTCACCGGCTCAGCCGATCCCGCCTCGCTGTTCTGGGCGGTGCATGCCGGCGGCCGCTCCATCCTGGACGCCGTGCAACAGGCACTGGCGCTGCCCCGCGAAGCGCTCGGCGCGTCGCGGGCGGTGCTGGCGGACAATGGCAACATGTCGTCGGCGACGCTGATGTTCGTGCTCGCCCGCCTGCTCGCTGATCCCCCACGGCAGGCCGAGGGCGTGGCGCTCGCCTTCGGTCCCGGCCTCGCCGCCGAGGGGCTGGCGTTGCGCCGCGCGGCATGAGCCTCGCCGTCCGCACTGAGGCGGAGGAGCTGATGGACGCCGACGACCTGCCGGCCGACGTCTATGCCGCGGTGGTCGCCGACCTGGCGCGGGTCAACACGGTGACGCTGGCGGCGCGCCCGACGCTCGCCTTCCTCGATCGCGCGGTCGGGCAGCGAAGCAGGCTGCGGCTGGTCGACGTGGGTTATGGCGATGGCGACATGCTGCGCCGGATCGCGCGCTGGGCGGCGCGGCGCGGCATCGTCGCCGAACTGGTCGGTATCGACCTCAACCCGCGCAGCGAGGCCGCAGCGCGTGCGCATAGCCCGCGCGACCTGCCGATCGAGTGGCGGACCGGCGATTATGCCGATCTCGCCGGTGAAGGCTGGGATGTCGTCCTCTCCAGCCTCGTCGCGCACCATATGACGCGGCCTCAGCTGATCGCCTTCCTCCGCTTCATGGAGCGCGAGGCGGCCTGTGGCTGGCTGGTCAACGATCTTCATCGCCACGGCTTCGCGTATCGCGGGTTTCCGCTGCTCGCCCGCCTCGCCCGCTGGCACCCGATCGTGCGGCACGACGGCACGCTGTCGATCGCCCGCTCCTATCGCCCCGCCGAATGGCCGCCGCTGCTCGCCGCGGCAGGGATCACCGATGCGCGCGTGTTCCGCGCCTTTCCGTTCCGGCTGTGCGTCGAACGGCTGCGCTGATCGTCGGGGGCGGACCGGCGGGGTCGGCCGCGGCGATCCGGCTGGCGCGTGGCGGCGCCCGGCCGCTGCTGCTGGAGCGGCATGCCGATGGCGATGCACTGTGCGGCGGCTTCGTCAGCTGGCGCACGATCGAGCGTCTGATCGCCCTCGGCATCGATCCCGACCGGCTCAATCGCGACCGGTTGACGCAGGTGACGCTGTTCGCAGGGAACCGTGTGCGCGAAGCGACACTGCCGCAGCCGGCGCTCGGCGTGTCGCGGCGGCGGCTGGACACGCTGTTGCGCGCCGCCGCCCTCCACGCGGGCGCCGCCGTGGAAGGCGGCGTGACGGTGCGCACGATCGAAGGATCGACCGCGCAGCTGGCCGATGGCGCGACGATCGCCGGCGATGCGCTGTTCCTAGCCACCGGCAAGCATGACCTGCGCGGCCTCGCCCGCCCGGCGGCGGCGCGGGGCACCGACCCGACGCTGGGCCTGCGCGTGCGGCTGGCGTCCTCCCCCGCGCTGACGCAGGCGCTCGCGGGTCGGATCGAGCTGCACCTGTTCGATCGCGGCTATGCCGGCATCGCCTTGCAGGAGGATGGCAGCGCCAACGTCTGCATGGCGGTGCACCGGTCGCGATTGCAGACCGCGGGCACGCCCGCCGATCTGCTCGCCGCGCTGGGCCGGGAATCGCCCCGCCTCGGCGACCGGCTCGCCTCGCTCGCCGCCGACGCGGACGTCGATGCCATCGCCAACGTGCCCTATGGCTGGCGGCAGCGCAGCGGCATGGCCGGCCTGTTCCGGCTCGGCGACCAGGCGGGCGTCATCCCCTCGCTTGCCGGCGAAGGCATGGGGATCGCGCTGGCGAGCGGCTTGGGGGCCGCCGACGCCTTTCTGGTCGGCGGACCGGTGGCAGCGGCGCCCTGGCAGCGGCGCTTCGCCCGCCGCCTCGCCCGGCCGATGGCCATCGCCGGGGCGGTCCGCCGCATCGCCGAGAGCCGTTGGTCGGCCGCCGCGATCGCGGCGATGCCGCCCGGACTGATCCAGGTCATGGCCCATGCGACCAGAATGGGGCCATGATGGTTGACGACGCCTCCGGCCCTCACGAAATTGGAAGCCATGGATCAGCTCAATCTCTCGGAAACCGAATGGCGCAAGCGGCTGACGCCGGCGCAATACCACGTCCTGCGCGAGGCAGGCACCGAACGCGCCTTCGCCGGCGCGCTCACCGACAACAAGGCGGACGGCCTGTATCATTGCGCGGCCTGTCACCTCGACCTGTTCGACAGCGCCGACAAATACGACAGCGGCTCGGGCTGGCCCAGCTTCACCCAGCCGATCGAGGCCGATCGGGTCGCGGACCACACCGACACCAGCCACGGCATGCGCCGCACCGAAACGCGGTGCGCGCGCTGCGACAGCCATCTCGGCCACGTCTTTCCCGACGGGCCGCCGCCGACCGGCCTGCGCTATTGCATGAACTCGATCGCGCTCGAATTCCGGGCGCGCAAGGCGGCCTGACGCGCCGGACGGCTGCGGGGGCGTGGCGGGTTCGGCTTGTGGGGAACGCGGTTAACCGGTAGTTGCTGCGCCCTTCATGGCCCGTGCGCGCACCCCCCGCTCCGCTCCCGCTCCCCGCTCTCGCTGGCGCCGGCGGATCGTCATCACCTTGCAGGTCCTGATCGGGCTCGCGATCCTCGCTTTCGGGGCATTGGTGATCGCGGTCTATGTCGCGCGATCGCAGTTGCCGAGCTTCGACGAGCTGAAATCGTCGCCCAACGGCCAGATGATCCGCGTCCATGCCGCCGACGGCAGCGTGATCGCCTCGCTCGGACCGAGCTACGGCGAATGGCTGTCGTACGACCGGATCCCGACCGTGATGCGCGAAGCGACGATCGCGGTGGAGGATCGCCGCTTCTACGACCATCCCGGCGTCGATCCGGTCGGCATCCTGCGCTCGTTCGTGGTCAATTACCAGCGCGGGCGCCGGGTGCAGGGCGGATCGACGCTGACCCAGCAGCTCGCCCGCACCGTCTTCCTCAGCAACCAGAAGCGGATCGGCCGCAAATTCCGCGAAGCCATCCTGGCGCTCGCGCTCGAACGCAAGTTCAGCAAGGAAGAGATCCTCGACCTCTACCTGAACAAAGTCTATTACGGCGGCGGTGCCTACGGGATCGACGCCGCCAGCCGCAAGTTCTTCGGCCATGGTGCAGAGCGGCTTAGTCTTGCCGAAGCGGCGGTGATAGCCGGCCTGGTCAAGGCGCCGTCCAACTATTCCCCCACCGCCGACGTCGATGCCGCCAAGGGGCGCGCCGGCGTGGTGCTTCGGCAGATGGTGCGCGGCGGCTTCATCACCCAGGCGCAGGCGGACGCCGCCGATGTCGCCGACCTCAAGCTCAGCCCCGAACCGCGGCAGAATTCGGCGCGCTACTTCACCGACTGGGCGCTGCCGCAGCTCGACACGCTGATCGACGAGACGCAGGCGCCGCTGGAGGTGTGGACGACGCTGGACCTCGGCATGCAGCGCGATGCCGATGCCGCGATCCGTGCCAACGCCCCGCCGGGCGTGCAGGGCGCGCTCGTCAGCCTCGACCGCGACGGCGCGGTGCGGGCGATGGTCGGCGGCAAGGATTACGTGTCGTCGATCTACAATCGCGCGACGCAGGCGGTGCGCCAGCCGGGATCGGCGTTCAAGCTGTTCGTCTACCTCGCCGCGCTGGAGGCGGGCCACAAGCCCGAGGATAAGATCGTCGACGAGCCCGTGACGATCGACGGCTGGAGCCCGCGCAACGATTCGCGCCGCAATTCCGGATCGGTGACGCTGCGCACCGCCTTTGCCTATTCGCTCAACACGGTGGCGGCCAAGCTGGGGCAGGAGGTGGGCTTTTCCACCGTCGCCGACATGGCGCGCCGCTTCGGCATCACCACGCCGATCAACACCCATCCGGCGATGGTCCTCGGCACCAGCGACGTGCGCCTCATCGACATGACCCGCGCCTTCGCCAGCGTCGCCAACAAGGGCGTGGCGGTGACCCCCTATGGCATCACCCGCGTCACCGCCAACGGGCAGGAGATCTACCGGCACGAGGTGGATCGCAGCCGCGTGCTCGTCGCGCCCTATGTCGCGGCGGAGATGGTCGACCTGCTGCAGACCACGGTCAACACCGGGACCGGCCGTTCGGCGCAGATCGGCCGGCCGGTGGCGGGCAAGACCGGCACCACCACCTCGCTGAAGGACGGCTGGTTCCTCGGCTTCTCCAGCGGCCTCACCACGGGCGTGTGGATGGGCCGCGACGATGCCCGGCCGGTATCCGGCCTGCACGGCGGCACCGCGCCGGCGCGCGCCTTTGCCGCGTTCATGAAGCCTGCCACCGCCAACCGGCCGATCGAGCAGTTCGAGACGCAGGTGACGCTGCCCGAGTGGCAGCTGGAGCCCGACGAGGAGGCGTATTTCGGCCAGCCCGACAACGGCACCGCGATGGTGGACGAGGACGGCAATCCGATCGCGGCGCCCTCGCGCGACGATGGGCAGCAGGCGGAGGATGACGGCGTGCCGCAGGCGCCGCCGACCCAGCCGCAGCAGCAGCTCGACGATCTGATCGATCGCGTCACCGGCCGCGATGCTCCCCGCGACGCCCCGCCGCCGCGCGAGGTGCAGCCCGATGGCCGGCGCGACGACCGGCGCCGCGACCTGCCCCCGCCCGTCCGCCAGCCGCTACAGCGGCCGCTTCAGGACGAACGCCCGATCCAGTGAAGCGCGGCACCGTGCGTGCGTAGCCAGGCGCGTGCCGGCGTCGGATCGGCACCGTACAAGCGTTCGACCAGCGCGTGGAAGACGGGCGCGTGGTTCATGTGCACGCGATGCGCGACCTCATGCGCCACCGTCGCGCGCCGGACCCAGCCGGGCGCGAGGATCAGCCGCCAGCTGTAGCGGATCACCCCGTCGACGGCGCAGCTGCCCCAGCGCCCGCGCGCATCGCCGATCCCGACCCTGGCGACGGTGACGCCGGCCTTGGCGGCATAGTCCATCGTCTCGGCGGTCAGCAGGTCGAGCGCTTGCCGCTTCAGCCATGTCTCGACCCGGCGCGGCAGCGTCGCGATCGGCCCTGACAGCGACAGCGTGTCGCCGACCACCTCCACCCGACGCCGGGCACCCGGTTGCCACGCGATCGTCAGCGCCGCGTCGGCGACGGTGAGCACCATGCCCGGCGCATAGGGCTGTGGCTGCGGCAGGGTGGCGCGCTGGGCGGCGATCCAGTCCGCCTTGCCCTGCGCCCAGGCCAGCGCCGGCTTCAGCGCCGCGCGCTTGGGGACGACCAGCCGCACCGCGCCGCTCGCCGGATCGATCGACAGCCGTATCCGCCGCGCCGTGGGATGGCGGACGACCTCGAACGGCGTGGTCACAATTCGCGATCGATGACGTGGTTCTCGAGGTCGCCGACATCGGCTTCGCTCACCGTCCAGCCCCGCACGGAGATGCCGGCGGCGTGCACCGTCTCACGATCGCCGCTGATGAGGTAATGCCAGTCGCGCAACGGCTCGCCCGCCGCGCGCAGGCGGTAGGCGCAGGTGGAGGGCAGCCAGTCGATTCCGCGCACGTTGCGCGCGGTCAGCCGCACGCATTCGGGCACATAGGCGTGGCGGTGCTTGTAATCCGAGCAGAAACCGCTGCGCCGGTCGAGCAACCGGCAGGCGACGTTGGTCGGCACGATGGCGCCGGTATCCTCGTCCTCCAGCTTGTGGATGCAGCATTTGCCGCAACCGTCGCACAGCGCCTCCCATTGCGCACGATCGAGCTGTTCGATCGGCAGCTCCCAGAAGTTCGTCATCTCGCCCAGCGCTTGATCTCGTCGGCCACGGCTTGCGGCCCCTTGTCGGAGGGCAGCAGCGCAAGCGGCTTGCCGTCCGGATCCATCAGATAGGTGGTGCGGCTGTGGTTCACCAGATAGCCGCCACCGGGCTGTGTCTCACCCTTGCCGGCATAGATGCCATAGGCCTTGGCGATGCCCGCGACCTGCTGCGGCGTGCCGGTCAGCCCCACCATGCGCGGGTGGAAGGCGGCGACGAAGCTCTTGAGCACCTTGGGACTGTCACGCTCGGGATCGACGCTGACGAACACCGGCACGATCCGGCGCGCGAGGTCGGGATCGCTGGCATCGACCATCGCCAGCCCCTTGCCGATCGCCGCCGCATCGACGGGGCAGACATCCGGGCAGAAGGTATAGCCGAAGTACATGATCCGGTACTTGCCGGCGAAATCGCGGTCGGTGACGGTGCGGCCGTCCTGGTTCACCAGCGTGAAGGGGCCGCCGATCCGCGCGCCGGCCAGCGGCGGTGCCTCCGTCGGCTGCGGCTGGCATGCGACGAGAGCGAACGCGGCGAACGGTACGGCGGCCCGCAGGAGACGGCGCAGGTCTGGGCGCAAAATGTTCATGACCACGCCAGCTGTGATCTGTTACCTGCGGCAGGGCAAGCCTTCCTCGTCAAGGGACCGTCCATGATCCGCCCGCGTCATCTCCTCCTGCTCGCTCTTGCCGCCGCCTCCGCGCCGGTCGCCGCGCAGCAGCAGTCGGAAAGCTACAAGTTCCTGTCGGCGATCGAGAAGGAGGACGGCAAGGCGGTCACCACGATGATCGAGACGCCGGGCAGCACGATCATCAACACCAAGTCGCCGACCACCGGCAAGGCCGCGCTGCACACGCTGATCGGCCATTCGGGCAGCATGTACGTGCAATATCTGTTGCAGCACAAAGCCGATCCCAACATCCGCGACGGCAAGGGCAACACGCCGCTGATGCTGGCGGCGCTGGCCGGCCGCGAGGACCTGGTCGACCTGCTGCTCGCCTACAAGGCGAATCCGAACCTCGCCAACCAGTCGGGGCAGACCGCACTGATCCTGGCGGTCAACGCGCGCGAAGAGGCGATCGCGCGGACCTTGCTCAACAAGGGCGCCGATCCCGACCAGACCGACAACATGGCCGGCCTGTCGGCGCGCGACTATGCGCTGCGCGATTCGCGCAACCCGATGATGGTCCAGCTGTTCAAGGATGCGCCCAAGAAGGCGCGCGCGCAGGTTGCCGGCCCCAAATTCTGATCGGGTTTCGCGCTACGCCGTCACCACGGGCGCGCCGACCAGCCGCGCCACCTCGGTGAAATCGGCCGCCACTGCCTGCACTCCCAGCGCCTTCAACCGCGCATCATGGCCGACGCCGCAATGCGTGCCGGCGCACAGGCCGATCACATAGCCGCCCGATGCCACCGCCCCGGTGGCACCGACCGGCGAATCCTCGATGATCGCGCAATCGGCGATCGGCACGCCGATCGCGGCGGCACCGTGCCAGTAGAGATCGGGCGCGGGCTTGCCCTTGGCCACATGTTCGCGGCCGCTGTAGATATGCTCGCCGAACGCGTCCGCGAGGCCGATATGGTCGAGGTGGCGGCGGATCCAGCGCGTCGGACTGGACGAGACGACCGCGCGCGGCAGGTCGGCGGGCAGCGAGCGGACGAACGCCACCGCACCCGCGACCGCGTCGATCCCCGCTGCCATCGCGCGCGCATCCTCCGCCTCGCGTGCGGCCTGGAAGCTGTCGGGCAGCGGACCGCCGATCCAGCGTTCGATCGCGGCGCGGAAATCGGGACCGGCCAGCCCCATGAAGTTCGCCATTGAATCCGCCGGCGTGGTCGGATGCCCCGCCCCGGTCAGCCATTCCGCGATCTGGCGGTTGCCGGCATATTCGCTCTCGATCAACACGCCGTCGAAGTCGAAGAGCAGCCCTGCGAACCTCATGCCGCCATCGCCTTGCGTGCGCCGAACAGCGCGCTGCCGACGCGCACATGCGTCGCGCCGAGCGTCACCGCCGTCGCATAGTCGCCGGACATACCCATGCTGAGGCCGCTCAGCCCCTCCTCACGCGCCAGCTTGGCGAGCAGCGCGAAATAGGGCGCCGGCTCGACATCGGCGGGCGGCAGGCACATCAGCCCGACGACCGGCAGACCGGCGGCGCGCGCCCGCTCCAGCAGGGCGGGCAGATCGGCGATGGCGCAGCCCCCCTTTTGATCCTCGGCACCGATATTCACCTGTACGAAGCAATCGGGCCGCCGCCCCGTCTTCGCCATCGCCGCCGCCAGCGCATCGACCAGCGACGGGCGATCCACCGTGTGGATCGCGTCGAACAACGCCACCGCATCCTCGGCCTTGTTGGATTGCAGCTGGCCGATCAGGTGCAGCGCAACGTCGGCATAGGCATCGCGCAACGCCGGCCATTTCGCCGCGGCTTCCTGCACGCGATTTTCACCGAAGACGCGATGGCCCGCATCCAGCAACGGGCGGATCGCCTCGGCCTCCTGCGTCTTGGAGACGGCGATCAGCGTCACGTCGGCAGGATCGCGGCTGGCGAGCCGCGCGGCCTGCGCGATGCCGTCGATCACGGCGGTGAGGGGAGTGGCGGCGGGTGGACGGGTGGCGGCGGTCATGCGCGCCGCTATAGCGGCCGGGTGGCCAATCTGAACCGCAATATCGATCCACGCCGCCATGCGTGGCTGATGACCGACGAGCGGATCGACGCGGACCTGCCGGCCGTCCTCCGCGCGCTGCCGCCGGGGGCGGGCGTGGTGTTCCGCCACCGCAGCCTGCCGCGGGGCGAGCGACACCGGTTGTTCCTGCGCATCCGCCGGCTGGCGCAGGCACGCCGTCTCCGGATCAGCGCCGCCGGGGGGCTGCCGGGGGCGCCGGGCCATGGCGGCCGCGATGCGCTGACCTATCCGGTGCACGATCGGAGCCAGGCGGTGGCAGCCGTGCGGGCCGGCGCCGCGTGGCTGTTCGTCTCGCCGATCTACGCCACCCGCTCGCATCCCGGCGCCCGGCCGCTCGGCGTGTCGCGCGCGTTGGCGATGACCAACGGGCTGGCTGCGAGCCGGGTCGCGCTCGGCGGCATGACGGCCACGCGCTGGCTCCGGCTGCGGCGCTATGGGTTCGAGGGTTGGGCGGCGATCGACGGGCTGGTCACGACGATGCAGTCCGGGCCCAAGCCCAAGGCCGCATTGGCCCCGCCGGACCACGCCGACCTAAGCCGCTCGTGCTGAGCCTGTCGAAGCACAGGTAAGACTCACGCCCGGCGACACGCGCCGCGTCCTCTATCAGCTGATGTTGCGGCGGAAGCATCCAGCCATCATCACGACGCCGCTACCGCAGCATCCAACGCCAGGATCAGAAGCGGAAGGCGGTCCCGACGTAGACCGACTGGCTGTCGTGCCGCGTGTCGTCCAGGCGGGCCAGCCGCTCGCGATCCGAGCGATAGCGCATGCCGGCGGTCACATCCAGGTTGCGGGTCAGCGCGTACGAGCTGCTGACGTCGACCGAATAGCTCGGCAGCTCCTGCGTCAGCTTGGGCGTGTTCTCCAGCGGCCGGTCGGCGACCGCCTGCAGGCGGCTGCTCGCGCGGCCGGCGCGGTAGGTCAGCGCCACGTCGGTCGATTCGCGGCTGCCCGGGATCGGTCCCAGGTCGATCCGGTTCATCGCCCCCGATACGGCGAAGCGCTTCCAGCCTACCGACACGCCCAGATTGTAGGCGATCGGCTGGATGCCGACGGTCGGCGTCGGTACTGCGGCGGCGCGGCCGGCATCGACCAGCGCGGTGCGGTTCGACCGTGCCCGGACGGCGACGGTCACCGCGCGCTTGTCCTGCCGCGCCTCGGCGGGGGTGAAGCGGAACTCGCTGCTGTCGAGGCCACCGCGCGCAATCGCTGCAGCCAGGCGCGGATCGGCCGCGGCGGGGGTAAAGGCGCCGGCGAAGCGTACCGGAGCGACCCGCTTGACGGGGCGGCTGCGCTCGCTCGCGCCGAACGCGGGTGCCACGACGATACCGGTGGCAACCAGCGCCCCCGTCATCATCACAGCCATCGCACGCCCCATGGCACGCTTCGCAAACACAAGCAGTCCCCTCGACTCCCGCTGCAACGCGCCTAACACGATTCAGGCGCATGCCAATATGGCAGCCTCACTTACCGGTGCGACATTTTGTCCGACTGTTGCAATCAGCACACAGATTTTGGGACTCGATGCGTCGCTTGCGGGGGGTCCGCTGCATCTATAGAGCGGATGCGCTCCAATTTTTGCAGGACAGTCACGCCCATGATCCGCTCGTTGCGCACCGCTCTCATGGTCGCCGCCATCGCCCTGCCGCTCGCCGCCTGCGGCGGCCGCAGCGGTGGCAAGGCCGTCGCCCAGTCAGACCTCGCCGCATCGAAGGTCACGACGATCGGCGTCAATTCCTACCTGTGGCGCGCCAGCCTCGACACGCTGTCGTTCATGCCGCTGCTGCAGACCGATTCCAACGGCGGCGTCATCGTCACCGACTGGTACGTCAATCCGCAGGTGCCGACCGAGCGGATGAAGGTGACCGTCTCGATCCTCGACCAGGATCTGCGCGCCGATGCCGTGCGCGTCGCCGCTCTGCGCGAGGTCAATCGCGGCGGCCAGTGGGTGTCCGCCCCCGTCGCCGCATCGACCACGCAGAAGCTGGAGGACGTGATCCTCACCCGCGCCCGCGACCTGCGCCGCGCGTCGATCGCGGGCTAATCCGGTTCATGGTTGAGCGTTTCAACGCATTGACGGCGGACCGGGCCTGGCAGCAGGTCTGGGACGAGCGACAGACCTTTGCCGCCCGCGACGACAGCGGCAAACCGCAAAGCTACGTGCTGGAGATGTTCCCCTATCCGTCGGGGCGCATCCACATGGGCCACGTGCGCAACTACACGATGGGCGACGTGCTGGCGCGCTTCCGGCGGATGCGCGGCTATGAAGTGCTCCACCCGATGGGCTGGGACGCGTTCGGCATGCCGGCCGAGAATGCGGCCATGGAAAAGCAGGTGCATCCCGGCACCTGGACCCGCGCCAACATCCAGACGATGAAGGCGCAGCTGAAGCGCCTCGGCTTCGCGCTCGACTGGAGCCGCGAGCTCGCCACCTGCGAGCCGGACTATTACGGCCACGAACAGGCGCTGTTCCTCGACATGTTCGCCGCCGGCCTCGTCTATCGCAAGGAATCGGCGGTCAACTGGGATCCGGTCGACATGACCGTGCTCGCCAACGAACAGGTGATCGACGGCCGCGGCTGGCGATCGGGCGCTTTGGTCGAGAAGCGCAAGCTCAGCCAGTGGTTCCTCAAGATCACCGACTTCGCCGATGAACTGATCGAGGGGCTCGGCCGCCTCGAACACTGGCCGGACAAGGTCAAGCTGATGCAGGAGAACTGGATCGGCAAGAGCCAGGGGCTGACCTTCGGATTCCAGGTGTCGAACGGCGAGACGATCGAGGTGTTCTCGACCCGCCCCGACACGATCTTCGGCGCCAGCTTCGTCGCTGTCGCCGCGGATCACCCGATCGCGCAAGCACTCGCCGGTCGGCCCAAGGTCGCCGCGTTCATCGAGCGCTGCAAGCAGGGCGGCACCACCGCCGCCGAACTGGAGACGCAGGAGAAGCTGGGCTTCGACACCGGCCTCACCGCCGTCCACCCGTTCGATGCCGACCGGCAGCTGCCCGTCTACATCGCCAATTTCGTGCTGATGGACTATGGCACCGGCGCGGTGATGGGCGTGCCGGCGCACGACCAGCGCGATCTCGATTTCGCCCGTAAATACGGCCTCGCCGTGCAGCGCGTGGTGTCCGACGGCGCGCTCGCCGATCCGGTGTTCGACGGCGACGAAGCCTATACCGGCCCCGGTGCCCTGGTGAATTCGCACTTCCTCGACGGCATGGACGTCGAGGACGCCAAGCGCGCGGTCATCACCCGCGCCGAGGATGGCGGCTGGGGCAAGGGATCCACCGTCTATCGCCTGCGCGACTGGGGCGTCAGCCGCCAGCGCTATTGGGGCACGCCGATCCCGATCATCCACTGCGACGCCTGCGGCGCGGTGCCGGTGCCCAAGGACCAGCTGCCCGTGGTGCTGCCCGAGGACGTGTCCTTCGCCGTTCCCGGCAACCCGCTCGACCGGCATCCGACGTGGAAGCACGTCCCCTGCCCCACCTGCGGCAAGGCTGCGGTCCGCGAAACCGACACGCTCGACACGTTCGCCGATTCGAGCTGGTATTTCATCCGCTTCGCCAGCCAGCCCAAGGACAAGCCTTTCGACCGCGCCGTCGCCGAAAGCTGGCTGCCGGTCGGCCAGTATATCGGCGGCGTGGAGCATGCAATCCTCCACCTGCTCTACGCGCGGTTCTGGACGCGCGCGTTGAAGCACATCGGCCAGCTCGATATCGCCGAACCGTTCACCGGCCTGTTCACGCAGGGCATGGTGACGCACGAGACGTACAAATCGTCGGACGGCCGCTGGCTCTCCCGCGATGACGTGCGCGACGGCGTGGAGATCGCGACTGGTGATCCTATCACGGTAGGCCGGGTCGAGAAGATGTCGAAGTCGAAGAAGAACACGGTCGATCCCGAACCGATCGTCGACCGCTACGGCGCCGATGCGACGCGCTGGTTCATGCTGTCGGATTCGCCGCCCGAACGCGACCTGCCGTGGAGCGAATCGGGCATAGAGGGCGCCTGGCGCTTCGTGCAGCGACTGTGGCGCCTCTTCGACGGTGAGGCCGCAGCGCCCGGAGAAGGCGGCGATCCCGCGCTCGACCGCAAGCTGCACCAGACCATCCTCGGCATCGAACAGGATATCGAAGCGCTCGCCTTCAACAAGGCGGTGGCGAAGCTGTACGAACTGGTGACGGCGATCGAACGCGCCGCTCCATCGGCATCGCGCAGCAACGCCGTCTACACGCTGATGCTGCTGGTCGCGCCGATGATCCCGCACGTCGCCGAGGAAGCCTGGGCGGCCAAGGGCTTCGACGGCTTGATCGCCGACGCCCCCTGGCCGGAGGTCGACGCGCGCCTGCTCGTCGAGGACGAGGTGACCATCGCGGTGCAGGTCAATGGCAAGCTGCGCGACACGCTGACCCTGCCCAAGGACTTGCCCAAGGACGCGATCGAGGCGGCGGCATTGGCTTCCGACAAGATCGTCCGCATCCTCGATGGCAAGCCCCCCAGGAAGGTGATCGTCGTGCCCGGACGCCTGGTGAACCTGGTCGCATGAGCCGTCTGCTGCTCCTCGCCCCGCTCGCGCTGATGACGGCGGGTTGCGGGCTCCAGCCCTTGTACGGCGGCGGGCCGGGCGGCAGCGTCGCACAGACGCTGGCCGACATCGAGGTCGCGCCGATCCAGGGCAAGGCGGGCTGGCTGATGGACAACGCCCTGCGCGATCGTCTCGCCGCCAGCGGCACCGCCCGCTATCGGCTGGATGTGAAGCTGGACGACAGGATCCAGGGCTTCGGCGTGCGGCGCGACGATGCGGTGACGCGCGAGCGGCGCACGCTGCGCGCGCGCTACCAGCTGGTGAACCTGGCCGACGGCAGCGTGCTGATCGACGCCACCGCCGGCTCGGATGCGGGCATCGACGTGGTGCAGTCGGAATATGCGACGATCGCGGCGGAGAACACCGCGCTGGAGCGGTTGTCCGGCATCGTCGCCGATCAGATCGTCGCCCGCCTCGCCGTCTACGCGCGCGGCCGTTCCAAGCCGCGGTGAAGACGCGGCCATGAAAGCCAATGCGCGCGACATCCGCTCCGCGCTGGAACGCCCGTCGCCCGATATCCGGCTGTACCTGCTGCATGGGCCGGATGGTTCGGCCACCGCGGAACTCGCCGCCCTGCTCGCCAGGGCGATGGGGCCGGACGCCGAACGCATCGACCTGGACGGTGCGACGCTGCGCTCCGATCCGGCGCGGCTGGCGGACGAGGCGGCCTCGCTGTCGCTGTTCGGCGGCGCACGGCATATCCGCGTGTCGCCGGCGGGCGAAGAGTGCCTCGACGCCTTTACCGCGTTGCTCGAGGCCGACCATGCCGGCAATCCCGTCGTGGCGCTGGCGCCGACGGTCAAATCCACCGCCAAGATCGTCAAGCTGGCGATCGAGTCCCGCTGCGCCATGGCGTTCGCCGCCTATGAGCCCAGCGCTGCCGATCTGGAGCGGCTGGCCGCCACGATGGCGCGCGACCAGGGCTTGCGTCCCGCGGGAGCCGTTGCGGCGCGTCTCGCGTCTGCTTGCGGCGGCGACCGCGCGGTGCTGGCCCGCGAGATCGAGAAGCTGGCGCTGTTCCTCGATGCCGCCCCGGATCGCCCGCACGATCTCGACGAAGCGGCGCTGGACGCGATCGGTGCCGATCTGGGCGAGGCGGAGATGACGCAGGTCGTCGATGCCGTGATTGGTGGCCATACCGCGGCCTTGGGCGCCGAACTCGCGCGCCTGGACGAAGCGGGGACGTCACCGATCCCCTGGTTACGCCTGCTCGCGCGCCGGCTGATGACGCTCGCCGAGATGAAGGCGGAGATCGATGCAGGCGCCACGCAGGACAGCGTGTTCAAGCGGCACCGCATCTTCTTTCGTGAAGAGGCGGCGACCGGCCAGGCGCTGCGCCGCTGGAACGCCGCCATGCTGTCCGCCGCGCTGCTGCGCGTGCGTCAGGCGGAACGGGCGATCATGGCCAGCGGCAATGCCGGCAGCGTGCTCGCCGATCATGCCCTCACCGAACTCACCCGCGGCGTCGAACGGCGCGGGTAGGCGTCGCCTTCACCGGCACGCACCGTTCGCCCTGAGCGTGTCGAAGGGCATGAGTCTCACCTGTGCTTCGACAGGCTCAGCACGAACGGTTTTCGGTCACTTCACCGGCCTCTAATCCGCCGTCAGCGCAAGACACGATCGAACAATGCCAGCGCCCATCCCGTCGCCGCGACGAACAGGGCGGGATCGTATCGCGGTCCTTCATCGCGCAGGAAGGCATGCTGGGCATTCACCTCATGCCAGCCATAAGTGGCGCCGACCGCTTCCAGCCGGGCGCGGATCGCCTCCCGCCCGGTGAAGGGAACATGCGGGTCCTGTCGTCCCCATACGAACAGCGTTTCGGCACGTAATTCGGCCATCCGGACGAGGCTGTCGTCGCGCCGGCCTTCGCCCAAGGTGCCGGAATGGATATCGGTCGGGTAGAAGAGCGCCGCCGCACTCACCCGCGGGTCCAGCGCCGCGCGATAGGCCAGATGCCCGCCCAGGCATACGCCGATCGTCCCCAACCTGCCGTTGCACGCAGGGTGCGCCTCCAGCGCGTCGAGCGCGCGGCGCGCATCGGCATCGAAGGCTGCCACCGGCTTGGCGAACTTCAGCGCATTGCCGCGATCGGTGCCGGCGGCATCGTAACGCAGCACCGTCCCCGGCGCCTCATGCTCGTGATAGACCTCCGGCACCGCGACGACATAGCCATGGCCGGCGAAGAACGCCGCTAGCCGGCGGATCGGATCGGTGACCTGGTAGATTTCCGAAAACAGCAACAGGCCGGGAAACCGCCCCTCCCCCGCCGGGCGGAACCAGTGCGTGCGCATCACGCCACCGTCGGCGACGGGCAGATCGTCATGTTCGTGCGACAGCAGAATCATCAGATCGTATCGCCGGTCAGCCGCTGGCAGACCATGTCGAGTTGATCGAGCGTCGAATAGGTCAGCGTCAGCGTGCCGCCCTTCTCGCTATGCGCGATCCGCACGTTGAGGCCGAGCAGGTCGGACAATTGCCGTTCCAGCGCGGCGATATCGGCATCGGGCGTCGTCAGGGCCGCCCGTTCGCGTGAACCGCCCGCCCGCTCGGGCTTGGCGCCCTTGGCCAGCTTTTCCGTCTCGCGAACGGACAGTCCCCGCGCCACGACCTGCTCCGCCAGCGCTTCGACATCGCGGGCGCCCAGCAAGGCGCGGGCATGCCCCATCGATAGCGAACCATCGGTCACGCGGTCCTGCACGGCCGCAGGAAGTTCTAGCAATCGCAATAGGTTAGCGACATGGCTGCGCGACTTGTGGACGATCTTGGCCAATGCCTCCTGCGTATGGCCGTATTCGCCGGCGAGCCGCTGATACGCCTGCGCCTCTTCGATCGCGTTGAGATCCTGCCGCTGGATATTCTCGATCAGCGCGATCTCGAGCGTCTGCGCGTCGTCGAAGTCGCGGACGACGACCGGCACTTCATGCAGGCGCGCGCGCTGCGCCGCCCGCCAGCGCCGCTCGCCGGCGACGATCTGATAATCGTGCCCGTGCGGCCGAACGACGATCGGCTGGATCAGCCCGCGCGCGCCGATCGACGCCGCCAGTTCGTCGAGCAGCGCGTCGTCGAAGTGACGGCGGGGCTGATCCGGATGCGGCGACAATGCACTGACCGGCAGCATGCGCACGCCGGTCGGCACGGCGGTGTTGGCGCCGGGGGTCACCGGCGCCTCGGCGGCCATCTCGCCGAGCAGGGCGCTCAGCCCGCGGCCCAGTCCGGCCGGGCGGCGCTTCGCCGCGTCGCTCATGCCGCCACCGCCGCGGCGTGCGGCAGCCGCGCGATCAGTTCGCGGGCAAGGTCGATATAGGCCTGTGACCCCGAGCAGCGATGGTCGTAGATCAACGCTGGCAACCCATGGCTCGGCGCTTCGGACAGGCGGACGTTACGCGGGATCACCGTGTCGAACACCACCCGGCCGAGCACCGCGCGCACATCGGCGGCGACCTGATCGGTCAGGCGGTTGCGGCGATCGTACATGGTCAGCGCCACGCCCAGGATCGCGAGCCCCGGATTGAACCGCTCGCGGATGCGCTCCACCGTCGTGAGCAGCTGCGACAGGCCCTCCAGCGCGAAGAACTCGCATTGCAGCGGCACCAGCAACTTGTCCGCCGCGACCATCGCGTTGATCGTCAGCAGGCCGAGCGACGGCGGACAATCGATCAGCACGATGTCCCAGCGGCCATGCGACCGCCGCAGCGCGCGATCGAGCCGATGCGTGCGATGTTCGAACTCGACCAGCTCGATCTCCGCTCCCGACAGATCCTGCGTCGCCGGAACCAGGTCGAGCCGGGGTACGCGCGTGGTGATGACCGCGTCAGCAATCTCCGCTTCGCCGACCAGCACATGATAGCTGGACCGTCCACGCTGAGCATGGCCGATGCCTAACCCGGTGGAGGCGTTACCCTGTGGGTCCAGGTCGATCAGCAGCACCGTCTTGCCGGTGGCCGACAGAGCCGTGGCGAGATTGATCGCGCTCGTCGTCTTGCCGACGCCGCCCTTCTGGTTGGCCACAGCAATCACGGTCATCGCGCTTATCCTCTCTTGCGATCGACGATCAGGATCGATGATCCGGGATCGGTCAGGCTATGTTCCACGTGAAACACTCTGCGGCGGTCACGCTGCAATGCGGCAAGTGCATCGTCGTCGATCCGCCCTCGCGGCAAAATCCAGCGCGTGTTCGGTTTGGCGCAATGGTCCGCCGCTTGCAAAAGCTTTTCGACGGACGCCACCGCGCGCGCTGAAATAATGTCGAATACGCTTTCGACAGCTTCCACCTTGCTCGAGACGATGAAGGCATTGTCGAGGTGCAGCCGCTCTGCACAATCCTGCAGGAAGGCCGCACGGCGTTTCCGCGGCTCTACCATCGTAACACTGCCGTCGAACAGGATGGCGACGACAATGCCGGGAAACCCGCCGCCCGTGCCGATATCGAGCCATGACGCGGCGGATTGTTTCACGTGAAACATCAGCTGCGCGGAATCCAATGCATGACGGTCCCAGATGCTCGGTACAGTGGAAGGTGCGATCAGGTTCTGACGCTCATTCTCTCCCGCCACCAAAGCCAAAAAGGCCGCAACCTTCTCCGCCTTATCCTCGCCGAACCGATCGGCAATGACCGTCCGGGCCTCGTCTTCAGTCATGCCGCCGCTCGTTGTGCATACAGGTAGATCGCCGACAACGCCGCTGGCGTAACGCCGCGGACGCGGGCCGCAGCGCCGAGCGACACCGGCCGCGCGAGGCTTAGCCGATCGATCATCTCGTTCGATAATCCGGGAATCGCACGATAATCCAGATCCTGCGGCAACGTTGCCGCCTCTTCCCGCTTCATGCGCGCGATCTCGTCCGCCTGCCGTTCGAGGTACGGAGCATAACGGGCATCCTCCACCACTTCATCAACGACACTCTGCGATCCGTCGAGTCCCGGCGCGACGATATCAACCGAAGCCCCCGGCATCCGCAGCCATTCGTACGCGGTCCGTCGACTGCCATCCTGTGCGACCTGCGCACCGCGCGCTGCGAGTTGCGACGCCGTCCACTCGTGCTGCAATGCAGCGTGAACGGATCGGCGTTGTTCGCTGCGGCGCAACTGGTGCTCCCGCCGCTCCGTCGTCAGGCAATCGAGATCCTGGGCGATCGGCCCGAGCCGGGTTTCCGCATTGTCGGCGCGCAGCGACAACCGGTACTCGGCGCGCGCGGTCAACATGCGGTAGGGTTCGGTAACCCCTTGCAGGACCAGATCGTCGATCATCACCCCCAGGTAGCTGGTCGATCGATCCAACACGCACGGCGACAGATCGCAGGCCACCGCGGCGGCGTTGAGCCCGGCGACAAGGCCTTGCCCCGCCGCTTCCTCATAGCCCGTTGTCCCGTTCAACTGCCCGGCGCAGAACACACCGGGGATCGCCGCCAACGCCAGTGTAGCGTCCAGCGCACGCGGATCGAGATAGTCATATTCCACCGCATAACCCGGCATCGTGATTCGGGCGCGCTCCAGCCCGGCGATGCTCCGCACCATCGCCTCCTGCACGTCGGTCGGCAATGATGTGGACAATCCGTTCGGGTAGACAGTCGGGTCGTCCAATCCCTCGGGCTCCAGAAACACCTGATGCCCGTCCCGATCCCCGAAACGGTGCACCTTGTCCTCGATCGAAGGGCAATAGCGCGGCCCCTGCCCCTCGATATCGCCACCGAACAGCGGCGATCGATCAAGCCCGGATCGGATCGCGTCATGCGTCGCCATGTTCGTACGCGTCACCGCACAGGCGACTTGTGGCAGCCGCCGCGTCGGGCTCATCGGGGACATGGTCCAAGGCTCGCGATCGGACGGCTGCTCATCCAGCCGCGCCCAGTCGATCGTGCGGCCATCGATTCGCGGCGGCGTGCCCGTCTTCAAGCGTTGCAGCGGCAGCCCAAGCGCCCGCAGTTGCAGCGCCAATGCGCGGGCCGGACGCTCGCCGATCCGTCCGCCCTCATGCCGCTCGTCTCCCCGGAACATCCGGCCGCCGAGGAACGTCCCCGTCGCCAGCACCACCGTATGCCCCGCGATACGGCTACCGTCACCCAGCACGACACCATCGACCCGCCCGTTGCGCAGGCTGAGGGCATCGACATCGCCCTCGCCGATGGTGAGATGAGGCAGATCGGCCAGCATCCGCTGGATCGCCGCAGCGTAGAGTCGTCGGTCCGCCTGCACCCGCGGCCCCTGCACCGCCGCACCCTTGCTACGGTTGAGCATGCGGTAATGGATCGCCGCCGCGTCCGCGGCGCGTGCGATCAATCCGTCGAAGGCGTCGACCTCCCGCACGATATGCCCCTTGCCCAACCCGCCGATCGCAGGGTTGCAGGACATCGCGCCGATCTGCCGGCGGTCATGGCTGATGAGAAGGGTGGTGGCCCCGCGCCTTGCCGCAGCGGCTGCCGCTTCGGTGCCGGCATGGCCGCCACCCACGACGATCACGTCATACATGCCGCTTCGCCTAGGTCAGCGCGGCGTCCGGGTCAAAACTGTTCCACGTGGAACATCACTTTCCGATGCAGAACCGTCCGAAAAGCGCATCCAGCATCGTCTCGGTCGCGTCCAAACCCAGGATGCTTCCCAGCACGCGCTGCGCCACCCGCAATTGCTCGGCGATGATGAGCAGGTCGTCCTCCGCCGGTGCGAGCGCGTCACCCGCGGCACGGCATGCCGCCCGCTCGCTATCCCGCAGCGCCAGCATATCGCTACGCGGCATCAGCAATTCGGCACGCCCGGCGATCATCGTCCACAGCTGCTGAACACTCGCTGTATCACTCTGCGCCACCGTCACGTCGGCCAGCGGCACGTCTTCCCGCCCGGGCTGATCGGCTCGCGCCTTTACCCAGAGCGCATCCGGCCGCGGCGGCTGGTCGTCGCCTAGCCACAACAGGATATCGGCGCGACCGATCGCCGCCTCGGCGCGCTCCACCCCGATCCGTTCGATCGGATCGTCACTCGCTGTCAGGCCTGCGGTATCGGTCACCTGATAGACGATGCCATCGCGCACCACCGTCGCTTCGATCCGATCGCGGGTCGTCCCCGCGATGGCCGAAACGATCGCGACATCGCGCTGGCTCAGCAGATTGATGAGCGTCGATTTGCCGCTGTTCGGCGGCCCGGCCAGCACCACCTGCACGCCGTCCCGCAGCCGCTCGACCGGCGGATTGGCCAGCACCGCCTGCAGCTCGGCCACCAGCGCATTCTTGCCGTCAACGATCGGAGCGATGTCATCCGCCCCCACATCGTCTTCATCGGCGAAGTCGAGCTGCGCTTCGGTCAGCGCCGCCAGCATCGCCAGACGATCCAGCCAGCCGCGGATCTGCTGACTGACGATCCCCTCGGCCGCCGACAGAGCGGCGACCCGCTGCCGCTCGGTATCGGCGGACAACAGGTCGGCTAGGCCTGCCGCCTCGGCGAGGTCGATCCGGCCGTTGCCCAGCGCCCGCCGGGTGAACTCTCCCCCTGTCGCCGCGCGCAATCCGGGAATGGCCGCCAGCGCCGCCAGCACTGCCGCGATCACCGCACGACCACCATGGCAATGCAGCTCCGCCAGATCTTCTCCGGTCGCCGTGTGGGGGCCGGGAAAGACCAGCACCAGCGCACGATCGAGCACCGCGCCGGACGCATCGCGAAGCACCCTCACCCGCGCGCTACGCGGCGCCGGCAGCGTTCCCGCCAGGCGCTCCACCGCCGCCAGCGCCAATGGACCGCTCACCCGGATCACGCCGATCCCGGCCGGTGCCGCGCCGCTCGACAGCGCAAAGATCGTCGCCATCAGCCGCCCGACTTGCCGCCCGCGCTGGTCGCCTGCTCGAACATCTGCCGCCACATGGCGAAGCCCGCCTCGCTCATCGGCGCCCAGCTCTTCATCATGTTTTCGAGCAGCTCGGGGCGGACCTGACCGTTCATCGCTTCCAGCAGCGATCCGACGTACCGCTCGTGCAGCGGCGTCAGGTCGGGCAGGCCCATCGCGCGTCGTGCCTCTTCCGGCGTCAGATCCACGTCTACCGTCACCTTCATCGTATCGCCCCTTGAAGCAGCCCTCTTGGCCATTGCATAGCCGAGGCCGCCCCCACGCGCGAGAGGACCCCTATGAGCAAGACTATCCAGATCGGGACGCTGGACGACCGCGGCCAGTTCGACGTCTATGTCGCCGAGCCGAGCGGTACGCCCCGCGCCGCCGTCGTCGTCATCCAGGAGATTTTCGGCGTGAACGCCGGCATCCGCAGCAAGGCGGACGCCCTTGCCGAAGCCGGCTATCTCGCGCTGGCGCCCGATCTGTTCTGGCAGATCGCACCGGGCGTCGAGCTCGATCCCGACGTTCCCGATCAGATGCAGCAGGCCCTGAGCTTGATGGGCAAGTTCAACCAGGATGCCGGCATCCGCGATATCGAAGCGACGATCCGCACCGCCCGCACCCTGCTGAACGATGCACAGGATGCCAGCGGCATCGCGGCCAAGGTCGGCGTGGTCGGCTATTGCCTGGGCGGCCGCCTCGCCTTCATGACCGCGACGCGCACCGACGTGGATGCCGCGGTCGGCTATTACGGCGTCGGCATCGACGGCCTGCTTGGCGAAAAGCACGCCATCGCCCATCCGGTGCTGCTCCACATCCCGCAGGAGGATCATTTCGTCGACCATGATGCGCAGGCACGCATGCATGCCGGGCTCGACGATCATCCCAAGGTCACGCTCTATGACTATCCGGGCGAGGATCACGGCTTCGCCGCAGCGATGGGCCAGCGCCGCTCCGAAGCCGCCGCCCGCCAGGCGGACGAGCGCACCGCCGCCTTCTTCGCCGAGCATCTCGGCTGATACGAAAAGGGGGGCTCTGCGGCCCCCCTTCTCTTATCCGAACAGCGTCATGACCCCGACATTGGGGTCGACCACCCCTTCGTAGATCATCTTGCCGGCGACATAGAGGATCACCAGCAGGCCGATGTAGGCGATCCAGCGATAGCGCTCGATATACTTGGCGATGATGTTGGCGGCGATGCCCATCAGCGCCACCGACAGCAGCAGCCCGATGATGAGGATGCCGGGATGCTCGCGCGCCGCACCGGCGACGGCCAGCACGTTGTCGAGGCTCATCGACACGTCGGCAACCGCGACCGCCCAGGCCGCCGCGGCGAAGCTCTTGGCAGGCTTCAGCCCCGATGTTTCGTCGCCTGCCACTTCCGGCGATCCAGCATTGTGCTCCTGGCGCAGTTCGCGCCACATCTTCCACGCGACCCACAGCAGCAGGATACCGCCGGCGAAGATCAGCCCGATCACGCCGAGCAGCCAGCTTACCGCCAGCGCGAAGATGATCCGCAGCACCAGCGCGGCGAGGATACCGATCAGGATCACCTTCTTGCGCTGGTCGATCGGCAGGCCCGCGGCGAGCGCACCGACGACGATCGCATTGTCGCCGGCCAGCACCACGTCGATCATCAGCACCTGCACGAACGCCGACAAGGCCGAGGGCGAGCCGAGGTTCGAGAAATCATTGACGATATGCTGCCAGATCTCGGCCGGCGATCCCGGCCCGCTGGCGGCGGCCGCGCTCAGCATGGCGATGATGGACACGTATGACACTCCCGGTTGATGCCTCGAGTGCATAACGCAGCAGCGCGCGAAAGCCATGGCTTGCACGCGCTGCGAGGATTGTAAGGTTTTGTTGCTGATCCCCCCCCGTTCGTGCTGAGCCTGTCCGCAGCACGTTTGGGGGAGCGGGCCGGACGCGGGCAAAGCCCGCGTCGTCGGACGGGTTGCCTTGCGGCACCCGCCGGCCGCGCTGGCGCGAGTCAGCCGGACGTCGCCGGCTGCCGCACTGCGCACTACTGATTCATGCTGTCGAAGAAATCCTCGTTGGTCTTCGAATTCTTCATCTTGTCGAGCAGGAACTCCATCGCGTCGATCGTGCCCATCTGCATCAGGATGCGGCGCAGGACCCACTGCTTGCTGAGCTTGTCCTTGTCGACCAGCAGTTCTTCCTTGCGGGTGCCCGACTTGCCCACGTCCAGCGCCGGGAAGACCCGCTTGTCGGCGACCTTGCGGTCGAGGACGATTTCGGAATTGCCGGTGCCCTTGAACTCTTCGAAGATCACCTCGTCCATGCGGCTGCCCGTATCGATCAGCGCGGTGGCGATGATCGACAGCGAACCGCCCTCCTCGATGTTGCGCGCCGCACCGAAGAAGCGCTTGGGCCGTTGCAGCGCGTTGGCGTCGACACCGCCGGTCAGCACCTTGCCCGAGGACGGGACGACCGTGTTGTAGGCGCGGCCGAGGCGGGTGATGCTGTCGAGCAGGATCACCACATCCTTCTTGTGCTCGACCAGGCGCTTGGCCTTTTCGATAACCATTTCAGCAACTTGCACGTGACGCTGCGCCGGTTCGTCGAAGGTCGAGGACACCACCTCGCCCTTCACGCTGCGCTGCATGTCGGTGACTTCCTCGGGCCGCTCGTCGATGAGGAGGACGAGCAGGAACACCTCGGGATGGTTGTCGGTGATCGCTTTGGCGATGTTCTGCAACATCACCGTCTTGCCGACGCGCGGCGGCGCGACGATCAGCGTGCGCTGGCCCTTGCCCTGTGGCGAGACGATGTCGATGACGCGCGCCGACTTGTCCTTCTGCGTCGGATCGGCGGGATCGAGCGTCAGCTTCGATTCCGGATACAGCGGCGTCAGATTGTCGAAGTTGACGCGGTGACGCACCGCATCCGGATCGTCGAAATTGACGCTGGTAAGCTTGGTCAGCGCGAAATAGCGCTCGCCGTCCTTGGGCGCGCGGATCTCACCCTCGACGGTGTCGCCGGTACGCAGCCCGTGCTTTCGCACCTGATTGGGCGAGATGTAGATGTCGTCCGGCCCGGCGAGATAATTTGCCTCCGGGCTGCGCAGGAAGCCGAAGCCGTCCTGCAGGACCTCGATCGTGCCGAGGCCCATGATCTGGTCGCCGTTCTCGGCCTGCACCTTCAGGATCGCGAACAGCAGATCCTGCTTGCGCAACGTCGAGGCGCCCTCGACCCCCAGCTCTTCGGCCATGCTGACCAGCTCGGCAGGGGTCTTTTTCTTCAAGTCTTTGAGATGCATGGAATAATCCGAATGCGGAAGTCGGGGGGAGATAGCTTGGGTCGGCGAAGGAACCGCAGCGACGAAAAGCCGATAGGAGGAACGCGGAGTCACCGGACGGCGGCTCTACGCGCGATGAGGAGGTAAGAGCGGCGGCAGGGTTCGTCAAGCGGATTGCCGCCCGCCCTGCCATCTCGACCCGGAACGACGTCTCAGAACGGCTTCACGAACGCCAGCACGACGATGACGATCGCCATCAGCGCCGGCACCTCGTTGACCATGCGCAGCGTCCGGCCGGTCAGCCGCATCTCGCCGCGCGCCAGCCGCCTGGCATAGCCGACCGCCCAGCCGTGATAGCCCGACAGCAGCAGCACGAAGAGCAATTTGGCATGCAGCCATCCTTCGCCCCAATGCTGGCCGATCGTCGCCAGCGTCAGGCCCAGCACCCACACCGCGACCATCGCCGGGGTCAGGATGATGCGGCGCAGCTTCGTCTCGCGCAGGGTCCACAGCGCCGCTTCTTCCGCGCGCCCGGCAGCCAGGGCCTCCTGGTGATAGACCAGGTAGCGCGGCAGCATGAACATGCCCGCCATCCAGAAGATCACGACGATCACATGCGCCGCGACGATCCACAGGTACGCGCCCGCCAGCCAGTCCATCATAGCCCCCGCACCCGCGCCAGCAGCCGCTCGACATGGGCGACCGGCGTGTGCTGGCCGATGCCGTGCCCCAGGTTGAACACATGCGGACGATCCGGAAACGCTGCGAGCACCCGGTCGATGCCGGCGTCGAGTTCCGCCCCACCGGCAAGCAGCGCCAGCGGATCGAGGTTGCCCTGCACCGACATGCCCTGCGGCAGCACCGCATCCGCCCAGGCCGGGTCGACCGTCTCGTCGAGGCCGATCGCATCCACCCCCGTCTCGCGGGCGTAGGCAGGCAGCTTGCCGCCCGCACCCTTGGGGAAGCCGATGATGCAGGCATCGGGACAGCGCGCGCGCAGCCCCGCGACGATCGCGGCATTGGGCGCGATCACCCAGCGTTCGAACTGCGCCGGCGACAGCGATCCTGCCCAGCTGTCGAACAGCTGGACTGCCTCCACCCCGGCCGCGATCTGCCGCGCCAGATAGTCGATCGTCATGGCGACGATCGCATCGATGATCGCCTGGAACGCGCCCGGATCGGCATAGGCGACGCTGCGCGTCTCGCCCTGGTCCTTCGACCCCTGCCCCGCCACCATATAGGTTGCAACCGTCCAGGGAGAGCCGGCAAAGCCCAGGAAGGTGATCTGGGGCGGCAGGGCGGCGGCCACCCGCTCGCAGGTCGCATAGACCGGCTCCAGCCGCTCCGGCACCCGTTGCAGCGCCGCCAGCGCGTGATCCACCAGCGGTGGCGCCAGCCGCGGCCCCTCCCCCGGTCCGAACGTCAGGTCCTGCCCCAGCGCCCAGGGCACCATCAGGATGTCGGAGAACAGGATCGCCCCGTCGAAGCCGAAGCGGCGGATCGGTTGCAGCGTCACCTCCGCCGCCGCGTCCGGGTCGGTGGCGAGCGCCAGGAAGCCGCCCTTCTCCGCCCGCAGCGCGCGATACTCCGGCAGGTAGCGTCCCGCCTGACGCATCAGCCAGATCGGCGGCACGGACGGCTTGGCACCCCGCAGGACGGCGAGCAGCGGCTTGTTCCCGGGGGCGGTATTCACAGGGTCGGGCAGGGCCTTCTTCCTATATAAGAAGATTCTAGAAAAGGATGATGCAGTGGTTGGCACGTGGAACGCGGGATAAAGCGTTTCATGCCCTAATCACCCACAGGTTGACCGGCAAGAAGCCGCGATTCCGTGTCGATTCGGCGATCCGCATGCCCGGTATCCACAGGCTGTGGATAAATCCATTCCCTGTGGGCGCGGCTGTGGATGGAATGCGGGTTGTCCACGCCGCGCCGGTCGCTTGGCGAGGGTGCCGAGTTGCCCTATCCCTTGTCCCCATGTTGTCCACATTTCGGCCCCGGCGCTTCATGAAGATCGTGCGGAAGAGCACGATCTTGCCACGGTACCGGCCCGCTCCCCCTCCCGGCCGCCCATCAGGATACCGTGTGGGTGGCCGGGAGGGGGAGCGGGCCGGTACCGTCCCACGCGCGAAGGCGCGTGGCCGATGATGCGCCTGCACCTCCACCTCCTGTCGGATTCGACCGGCGAGACGCTGGAGAACATCGCCAAGGCCGCACTCGCCCAATATGACGACGTCGAGACCGTGCGCCATTTCTGGCCGATGGTGCGCACCGAGGCGCACCTCGAACGCATCCTTCAGGAGATCGCGCAGAACCCCGGCCTCGTCGTCTTCACGCTCGTCAACGTCGCGACGCGCCGTATCCTCGAACAGCGCTGCCTCGCCCTGGGGCTGCCGGCGGTGGCGCCGCTCGACCCGGTGAACGATGCGCTGTCGGGGCTGCTCGGCCAGCAGGCCAAGGCGCGGCCCGGCCGCCAGCACGCGCTCGACGCCGCCTATTTCGCGCGCGTCGATGCCATCCAGTGGACGATCGCGCACGACGACGGCATCGCGCACGAGGATTGGGAAGAGGCCGATATCGTCCTCGCCGGCGTGTCGCGCTCGTCGAAGACGCCGACCTCGATCTATCTCGCCAACCGCGGGTGGAAGACGGCGAATATTCCGATCGTCGTCGAGAGTCCGCCGCCGCGCATCCTGTTCGCGTTGCAGCGGCCGCTGGTCGTCGGCCTCACCACCAGTGCCGATCGGCTGATCCAGATCCGCCGCAACCGCCTGCTCTCGCTCAACCAGATGCCCGACACCGCCTATGTCGAGGAGGAAGCGGTGACGCGCGAGATCGCCTATGCCCGCCGCATGTTCGCCGACAATGGCTGGCCGGTGATCGACGTCACCCGCCGCTCGATCGAGGAAACCGCCGCAGCGATCATAGCGCTGGCGAACCAGCGCAAGGTGTGATGTGTCACGCCCCTTTCGTCATTCCGGCGAACGCCGGGACCCATGGATGCGGGCGGCTGATGGTTCGCGCTTCGTCCGGATGCGTCGTAACCATGGATCCCGGCGTTCGCCGGAATGACGGATAAAGGTGTGATCGTGAGCAAGCTCCTTCTCGCCTCGCAAAGCGCCTCGCGCCGCGCCATGCTGAGCGCGGCCGGCGTGCCTTTCGACGCCACCGCCGCCGGCGTCGACGAGGATGCCGCCAAGGCGTCGCTTGCCGGATCGAAACCCCGCGACCTCGCCGATGCGCTCGCCGAGCTGAAGGCGGTGAAGGTCAGCCTGCGCCACCCCGACCGTCTGGTGCTCGGCAGCGACAGCGTCGTCGCGCTCGCCGACGGCACCTTGCTCGACAAGCCCGAGAGCCGCGAAGAGGCCGCCGAACATCTCGCCCGCATGTCCGGCACCCGCCACGAACTGTGGAGCGCCGCGGTGATCGCGGAAGGCGGCCGCCCGGTCTGGCGGCATGTCGAGGTCGCCCGGATGCACGTCCGCCCGCTCTCCCCCGCCTTTATCGATGCCTATCTCGACGGGGAATGGCCGGCCATCGCCGGCTGCGTCGGCTGCTACCGGATCGAGGGGCCGGGCGCGCAGCTGTTCACCCGGATCGAGGGCAGCCAGTTCACCGTGCTCGGCCTGCCGCTGCTCAACGTCCTCGATTATCTCAGAACCCGCGGAGTCCTGCCGGCATGAACCGACCCTATGCTGAAGTGATCGGTGATCCGATCGCGCAGTCCAAATCGCCGATCATCCACGGCTTCTGGCTCGAAGCGCTCGGCCTCGACGCCGAATATCGCAAGACCCTGGTCACCGCCGACGACCTGCCGCGCTTCTTCGCCGAGCGGCGCGAGGATCCCGACTGGCGCGGCTGCAACATCACCATGCCGCACAAGCTCGCCGCGCTCGACCATGTCGAGGATCGCGGCGACGTGCGCAGCGGCATCGGCGCGATCAACACCGTGTTCCGGGCAGAGGACGGCACACCCGTCGGCACCAACACCGATGCCGGCGGCTTCTACGCCCCGCTCGCCGGTTTCGACCTGACCGGCAAACCGGTGACAGTCGTCGGCGCCGGTGGTGCCGCCCGCGCGATCCTGTTCGCGCTCGCCCGCATGAACGTCGGCCCGGTGACGTTGCTCAACCGCAACGTGCTGAAGGCAGGCGTGCTGCTGTCGTCGTTCGGCCTCAGGGGGCAGGCGCTGCCGCTCGCCAGCCCGCTTGCCCCCGATACCGCGCTGCTGGTCAACGCCAGCACGCTCGGCATGGCCGGGCAGCCGCCGCTCGACCTCGATATTGACGGCCTGGGCGAAGAGGCGATCGTCTACGACATCGTCTATGCCCCGCTGGAGACGCCGCTGCTCGCCGCCGCGCGCGCGCGCGGGCTGGAGACGGTGGATGGCCTGGAGATGCTGATCGGCCAGGCGGCGCTCGCCTTCGAACTGTTCTTCGGGGCGGAGCCGCCGCGCGATGGCGACGATGCGTTGCGCGACCTGCTGACGGCATGACGATCCTGGGCCTCACCGGCTCGATCGGCATGGGCAAATCCACCGTCGCCGCGATGTTCGCGGCCGAAGGCGTGCCGGTGTTCGATGCCGATGCCGCCGTGCATCGGTTGCAGGGGCCGGGCGGTGCGCTGATCGCAGCGATCGAGGCGGCCTTCCCCGGCACCACAGGGCCGGCGGGGGTAGACCGCCCTGCCCTCGCCGCGGCGGTGCTGGGCGATGATGCGGCGATGAAGCGGCTGGAGGCCATCGTCCACCCCGCCGTCGCCGCGGAGCGGGCCGCCTTCCTCGCCGACCATGCCGATGCACCGCTGATCGTGTTCGATATCCCGCTGCTGTTCGAAACCGGCGGCGACGCGGCAGTGGATCGCGTCGCGGTCGTCTCCGCCGCGCCCGACGTGCAGCGCGCCCGCACGCTCGCCCGCCCCGGTATGACGCCCGCCAAGTTCGACGCGATCCTCGCCCGCCAGCTGCCCGACGCGACAAAGCGCGCGCGCGCGCATGTCGTCATCGCCACCGACGTGCCGTTCGACAGCACGCGCGAGGCGGTCCGCCGCGTCATCGCTTGCATGGCGGCGCGCCCGGGCGGATAGAAGGATCATGCGCGAGATCGTCTTCGACACCGAAACCACCGGCCTCAGTTTCGCCGGCGGCGACCGGCTCGTGGAGATCGGCTGCGTCGAGATGGTCAACCGCGTCGAAACCGGCCGCACCTTCCACGCTTATTACCATCCCGAACGGGGCATGCCGGCCGAGGCGCAGGCGGTGCACGGCATCACCGAGGCGTTTCTCAGCGACAAGCCTAAATTCGCCGACGCGGTGCACGACCTGGTCGACTTCCTCGGCGATGCGCCGCTGGTCGCGCACAATGCCGGCTTCGACTTTTCCTTCCTGAACGGCGAGTTGCAGAAGTGCGGCCGGCCGATCGTCCATGTCGGGCGGATGGTCGATACGCTGCAGATCGCGCGCAGCCGCCATCCCGGCGCCAAGCACACGCTGGATGCGCTCTGTTCGCGCTTCGGCGTCGACCGGTCGCACCGCGTGCTGCACGGCGCGTTGCTCGACGCGCAGCTGCTCGCGCAGGTCTATGTCGAGCTGATGGGCGGTCGCCAGATCGGCCTGGGCCTGGTCAGCGACGTGGCGGCGGTGGAGAGCGTGCAGGTCGCGGTGCGCAAGCCGGTGACGGTGCGCCCGCCGCGGACGTTCCGCGCCTCGGCGACGGAACTTGCAGCCCACGCCGCATTTGTTGCCAAGTTACAGGATCCGCTTTGGGGGGTCGAGGCGTTCGAATAACGCCAACCGGGTACAGGCCAACAGGCCGGCCCACATTGATGGAGAAGACGATGGATATCCGGATTTCTGGTCACCAGGTCGCAACCGGCGACGCGCTCAAGGATCATGCGAGCGACCGGCTTCAGGGTATCGCCACCAAATATTTCGCCCGTGCCATTTCGTCGGAGGTGACGTTCAGCAAGGGGCCGCACGACGTCGGCTTCCGCTGCGACATCGTCGTCCACGTGATGAAGGGGCTGGTGCTGAAGGGCAGCCACCAGGCGCAGGATGCCCATCCCGCCTTCGACGGGGCGGCCGGCAAGATCGAGACGCAGCTGCGCCGCTACATGCGCCGCCTCAAGGATCGCCACGCCAGCGAAGCGGTCGCGATGCAGGAGGACATGGGCTACGACAATGCCGGCTATACCCTGTTCCAGGAAGCGGTGGCCGAAGAGGATGCCGGCGATGCGCCGCTCATCATCGCCGAGACGCGCGTCGACATTCCCGATGCCAGCGTGTCGGACGCGGTGATGATGCTCGACCTGCGCAACACCGCGGCGCTGCTGTTCCGCAACGCCGGCACCGGCACCTACAACATGGTCTATCGCCGCGGCGACGGCACGATCGGCTGGGTCGAGCCGCAGCGGGTCGAGGCAACCCAGCCCGCCGCCGGCTGACCTTCCTATCCCCCGCCGGACCGGCTAGGGCCGGCGGGGTTCCTCCCCTTCCCCAGAAAGCGTCATGCAAGACTTCAGCGACCTGCTGCGTCCGGAGGCCGTCTACAAGGACGTTGCCGTCGCCCATAAGAAGGGCCTGTTCGCGCAGCTCGCCACCGCGGCGGATGCGCTCGGCCTCGACGGGCGGCTGACCGCCGAGCGGCTGGTCGCGCGCGAGAAGATCGGCTCGACCGGCTTCGGCGGCGGCGTCGCCATCCCGCATGCCCGCCTGCCCGATCTGCCGGCGGTGACCGGCGTCTTCATGCGCCTTGCCCAGCCGATCGAATTCGATGCGGTCGACGATCTGCCGGTCGACCTCGTCTTCATGCTGGTGTCGCCGGTGGAGGCGGGGGCGGAGCATCTGAAGGCGCTCGCCCGCGTCTCGCGGCGGCTGCGCGATCGCACCTTCCTCGGCAAGCTGCGCGGGGCGGGTTCGCCCGATGCGCTCTACGCCTTGTTCACCGCCGACGCGGCGCGCGATGCCGCCTGAGGATGCGGGCGCCACGGCGCATTACCGGGCGCTGGAGTCGCTCTATGCCGCGGCGCCGATCAACCGCCTGTTCGAATCGCGGCTGGAGATCGTCGAGGCCGGCGTCGCGCGCATCCATTTCCGTATCGACGAACGCCATTACCACGCCGCCGGCGCGGCGCACGGCACCGGCTATTTCAAGATGCTCGATGACGCCGCCTTCTATGCGGCGAACAGCCTCGTCACCGATCGCTTCCTGCTCACCACCGCCTTCAACCTGCTGCTGACCCGTCCGCTGAAGGCGGGGCCGGTGGTGGCGGAGGGGCGCTGGATCAGTGGCCGGCGCCGCGTCTACGTCGCCGATGCGCGGCTGATCGACGCCGACGGCGAGGAAGCGGCGCGGGGCACCGGCACCTTCATGCGCTCGCAGATTCCGCTGTCCGGCCTGCCCGGCTATCGCATCCCGTGACGCAGCGCCTGCCGACGCAGCTCGTCGTCGGCGCGCTGGTGCGCCGGGTCAACGACGCGGGCGGCATTGCCATGATCCGGGCCAGGGGTGACCCCCATAGTGGCGGCATCCTGCTGCTGGTCGACGATCGTTCAGGTCCGGTACGGGTGCTGGAACGCACGATCGGCCTGGATGGGACTGTGAGTCTGACCGATTCGGTCCCGTCCGATGGGGCCGAGGCCTATTGGCAGCGGCGGCGGTCGCGCGATCCCGATCTGTGGGTCGTCGATCTGGACGGCGCGGAAGCCCAACGCTTCGCCGCTGAAACGATCCTGGCCGATTGACGCATCGCGCGCGGCATGGCGATGCCACAGCCATGTTGAAAACGCGTTGTGCTGCGCCGGGGTGCGATCCGGGCCGGTGACGCAGTCGGGGGGACACCCGGACGATCCGGCCTGGCCGGTTTGCCCGTGATCCAACCGCATGTCGAATACGTTGATGACGATCATGCAGCGTGCCGCGATCATCGCGGCGATGACCCTCTCGCTGGCCGGCCTCGCCGGTGCTGCCTCTGCCGAAACGCCCGATCGCACCGCGATCCCCGCGCCGGCTTCTGCGGTTCAAGTCATCAACACCGTTGCCCCCATCGCGGTTCCCGCCCCCCGCGCCGCCCCGGCGCTGCAGATGGTGCAGAGCCTGCCCGTTTCCCGCCCCGCCGCCCTTCCGGCCGTCACCGAAGACGATGGCGATTACGACAGCCTCGCCGAAGCCGTCGCGGCGCAGCAGAGCGCCGAGATCGACGAGGCGCAACGCTGCCTCGCCGGTGCGATCTATTTCGAATCCAAGGGCGAACCGCTCGCCGGCCAGCTCGCCGTCGCCAACGTCATCATCAACCGCTCGAAATCGGGCCGCTTCCCTGCCGACGTGTGCTCGGTGGTGAAGCAGCGTGGCCAGTTCAGCTTCGTGCGGGGCGGTGAAATCCCGTCGATCGACGAAGGCCGCACCGCCTGGCGCACCGCCCTCGCCGTCGCCAAGGTCGCGATGGCCGCCGCCTGGGAAAGCCCCGCCCCCA
The DNA here is from genome assembly GCF_052321755.1 of Sphingomonas cellulosilytica. Lineage (NCBI taxonomy): Bacteria > Pseudomonadati > Pseudomonadota > Alphaproteobacteria > Sphingomonadales > Sphingomonadaceae > Sphingomonas > Sphingomonas cellulosilytica. The sequence continues at coordinate 322,774 of NZ_JBQRTT010000003.1, forward strand.
AGGCACTGTTCTTCAACACGCCGGATCGCCGCCCCGGCCGCAATCTCACCCGCATCGCGATGATCGGCCACCACGTCTTCTATCGCTGATTGCCGCCCCAGCATTATCCATGGGTGCTTGCCCCGTTCGCTGAATGTTCCTAAAGCGGCGGTCATGCTCGACATGGCCCCGGCTTCCTGCCTCGACGGCGGCGATCCCGCGATCTGCGCTGCCGATGTGGCGCGCGGCGTCACCCGGATGCTGCTGCGCCACGACCTCACCACCATCCCCGAAGTCCCGCTGGAGGGCGGCCGCCGCGCCGACCTGATGGCGGTGGATGCCCGCGGCCAGCTGGTGATCGTCGAGATCAAGGTGTCGCGCGCCGACCTGATGGGGGATGGCAAATGGCCCGATTACCTCGGCCATTGCGATCGCTATTATTGGGCGGTGCCGGCCGGCTTCGACCTCGCGCCGCTCGACGGCAGCGCCTTCCTGCCGGAGCGGACCGGCGTGATCGTCGCCGACCGCTACGATGCGGCGATCGTGCGCGAGGCGCATACCGTGCCGCTGCCCGCGCACGTCCGCAAACGCTGCACCCTCGCCTTCGCTAGGCGGGCGGCCCGGCGGCTGACCGGACTGATCGATCCCGACGCCTTCGTGGAGTGATCGGGGAGCATCCCGCGCTCACCCTCACCCTTCCGCGGCTGCGCCGCTCCTTCCCTCTCCCGTCGGGAGAGGGGAAAGACGCCGAAGGCGGCGAAGGGTGAGGGGGGGCGCGTCCTGCCTACAATTGATGCCCTGTCCGGTCGCGTTTGGTCGCCAGATAGCGCGCATTGTGCGGGTTGGGCGGCAGCGCATGCGGCACCCGCTCGATCACCGCGATTCCCGCCGCCTCCAGCCCGGCGACCTTGGCGGGATTGTTGGTCAGCAGCCGCACCGACCGCTGGCCGATCAGCTCCAGCATCCGCGCCGCCACGCCGAAATCGCGCGCATCCACCGCAAAACCCAGCCGCGTGTTGGCATCGACCGTGTCGAACCCCTGATCCTGCAGCGCATAGGCGCGCAGTTTGTTGACCAGGCCGATCCCCCGCCCCTCCTGCCGCAGGTAGAGCAGGATGCCCCAGCCATACGCACGGATCGCCGTGATCGCGCTACGCAGCTGCGGCCCGCAGTCGCACTTCAGGCTGCCGAGCACATCGCCGGTCAGGCATTCGCTGTGCAGCCGCACCAGCGGCGGCGCGCCATTGGGCTGGCCGATCAGCAGCGCGACATGCTCGTCGCTCGAATCGGGCGCGCGAAAGGCGACGATCTCCGCATCCTCGGCGCCATCGACCGGCAGCCGCGCCCGCGTCGCCAGCCGCAGCGCGCGCGCGTCCTGATGCGCCTCGATCGCCCGTGGCGCGATCGTCACCTCGGGATCGCGCCCGTCGATGACGAAGGCGGGCAGCAGCCCGGCGATTCGCGCCAGCCGGATTGAGGCGAGGCTCGCGACCGGCCGGTCGACCGCCATGGTGCGGAACGGACCTTTCAACGGCGTCGCGAGGTCGAATTGCGGGTCGGCAAGCGCCACCGCGGTGGAAAAGTCGAGCCAGGGTGCCGGCTCGATCACCACCGGCGTATCGGGATCGGCGGCGGCGAGCTGGTTGGTCAGCTTCAGCGTCGCCGCCCGCCCGCTGGAGATCAGCAGCGGAAAGCCGCCATCGGCCGCGAACGCCGCGACACCATTGGGGTCGGCGGTTTCCACCGCGAGCAGGGGCAGGGGGGCTTCGCCGTCGGCATGGATCGCGATCGGCCAGCCGCGGCGCAGCGCGTCGATCGCCCGTGCCACGTCGCGCGCGGTGTCGGACGGGCGGTTCAAAAGGCGAACTCGGTCATGATCGGCACATGGTCCGACGGCTTCAGCCAGCTGCGGCAATCCTCGAACACGCTGTGGCTCACCGCCGCCGCGGCGACGTCGCCCGTCGCCCACATATGGTCGAGCCGCCGGCCGCGATCGTTCCTGGTCCAGTCGGGCGAGCGATAGCTCCACCAGGTATGCAGCCGCGCCGGCGCCGGGTGGAAATGCCGGCCCAGGTCGACCCAGTCGTTCGACGCCTTCAACCGGTCGAGCGCCTCGACCTCGATCGGCGTATGGCTGACCACCTTCAACAGCGCCTTGTGGCTCCACACGTCGCTCGGCAGCGGCGCGATGTTGAAATCGCCGGTCAGGATGGTCGGGCCATCGAGGTCCCTGGACCAGGCGGTCATCCGCTCGACGAAATCCAGCTTCTGCCCGAACTTCGGATTGACCGCGCGATCGGGCACGTCGCCGCCGGCCGGTACGTAGACATTCTCCAGCCGCACGCCGTTCGGCAGCCGCACGCCGACATGCCGCGCCTCGCGATTGGCTTGCCAGTCGAACCGATCGTCCTCGGCGATCGGCACCCGGCTGAGGATCGCGACGCCATGATGCATGCGCTGGCCGTGGATGACGATATGGTCGTAGCCCAGCGCGCGGAACGTATCGAACGGGAAGTCGGCGTCGATCACCTTGGTTTCCTGCAGGCACAGGATGTCGGGTTCGGCCTCGCGCAGGAACTGCTCGACGATGGCGATCCGGAAGCGGACCGAATTGATGTTCCACGAGACGATCTTCACGCGCCGCCATGTAGCGAGGGGAGGGAGCCGCCGCCAGACGTACCGGGCTTTTGGCAAAACCCTTGGCGTCGCGCGCATCCTGCCCCACATGGGCGACAACGCATACGAAGGAGCAGCTTTTGGCCACGTTAGGAATGTCGCCAGCCGAGAAGCAGGCGGTCGAGGCTTTCCGCCGCGACGTCGTCGAACCGTCGATGACCTCCCTCGTCATCATCGATTTCTGGGCGGAATGGTGCGGGCCGTGCAAGGCGCTGGCGCCGGTGCTGGAAAAGGTCGCCGCGGCCTATGCCGACAAGGGCGTCGTGCTGGCCAAGGTCGATACCGACAAGAATCAGTTCATCGCCGCGCAATTCCAGATCAAGTCGATCCCGACCGTCTATGCGATGTTCCAGGGCCAGCTGGTCGCCGACCTGACCAATGCCCGCACCGAATCGCAGCTGCGCACCATCCTCGACCAATTGCTGAAACAGCTGCCGATCCAGTCGGCGGATGCCGATGCGGCGGCGGAGATCGAGCCGCTGATCGCGATGGGCGAGGACGTGCTGGCGGAGGGGGATGCGGCGCGCGCGCTGTCGATCTTCGACCAGTTGTTCGAGATGGCGCCGGATCATCCCGCCGTCCTCTCCGGCCGCATCCGCGCCCTCGTCGCCGCGGGCCAGACCGAAGAGGCGCAGGCGGCGATCGACGCCTTGCCCGCCGACCTCAAGGATGCCGGTATCGAGCGCGCCAAGGCGACGCTCGCACTGGCGCAAAGCGCGCAGCCGGTGGAGGATTTCGCGGGGCTGGAGGCGGAGGTCACCAACAACCCCGACGACCACGAACGCCGCTTCGCGCTCGCCAACGCGCAGATGGCGGCGGGCAACCGCGATGCGGCGGCGGACAACCTGCTCTACATCGTCGCCGCCGACCGCGAATGGAACGAAGGCGCGGCGCGCTCGCAGCTGCTCAAGCTGTTCGAGGTCGTCGGGCTGGAGGATCCCTGGGTTTCCGCGCAGCGCCGGCGACTCTCCGCGATCCTGTTCGGATGACGAACCCGACGCGCCTGTCGATCTTTCCCTTGCCCGGGGCCTTGCTGTTCCCGGGCATGCACCTGCCGCTGCACATCTTCGAGCCGCGCTATCGGGCGATGGTGAGCGATGCGATGGTGCGCGACCGGCGCATCGGCATGATCCAGCCGATGGGAATGGCGGGCGGCGGCGATCGCCCGGCGCTCTACGACATCGGCTGCGTCGGCAGGATCGCCGAGGTCGAGGCGCTGGACGACGGCCGCTACAATCTGGTGCTGGAGGGCGTGGCGCTGTTCCGGGTGCTGCGCGAACTCGACGTAACGACCCCGTTCCGCCAGGTCGAGGCGGCATTGCTGCCGGTGCCGGAGGACGAAACGCTGTCGCTCGGCCGGCGATCGTCGCTGGAACTGGAATCGCGCCGCTTCGCCGATACGCAGGGCTATGCGGTGGATTGGGAGGCGGTCGGCCGGCTCGACGATGAAAGCCTGGTCAATGGCATCGCCCAGATCGCGCCGTTCGATGCCGCCGCGAAGCAGGCGCTGCTCGAGGCACCGGATATCGAGACGCGCGCCGAACTCATCATCCAGCTGATGCAATTCTTCGGCCGCCACGACGGCGAGGACAAGGTGACGCTACAATGAGCATCGACCCCTGGCTGCTCGAACGGCTGGTCTGCCCTGTGACCCGGCAGCCGTTGCGCTACGACGAAGCCGCGCAGGAACTGGTGTCGGAGGCCGCGGGCCTCGCCTATCCGATCCGCGACGGGGTGCCGGTGATGCTGGCGGACGACGCGCGGCGCCTCTGACGCAGAGCCGCCGTCAACCGACCAGCGCCAGCGCCGCCATCAGCAGCGCAGCGACGCTGGGGTAGAAGGTCAGCGCGAAGCCCAACGCACGCGCCTCCGCGCCGTCGCGATAGCCGGTCCAGAACAGCAGCCGCCCGGCCGAGAAGCACGCCGCGAACAGCGCCACCGGCACCCGTGCATGGTCGCTGACCAGGGTCAGCGCGCCATAGGCCAGCAGCGCGAGCAGCGCCTGTTCCGCGGTGTTGCGCAGCACCGCATTGGCCGCATCCACCCGCGGATCGATGCCGTTGCCGCCGTCGATCGCGTTCGTCGAGCCATAGCGCCGCCGCGCCACGTCGCCGATCGCCGCTGCGACCCACAGGCCCAGCGTCAGCGCCGCGATCCCCAGCGTGAACAGCCGCGCATCCAGCGTCGCGGCATAGCTGCGCGCATAGCCGATGATCGCCGCCGCCAGCGTCAGCCCCAACCCGATCCCGATCCCGCGCGCCACCCCGCGCTGCGCCCTGCTCATCGGCGTAGCGGGAGCAGGGGCGGAGGCCGGGGCGGGAGGCGAGGGGGCCGGCTCGCTCACACCAGCAATCCCTGCAGCAGCTTGGGCAGCGCGCCGCTTTCGCCGCGCGCCTCCGCCATGAAGCGGTTCTTGAGCGGCGGCAGCTTGTCGACCGCGCTGATCCCGAAGCGGCGCACCGCACTCGCCGTCTTGCCGGGGATGCCGAACAGCCGGGTCAGCGTATCGGTGGCGGCGGCGACCATCAGCGTGTCGAGCCCGCGCCAGCGCTGGTAGCGTTCGAGCAGCGCGGGATCGCCGAGGTCGAGCCCCAGCCTCTTGCCCTCCACCAGCACCTCGGCCAGCGTCGCCACGTCGCGCAGGCCCAGGTTGAGCCCCTGGCCCGCGATCGGATGGATACCATGCGCGGCATCGCCGACCAGCGCCAGCCGCTCCGCGGTGATCCGCGCCGCATGGTGGAAGCCCAGCGGATAGCTCGCGCGCGGGGAGGGGGCGGAGAGTTCGCCCAGAAACCCGCCCATGCGCTTGCTCGCTTCGGCCAGGAAGGCCCGATCGCCCAGCTTCATCATCGCCGGCCCGTCCGCCCCCCTCACCGACCAGACGATCGCAGACCGGTGGCCGATCTCGTCGTCTGGCAGCGGCAGCAGCGCGAACGGGCCGGAGTGATAGAAGATCTCGAACGCGATATCCTCATGGCTGTGTTCGTGGTGGAAGGCGCCGACGATCGCCGCGTGATCGTATTGCCAGCGCGCCACCGGGATGCCCGCCGCCTCGCGCGTCGGCGAATGGCGCCCCTCCGCCGCGACCAGCAGGGCTGCGGTCACGGTTGCGCCCGAATCGAGCGTCGCGGTGACGCCGGCCGGGCCACGCACCACCTGCGTCGCGCGCGTCTGCATGCGCAGGTCGACATGGGTCGCCGCGCTCGCCGCCTCGAACAGCGCGCGCCGCAGCAGCTTGTTCTCGTACATGGTGCCCAGCGGATCGTCGCGTTCGCCGGGGCGGAAATCGAGCTTGCCGGGGGCAAGACCGTCGCTCACCCGGATATGCCGGATCGCGCAGCCCTGGCCCGCCAGCCGCGCACCGACGCCGATCGCATCGAGCATCCGCCCGCTTGCGCTGGCGATCGCGGAGGCGCGCCCGTCGAAACCGGGGGCGAGCATCACCGCCGGGTCGGCGGGATCGACGACGATGCTGCCGACCCCATGCGCATCGAGCGCGAGCGCCAGCGTCGCGCCGACCAGGCCGCCGCCGAGGATGATGACGTCTGTGTCCATGCCTTCCCCCTACAGGCCGCGGTGGCCCGTGCCAACGCCGATCCATCGCAGCCGTCTTGACGGAACGCCGCCGCGGCCCGATGATTCCGGCGATTTTTCGCACATTGAAGGGATCGGGCGATGGCGAGCCGTGCGCAGCCAGGCTTGTTGCGTGAGACGGTGAAGGCGGGGGCGGTGCGCGGCGGAGCGCTGATCGCGGCGATCGCCATCATCCTGGTGACGCTGCTGATGGTGCTGGCGCTGGCGAGCTACCATGCCAGCGACGCCGCGCTCAACACCGCCTCGGGCGGGCCGATCCAGAACCTCGCGGGCCCGCCGGGGGCGTGGTTCGCCGATCTGGCGCTGACCGTCTTCGGGCCGGCGGTGGCGCTGCTGCTGCCGGTCGGGCCGATCGTCGCGGCGCGGCTGTGGCGCGACCAGCCGCCGGGGCGCTGGACGGCGATGCTGCGCAATGCGGTGATCGGCGTCGCGCTGATGGCGGCGGCGCTCGCCTTTGTCTCCGATTCCTCGGTGCTGGCGCTGCCTGCGGGGTGGGGCGGGGTGGTCGGCCTGTCGGTGGCGCGTCTCGTCGCATGGGCGCTGTCCTTCATCGGCCAGCCGGGCACCGAACGCTGGCTGGCGCGCGGCATCGGCCTCGTCATCGGCGTCGCCGGCATCATCGTCTGGGCGAAGAGCCTGGAGATCGACCTCGGCGAACGCCGCTTCCGCCTGCGCCGCATCCGCACCGCCGACGGCGAGACGATCGAGGATGTGTACGATTACGACGTGGACGAGGAGGAGGATGAGGAGCCGCTGCAACTCGCCCGCAAGGTGGTGGAGCCGCGCGCCGTCGCCACCCCCGATCCGCGCCCCGCGCCGGTGATCGCCGACCGCACCGTCGCCCCCTCCGCCGCCCGGCCCAAGCCGAAGCAGCAGAGCCTCGACCTCGGCTACACCTATGCGCTGCCGCAGATCGACCTGCTCACCCCCGCGCCGCCCGCGCCCAAGGGGACGATCGACAAGGCCTCGCTGGAGCGCAACGCCCGCCTGCTCGAAAACGTGCTCGACGATTTCAAGGTGCACGGCGTCATCAACGAAGTGCGCCCCGGCCCGGTCGTGACCATGTACGAACTGGAGCCCGCGCCCGGCATCAAGGCCAGCCGCGTCATCGCGCTCGCCGACGATATCGCCCGCAACATGAGCGCGGTGTCGGCGCGCGTCGCGGTGATCCCCGGCCGCAACGTGATCGGCATCGAGCTGCCGAACCAGAAGCGCGAATCGGTCAGCCTGCACGAACTCGTCGGCAGCCAGACGTTCGAGGATCAGGCGGCGCAGCTGCCCATCATCCTCGGCAAGAACATCGCCGGCGATCCCGTCATCGCCGATCTCGCGCCGATGCCGCACCTGCTCGTCGCGGGCACCACCGGATCGGGCAAGTCGGTCGGCCTCAACTGCATGATCCTCTCGCTGCTCTACCGGCTGACGCCCGACCAGTGCCGGATGATCATGATCGATCCCAAGATGCTCGAACTGAGCATGTACGACGATATCCCGCACCTGCTGTCCCCCGTCGTCACCGATCCCGCCAAGGCGGTGCGCGCGCTCAAATGGGCGGTGGAGACGATGGAGGATCGCTACCGCCAGATGTCGTCGGTCGGCGTGCGCAGCCTGGCAGGCTTCAACGACAAGGTGCGTGCCGCCAAGGCCAAGGGCCAGCGCCTCGGCCGCCGCGTGCAGACCGGCTATCACCCCGAAACGGGCCAGCCGGTGTATGAGGAGGAGCAGCTCGACTACGAGCCGCTGCCGCAGATCGTCGTCATCGTCGACGAGCTGGCCGATTTGATGATGACAGCGGGCAAGGAGGTGGAATTCCTGATCCAGCGCCTCGCGCAAAAGGCGCGCGCCGCCGGCATCCACCTCATCATGGCGACGCAGCGCCCGTCGGTCGACGTCATCACCGGCGTCATCAAGGCGAACCTGCCGACCCGCATCAGTTTCCACGTCACCAGCAAGATCGACAGCCGCACCATCCTGGGCGAACAGGGCGCCGAACAGCTGCTGGGGCGCGGCGACATGCTCTACATGCCCGGCGGCAAGGGCATCGTCCGCGTCCACGGCCCCTTCGTCAGCGACGACGAGGTGCGCGGCATCGCCGATCACTGGCGCGCCCAGGGTCAGCCCGACTATATCAGCTCGGTCACCGAAGAACCCGAAGACAGCTTCGCACTGGAAGGCGCACCGGAGGGCGAGGACACGGCCGAGGACCAGCAGTACCGCGCCGCGATCCAGCTGGTGTGCGAATCGCAAAAGGCCTCGACCAGCTGGCTCCAGCGCCAGCTGCGCATCGGCTACAATTCGGCGGCGCGGCTGATCGAAAAGATGGAAAAGGACGGCATCGTCAGCCGCCCCGACCACGTCGGCCGCCGCGAGGTGCTGCGCGATACGGAGGGGCACGCGATCTGAGCGCGGGCGCGCGTTCGCCAGGGCTGATCGACATGCAGAATGAAGGACCCTCTTCATCCTCCCCCCCAGGGCAGGGCTATCGCATATGGCGATGATGGCTGCCGGCGGCGGGTGAAGGGGCATGCCGTCCCATTATCCTTCGTCACCCCGGACGTGTTCCGGGGTCCACCGTGCCGCAAAACCCAGAGCGTATTGGTGTGCGGCACGGTGGATGCCGGACCAAGTCCGGCAAGACGGAGGATTGAAGAACACCCGGATCAGACAGCCCATTGCAATAGCCCTGCCTTGGCAGGGAGGGATTGAATGTCGATTGGTCTTAAGCCCCCGATGGACGATCGCGTATGGGTCCGCGGTGCTGCCTGCCATCGACCTCGTTTAAGTAACCGCGCGATCCACGCTGTCCTATTTGGAAAAGCCGTGAAACACCGCTCCGAGATCGTCCCGTCCATCGTTCTTTGACATCCGCTCGCACTCGCTGACGACACCTGCGTTCGTGCGACTTTTGTGACCTTTCGCGGCCACGCTTGCCCGAAACCGCTTGATCCGGGCTACCGACCTGCCACGCTATCGCTTTGATATAACACATCGGGGGAACGCCAGTGAAACGCATCACCGCAGCCGTCACGCTGACCATCGCCGGCGCGGCGATGGCGCAGGATAGCGGCCCCACCGTCGCACCGCCCGCGGCGATCGTCGCCGACGGCATCCCGCCGGTGCCGCAGGCTCTCGCCGACGCGACGCGGCCCTATCTCGAATCGCGCGCCGCCGGGTTCGACGGCTGGAACCCGGTGACGCGCGGCGTGCTGGTGTCCACCCGTTTCGGCAATACCGCGCAGCTGCACGAGGTGGCGATGCCGCTGGGCATGCGGCGGCAGCTGTCGTTCGAGGCGGATGCGATCGCCGGCGCCAGCTACGCGCCCAGACGCGGCGACGTGCTGGTGGTGCAGAAGGACGTCGGCGGCAGCGAATTCTGGCAGCTCTATACGCTGAAGGACGGCCGCCTCACGCTGCTCACCGACGGCAAGAGCCGCAACGCGATCAACGCCTGGAGCCACGACGGGCGCTGGCTCGGCTATTCCTCCACGCGCCGCAACGGGACGGACAACGACCTCTACATCATCGATCCGCGCGATCCCAAGAGCGACCGGCTCGTTGCCAGGGTGCAGGGCGGCGGCTGGGCGATCGGCGACTTCGCGCCCGATGCGAAGACCGCGGTGGTCAGCCAATATCTGTCGGTCAACAAGACCAACCTGTACCTGATGAACGTCGCCACCGGCCGCATGACCCCGATCGGCGACCCGGCGCAGCCGATCGCCTATGGCGATGCGAAGTTCGCGCCTGACGGTACCTTGTGGGTGACCTCGGACGAAGGATCGGACTTCCAGCGTCTCGGCACGATCGATCCGCGCACGGGCCGCTTCACCGCGGTGGCGCCCGAGGCGAAGTGGGATGTCGCCGGCTTCGACATATCCGACGACGGCCGCACCATCGCCTATGTCGTCAACGAAGCGGGCATCGACCGGCTGAAGCTGCTCGATGTCGCCAGCCGGCGGGCTCGCACCGTGCCGCTGCCCGCGGGCGGGATCGGCGGGGTGGCGTTCGCACCCTGGGGGGCGCTGGGCTTCACGCTCACCTCGGCGAAGGCGCCGGCCGATACCTATTCGCTCGATCCCGCGACGCTGAAGGTGACGCGCTGGACGGCGAGCGAGACCGGCGGCCTCGATCCGCAGCGCAACGCCGAGCCCGAATTCATCGAGGTGAAGAGCTTCGACGGCGAACCCGTCTCGGGCTTCCTCTACCGCCCCGATCCGAAGCGCTGGCCGGGCAAGCGGCCGCTGCTGTTCAACATCCATGGCGGGCCGGAGGGGCAATCGACGCCTGGCTTCCTCGGCCGCAACAACTATCTCATAAACGAGCTCGGGATCGCGATCTTCTATCCCAACGTCCGCGGCTCGACCGGGTTCGGCAAGCGCTTCGTCGCGCTCGATAACGGGCCGTTCAAGCGCGAGGATTCGGTGAAGGACATCGGCGCCTTCCTCGACCGGCTGGAAAGGGACCCGCGCATCGATCCCAAACGGATCGCGGAGACGGGGGGCAGCTACGGCGGCTACATGTGCTATGCGGTGGCGATCCGCTACGGCGACCGGTTCAAGGCGGCGAACTGCATCGTCGCCATCTCCAATTTCGTCACCTTCCTCGAAAACACGCAAAGCTATCGCCGCGACCTGCGCCGGGTCGAATATGGCGACGAGCGCGTGGCCGAGCAGCGCGCCAAGCTGACCGCGATCAGCCCGCTGACCCGCGCCGCGGAGCTGAAGATCCCGCTGATGGTCGTCACCGGCGGCAACGATCCGCGCGTGCCGGCGTCGGAGGCGAACCAGATGATCGCCGCGGTCCGCGCCAACGGCGTGCCCGCCTGGCACCTGCTGGCCAAGGACGAGGGCCATGGCTTCGCCAAGAAGGAGAACCAGGACTATCAGTTCTGGACCAGCCTCCTGTTCTGGCGCGCCAACCTGCTCGGGCCGGGCAAGTGAAGGGGGGCCGCCGGGGGCTTGAACCCCGGCGGCCTTTGGCGGTTAAGCACGCATTCAACGCTCGCCCTGCATCAGGATGCCCATGATCCGATACGCATTTGCCCTCACCGCGCTGGTCGCGCCCGCCGTCCTCCCCGCCCAGGCGACCGGCGATCTCGCCGCGGTGCAGCGGCACCTCCAGTCGGTCGAGACGATGACCGCCGACTTCACGCAGACCGATCGCAACGGCAAGGTGCTGACCGGCACCTTCACCCTGAAGAAGCCGGGCAAGCTGCGCTTCCAATATGAAAAGGGCGTGCCGATCCTGATCGTCGCAGAGGGTGGCGCGCTGACCTTCATCGATTATTCGGTACGGCAGGTGCAGCGCTGGCCGATCAAGAATTCGCCGCTCGGCGTGCTGCTCGATCCCACCCGCGACATCACGCGCTATGCGCGGCTGGTGCAGACCGGCAACGACGCGGTCGTATCGGTCGAGGCGAACGATCCGAAGCATCCCGAATATGGCCGCATCACATTGATCTTCGCGCGCCAGCCCTCGGCGCCGGCGGGTCTGTCGCTGCAAGGCTGGGTGGCGCTCGACAGCCAGAACAACCGCACGACGATTCGCCTGTCGAATCAGCGATTCGGCGTACCGGTTAGCGACCAGACGTTCAAATGGAACGACCCACGGCGGACCAATAGCCGCTGACAGGGCAGAATCCGACCCGTCATTCATGCAAGCGACAGGTTGCTTGGCCTAGAAGGGCCCTCGCGGATGTGGGGCGTCCGGGATTTTTCCCCCTGTTGCCCGGATGACATCAACCACTTCCCGCCTGCGTGACGAACGCTAGGTCGGCCCTCGCTCCATGCCCCCGGAGCGGGGGCCATTCCGTTTATGGCGTTGGCGTTGCTGGGACGGTCAGTGGAAATCGCGTGACGGCGGCATGATCCGCACGTCGCGCGGGTGGCGGCCTCGGGGGTCCTGGCTGACGATCGGCTTGGGGCGGATCACCTCGTCCACCGGCAGCAGCGGCGTCTCGGCCCGGTAATCGGAAGAGAGGCGCGCGAGTTCTGCGGTGCGGTCGTATGCCTGGGTCGTCATCAGGTGGACGACGCCTTCGTCGCTCCGCTGGATCACCCCTTCCAGCACCAGCAGCCGCGCCGCCATCACCGCGCGCCGGTGCGCCTCGAAATCGCGCGCCCAGAGCAGGGCGTTGGTGATTCCCGTCTCGTCCTCGATCGTCACGAAGATCGCATTGCCCTTGCCCGGCCGCTGGCGGACCAGCACCACGCCGGCGACGCGCGCCCGCCGCCCGTCCCGCGCGCGGGCCGCCTCGGCGCTCGACAGCACGCCCTCGGCGGCGAACACGGGCCGCAGGAATCGCATCGGGTGATCCTTCAGCGACAGCCGAGTCGTCTGGTAATCCGCCGCCACCTGTTCGGACAGCGGCATGGCGGGCAGGCGCGCATCCGCCTCCTCGGCCAGCTCGGGTGCGTCCGCGGCGGCGAACAGCGCGAGTTGCCTGGGGGGCGTGCGCCGCACCTCCCACAAGGCATCGCGCCGCGGCATCGCGATCGAGCCGAAGGCATCGGCATCGGCGAGCAGGTTGAGCCCGCGCGTCGGCAGTCCGGCCCGCGCCGCCACCGCCTCGATGCCGGCGAAGGGCTCCTCGCCGCGCGCGGCGACCAGCGCCTCCGCCCAGGCCTGCCGGAATCCGTCGACCTGGCGGAACCCCAGCCGGATCGCGTGGCTGCCGTCGTCGAGCGGCTCCAGCGCATTGTCCCAGCCGCTCGCATTGACGTCGACGGGGCGGACGACGACGCCATGGTCGCGCGCGTCCTGCACCAGCTGCGCGGGCGCGTAGAAGCCCATCGGCTGCGCGTTGAGGATCGCACAGCCGAACGCGGCCGGGTGGAAGCATTTGATCCACGACGACACGTACACCAGCCGCGCAAAGGACAAAGCGTGGCTCTCGGGGAAACCGTAGCTGCCGAACCCCTCGATCTGCTTGTAGCAGCGCTCGGCGAAGTCGCGCTCGTAGCCGCGGCCGACCATGCCGCCGACCAGCTTCTCGTGGAAATTGTCCATGCCGCCGACATGGCGGAACGTCGCCATGGCGCGGCGCAGCTGGTTCGCCTCGCCGGGGGTGAAGCCGGCGGCGACGATGGCGAGCTTCATCGCCTGTTCCTGGAACAGCGGCACGCCATAGGTTTCGCGCAACAGGGTGCGCAATTCGTCGGCCGGTCCGCACCGGGGATCGGGGGAGGGGAAGTCCACCGCCTCGCGGCCCGCGCGCCGCCGCAGATAGGGATGCACCATGTCGCCCTCGATCGGCCCGGGCCGCACGATCGCCACCTGCACGACCAGGTCGTACAGCTTGCGGGGGCGCAGGCGCGGCAGCATGTTGATCTGCGCGCGGCTTTCCACCTGGAACACGCCGATGCTGTCGCCCCTGCACAGCATGTCGTAGACCGGTGGCGCGTCGGGCGGGATGGAATCGAGGTCGTGCCGGCCGAGGCCGTGCTCGTCCATCAGGTCGAACGCCTTGCGGATGCAGGTCAGCATGCCGAGCGCCAGCACGTCGACCTTCATCAGCCCCAGGCAGTCGATATCGTCCTTGTCCCATTCGATGAAGGTCCGGTCCTTCATCGCGCCGTTGTGGATCGGCACCGTCTCGTCGAGGCGGTTCTGGGTCAGCACGAAGCCGCCGACATGCTGCGACAGATGGCGGGGAAATTCGAGCAGCTGCGCCACCAAATCGCACAGCCGCGCGATTTCGGGCGTGGCGGTGTCATAGCCGGTCTGCTGGAGATGCTTGTCCTCCAGCCGATCGGTGAAGCTGCCCCAGATCGTGCTGGTCAGGCGCTGGGTCACATCCTCCGACAGGCCCAGCACCTTGCCGACCTCGCGCACCGCGCTGCGCGGCCGGTAGTGGATCACCGTCGCCGCGATCGCCGCGCGGTGGCGGCCATAGCGCTCGTAGATATATTGCATCACCTCCTCGCGCCGCTCGTGCTCGAAATCGACGTCGATATCGGGCGGCTCGTTGCGCTCGGCGGATACGAAGCGCGAGAAGAGCAGGTCGTAGCGCATCGGATCGACCGAGGTGACGCCGAGCAGCCAGCACACCGCCGAATTGGCGGCCGACCCGCGGCCCTGGCACAAGATCGGCGGGCTGGTGGTCCGCGCGAAGCGGACGATGTCGTGCACCGTCAGGAAATAATGGGCATAGCCCTGCGACCGGATGAGCGCGAACTCCTCATGCAGCAGGCCGAGCAGCTTGTCGGGGACATAGCCGTCGTAGCGGTCGATCGCGCTCTGCCAGGTGAGATGCTCCAGCCAGTCCTGTGCCTGCCAGCCGGCGGGCACCGGCTCGTGCGGATATTCGTAGCGCAGTTGGTCCAGCCGAAACTCAATCCGGTCGAGCAGCCGCAGGCTCTCGGCGACCGCCTCCGGCCAGCCGTGGAACAGGCGGGCGATCTCGGCTGGCGGCTTCAGATGCCGTTCGGCATTGGCGGCGAGCAGGCGTCCGGCGTGCGCGACGGTGCGCCCTTCGCGGATGCAGGTGACGATATCGTGCAGCGGCCGTGCGTCGGGCTGCGCGTAGAGCGCATCGGTGGTCGCGAGCAGCGGGACGCCGGCCTGTGCCGCGATCCGCGCATGGCGCGCCAGGCGGCGGCGGTCGCGCCCGCCGCGCGGCATGGTCACGCCCAGCCATGTTCGCCCCGGCGCCATGTCGGCAAGCAGCGCCAGCGTGGCGGCCAGGCCGGGATCGCTGCGCATCGGCGGGATCAGCGCGTCCGGCATCGGCTCAGCGGGCGTCGTGCTGCTGTCGGGCAGGGCGATCAGCAGCAGGTCCTCGCAATGCCGGGCGAGATCGCCCAGCCCCAGGATGCAGCCGCCCTTCACCGCCCTGCGGTTGCCGACCGTCAGCAGCCGCGTCAGCCGTCCCCAGCCATGCCGCGTGGCGGGATAGGCGACGATATCGGGCGTGCCGTCGGCGAACACCAGCCGCGCGCCCACCACCAGCCTGAAGTCGAGCGGCGGCAGGCGCTGGCCGAGCAGGCCCTGTTCGGCGCGCTGCAAGGCATCATGGGCACGGACGACGCCGGCCACCGTGTTGCGATCGGCGATGCCGATGGCGGCAAGCCCCAGCTCCACCGCGCCTGCCACCATGTCGCTCGGGTGACTCGCGCCATGGAGGAAGGAATAATTGGTCGCCGCGACCAGTTCGGCGAATCGCGGCGCATCGCTCATGCGAACAGCCCGTGCAGGTACCAGCGCGGGTGGTCGCGCTCGTCGTGCAGGCCGTGGCGGAAAATCCAGTATCGGCGGCCGCGCCGGTCCTCGATACGATAATAGTCGCGCGTCGGGATCGTCGCGTCGTGGCGGCGCCACCATTCGCCGGCGATCCGCTCCGGCCCCTCGGCACGGGCGACCTCGTGGACCCGCCGCCGCCAGCGGAAGCGGTGCGGCGGGCCGTCCGGCACCTCGGCCATCACGCTCTCGATCGGCTGCGGCGGGTCGAACAGGTAGATAGGGCGCAGCGGCGGCTCGCCCGCCTCCGCCGCGGGCCAGGCGGCGGGCGCGTCGGCGGCGGCAGGGGCGGTGGCGGGCAGCATCAGCTCGGCCTGCTCGGGGATATGGCTGTCGCGCGGGGCGAAGCGGCGCACCCGCCCGCGGCCCAGCCGCGTCGACAGCTGGTCGACCAGCTGCTCCACCTGGCCGCGCTGCGCCGCGCCGCCCTCCAGCCGCAGCTGCGCCGCATCGAGCCGCTCGGCCAGCGCCACGTCCAGCCGCACTAGATCATAGCCGAAACCCGGATCGAGCGGGTCGGCGAGGCTGTCGATCCGCTCGGCGAACAGGCGCATCAGCAGCGCCACGTCGCGCGTCGGCTGCCCCGTCTCGATGCGCAGCGACTGGACATGGCCATCGGCGCGGAACAGCCGCGCCTCCCAGCGCCGGCCGCCCTGGTGCCGCTCGTCGAGCGTTCGCGCCGCCTCGCCGGCAAGCTCCTCCAGCACGTCCAGCGCATCGTCGGTACGCGCGATCGGCTCGGCGAAGCGGCGCTCCACCGCGATCGGCGCCACGCGCACCTTCGGCCGCACCGGCGCCCGGTCGTCGCCAGCCAGCCGGCGCACCGCGCTTGCCGCCGCCTCGCCGAATCGCGCCGCGATGCCGGCGATCGGCCGGGCCATGACGTCGCCGACCGTCTTCAGCCCGGCACGGGTCAGCGCCACCGTCGCATCCGCATCCAGTTCCAGCGCCGCGACCGGCAACCGCTTCACCGCGCGCCGTTCGTCGGGGGCGGGGGCGCCGGCATAGCGGGCCAGTGCCTGCGCGATTTCCGGCGTGTCGCCGAAGGCGTGGCGGGCGAGGATGCCGCGCCGCGCCATCCGCGCCTCCACGTCCGCCGCCAGCGGCCGCTCGCCGTCGAAGGCATGGGTGCAGCCCGCGACGTCGATCACCAGCGCATCGGGCGGCGCCAATGCCACCGTCGGGCTGTAGCGCGCGCAGCCGTCGGCCAGCCGCTCCAGCCAGTCCATGTCGGCATGCGGATCGGCGGGGAATACCTCCAGCTCCGGCACGCGCGCCCGTGCATCGGCCAGCGTCAGGCCCGGCTCCAGCCCCAGGCGTGCCGCGGTACGATCGGTCGCGGTCAGCCGTACCGCCTGGCCGATCGTCTCGACGAAGGCGACCGGCGTCTCACCCGCTTGCACGAACAGGTGCGGCCGGGTGGCGCGCAGCCGGTCGATCGGCAGCCAGGGAAAGACCAGCGCCAGATAGCGGCGCTCCACGGAAACTCTTGGCATTGCGATCCCACTCCACGCGCCAGCGGCCGCCGGCGGGGCCGCCCCGCCGGCGAAGGCATTCGACGTCATAGGCGGGCAGGCCGGGAGCCTCCCCGCCGATTCCCTGATCCAGCGCGGTGGACGTCGCCGCCGCCACCGCCCAGCGCGTCGCCGCGGCGCTGACCGTCGGCTCCGCGCCGACCCGCAGCGACAGCACGGTGACGCCCGATGCCTCCGCCGCCAGCATCAGCCGCCGCGTCGCCGTGAGGTCCAGGCCGGGTGCGCGGCCGACGCTTTCCACCAGCACGCACCCCAGGCCGGCGCAGCGTGCCGCATCCGCCGCCGCGCGCAGCAAGGCCGCTTCGTCGGCGACGATACCCAGCACCAGCGCATCGGCGGGCAGGCCCAGTTCGATGAGGCCAGTGGCATGCAGCCGGCCCTGCGCGCGCTCGCATGCCTCGGTGCGCAACCACAGCAGCGGCAGCGCGCCCGCCGCCAGCGCATTGGCGATGCCGAATCCCGCCCCGCTCGCCCCGTCCTCGGCATCGAGCGCGTAGATCTCGTGCAGCTGCGCGGTGGCGAGGCCCTGCATCAGCCAGCCGTCCACCGGTGCCGGTGCCGCTTGCGCAGCCCCCGTACCGGCGGCAATGCCGCGCAGCCGGGCGATCAGGGCGGACGAGTCGTTCATCCATGTTCTTGTAATGTTCTAGATATCGAGTCGCCAAGCCCCAATCTGCACGCAATTTTCACGATGGGGGTTGCGGCCCCCGAAAGGCGCTGCTAGTGGCGCGCCTCACCCAGCCGGTTCGCCGGTTCAGGCGCCAGAGCGGGCGTAGCTCAGGGGTAGAGCACAACCTTGCCAAGGTTGGGGTCGAGGGTTCGAATCCCTTCGCCCGCTCCAGTTTTCCACCATGATGGTCGCACCAAAAACCCTCCGACGCGGGCGGCAGCTGCTGCATACCGCCCGGCCGAACGGGTGCGCCGATCAGTGCGCCGCGCCGGTGACGATCGGATAGGACACGATCAGCGTCAGCGGCGTCTTGCCGACCTGGCGGATACCTACCGTCGCGCCGGTGTAGAGATAGGCGGCCATGCCGGGCTTCAGCGGCTTCGTCTCCGCGCCCGACGACACCACCCCTTCGCCCGACAGGACGTAATAGACCTCGTCATGCGCCAGCGGATGCGGGCCGATCGCGGCGCCGACGTGCAGCACCCGCTTGCGGAATTCCATCGTGCGCACCGGCACGGCATCGCTGATCCGATAGGCGGTGCTGGTGCCGATCCTGCCATGCGGCGTCGGCTCCTCGCGCATCACCGTCCGCTCGTCGACCACCACCATCGGCCGCTCTGTCGGCGCAGCGGGCACGGTTTGCGCTGCCAGAATTAAAAGTCCCGAGATCATTGCCATAGTCGCCTCCATCTTTGCGGTTTGCGGGATGTTGACATGCGAGCCTGCACACAGCATGCTTCTGACACCGGTTACCTTAGCAGGGACAAGCACCGGTGGCGAGATCATCGGAACGATGGCCGCACAGCGGGAGGATGGCAGCCACGACCTGCCGAATGCGTCATTCTCCCATGACTCTGCGCCGACGCCGGTTACCGGTGTCAGCGCGTGAAAGGCCTCAAAGGCCGTTGGGGAGTGATGTGAGATGATCGGACGTTCGACCTTTGCCCGCGCCGGTGCCGGCCGCCTTGCCGGCGTATCGACGGCCGCGCTGATGCTGGGCATGCTGCTGCCCGCCGCCGCGTTTGCGCAGGCGGCGAAGATCCCGGCGACGCCGGACCAGCCGGGCAGCCCGCCGCACACCGATCCCGCACCCGCCCAGACCGCCGTCGTGCCGGAAGGGCAGCCCGCCGATCCCGCTGCCGACGTCCAGCCGCAGACCACCGCGCCCGACGGCACAGAGGGCGGCGCCGACATCGTCGTCACCGGCTTTCGCCGCAGCCTGGATGCAGCGCTCAACGTGAAGCGCGAGTCGGTGGCGTCGGTCGATGCGATCGTGGCGGAGGATATCGCCAAGTTCCCCGACCAGAATCTGGCCGAATCGCTGCAGCGTATCCCCGGTATCTCGATCCAGCGCGACGCCGGTGAAGGCCGCGCGATCACCGTTCGCGGCCTCGGCGCGCAATTCACCCGCGTCCGCGTCAACGGCCTCGAAACGGTCGCGACCTCGACCGACGGCGCCTCGTCGAACCGCGACCGCGCGTTCGATTTCAACGTCTTCGCCTCCGAACTCTTCAACTCGATCGTCGTCCACAAGACGGCCGAGGCCAGCCTCGACGAAGGATCGCTGGGCGCGGTGGTCGACCTCAACACCGGTAATCCGCTCGGCGGCAAGACCGGCTTCACCGGCGTGCTGTCCGGACAGGCGAGCTACAACGACCTGTCGAAGAACTTCGGCCCGCGCATCGCCGGGCTGCTGTCGTACAAGAACGATGCGGGGACCTTCGGCGCCTCGCTGTCCGCGGCCTATCAGAAGACCAACAATTTCGAACTCGGCAACAACACGGTGCGCTGGTCGCAGGGCGTGTTCGATTCGGTGAACGGCACGCCCTGCTTCACCCAGCCCAACCGCGGCGGCGCCTATACCAACAACGCGACGTGCGACGCGGTCGCGCTCGCCTTCCACCCGCGCATTCCGCGCTACGGCTCGGTGCGGCATGATCGCGAGCGGCTGGGCATCACCGGCAGCGTGCAATGGGCGCCGAGCGACGCGACCAAGATCTCGATCGACGGCCTCTATTCGCGCTTCAAGGAGACGCGTGAGGAGAAATGGGGCGAGGTGCTGCTGCGCTCCAACGAGCGGCAGATGGACGTCAGCAACTACACCATCGATTCGAACAACAACCTGATCGCGGCGACCATCAACGACGCGTGGGTGCGCACGGAACATTATCTGCGCAAGTCGCAAACCGAATTCTACCAGATCGGCGGCAGCTGGGACCAGGACGTGACGGACACATTCCGCTTCACGTTGCTGGGCGGTTATTCGAAGTCGGACGCGACGATCCCGGTCGAGACGACCTTCGTCTTCGACGATCGCGACGCGCAAGGCTTCCGCTACGATTACACCAATTCGCGCAGTCCCCTCATCAGCTTCGGTACCAGCGTCACCGATCCGGCGAATTTCCAGCTTGCGGAAATTCGCGACCGGCCGTCGGAAACGGTCAACAACTTCCGCACCGCGCAGCTGCGCACCGAATGGGACGTCACCGAGGGCCTGCAGATCAAGGCCGGCGGCCTCTATCGCCGCTTCGCGTTCGATACCAAGGGCTTCTCACGCGATGCGGTGGTCTGCCCCAACGCGGGCGGTCGCGACGTGGTACTGGGCACGATCACCTGCACGCCCAATACCAACATCGGGCCGACCGCGGTCTACGGCTTCCCGGCGACCAATCTGGGCGAGATCTTCAACCTCGGCCGCGCCGGTCAGCCGACGGGCACGACCACGCAGTTCCTGATCCCCAACATCGCCGCCGCGGCGCAATATACCGGCCTCTACAACCGCACCGCCGCGGTGCTGGTCGGCGATACGCGCAGCGTGTCCGAAGAGGTGACCGGCGGCTATGGCGAGTTCGACGTAAAGGGCGATCTCGCCGGCCTGCGCTATGCTGCCAATGTCGGCATGCGCTACGTCCACACCGCGCAGAAATCGACCGGCCTGTCCTCCGCCACCGTCAACGGCACGACGGTGAACACGCCCGCGACGGTGGAACGGAGCTATGACGACTGGCTGCCGGCGATCAACGTCGCGCTGTTCCCGGCCGACAAGGTCATCATCCGCGGCGCGATCGCCAAGGTCATCACGCGGCCGACGCTGGGCAGCCTGACGCCGGGCGGCTCGGTCGACGGGTTCAACTATCGTGTCAGCTTCGGCAATCCGCAGCTCGACCCGTTCCGTGCGACCTCGTTCGACCTGTCGGCGGAATGGTATTTCGCGCCGCAATCGATCTTCTCGGTCGCGGCGTTCAAGAAGAACATCGAAAGCTTCCCGGTCTCGCAGCCGCGTTCGGGCACCTTCGCCTCGACCGGCCTGCCGCTGTCGGTGATCCCGGCCAGCTCGCCCGCCGCGCAGAATCCGGAAGGCCAGCTGTGGACGATCACCCAGCCGATCAACGGAACCGGCGCCTCGCTGAAGGGCGTCGAGATCGCGCTGCAATCCTCGTTCCGCTTCCTGCCCGGGTTCCTCAAGAACTTCGGCTTCCTCGCCAACGCCACCTTCATCGATTCGTCGGCGGCCTATACGCAAGGGGGACCGGCGACGAGCGTCTCGCGCGGTGTGATCAACCCGGTGACCGGCGCGGTGACGACGGCAGGCGGCGTGCTCGGCGCCTATCCGAACGTCACGCGGACCGCGACGCTGTTCGGCCTGTCGAAGCGCGCCTACAATGGCACGCTCTACTATGAGGACGCCAAATTCTCGGCACGGGGTTCGATCAGCTATCGCAGCCCGTATATCGATGCGGCGTCGGCGACGGGCAATCTGTTCGAGGGGTATAACAAGACGATCAACGTCGATGCCTCGCTGCGTTACAAGCTGACGCAGAATTTCGAACTGTCGCTGGAGGGGACCAACCTGACCGACCAGTATCGCGACCGCTACGTCGATCTCGACGCCAACCGCAATTACGAGAACAACCACTTCGGCCGCACGTTCCTGATGGGCGCGCGCTTCAAGATGTGAGCGGTATGATCGATCGGCGCGGGGCATTGCTGGCGGCGCTCGCTGCCGGCTGGACAGGGACGGCGGCGGGTGCGCAGATCCCGGCGCCACGGGGAGCGGGCAGCGCAGGACCGGGCCTGCCCGATCCCGCCGAGACGATCGACCTGTGGCCGGGCAATGCGCCCGGCATGCCCCAGGTGCCGCCGGTCGAGGTGGTCGACGAACGCAGCACCGATCCGGCGCTACCGGATCGCGCGGTGCGGGGCATCGTGCGACCGCGGCTGGCGGTGTTTCGACCGGCGGTTGCCAACGGATCGGCGCTGCTCGTTACCCCCGGCGGCGGCTATGCGCGCGTCGTCATCGACAAGGAAGGCTATGAGCTCGGCCGCTGGCTGGCGGCGCGCGGCTGGACCGTGTTCGTCCTCTTCTACCGCCTGCCCGGCGATGGCTGGGCGGCGGGGCCGGACGTAGCGCTGTCCGATGCGCAACGCGCGATGCGACTGATCCGCCACCGTGCCCGCAGTTACGCCATCCGGCCCGATCGCGTGGCGGCGCTGGGCTTTTCGGCAGGCGGGCATGTCTGCGGGGACCTCGCCACGCGCTGGGCGGCCAGCACCTATGCGCCGATCGATGCCGCCGATCGGCTGAGCGCGCGTCCCGATGCCGCAGCGCCGATCTATGCGGTGCAATCCATGACGCGGCCGCTGGCGCATGCCGGATCGCGCGACCTGCTGCTCGGTCGCCAGCCGACCAGCGCGCTGGAGGCTGCGCACAGCCCGGCGCGCAACGTCACCGCGCAAACGCCGCCCTGCTTTCTGGTCCATGCCGAGGACGATCCGGTGGTCGACGTCGGCAACACCCTGGAGTTCCGGGCCGCGCTCAAAGCGGCCCGCGTTCCGGTGGAGACACATCTGTTCGCGCAGGGCGGCCATGGCTTCGGCCTGCGCCGTGCGGCGGGCAAGCCGGTGGAGGCGTGGCCGACACTGTTCCTCGCCTGGGCGAAGAGCCTTGGGTTCAGCTGAGCTTTCGCGAGCGCGTCCGGGCGTATAGGGCGCGCCGATGACCAGCGGCGCGCTCCACGACCTGTTCCTTTCGACGCTGATCCGGCAGGCGGGCGGCAACCGGCGCCGCTGGCGGCTCGTGCTGGGAGACGTACGCGTCTACGATACGGCGACGCATCCGCACTGCAATTGGTCGGTGACGCCCACGGGCTCGGCGGCGGAAAACGACACGGTGGAGCGGATCGCCGACGATCTGCGCAGCACCCATCCGATCGTCCGCGGCTAATCGCCCGATGCTACCCGGCTGCATGTGCCGTAGCCCGGCGGATAAGGCCTTTTACCAAACCGTTGTCCAGAAAGCGGACACATCAACGTCGTATTCGTATACTTTTTAAGTAATCCCTGTTGCCCGTCGAAAACGTTTCTTGTACCCATCCGAAACGGATACAGATCGTGATACCGAAAATCGTCGGGCACGGTTCGTCAGCGGATGGGAGATGAGCGTGAACAGCGACGAGCGCCAGTGCATATGTCAGTTGCTGGACGACGCGCTGAACCTGCTGGACGCGAATAACGCCCGCCTGCCGGCTATTCTCGTCAGTCAGGCTCTGGAGGCGCTGGAATGCCCGGTCAGGCCATCGGTTACTCCGTCCGTTGCAGCGGCAGCGCTACAATCTCCGTGAGCCAGCTGCGGATCGTCGACCGGCCCGTGGTGGTCAGCGCCAGCATGGTCACCCGCCGATCGCTGAGGTCGTCGCTGCCGAGCACGAGGCCGCGGTCCTGCAACAGCTTGATCCAGCGCAGCGCGGTGGTGCGCGGCACGCCCGCGGCGGCGCAGCAGGCGTTGGTGGTCACCGTCGCGCCGTGCAGCCCCTCGGCGAACAGGAAGAGCATGATGTCGAGGCCGGGATTGGCGAAGAGCGACGCTTCGAGATGGGTGCCGAGTTTGCGCCGGGCCGCCGCGATGCTGCGCGCCAGAACCGCAATCTCCGCATCCGCCGCGTCGTGCCCTTCGACGATGGCGTGAACAGGCGCTCCGGCGAACGTGGTGCCACCGGTGTCGCCGAGGTGCAGGGCCGAGACATTCTGTTCGCGTAAACCGGCGTCCATCGTGATCGTTGCTCCCGTTATTGCCCCACGGCATAACCGGAGCCGATCCGAAATCAAGCCGTGTCGTCGATATCCGGCCCGATCGGCACGCCATCACGGCGATACCGATCGAACGATTCACGTAAGTTAGCGCCAAGTTCTTCCAGTGTCACGGCCTCCAGCCGCCGTTCCACCGGGGTCGATGCGCGCAGCAGCTCGGCGATCGCCAGTTGCGCCTGGGTGATGCGATCCACGCCTTGCAGGCTGTGCATATGGTGGCGCAGCGTATCGGGATTGCCGGCGAGGTCGAAGGCGAGGTCGGCGAGCAGGCCGGTCAGGCCGACCAGTTCGTCAGCCAGCGCATGGGCGAGTGCCGGCTCCACCGCACAGGCGCCGTCCACGGCGATGACGTCGGCCCTCACTTGCTGCACAGTTTCAGAAGGCTGCGGGCCAACTGGTCGCCCGGCACCGGCTGGGTCGCCATGCGGCGGGAGAGGACGAAGCCTTGTGCCCGGTCTTCCGCCTGAACGAGGCAATAGCCGCCGCCGGCCTGCAACGCACGGATGCCGGCATCACCATCCTCGCCGTCCGCCCCG
This sequence comes from Sphingomonas cellulosilytica, assembly GCF_052321755.1. Classification (NCBI taxonomy): domain Bacteria; kingdom Pseudomonadati; phylum Pseudomonadota; class Alphaproteobacteria; order Sphingomonadales; family Sphingomonadaceae; genus Sphingomonas; species Sphingomonas cellulosilytica. The sequence continues at coordinate 347,085 of NZ_JBQRTT010000003.1, forward strand.
AGCAGCAGGCCGACCGCCTCCGCCCCCGCTGCCTTGGCGACCGAGGCGAACAGAATGGAGATCGACGGCCGCTCGCCCGCCACGGGGTCGCGCGGCAGCAACCGCAGCCGCCCGCCCGGCCAGGTGTCCAGCGCGACATGGTGGTCGCCCGGCGGCGCCAGGTAGATCGTGCCCTGTTCCACCGCCATGCCGTCTTCGGCGAGGACGATGCGCGGCGCGATCTCCGCGGCCAGCTTGTCGATCATCGTGCCGGCGAGGCCCGGCCCCAGATGCTGCACCACCACCGTCGGCGGACAATTGGCGGGAAAGCTGCCGAACAGGTCGAACAGGCTCTGCGTCGCCGCCGCCTCGCCGCCGATGGCGAGGATGCGGCCGTTCCAGTCCATCGGCGGCGCGGCGACCGCCTTGGCCGTCGCGGCCCCCTTCACCACCGCGCCCTTGGCGGCCTTGATCCGTTTACCCAGCTTGGCGAGGATCTTGTCGAATTCCGCCGCCACCGCGACCTTGGGCTTGGGGAAGCAATCGATCGCGCCCAGGCGCAACGCCTCCACCGATGCCTCCGCCCCCGCTTCGGTGCGGGTGGAGAACATGATGACGGGCATCGGCTTCTTGTCCATCATCTCGGCGAGATATTCGAGGCCGCTCATCCCCGGCATCTCGACATCCAGCGTCATGACGTCGGGATGCAATTGCTCGCGCATGCTGCGCGCTTCGTCGGCACCGTCGGCGGAACCGACGACGACCACACCGGGAATCCGCTCCAGTGCGCCCGACAGCAGGGCGCGCATGGTGAGCGAATCATCGACGACGAGAACCTTTACCGGGGCGGCCATGGCCTTGAAATCCTTGGAGTGTGAAGACGATGGGTCAGGCGGCATCGGCCAGCGACGACGATCCTTCGGCCAGGCGTTCCAGCGCCAGCACCAGGATCAGCCGCTGGTCGATCGTCGCCAGGCCTTCGAGGAAGTTCGCCGCCGGCGTTTCGCCGATATCGGGCAGCGGCTGCATGCCGTCGTCGGGCACGGTGACGATGTCGTTGACGGCATCGACGATCAGGCCCTGCAACTGCTCGCCGATCCGCACGACGATGATGACGTGGCGCGACGACGGATCGGTCATCCCCCAGCCCAGACGATGGCTGAGGTCGAGCACCGGCAACACGACGCCGCGCAGGTTGACGACGCCGCGGACATGCGGCGGCACGTTGGGCAGCGGCGTCGCCGGCGACCAGGCGCGGATCTCGCGGATCGCCATGATGTCGACGCCGAGCACCTGCTCGCCGATCTGGAAGGTGATGAGCTGACGGGACATGGGCGGCTCTCCTCAGTGCAGCACGCGGCGGATCGCCGCGGCCAGCTTGTCGGGGTGGAAGGGTTTGACGATCCAGCCGGTCGCGCCCGCGGATCGCGCGCGCTGCTTCTTCTCGTCGGAGCTTTCGGTGGTCAGCACCAGGATCGGCAGGTTGCGATGCCGGTCCTGTTCGCGCACCCGCTCGATCAGGCCGAAGCCGTCGAGGCGCGGCATATTGATGTCGGTGATGAGCAGGTCCGGTTCCGCGCCGCCCAGGCGTTCGAGCGCCTGAACGCCATCCTCGGCCTCCAGCACCTTGTAGCCGAGATCGGTCAGCGCCGCCTTCAGCAGCATGCGCATGCTGGGCGAATCGTCGACGGTCATGATCGTGCTGGACACGGGGTTTCCTTCGTTGGGGATCGGGGTCATCAGAAGAACTCGACGTCGCCGGAGGTGTCGGCGGCAGGGGCGGGAGCCAGCACGATGCGCGGGCGTTCGGGCGGGCGCTCGCTGGCGATCCGGCAGCGGGCGAGGCCCAGGGTCGGGCGGAATTCGACGCGGCGCGCGCCATGCCCGCCGACATCCTCGCCGACCAGCGCGATGCGTTCGTCGCGCAGGAAGCGGCGCGCGAACAACGCGTTGGTCGCGCCGATATCGCGGAAGCCGTCGCGCAAGCTGGCGCCGCCATAGATGCGGGCCTTCAGATTGGATCGCGTCGCGCCCATCGCCATCATCGCGTTGATGAGCACTTCCATCGCATAGACGCCGTAGCGCTGGAGCGAGCGCACATCGGTTTCGCCGCTGCCCGGCTCGGCGAGCAGGAAGTGGTTGAGCCCGCCGACCTTGGCGACCGGATCGTAGAGGCAGGCGGAGATACAACTGCCGAGCACCGTGGTCAGGACGACGCCGGGGTCGTCCGACACCTTGGTCTCGCCCTGCATGATGGTGACGCGGACGAGGCCGTCGGCGGCGCGGGGCAGGGCGCTCATGCCCGGCACTCCTGCAGCAGGCGCGCCGCGATGCGTGACAGCGGCAGCTGCGCGGTGACCGCGCCGATCTGCTTGGCGGCGGCGGGCATGCCATAGACCACGCAGCTGTCCTCATCCTGGCCGATCGTCATCGCGCCTGCCTCCTTCATGCTCTTGAGGCCCAGCGCGCCATCGGCGCCCATGCCGGTGAGGATCGCACCCACTGCCGAGGCGCCGGCCCAGCGTGCGACCGACAGGAACATCCGGTCCACCGAGGGGCGATGGCCGCTCATCTTCTCGTCGGCAACGAGGCGGCAGCGGCGCAGCGTGCCGCCGGTGATTTCGAGGTGCTGCGATCCGCCGGGCGCGACCAGCACCTGGCCCGACCCCAGCGGCGTACCCGCCCGGGCGACGCCGACGCGTGGCGCCGACAGCCGGTCGAGCCGCGCAGCGAAGGTCGGGACGAAGCTTTCGGGCATATGCTGCACGATCACCGTCGGCGGGCAATTGGCGGGAAAGCCGGACAGCAGCTCGATCAGCGCCTCGACGCCGCCGGTCGACGAACCGATCGCGATCATCGCATCGGCACGCGGCGTATAATTGGCGGGGGCACGCGGCGCCGCGGGAGCGTGACGCGCACGTACCCGGCTCCGCGCCGCCGCCTTGACCAGCCGTGCGAGATCTTCGCCCAGCCCCTCGCCGAACGCGCGCGCCGGCTTTTCGTAGCAGTCGAACGCGCCCAGTTCGAGCGCGCGGATCGTCGCATCCGCCCCCCGGCCGGTCAGCGTCGACAGCATCACCACCGGCATCGGGCGCAGGCGCATGATCTTGTCGAGGAAGTCGAGGCCGTTCATCCCAGGCATCTCGACGTCGAGGGTGATGACGTCGGGGTTGAGCGCCTTGATCATCTCGCGCGCGCTGTGCGGCCCGTCGGCGGTGCCGACGACCTCGATCTCGGTGTCCTGCGACAGGCTGTGCGCGACCATCGCGCGCATCGTCGGCGAATCGTCGACGACCAGGGCTCGCACGCTCATGCCGCCACCTTCTGGAACGTGGTGCGGCCGACGCAGGCGAAGCGGGGGGCAACCGATGCCGCCAGCCGCTCGGAATGACCGATGTAGAGGAACCCGCCGGGCGCGAGATGGTCGGCGAGGCGGCTCTGCAACCGTTCCTTCGTCGGATCGTCGAAATAGATCATGACGTTGCGACAGAAGATCGCGTCGAATGTCCCGCGGATCGGCCATGCCTCCAGCAGGTTCAGCTTGCGGAAGGCGACGCGTTCGCGGACCAGCGGATGCACCTCCGCCTGATCGCCGACGCGCGCCATCCAGGTGCTGCGCAGCGACTGGGGGACGCCGGAGGCGGTATCGAGCGCGTAGCGGCCGGCCTTGGCGGCGGCGAGGATCTCGGTCGACAGGTCGGTGGCGAGCACGCGCAGGTCGGTGCGGGCGAGCCGCTGGCCGTTGCCGCGCTCCTTGCCGAACATCGCCATCAGCAGGGAATAAGGCTCCTCGCCGCTCGAACAGGCGGCCGACCACAGCCGCACCTTGCCGCGCGCCGCCAGCCGCTGGTCGAGCGCGGGCCAGGCATGTTCGAGGAAATGGTCGAAATGATGCGATTCGCGGAAAAAGCTGGTGTGATTGGTGGTCAGCGCGTCGATCGCCTGCGTGCGCTCGTCGTCGTCGCGATCGATCAGCGCGATGTAATCGGCGAAATTCGTCAGGCCTTGCGCCCGTACGCGCGGCGCCAGCCGGCCGTAGACCAATTGCATCTTGCCGGGCGGCATCAGGATGCCGGCTTCCTCATAGACGAAGGCGCTGATCGCGGCGTGATCGGCGGCGTCGAAGCGGAATTCGGTAGGCCGGTTCGCCACCATGCGCGCGGCGGTCATGCGGCGAGCCCTAGCGGTGCCGCGGCCAGCCGCGGATCGCGCCGCCAGCGCGAGATCAGCGCATCGACGTCGAGGATCAGCGCGACACGCCCGTCGCCGAGGATGGTGGCGCCGGCAAGGCCCGGGATCGCCTCGTAATTCGCCTCCAGGCTCTTCACCACCACCTGGCGCTGGTCCTGGATCGAATCGACCATCAGCACCGCCTGACCGGTGTCGGATTCGACGACGATCAGCACGGCCTGCGCGGGATCGGTCTGTGCCCCGTGGATGCCGAGCTGTTCGGCGACGCGGTGGACCGGCACGTACGACCCGCGCACGTCGAGCAGCGAGGCGGTGGGGCCGAGCACCTTCACGCCGTCGTCGCTCGGCCGCAGGCTCTCGACGATATGGCCCAGCGGGATGACGAAGGTCTGGTCGCCGACGGTGACGATCATGCCGTCGAGCACGGCGAGCGTCAGCGGCAGCGACAGCGCGAAGCTGGATCCCGAACCGAGGTTCGAGCTGATGCCGATCCGGCCGCCCAGCGCCTGCACGTTCTTGCGCACCACGTCCATGCCGACGCCGCGGCCGGAGATGTTGGACACGGTCGCCGCGGTGGAGAAGCCGGGGGCGAAGATGAGGTTGTCGGTTTCCTCGTCCGACAGGATCGCATCGGCGGCAATGATGCCGCGCTCGATCGCCTTGGCGCGCACCCGCTTGCGGTCGATGCCGCGGCCGTCGTCGGCGACGGTGATGACGATGCGTCCGGAATGATGCGCCGCCGACAAGGTGACGACGCCCTCCTCGGCCTTGCCCGCGGCGAGGCGATCGGCCGGCGTTTCCAGGCCGTGGTCGACGGCGTTGCGGATCAGGTGGGTCAGCGGTTCGCCGATGCGCTCGACGACGGTCTTGTCGACCTCCGTCATCTCGCCGACGATATCCAGGCGGACGCGCTTGCCGGTTTCTACCTCCAGCTCGCGGATGATGCGTGGCACGCGGCTGAACACCGTCTTCATCGGCTGCGCGCGGATCGCCATGGTCGATTCCTGCAACTCGCGCGTCAGGTGATCGAGGTCGGTGAGCTCGCTGATTCCGCCCAGTGCATGTTCGGACAAACGCTGTGCCAACATCGCCTGCGTGATGACGAGTTCGCCGACGAGGTTCACCAGCCGGTCGAGCTTGTCGAGGTCGACGCGGATCGTCTGCACCGCCGCCGGGGCTGGCGTGCGCGGCGCAGTGGGTTCGGCGGGGATCACGGTCGCGACCGGGGCCGATGCCGGCGCGGCTGTGACCGCTACCGGCTCGGCGATCACCGCTTCGGCGGCATCGAGCAGATCGACGAGCAGGTCGTCCGCCGCCACGGCCGGTGCGCCGAGGCGGGTGATGGTGAGGTCGCACGCGCCCATGAATTCGAAGATCGCGCGAATGTCGTCCTCGGCGACGGCAGCGGGCACGATCGCGGTCCAGCCGAGATACGAGCATTCGGGATGCAGGTCGTCCAGCGTCGGCAGCGCGGCGAGGTCGACGGCGATCACCTCGCCCTCCAGCATCGTCAGTTCGCGCAGCAGCAGAAGCGGATCGCCGCCATTCTCCAGCGCATCCGGGCCGGGAACGAAGGTGACCTGCCAGTCGCCGTCCGGCGCAGCCGGCGCCGGCGCCTCGCACAGCGCGAACAGGTCGTCGAAATCGTCGAGGCCGGCGGCGACGGGGGCCGCGGACGGCAGGTCGTCGAGGATGACCAGCACCGGTTCGGCCGGCGTCGAGGCGGCCACCAGCCGCGCCAGCATCGCCGCGTCCGCCGGCGGCTCGCCGCCGTCGCGCGCGGCGGCGACATGGTCGGACAGCATGTCGAAGGCGCCGACGATCGTGCCGAGCAGGTCGGAGGTCAGCGACAGCGTGCCGTTGCGGACCAGGTCCAGCAGCGTCTCATATTCGTGGGTATAGGCCTGCAACCGCTCGTGACCGAACGCGCCCGCGCCGCCCTTGATCGAATGCACCGAGCGGAAGATGGTGTTGATCGTCTCGTGATCGTGGCCGTTCTGGCGCACGCTCGCGAAGCTCGCCTCCATCGTGGCGAGGCCTTCGTCGCATTCCTGAAAGAAGATCTGCTGGATCTCGTCGAGGTTCATCGTCGGTCCTTTCAGGCGCCAGCCACGGGGGCGAGCGCCGCATCGAGCCCGGCCAGCGTCACCATGCGGGCGAGCGCATCACTGCGCGCGTCGAGGCGGAAGGCGAGTCCGCGCGTCGCCGCGGTGGCGCGGGCACTCGCCAGCACTTGCAGGCACGCCTGGCCTATGCGCGTCACCTCCGCGCCGTCGAGATGCAGCGGCTCGCCATGCTCGATACGGGCGAGCAGCGCATGGCGCAGCGGACCGGCGGCGGTCGTATCGAGCGTGGGGGGAAGCGGGTGCGGCATGGCGGCGGTGGTTCCTCGGGAGAAGCGGCGGATCAGAATTCCGACCAGTCGTCGGTGGCGACGGCCAGGGCGGTGTTGCCGGTGCGGCGGCCCGCCCCGCGCGATTGGGCGGCGATGCGGCGGCCGGCGTCGGCAGCGCGCTGTTGCAGGCGGTGGACGGTGTTGGCGGGTGCGGCGGTCGGCGCGCGACGGTCGGTGCGGAAGCGCGCCATCTGCCCGGCGAGCGCATCGGCCTCGGCTGACAATGCGCGGGCGGCGGCGGTCGCCTGTTCGACCATGGCGGCGTTCTGCTGCGTCACCCCGTCCATCTCGCCGACGGCGGTGTTGACCTGTTGCAGCCCGGTCGCCTGCTGTTCGGCGGCGGTGGCGATCTGCGACACCAGCGCACTGATGTCGCCGAAGCGACCGATCAGTCGTTGCAGCGCCTTGCCGGTTTCGCTGACCAGCTCGACGCCGGCATCGACCTGCTCGGCCGACGCGGTGATGCGTGTCTTCACGTCCTTGGCGGCTTCCGCGGAGCGCTGCGCCAGTGCGCGCACTTCGGAGGCGACGACGGCGAAGCCCTTGCCCGCGTCACCCGCCCGCGCCGCCTCGACGCCTGCGTTCAATGCGAGCAGGTTGGTCTGGAAGGCGATGCCGTCGATGACCGAGATGATCTCGGAGATTTCGTTGGAGGATCGTTCGATGCCGCCCATCGCATCGACCGCGCGCGCGACGACCTCGCCCGATTGTTCCGCCTCGCCGCGCGCTTCGGCGACGACGCCGTTGGCGCGGGTGGCGCTGGCCGCGGTCTGGCGGACGGTGGCGGTGATCTCGTCCATCGCCGCGGCGGTTTCCTCCAGGCTCGCGGCCTGCTGCTCAGTGCGCTGCGACAAATCGTCGGAGGCCTGGAGGATGTCGGTCGAGCCGGTGTTGATGCTGGCGGCCGCCTGATTGACCGCGGCGACAGCGGCCATCATCGCGTCCATCGCACCGTTGAAATCGTTGCGCAGCCCGGCGAATTCCGCAGGGAAATCGGCTGAGATGCGGAAGGTGAGGTTGCCTTGCGCAAGTTCGCCCAGTCCTTCGGCGAGCGCGGCGGCCATGGCACGCTGCGCCTCGGCGGTGTTCGCTTCTTCCATGTTGCGGCGGAAGATCGCCATGGCGGTGGTCATCCGGCCGACGCAGTCGCGGTTGTCGGTATGCGCGATCGGGCCGTCGAGATCGCCCGCGGCCAGCGCTTCCATGCGCACCACGGTGTCGACATAGGGACGGCAGACGATGCGCCCGGCGAACAGGGTGGTGCCGACCATCGTCGCCACGGTCAGCGCCGATACGCCGATATCGATCAGTGGCGCGGTGTGGATCACGCCGGTGGCGGCACCGGCGGTGATGCCGACCGGGATCGCGCCGAGCGCGCCCTGCACCATCGCCAGCGTGCGGAATTTCACACGGATCGGCGCATGCTTCTCGAACCAGCTGAACATCGGCAACGTCTCCATCCACGACCCGCGGAAGAGGTCCGCCCGGTCCATGGAGCGCGAAAATTGCCGCGGCTGCTTAACGACGCGTTGAGCAACCGAATTGAGTGTAATCAGAGGGTTGTAGCAGCCGGGCCGGCGCATGAACCGCCCGGTGCGACGGCGGGTCGGGTGCGTGGCGGGGCGGCACGCGCGCCGATGCCGGTCATTGTCGTTGTATCGCACGGGTGCCGCCTTTCCTGGTAAGAGGTCGCTGGAACGCGAATCGATCATCGGGTCGATGCGCGCAGGACGTCAGCCGTTCAGAATTCCGACCAATCGTCGGCGGCGACCGCAGCAGCCCCGCCTCCGGTGCTGCGCCGGGCAGCACGGGCGATGCGGCGACCGGCATCGGCGGCGCGGTTCTGCAACTGGTGGACGACCGATCCGGTACGGGGCGCCTCACTGCCTGCGGCGATCTTGAAGCGGGCGACCTGGCGGGCGAGTTCGTCGGCCTCGGCCGACAGGCTGCGTGCGGCGGCAGTGGCTTCCTCTACCATCGCGGCATTCTGCTGCGTCACGCCGTCCATCTCGCTGACCGCGACGTTGACCTGCTGGAGGCCAGTCGCCTGATGCTCGGCGGCCGTGGCGATCTGCGCGACCAGCGTGCTGATCTCGCTGATCCGCACGATGATGCGGTCCAGCGCCTTGCCCGTCTCGCTGACCAGTTCGACGCCGGCGTCGACCTGTTCGGAGGAAGCGGTGATGCGCGTCTTGACGTCCTTGGCCGCCTCGGCGGAGCGTTGCGCCAAGGCGCGCACCTCGGAGGCGACGACGGCGAAGCCCTTGCCGGCATCGCCCGCGCGTGCCGCCTCGACGCCTGCATTCAGCGCCAGCAGATTGGTCTGGAAGGCGATGCCGTCGATGACCGAGATGATCTCGGAAATCTCGTTCGACGAACGCTCGATCCCGCTCATCGCGTCGACGGCACGGCGCACGACGTTGCCCGATTGCTCGGCCTCGATCCGCGCCTCCTCGACCACGCTGTTGGCGCGGATCGCGCCTTCGGCGGTCTTGCGGACGGTGGAGGTGATCTCGTCCATCGCCGCGGCGGTTTCCTCCAGGCTCGCCGCCTGCTGCTCGGTGCGCTGCGACAGGTCGTCGGACGCCTGACGGATGTCGGTTGCGCCGTTGTTGATGCCGCTCGTCGCCTCGGTCACTGCGCTCATCGTCTCGGCGACGGCGTCGAGTGCGCGGTTGTAGTCGGCGCGCAGGCGCTCGTAATCGGCCGGGAACGGCTGTTCGATACGGTAGCTGAGATCGCTTGCGGCAAGACGGGTCAGGCCCTCGCCCAATGCTGTCACGATCACCGTCTGCGCTTCGTTGGCACGGGCCACCGTCTCGGCATTGCTGCGGAAGACTTCCATCGCGCGGGTCATGCGGCCGACGCAGTCGCGATATTCGGTGTAGTTGATGGGCGATTCGAGGTCGCCTTGCGCCAGCCCCTCCATGCGCACCACGGTGTTGACGTAGGGATCGCAGATCATCTTGCCGGCAAAGGCGATCAGCGCGGCGGTGAGCACGGCGAACATCGCTGCGATGCCCGTATAGATTTCCCCCGATCCCGGCGGGCTCGATTCGGCGAAGTAGGTGGTGGCGACGCCGCCGCCGGCCAGAGCGGTCTGCGCGACGAGCAGAACCTTGAACTTGGTGCGGATCGGCGCATTCTTTACGAACCAGGAAAGCATCGTCGTGTCCTTTGACGAGGAGGCAGGTGACGAGCCGTTGACGCGCCTGCCCGGACGAACCGGATGTGCGCACCATTGCGGGCATCTGCATCCACAATGGACCGACACCGGTAAAAAGGAAGTTAAGTATGCCCGCTTCGGAACATTGCTCAGATTGGTTTTTCCGTGGGGACGCGGGAGATTACGGCGTATGACCGGTTACACGCTGGGCGATGTTGTGCCGCGCATCGCGGCCGATGCCTTCGTGGCGCCGGGCGCGCACGTCATCGGCCGGGTCGTGCTCGGCGAACGGGCCTCGGTGTGGTTCGGTGCGGTGCTGCGCGGCGACAACGATCCGATCGTGATCGGCGCCGACAGCAACGTGCAGGACGGCGCGATCGTCCATGCCGATCCCGGCGTACCGACGACCATCGGCCGCGGCGTGACCATCGGGCATCGCGCGATCGTCCATGGTGCGACCATCGGCGACAACAGCCTGATCGGCATGGGCGCGACGATCCTCAACCGCGCGACGATCGGTGCCGATTCGATCGTGGGCGCCAATGCGCTGGTGACGGAGGGCAAGGCCTTCCCCGACGGATCGATGATCGTCGGCAGCCCGGCGCGGGTGGCGCGCCCGCTTACCGAGGCGGAGATCGCCGGTCTGCGCCTGTCGGCCGCGACCTATGTCGCCAATGCGCGGCGCTATGCGGCGGAGCTTACCCCGCTCTAGGCGAAGCCGGCGGAGGCCTCGGCGACGAAGCGAGCGGTCGCCGCGGGCGCGGTGACGGGGATCATGTGGCCGCCTTCGATCACCTCGATTCGAGCGCCAGGAATCTCATTGGCGCTGCGGTGGCCGTGCAGTGCCGGTGCAAGGATCGCATCGTCGCGGCCGAAGAGAATGGCGACCGGGACCGCAAGGTCGGCATAGCGCGCCGCGATCCCGCCGATTTCGGCGCCTGCGGCGGCGAGGTCCGCGGCGGCGGCGGCGATCGCGCTCGGCCGCTGGGCCAACGCACCGCCGCCGCGCGTCGCGAAGTCGGCGGGTGGCAGTTCGGGCGCGAACACCGCCTGCAAGCTGCGCTCGCGGGTCAGGCGGGTGAGCGGCGTGCCGATCGTTTGTGCCACCAGCCGACGCAGCGATGGCGGAATCGCGGTGAGCGCGCGGAACGCCTCCGGCACCTCGTCCTGCGACTGGGTGAGCGGCGCGATCAGGGCAAGGCCGCGCACCAGGTCCGGCCGCTCCAGCGCCAGCGACAGCGACAGCGCACCACCCAGCGAATGGCCGACCAGCAGCGGCCGGTCGAGGCCCAGCGTCTCGATCAGGCGGCCGATCATCGCGCCCTGTTCGGCGATCGACGGTTCGCCGTCGTCGTCGGCGGTCGAATAGCCGGAGCCCGGCCGGTCGACCAGGATGACGCGATGATCGGCGCTGAGGATGTCGAGCATCCCGTAGCTGAAATTGCGCAGCTGCCCACCAAGGCCGTGGATCATGACGATCGCCGGGCCGCTGCCGCGATCGACGTAGTGCAGGCGTGCACCCGGCACCTGCATGTGGCGTCCGTCCTGCGGCACCAGCCGCTCCGCCTCGCGCGCGATCCGGTCGGCATAGAAGGACAGGCCTAGGCCGCCCGCCGCGGTCAGCGCCGCGCCGCCGAGCAGCGATCCGAAGGTCCAGCGCACACCGCTCGTCATGTCCGTTCCATCCTTCCGGCCGATGAAGGCCGGCGAATGTAGCAGGTCGCGCCGGTTTGTCAGGCGGTCGTGATGACTCCGTCGATCACCGCCACCGGCCAGGGTGCGAGCCGCTGGCCGATACAGGGTCCGCCGACGCACAGACCGTCATCGATGGTGAACAGCGCGCCGTGCCAGCTGCACGCGATCAGATCGCCGGAGGGGCTGAGATAATCGTCGAGCGCCTGCGCCAGCGGTACGCCGGCATGCGGACAGCGATCGACGTAACCGACCACCGTGCCGCCCCGCCGCACGACGAAGCCGTGGAAGCGGCCGGCGCGCATCTGCAGGACGAAATTGCGGGCGGTGCCGTCGGGGATCGCCTCCAGCCGTGACAAGGCGACGCCCGGCGGCGTCGCCGACAGCCGCTCGCTCACGCGTCCGCGTCGGGCTGGCGGCCGGGGTGCGCGGTGGCGGCGAGCGCAGCGGTACGCGCAGCGGCCGCGACCAGGCGCGGGTAGGGCGTGACGTCGACGCCAAACCGCTCCGCCGAGTAGAGCGCCGGCACGGTGATGCAGTCCGCCAGCGTCGGCGCCGCACCATAAGCGAAGCCATCGCCGTGCCGTGCGATCAGCGCCTCGACCGCGGCGAAGCCCTCCGCCATCCAATGCGCCATCCAGGCGTTCACCTGCGCATCGCTGCCGCCGAAATCCTGGCGCAGCGCCTTCAGCGTGCGCAGGTTGTGCAGTGGATGCACATCGGTGGCGATCGTCGCGACCATGCCGCGCACGATGGCGCGGCCGTTCGCGTCGTCGGGCATCAGCGGTGGTTCGGGAAAGCGCTCGTCCAGCCATTCGAGGATCGCGACGCTCTGGGTGAGGATCACGCCGTCCACCTCCAGCGCCGGCACCAGTCGCTGCGGATTGAGTGCGGCATAAGCGGGATCCGCCTGCCCGCCGGTGCGCAGGTCGTGGTTGACCTGTTCGTAGGCGAGGCCCTTCAGCGCCAGCGCGATGCGGACTCGATAGGCGGCGCCCGAACGCCAGTAACCGTGCAGGATCACGCCGTGCGATCCTGCGGCAGCGTCGCCTTGGGGAAGTCCGCCCACACCGCATCGTAATCGAGCTGCGCATGATCCAGTGCATGCGTGGTCGGGCGGTAAGGCCAGCAGCTTTCCAGCATGAAGGCCATAGTGCCGTCGATCTTGTGCGGCTTCAGCTCGGCGGCGGACGCGCCCTGCCAGCTGGCAAGGTCCGGTCCATGCCCTGCCATCAGATTGTGCAGCGAAATGCCGCCGGGCTGGAACCCCTCCGCCTTCGCATCATAGGCACCGGCGATGAGGCCCATCGCCTCGCTCATCACGTTGCGGTGGAACCAGGGCGGGCGGAAGGTATCTTCCGCCACCATCCAGCGCGCCGGGAAGATGACGAAATCGGCATTGGCCCGGCCGGGCACGTCGCTGGGCGAGGTCAGCAGCGTGAAGATCGACGGATCGGGATGGTCGAAGCTGACCGTGCCGATCGTGTTGAAGCGTGCAAGGTCGTAACGCCAGGGCGCCAGGTTGCCGTGCCACGCCACCACGTCGAGCGGGCTATGGTCGAGCGTCGTCGTCCACAGCGACCCCATGAATTTCTGGATGACTCCGGTCGGCCGGTCGCGATCCTCGAACCAGGCGACCGGCGTCTCGAAATCGCGGGCGTTGGCAAGGCCGTTGGCGCCGATCGGGCCGAGGTCGGGCAGGCGGAACAGGCTGCCGTGGTTCTCGCAGACATAGCCGCGTGCGCTGCCATCCGGCAGTTCGGCGCGGAAGCGCACGCCGCGCGGCACCAGCGCGATCTGCCCCGGCGCGATGTCGATCCGGCCGAGTTCCGTCAGCAGCGCGAGCCGCCCCGCCTGCGGCACGAACAGCAGTTCGCCGTCGGCATCCATGAACACCCGGTCGATCATGTCGGCGTTGGCGGCATAGACGTGCAGCGCGACGCCTTCGAGATCGGCGGGATGCCGATTGGCCAGCATCGTCGTCATGCCGTCGATCAGATCCGTGCCCGGCGCGGCATCGGCGCAGGGATCCCAGCGCAGCCGATTGGGGGCAAGCGGCGCATCGCTGGTGCCGGGGGCGAACAGCGTCGCTCCTTCGTAGCGGGCATAGGGCGGATGCTCGGCGGTCGGCCGCATGCGGTAGAGCCACGACCGACGGTTCTCATGCCGCGGCGCGGTGAAGGCGGTGCCGGACAGCTGCTCGGCATACAGGCCGAAGGCGGGCCGTTGCGGCGAATTGCGCCCGATGGGGAGGGCGCCGGCGATGGTCTCGGTAGAGACGTGATTGCCGAAGCCGGGGATGTAGGCGGGGTGGTGGTCGGTCATCGTTCTGGCGTCCTCTCCCAACATTCCCCTCTCCCATCGGGAGAGGGGTAAGCTCGCGTCAGCGAGCGCGGGGTGAGGGTGGGTGCGGGATGGCGACTGAGTCCCGTCCGCCCTCACCCCTCCGCCGGCTTGCCGGCTCCCTCCCTCTCCCGGAGGAAGACGGGTTAGGCCACCCGCCCCGTATCTCCCGTCACTGCGGAACAAGTCCGGGGTGACGAAGGAATGGGTCAGGCGTCGACGGTAATCACACCCCGCCGAATCTGATCCAACTCAATCGATTCATACAACGCCTGGAAGTTGCCGTTGCCGAAGCCTTCGTTGCCCTTCCTCTGGATGATCTCGAAGAAGATCGGCCCGACCATCGTTTCGGTGAAGATCTGCAACAGCAGCCCTTCCTCGCCGACGTTGCCGTCGATCAGGATGCGGTTGCGCTTCAGCCGGTCCAGGTCTTCGCCATGGTTCGGCACGCGCTTGTCGACCAGTTCGTAATAGGTCTCGATCGTGTCCTGCAGCCGGACGCCGCGGGCGCGCAGCTTTTCCACCGTGGTGTAGATATCGTCGGTGGTCAGCGCGAGGTGCTGGATGCCCTCGCCGTTGTAATCGCGGATGAACTCCTCGATCTGGCTCTTATCGTCCTGGCTTTCGTTCAGCGGGATGCGGATCGCCCGGTCGGGGGCGATCATCGCCTGGCTGAACAGGCCGGTCGCCTTGCCCTTGATGTCGAAATACTTCTGCTCCTCGAAGCCGAAGATCTGGCCGTAGAAGGTCGACCAGGTACGCATCTGGCCGCGGCGGACATTGTGGGTGAGGTGGTCGAGCAGGTCGAGGCCGACGCTGTTTTCCGCTTCGGCTTCGGCCGCACCGGGAACCTGATCCCAATCGTCGTACACGCTGCCCGCCGCGCCGTGCCGGTCGACGAGGTACAGCAGCGAACCGCCGATCCCCTCCAGCGCCGGCACGCCGTCCAGCGCGGCGCCGGCCGGTGCGGGCTTGGCGCCGCGCCCGATCGCCGCATCATAGGCAGCCTCAGCATCCTGAACGCGAAACGCCATGGCGCTGGCCGAGGGGCCGTGCGCGGCGCGGAACTCGGCGGCGTGGCCGGTCGCTTCGCGGTTGATGATGAGGTTGATGCGGCCCTGCTTGTAGCGGGTCAGCGCCTTCGTCTTGTGCGTGGAGGCGGCGACGAAGCCCAGCGCCTCGAACTGCGCGGCGAGCGCATCCGGATCGGGCGAAGTGAATTCGCAGAATTCGAAGCCGTCCAGCCCCATCGGATTGACGTCGATATGATCGTTCGAACCGTCGGTCATGCTGTTCGCTCCAGATGGTATCTTCTGTTACCAGTTTCCTGCGTCATTGCCAAACCGGTGTCAACTGATACGAACCCGCCATGACCTCGTCCCGTCTCGTTCTCGACGAATTCATCCCGTACCGCCTTTCGGTTACGTCGAACCTGGTCAGCGACTCCATCGCCCGCGCCTATGAATCGCTGTTCGGGCTGACCATTCCGGAATGGCGGCTGGTCGCGGTGGTGGCGGAGACGGGGGGGATCACCCAGCAGGCGATCGGCATGCGGACGCGGATGGACAAGGTGACGGTGTCGCGCGCGGCGATCGCCCTGGTCGATCGTGGCCTGCTCGCCCGCCGCGCCAATGCCGAGGACCGCCGGTCGCACCTGCTCGAGCTGACCGATGCGGGGCGGGACCTGTATGCGGCGGTAGCGCCTAAGGCGCTCGACCTCGAAAGCCGCATCTTCGCCGCCTTCGATCCGCAGGAGGTCGCGCAGTTCATGGCGATGCTGCGACGGATCGAAAGCGTGGCGCTGTCGATCGGCGGATAAGCTCGACGGGCACATTTGTGCGACATTTGCCGCCTAGAGCCACGCCCGACACATAAAAGGGCTGATTCGGACATGCGACTGGTGGCGGGGATGATGATCGCGGCGAGCTGGCCGGCGATGGCGGCGGCGCAACAGCAGCCACCCGCGGCGCCGACGCCGGCTCCCGCGCCAGTCACATCGCCCGTAGCGGTCGAGCCCCAGGTTCAGACGCAGGCTCCCGCCGGCTCGACGGCCGTTGCCGCCCAGCAGCCTGCCACCACGCCGGCTCCGGCTGCGCAGGGCGGCGGCGAGGACGAGGACGAGATCGTCGTCACCGGCCGCCGCCCGGTCGGCTCGGTCGTCGGCGACATCCCGCCCGAACAGGTCCTCAATCCCGCCGATATCCGCGCCTATGGCGTCAGCAACGTTTCCGACCTGCTCAACGAGCTGGCGCCGCTCACCACGAGCGGTGCGGGTGGCGCGCCGGTGGTGCTGGTCGATGGCAAGCGCATCTCCGGCATCCAAGAGGTGCGGGATTTCCCGAGCGAATCGATCCTGCGCGTCGATATCCTGCCAGAGGAGGTGGCGCTGAAATACGGCTACACCGCCGATCAGAAGGTGGTGAACATCGTCCTGCGGCGCCGCTTCCGCTCGACCAGCGTCGAGGTTGCCGACACCGCACCGACGGAAGGGGGCAGCAACGCGCCGCTCGCCCAGGTCGGCATCGTCGCCTTGCGCAACGGCGCCCGGCTGAACATCACCACCAAATACCAGCAGAGTTCGGCATTGACCGAATCGGAACGCGATATCGCCGCCGCAACGACCGAAGGTGCCGCCACCGGCTTCGACCAGCGGCCCTATCGCACGCTGCAGCCATTCACCCGCAACGTATCGACCAATGCCACCTATGCCCGGCCGATCGGCGATGTGACCGCCTCGATCAATGCCGAGGTGGCCACCAGCGACAGCATCGGCCAGTTCGGCCTGCCTGCGACGACGCTGACCGTGCCCGCCGGCAGCCCGTTCAACACCTCCGGTGCGAGCACCGCGATCACGCGCGTGCTGGACGGTGGCGACTTCAAGCCGCTGTCGCAGAGCAGCCAGGGGCTGACCGCGCATGTCGGCACCAGCCTCAACGGCAAGCTGAGCGAACGCTGGCAGTGGACGGTCACCGGCAGCTACGACCGGGCGGAGAACCGCACCTTCACCGAAACCGGCGTCGACGCGACGCCGTTCCAGACGCGGCTCAATGCCGGCGATCCGTTCGCCGACCCCAACGGTCGGTTGACGGTGGCCGATGTGCTGCCCGCCGCCGGCAACCGGGCGCGCTCCACCAGCAACAGCGGCGAAGTGGAGGCGCTGGCCAACGGGCCGCTCTTCTCGCTGCCGGCCGGCGACGTGACCACCGCGATCCGTGTCGGCGCGGACACCACCAACCTGTCGAGCCGGTCGTTCCGGGCGGGACTCGCCTCGGCCGGCGACATCTCGCGCAGCAGCGCCGATGGGCGGATCAACCTCGACCTGCCGATCGCCAGCCGCAGCCGCGCCGTACTCGGCTTCCTCGGCAACCTGTCGGTGAACGGCAATGCGGCGGTCAGCCAGCTGTCGGACTATGGAACGCTCACCTCCTACGGCTATGGCGTCAACTGGGCGCCGATCACCGCGGTGCGGCTGATCGGCTCGATCAACGAACAGGAACTGGCGCCCAGCGCAGCGAATCTCGGCAACCCGGTGGTGGTGACGCCTAACGTCCGCGTCTTCGACTTCGTGCAGGGACAGACGGTGACGGTGACGACGGTCACCGGCGGCAATCCCGACCTGCAGGCAAGCAACCGTCGCGTGACCCGGCTGGGGCTGACCCTGACGCCGTGGAGCCTCAAGCAGCTGTCGCTGACGGTCAGCTACACCAAGCAGGACGTCCGCGATCCGATCGGCAATCTGTCGTCACCCACGGCGGCGCTGGCGGCGGCCTTTCCGGGGCGCTTCATCCGCGATGGCGGCGGCAATCTGATCCGCGTCGACAGCCGGCCGATCAATTTCGCGCGATCCGAAAACGAGCAGATTCGCACCACGCTGTCTTTCTCCAAGCCGTTGAAATCCAGGGTGCAGCGGGAATTGGAGGCGTTCCGTGCCGGTACCGGTCCCAATCCGTTTGCCGGCATGCAGTTTCCGGGGCGACGTGATCGGTCCGGCGATGCGGCGGGCGAGCGGCGGCGGGACGATGCGCCGCCGGGCGACCAGCCGCCGCCGCCCGGTGCGGAACGGCCAGCAGGTGACGCGCCCCAGCAGGGCGATGCGCCGCGCGGCGCGAACGATGGGGGTGATCGCGGGCCTGGCGATGGCGGTGGCCGTGGGTTCGGTGGTGGCGGCTTCGGCGGCGGAGGACGCGGCGGCTTCGGGGGACGCGGCGGTGGCGCTGGCCAGGGCCGCATCTTCTTCACGCTCACCCATGTCTGGCGCTTGCGCCAGCAGACGACCATCGCCGATGGCGGTCCGGTGCTCGATGCGCTGAACGGCGATCTGATCGGTGGCGGCAGCGGCCAGGCGCGGCACGAATTCAACGGTACGGCCGGCATCACCAACAACGGCTTGGGGGCGGTGCTCAAGGCGAACTACGTCACCGGCAGCCGGGTCAACGGCGGCACGCCGGCCAATCCGCTGCCGCTAGCCTTCCAAGGGCTGGCGACCGCGGACTTGCGCCTGTTCGCCAACCTCGAACAGATCCTGCCGCTCGTGAAGGCGCATCCCTGGGTGCGTGGCACGCGCGTGCAGTTCGAGGTCGATAATATCCTCAACAGCCGCCAGCGGGTGCGCGATGCGACCGGCATCACGCCGATCAGCTATCAGCCGGATTACCTCGATCCGCTCGGCCGCACGATCAAGCTCAGCATTCGCAAGCTGTTCCGTTAGAACCCAATCCGGCGGCCGAGCCAATCGGCCGCCTGTTCGGGCGTGCGTTTGTCCCTGTCGCGATCGACCTGATAATTCGCCTCGCGCATCACCGCGACCGGGATACGGCCGACGAGCGGCGCGAGCGCGGCGACGAAGCGTGCGTCCCGGGCACGATCCGGGGCGACGAGCAGCAGCGCATCGTAGCTGGGGATGGCATGGCGCGGATCGGCGAGCACGGTCAGCCGGTCCGCCGCGATGCGCCCGTCGGAGGAAAAGGCGGAGATCACGTCCGCCTCGCCGCTCGCCAATGCCTGATACATGAACGTGGGGGCGTAGGGCGTCGTCGCCCGGAAACGCAGCGGATAGGCGCGGCGCACCGCTGCCCATTCGCGGCGTTCCAGAAATTCGAGATCGCTGCCGAGACGCAAGTCGGGCGCAGCGGCGATCAGATCGGTCAGGCTGGCGATGCCGCGTCGTTTCGCGTCGTCGCCGCGCATCGCGAAGGCGTAGGCGTTCTCGAAGCCCAGGGCGCCCAGCACGCGCACGCCACTCGTGCCCTGCGTCCAGCGGCCGATCGCCGCCGCCATGGCGGCAGGCGCCGGAACGTCGCGACGGTGCATCGGCCCGGTCCACACGGTTCCGGCATAATCGACATAGACGTCGATCGCGCCGCTCGCGAGTGCGCCATAGATCACCGCCGATCCCAGCCCCTCGCGATAGCGCACCTGATAGCCCGCACGCGTCAGCCGGTCGCCGATCAGCCGCGCCAGGATATATTGTTCCGAAAAGTTTTTGGCGCCGACCGTCACCACCCGGTCACCGCCACCGCGCGACCATAACGGCGCCAGCGCGAGCAACAGGCCGGCGGCGAGCGCCAGCACGGCGCCCAGCCACGTCGCGCGGCGACGGCGGGCGATGCCGCGCTCGATGAGGCCGATCAGCGCATCCACGGCCAGCGCCAGCCCCGCCGCGGCGACGCAGCCGGCGAGCACCAGCGCCCAGTTCTGCGTCTGCAACCCGGCGAAGATCATGTCGCCGAGGCTCGGCTGACCCACTGTGGTCGACAGTGTCGCCGCGCCGATCGTCCACACCGCGGCGGTCCGGATGCCGGCGATCAGCACCGGCGCGACCAAGGGCGCCTCGACCAGCCGCAGGGCCTGTGCCGGCGTCATGCCGACCGCCTTCGCCGCCTGCGTGATCGCCGGGTCGATGCCGGTGAGGCCGGCGACGCCGTTGCGGATGATCGGCAGCAGCGCATAGAGCGTCAGCGCGATCAGCGACGGCAGGAAGCCG
Source organism: Sphingomonas cellulosilytica (assembly GCF_052321755.1). NCBI lineage: Bacteria > Pseudomonadati > Pseudomonadota > Alphaproteobacteria > Sphingomonadales > Sphingomonadaceae > Sphingomonas > Sphingomonas cellulosilytica. The sequence continues at coordinate 366,834 of NZ_JBQRTT010000003.1, forward strand.
AGCGCCGCGATGCCGCCGCCGACCAGCCCCGACAGCCACAGCAGCAGCGGATAGAAGAGCGCGAGCAAGGCGAGGCTGGGAATGGTCTGGATGAGGCTGGCGATCCCCAGGATCGCGCCGCCGATCCGCCGCCGCCGTGCAGCCAGAACCGCCAGCGGCAGGCTGATCGCGATGCCCAGCAGCAACGCCGCCGCCGACAGCAGCACATGTTGCGCGAGGAGCGGCGGCACGCGGCCGAATGCGTCGAGGAAGGCGCTCATCGGCTCAGCCTGCGCAGCCGCTCGGCCTGGTCGCGCGGCACCGCGACCAGCGCCTGCGCCGCTTCGCCGCCCTTGCCGGCGAGCAATGCGGCGGGGCTCTCGTCCGCGACGATCCGCCCGGCCTGCATCACCAGCACGCGATCGGCGAGCAGCAGCGCCTCCGCCATGTCATGGGTCACCAACACCGTGGTGAGGCCCAGGCGATCGTGCAGCTGCCGGATCTCGCCGCCCAGCGCATCGCGAGTCACCGGATCGAGCGCGCCGAAGGCTTCGTCGAGCAGCAGCAACTTGGGCTGCGCCGCCAGCGCGCGGGCAATGGCGACACGCTGGCGCTGGCCGCCAGACAGCGCAGCGGGCCGCCGCGCCGCCACATCGCGGGGCAGCGCCACCAGATCCAGCAGCGCACCGACATCCGGGGGCGGATCGGCGGCGATGCGCGGGCCGATGCCGATATTCTCGGCCACCGTCATGTGCGGGAATAGCCCGATCTCCTGGAAGACATAGCCGATCCGCCGTCGCAAGGCAGGCGCAGGCCCGGCGGCGACGTCCGCACCGTCGATCAGCACGCGGCCAGCATCGGGATCGATCAACCGGTTGATCGTCTTGAGCAAAGTCGATTTGCCCGATCCCGAGGTGCCGACGAGTGCGACGAAGCTGCCCGCATCGATCCCCAGCGATACGCCGTCCACCGCCAGCGTATCGCCGAACCGCTTGGTAACCCTATCGAAGCGGAGCGATTCTGCTGGCATCAACCGCGACGATGCGGGATGCCTGCGACAAAGTCCAATCAACGGGCATGCGGAAGAGGATGAGCGATGAGCGAAGTGAAGGCGATCTTCATCACCGGCGGCGGATCGGGCATCGGTCGCGCCGTTGCGCGCCTGTTCGCCAGCCGTGGCTGGCGGGTCGGCATCGCCGACGTCAACACGGCCGGCCTCGCCGAGACGCTGGCGTTGCTGCCCGCCGGTATGGCGGAAAGCTATGCGATGGACGTGCGTGACCGCGACGGCTGGACGACCAGCCTCGACGCCTTCACCCGCGCGAGCGGCGGGCGGCTCGATGTCCTGTTCAACAACGCCGGCATCGGCACCGGCGGTCCGCTGGCCGAGGCGAGCTTCGACGATCTCGACCGCACGGTGGCGATCAATTTCACCGGCGTGCTCAACGGCGCCCGCATCGGCCATGCCTATCTGGCGAAGACGCCGGGATCGGTGCTGCTCAACACCTCATCGGCATCGGGCATCTACGGATCGTCGGGCCTTGCCACCTATTCGGCGACCAAGTTCGCAGTGCGGGGGCTGAGCGAGGCGCTGGACGGCGAATGGTACCGCGAGGGCATCAAGGTCCGCTGCCTGCTGCCGAGCTTCATCGAGACACCGCTGCTCGACGGTGTCGCCGGCGGCACGAACCGGTCGATCCGCGAGGCGGTGACCGGCGCCGGCCTCGAACTGACGCCGGTCGATCGCGTCGCCGAGGCGGCGTGGGCGGCCGTGCATGGCGATTCCGTCCACACCTATGTCGGCAAGACCGCCGAACGCCTGCGCTTCGCGGCGCGCTGGATGCCGGGGGCGCTGCGCAAGCGGATGCGGCGGTCGCTGCGCTGAACCTTCAGTCCGTCATCCCGGCGTTCACCGGGATGTCGGATGAGAGTGAGTAGCTTACTCGTCCACGATGGCGTCGATCGCTTCGGCCATCTCGACATCCCGGCCCGACAGGCCGCCGGCATCGTGCGTGGTCAGCAGGATTTCGACGCGGTTGTAGACGTTGCGCCATTCGGGATGGTGGTTCGCCTTTTCCGCCATCAGCGCGACCTGCGTCATGAAGCCGAATGCCTCGACGAAGTCGGCGAAGACGAGGCTGCGGGTGATCGCATCGCGCGCTTCGTCATAATCCCATTCGGGCAGGCCATCGAGCGCATCGGCGCGTTCGGCTTCGCTGAGGGGCTCGATCATGTCGCGTCTTCCTTGCTGGAGGGCAGGGGCACGGGGTATGGCGACGGCGATGAGCGGGCAAGATGCTTATGGGCCGGCGCCGGACGCCGCCGCGATCGAGGGGATCGCCCGCGACACGATCGCGCGGCTGCCCGCGGTGTTCGCGGCGCACCTCGGCGACGTGCTGCTGCTGATCGAGGAAGAGGCGGATGCGGAGACGCTGGCGGCGCTCGGCCTCGACCATCCGCTCGATCTCACCGGCCTCTACCACGGTCGGCCGATCGGCGAGAAATCGTCGATGGATTCGGGTGCGATGCCCGATTCCATCCACCTCTATCGTCAGGCGATCCTGGCCGAGTGGGTGGAGACGGGGGTGCGGCTGGACGATCTCGTCCGCCATGTCACCATCCACGAGATCGGCCATCATTTCGGCCTGTCCGACGACGACATGCATGCGCTCGAAGACGCGGTGGTCGATTGACGTGCCTCTCATTGACCGGCGTCGGCTGCCTGCGCGGCGGGCGGATGCTGTTCGAAGGGCTCGACCTGACGCTCGGCGCCGGCGAGGCGGCACTGGTGACCGGCCCCAACGGCGTCGGCAAATCGAGCCTGATCCGGATCGCCGCCGGGCTGCTGCGGCCGGTGGCGGGCAGCGTCATGCGTGACGGCGCGGTGGCGCTGCTGGCCGAAGCGCATGCGCTCGACCCCGAACTGCCGCTGGCACGGGCGCTGGCCTTCTGGATCGGCGCGCGGGCCGGGGCGGCGCTGGCTGCGGTCGGACTGGAGGGGCTCGGCGAAGTGCCCGTCCGCATCCTCTCGACTGGGCAGCGGCGGCGTGCCGGCATGGCGCGGATCGTCGGTAGCGCGGGGCCGATCTGGCTGCTCGACGAGCCGGCGAACGGGCTCGATGCAGAGGGCCTGGCGCGGCTGGAGGCGCTGATCGCCGCGCACCGCGCCGATGGCGGCATCGCGCTGGTCGCGACGCACCAGCCGATCGCTCTGCCCGGCGCGCAGGCGGTGGTGCTGCGGCGATGAATTTTGCCGGTCTTGTCGTGCGGGATCTGCGTCGGGCCTGGGCGGGGGGCGGCGCGGCATGGCCGGTCGCTTTCTTCCTGCTGGCTGCCATCCTGTTTCCGTTCGCGGTCGGGCCGGAGGCGGCGTTGCTGGCGCGGATCGGCGGCGGCGTGATCTGGGCGGCGGCGCTGCTCGCTGCCTTGCTGCCGGTCGAGCGGCTGGTGGCGCCCGATCAGGAAGCGGGGGTGATCGACCAGTTCGCGGTGCGCGAGGTGCCGCTGGCGTTCGTCGCCTTCGCCAAGACGGTGGCGCATTGGCTGGGCTTCGCGCCGCCGCTGATGCTCGCCGCCGTGGTCGCGGCGGGGTTGTTCGACCTGTCGGCGGCGACGCTGCTGCGCGTCGAGCTGGGCCTGCTGATCGGAACGCCGGGGCTTGCCGCGCTCGCCGTCGCCACGGCGGCGCTGGTCGCCGGCTTGCGGGGGAGCGGCGGGCTTGCCGGGCTGGTCATGCTGCCGCTGGCGATCCCGCTCCTCATCTTCGGGGCGGGATCGCTGGAGGGCGGCACGGGGGCGTTGCAGTGGCTGGGGGCGATCAGCCTGTTGCTGACGTCGGGCGGGCCGTGGATCGCTGCACTTGCGCTACGGATCGCCGCCGACTGACCGCCCGATCCGGCAATGCGGCGTTACAATCCGTTATAATAACTGCCAGGATCAGGAATGATGATCCGAAGCATAGACCATCGCCGCCGCCGTTCCCGTCGCCGGTTTTAGGTGAAACCATTCGGGACGATCGATCGCAGTCAGAAATGCCAGCACGGTCAGGCCGAAGACCAGCAGGGCAAGCCTGCCCCACAAGGGGTTGAGTTCGGTTTCGCTGGTGTCGCGCTGGGCGATATCGTCGTTGGACTGCATCGATTGAGCCTCCATGCTGGTGGTCGATGGCATGTAGACTCGATAAGCCTTCTATACGACGAGCGTTCCGTAACGTTTTCTTGCTGCGCCGCACCACGTGGGGATGATGCGACGAACCGCCCGGTCAGCGGCTCCAGCGCGCCCAGATCGCGGTCGGCAGGGCGAGGCCGCGCGCCTCTTCACGCACGCCCAGCTCACCCGCCTCGACGGTGCCGGGCAGGTCGGCGAACAGTTGCGCGAGCAATTCGCGGATCGCCAGCGCCGACATCCGCACCGCATAGACGGTGAGGAACAGGAAGCGGCTGTCGGCATCGAGCAGCTTGCGGCAATCGGCGAGCAGCCGGGGCAGATCCTCCTCCAGCCGCCAGACCTCGCCCTCCGGCCCGCGGCCGTATTTGGGGGGATCGAGCAGGATGCCGTCGTAGCGGCGATTGCGACGCACCTCACGGCTCACGAACTTGGCGGCATCGTCGACGATCCAGCGCATCGGCGCATCGGCCATGCCGGAGAGCACGGCATTGGCCTTTGCCGCCTCGACCGATTTCTTGGACGCATCGACATGCACCATCCGGGCGCCGGCCGTCCCCATCGCGAGCGTGCCGACGCCGGTATAGCCGAACAGGTTCATGCATTCCGGCGATTCGAGCCCGGCGACGCGCTCGCGCATCCAGCTCCACACCGGCGCCATGTCGGGGAAGAAGCCGAGGTGGCGGAACGGCGTCGTCTGCGCGGTAAAGCGGACCGCGTCCCATTTCAGCGGCCAGCCTTCGCGCGGCACGGGCTCTGCGAACACCCAGCGGCCGCCGCCATCCTCATCGCTCGCCGGGATGAACTCACCCTGCGCCTTCCAGTCGCCCCGCGCCGGCGCCCACATCGCCTGCGGCTCGGGACGGATGAAGCGGAAGCGGCCATAGCGCTCCAGCTTGCGGCCATGGCCCGAATCGACCAGGCCGTAATCCGCCCAGGGTTCGCCGATCAGCGTCGCGAGCGTCATGGGCGGGGCACGGCGCGTTCGCCGATATAGGCGGTGACCGCCTCGAAGGTGCCGGGCAGGCTGGCGCAGCGTTCCTCGCGATCGAACAGGTCGCCGATCCGGCCGGGCAGCACCGGGCGCTGGCCGGTGGCGCGCTCCACCGCGTCGCCGAACTTGGCGGGATGCGCGGTGGCGAGCGTCACCACGGGCACGTCGCTGGGGTGGCGGCGGGCGGCGGCGAGCGCGATGGCGGTGTGCGGGTCGATCACCTGGCCGGCGCGTTCGTGCGCCCAGCGCATCGCCAGCGTCATGTCGTCGAGGTCGACGCGGTCGCTCGCGAACAGTGCGGCGCCGGTGTGCTGCGCATTGGTCAGCCGCATCGCGCCCGACGATTCGAACCCCTGCATCTGGGCCGCGAGCGCCGCGCCGTCGCGCGCGCCGAGATCGAACAGCAGGCGTTCGAAATTGGAGCTGACCTGGATGTCCATCGACGGCGTCGGCGTCTGCTGCACCACGCCCTTGCTGTAATCGCCCGCGGAAATCGCGCGGTGGAGGATATCGTTGACGTTGGTGGCGACGATCAGCCTGGCGACCGGCAGGCCCATCTTTGCCGCGACATAGCCGGCGAACACGTCGCCGAAATTGCCGGTCGGCACCGAAAAGGCGACTGCGCGGTTCGGCGCGCCCAGGCGGACGGCGGCATAGAAATAATAGACCACCTGCGCCATCAGCCGCGCCCAGTTGATCGAATTGACCGCCGACAGCGCGTACCGGCCGGAGAAGCCGGGGTCGTTGAACATCGCCTTCACCAGCGCCTGCGCCGTGTCGAAGTCGCCGTCGATCGCGATGTTATGCACGTTGGGGGCGAGCACGGTCGTCATCTGCCGCCGCTGCACCTCGCTGACCCGGCCGGCGGGGTGGAGCATGAAGATGTCGACGCCGCGGCGCCCCGCCAGCGCGTCGATCGCCGCCGAGCCGGTGTCGCCGCTGGTCGCGCCGACGACGGTGAGATGGCGGTCGCTGCCGGTCAGGAACCGTTCGAACAGCAGGCCGAGCAATTGCAGCGCGACGTCCTTGAACGCCAGCGTCGGTCCGTGGAACAGTTCGAGCAGCCACTGGTCGTGATCGAGCTGGACGAGGGGCGTCACCGCGGCATGCGCGAAGCGGCCATAAGCGGCGGTGCACAGCTCGCGCAGTTCCTCCGGCGTCAGCGCATCGCCGACGAACGGCGTCATCACCGCCACCGCGGTATCGACGTAGGACAGATTGGCGAGGCCGGCGATCTGCTCGGGCGTCAGGCTCGGCCAGGCGTCGGGCAGGTAGAGTCCGCCGTCCGACGCCAGCCCGGCGAGCGTGACGTCACGGAAATCGAGCGCGGGCGCGGTCCCACGGGTGCTGACATAGCGCATCGCGGCTGGGTAGCGGGGTGCGGCGCAACGGGCAACGACGGGATTTCTTGGCCGCGGTGCGATTCGGGTATCGCGCATCCGCCCCTCCGGAGGCTCGGAAGTTGGCGAAGTTGCCACTACGTCCCGCTCGAAATCGCTTCCCCGACCGGTGCCGGCAGGCACGGGAGCGAGGGGGCGTCGGTGGGGCATGCGCGGGGGTATAGACGGCGTGGTGCGTGTAGGACAGCGGGATTGGGAGGGGATGTGTGTCGGTAGTCGACTGTAAGTCAAGCAGCGTCTGGACAATCGCGACGGCGAACGGCGGCGTTCGTTGGTGAGAGGTATTGCGCGTTTCTCCTTCACCGGAATTTAGCTTTGGTAGGATCCAATCGGGAGTCCCTAAGAGTTCCTTTTTGTGAAGCTCCCGTTTGTGCGCTGAAGCGGGTTACTGATTTTTGCGGCAGGAGGAGGAACCATATGCCTCAGCATACGAGCGGTCGAAGCAGGTGATTAATCCGTCGACCACGTCTAGATTCGGCGGCGGGCCAGCAGAAAGACTAGGCTGAAATGTACCGTCCGGCTGTCGCTGCATGATCGTAGGTGCCGGGAGTGCAGCCAAACGCTGTCTGGCTTGCTTCAACGCGGCGAGGTCATGCTTGAGGAAAGCGATCGTGGCATCAGCGTAGGTGTTCCAAGCATCCTGAGATTGGCCGAGCATGCTTGTCGGACGCTTGGCACGCTGGAAGAGGACGATCGCTTCGCTGGTACGGCCAAGCTCCGCAAGAATCTGCCCCTCATGCCAAACCAACGAGTCGATGCGCATCTGCAGCATCTCGCGATAGATACGAATTAACTCGGCGGCTTTGGTGCGGCAGCCCGGCTGGGATGCGACAGAGCGCCAACCTCTTTGCGGGTCCTGGTCGAATGTCGCAATGTCCTCGTTCAAAATACGGGATTCTTCGCCGCAAGATGATCCAACAGCTGGCGATTGCATGGCACCCGCAAGTCCGAGAACAAGAGCAAGGAACACGCCAGCCTCCCGATGTGATAGTTTGACAAACGTATTTCACATCTCGACAAGGCGAACAACCGTTTGGCAAGGGTTGGGAGTTAGGTAGCTATTGCCATCTACCCGCTGCAAAAAGAAATTAGGGTGTTACCGCGTACTGGCGCCCGCGACTTCGATTGATAATCATTTGCGGTAAATTGAAAGCACAATTATTTAACAATTACAGCATGTTCCGGTCGCTCAACCCCTCACGGCATCGCGCCACGGCATCGCGCCAGCCGCTACCCCCCGCCGGCGCAGTGCCAGTGCGTAGATCACCGCGGCGATGGTGGCGAACAGGAACCATTGCACCGCATAGGACAGGTGGTTGTTCGGCACCGACGACAGGTCGGGGCGGTCGTTGGCGGCGAGGCCCAGGGCGGGTGTGTCGGCGACCAGCAGCAGGGGCTGCGGGCGGTGGTCGAACAGCGATCCGATCAGCGAGCGCGAATCGGGGGCGTGGCTGATGAAGCCGCTGACCGGGCCGCCGGACCAGCGCGGCTTGAACATCGGATCGGTGGTGGTGCCGAGCTGGACGAGCAGGCCGTTGCCGCAATCGGCGATCAGGCGGAAACCGGCGGCACCGGCGCCGGCGAGGCGCTGACCGTCGGGCCGCGTGCAGACGGCCGATGCGCGGCGGAACAGCAGGCGGTCGTCGGGGCGATCGGGGAAGGCGACCGGCGGCAGCGCCGGGTTGCGGGCGAGCTGCGCCAGATAGGCCTGCTTCTTCGGCGCGCGATCGAGCAGCTGCCACAGGCCGAGGCCGATCATCGCCGCCACCGCGAGCGTGACGAGGATCGTGGGGACGAGCGGGATGCGTGTCATGGGCCGGGGTCGATGCGTCCTTCGCGCGCGGCGTTGCGATATTCGGCGGACATCAGCGCGGCCTTGGCGATGCGCAGCGACCAGATGACGCCGGCGAGCGTCACCGGGATCCAGATCAGCATGTGCAGCCACAAGGGCGGATGCACGGTGAGTTCGAGCGTGATCGCCGCCGCGGTGACGATCGTGCCGAGGATCAGCGTCAGGAACGCCGCCGGCCCGTCACCGACGTTGAATTGCGTGAAGTCCAGCCCGCAGGCGGTGCAGCGGTCGGCGAAGCGGATCCAGCCGGCAAAAAGACGGGGCTGGCCGCACCGCGGACACAGCCCCTTGCATGCGACCTCGAGGATCGCGGGCGGCGACGATGCGCCCGGCCCGGTCGATCCCGGTCCGGTCAACCGATGTGGACCGGCGCGCCCCAGCCGCCCCAGACGTAGACGGTGACGAACAGGAACAGCCACACGACGTCGACGAAATGCCAATACCAGGCGGCCGCTTCGAAGCCGAAATGCTGGCGCGGCGTGAAGTCGCCCTTGTAGGCGCGGATCAGGCAGACGATCAGGAAGATCGTGCCGATCAGCACGTGGAACCCGTGGAAGCCGGTCGCCATGAAGAAGGACGCGCCATAGTTCAGCCCCTTGAAGGGGAAGGGCGCGTGGATGTATTCATAGGCCTGGATGCTGCTGAACAGCACGCCGAGCACGACGGTGAGCCACAGCCCCTTGAGCACGCCGTCGCGATTCCCGACGCCCAGGATGCCCCACAGCCCCGTCTTCTCGCCGCCGCGCTGGTTGTGGATCAGCGCGTGGTGCGCCCAGGTGACGGTGGTGCCGCTGGTCAGCAGGATCAGCGTGTTGAGCAGCGGCAGTTCGAAGGCGTTGATGACCTGCAGCCCCTTGGGCGGCCATTGCGCGACGATGGCGCTCGCCCCCTCGGCGGCGCGCTCCACCTGGCCGTCGACGAAGCTCATCGCGGTCGGGAACAGCGAAAAGTCGAAGAACGCCCAGAACCAGCCGACGAAGAACATGACCTCGGAGGCGATGAACAGGATCATGCCGTAGCGGAAGTGCAGCTGGACGACGGGGGTGTGATCGCCGTGATGCGCCTCGCGCACCACGTCCGCCCACCAGCTGTACATGGTGAACAGCACGCCCGCGAGGCCGGCGAAGAAGATCCAGCCGCCGCCGTTCGCCTTTTCGGCGCTGAGGTGGCCGCCATGCATCCACATGATCGCGCCCGTCGCCATCACCAGTGCCGAAAGCGATCCGAACAGGGGCCAGATGCTGGGGGGCAGGATGTGGTAATCGTGGTTCTTGGCGCCGGCCATGGTCAGGTCCCTGTTCTCTTATCCTCTTGGGCTATGCTCTAGCCTCAGGATTTGGCGGAATCCACCGGGTAAAACGTATAGGAGAGGGTGATCGTCTCCACGTCGCTAGCATCCGGATCGTCGATGATCCTGGGATCGACGTAGAAGATCACCGGCATGCGCTGCGTCTCGCCCGGCTTCAGCGTCTGCTGGGTGAAGCAGAAACACTGGATCTTGGTGAAGTATTTGCCCGCCTGCGCCGGCGTGACGTTGAACGTCGCGGTGCCGGTGACCGGCTTCGCACCGGTGTTGGTGGCGGTGAAGAACGCCATGTCGCGGGCGCCGATCTTCACCGTTTCCGACGCCTGTTCGGGGGCGAAGCGCCACGGCATGCCGGGCGCGACATTGGTGTCGAAATCGATGCGGATCAGCTTGTTCACCGCGCCGGGCGCCTCCTGCCCGCGCTGCGTGGTGCCGTTGAGGCCGGTCACCTGGCAGAACAGGCGATACAGCGGCACGCTCGCCCAGGCGACGCCGGTCATCACGCAGATGCCGAGCACCGCCAGCAGGGCGGTGCGCAGCTGGCGCCCAGTGCTGCCGGCGCCCTGCGTCACATCATCCCCTGGCGGATCTTGGTGATCGCGATGGCGAAGATCAGCAGCACGAACGCACCGAGCAGCAGCGCCATCACCCGCGCGCGCGCATGCTGGCGGCGGCGGATCAGGTCCTGGTCGTGCTGCGGATCGGGGGGAAGAGTCATGCGTACACCCAACGGTCGACGACCAGCGCGCCGAACACCACGAACAGATAGAGGATCGAATAGCTGAACAAGCGCTTTTCCGGCTTCATCGCATCGTCGGCGTGCGTGTGCCGCGTCGCGACGACCAGCGCCAGCGCGGCGAACAGCGCGGTGGTGACGGCGGCGACCAGGCCATAGATCGGCCCGGTCAGCCCGAGCGGCCAGGGCGCGATCGCGGCGATCGCCATGGGCACGGTGTAGAGCCCGATCTGGTGCCGCGTGGTCCGCTCGCCCGCCACGACGGGCAGCATCGGCACGCCGGCATTGGCGTAATCCGTCTTCACGAACAGCGCGAGCGCCCAGAAATGCGGCGGCGTCCACAGGAAGACGAGCGCGAACAGCAGGACCGGCAACACCGCCACGTCGCCGGTCGCCGCCGCCCAGCCGATCAGCGGCGGAAAGGCGCCGGCGGCGCCGCCGATGACGATGTTCTGCGGGGTACGGCGCTTCAGCCAGACGGTGTAGATGAGGACGTAGAACAGGATCGACAGCGTCAGAATCGCCGCGGCGGCGAGATTGACGGCAAAATACATCAGAATGACGGAGAACGCGCCCAAGCCGACGCCGAAGTGCAGCGCCGCCTGCCGGTCCATGCGCCCCGCGGGCAGCGGCCGCTTCTGCGTGCGGCGCATCTTGGCGTCGAGATCCGCCTCATACCATTGGTTGAGCGCGCCCGCGGCGCCCGCGCCCAGCGCGATGCACAGGATCGCGGTGAAGCCCAGCACCGGATGGATGCCGACCGGGGCCGCCAGCATGCCGCACAGCCCCGTGAAGACGACGAGCGTCATCACCCGCGGCTTGGTCAGCGCCAGGAAGTCGCGCCAGTCGGCGGGGGGCAGCAGGGGCGTAGCGGCGCTCATGATCGCGCCGCCTATACGCCGGACGGGCGGCGGGGGGAAGCGCGCGACTATCGTCTTGATCCACGTCAAGCGACTCGGGCGCGTCGGGAACGATCGATCGGGCAGGCGGTTAGCGAGGCTATAGCATGATATTTCTCCGGGGAAGATGACGATGGCAACCCGTATCGCCGACACTCCAATCGCAGGGTCGCAGTTCCTGACCGACAGTTTCCAGCGCGGCCTGGCGCATTGGAACCGCGAGCGCCTGGAGCCCGGCTTTCCGACCGCGGACTGGCAGCGCACGCTCGATCGCGACGTGCGCATGCAGCGGCTGGAAGGCGGCTTCCTGGAGGAGTTGCGCGAAGAGGTGCGCGACGAGGCCGCCGCCGCGCCGACCGACGTCGAGGGCTTCATCGCCTGGTTCGAGGAACTGAAGGCGAGCGGCCCCGGCCAGCACGACCGGCTGTTCCCCTGGCTGTCCGACGAAGCGACGCTGGACCAGATCCGCTGGTTCTTCGAGCAGGAGGCGGCCGGCGAGGCGGGCTTCGACGATCTCGTCGCGATGACCCAGGTCAAGCTGCCCAAATTCCCTAAGCTCGAACTCGCCCGCAATTACTGGGACGAGATGGGCCGGGGCAACGCCAAGGGCATGCACGGCCCGATGCTCGATGCGCTCGTCGAGACGCTGAAGGTCGATCCCGTCATCGAGAACACGCTGTGGCAGAGCCTCGCGCTCGCCAATGCGATGACCGCGATGGCGACCAACCGCCGCTATGCCTGGCATTCGGTGGGCGCGCTGGGCGTGATCGAGCTGACCGCGCCGGATCGCTCGGCCGCGACGGCCAAGGGCCTGCGACGATTGGGCTTTTCCGACAAGGAGCGCCGCTATTTCGACCTGCATGCGGTGCTCGACATCAAGCATAGCGAGGATTGGAACCGCGAGGCGATCCGTCCCGCCGTGGAGGAAGACCCGCGCCGCGCAACCGCCATGGCGGAAGGCGCGCTGATCCGCCTGAAGTGCGGCGAGCGCTGCTTCGAGGCGTATCGCGCGGTGCTGATGGATTGAGGGCTGGCGTCTGCCCCGGACAGGTTGAGGAAGGACCCATGCGCGTGCCTGCTACGCGTGTGCGGGATTGGGTTCAGATACTCGACCATAACATCGTCATCCCCGCGCAGGCGGGGATCCATACTGGCTGACGATGCGGCTCCTTCGCAAAGCCGCGTGATTATGGATCCCCGCCTGCGCGGGGATGACGGAAGCTGTATGTATCGCCAGAGGTATACGAGCGGTCGCATGCCGCCGGTACTTGCCTGACGGATGAAAGCCGCTAGCGTTCCTGTGATGGATACCCCGGTTCGCGGCGTGCCGCGCTCGCTCTTCGCCTATTCGATCTTCTACGGTGGCATGGTCTGCATCGCGGGCGTGCTCGGCAACAAGCAGGTGGCGCTGGGGCCGCTGTCGGCGCTGGGGCCGCTGGTCGGCCTCGGGCCGTTGGCGGTAGAGGCGGGGATCTTCGCGTTCCTGCTGCTGGTGGTGGTGTCGAGCGCGGTCGCCGAGCTGCATGGGCGAACCATCGCCAACCGGCTGGTGCAGATCGGCTTCGTGCCGCTCATCGTGTCGATCCTGCTGTCGATCGTCGTGCTCGCCGTGCCCGCGGCGGCGGACATGGACCCGGTGCGGCGCGATGCCTTCGCCACGATCATGGGCGGCACGCCGCGCATCTGGCTGGGCGGGATCGTCGCTTATGGCATCTCGCAGACGCTGAACGTCACGATCTTCGCCGCACTGAAGGGGCGCGAGGGCAGCGGCCTGCTGTGGCTGCGCGCCGGGCTTGCCAGCATGCTGAGCCAGGTGGTGGATACGCTGCTGTTCGTCACCATCGCCTTTGCCGGCGTGTTCCCGATCGGTGAACTGCTGCTCGGCCAGATGATCGCCAAGGTGGCGCTGTCCGCCATTCTGGTGCCGCCGCTGATCTACCTGTTCGTTGGGCTGGGGAAAAAGCTGGATCGCGTCTAAGTCCGCTCTCCCGAGGCGGGGGTGTGGCAAAGCTGGTTGTGGAGGGGACGGTCCAGAGGCACTGAGCTCGCCGCTTACCTCCCCCTCCGTCATGCCTTCGGCATGCCACCTCCCCCTGGCGGGGGAGGAATATGAAGTTCTCCCTTGCTTTAGCGGGGGAGGGGGACCGCTCGGCGCCAGCCGCGCGGTGGAGGGGGCGGTTCCGCGAGGACTGAGCGCGCCGCTTGCCTCCCTCCGTCACCGCTTCGCGGTGCCACCTCTTGGGCTATCGCAGATGGACTGTCCGCGGCGATGTTCCTTCATCCTCCGCGATGCCGGACCAAGTCCGGGGTGACGACGGATATCGGGATGGCATGTCCCTTCAACCGAGCCCAGCAACAGCTTTATGCGATAGCCCTCCCCCGGCGTAGGAGGAACGAGGACATTGCCGGGGCTATCCCGTCCTTCCCCCCGCCGCTAAAGCGCGCGCGTGATGACCGATTCCGCCGCCACCGCCGCCCTGCTCGCCAAGGCCGAGACGCTGACCGAGGCGTTGCCCTACCTGCAACGCTATGCGGGCCGCACCTTCGTGGTGAAATACGGCGGCCATGCGATGGGCGATCCCGAACTGGCGCGCGATTTCGCCGAGGACGTGGTGCTGTTGAAGGCGGTCGGCATCAATCCGGTGGTGGTGCACGGCGGCGGGCCGCAGATCGGCGCGATGCTGAAGCGGCTGGGCGTAGAATCGCGCTTCGTCGACGGCCTGCGCGTGACCGATGCGGAGACGGCGCGGATCGCCGAGATGGTTTTGGCGGGATCGATCAACAAGGAGATCGTCGCCTGGATCGGCCAGGCCGGCGGCCGCGCGGTCGGCATCTCCGGCAAGGATGCGGGCCTCGTCACCGCCGAAAAGGTCGGCCGCACCACCCCCGATACGTTGCAGGGGATCGAGCGGCACGTCGACCTGGGCTTCGTCGGCGAGCCGGTGGCGGTCGACCGGACGATCATCGACACGCTGTCGGCGAGCGGCATCATCCCCGTCGTCGCCCCGATCGCGCTGGGCAAGGACGGCGCGACCTACAACATCAACGCCGACACGATGGCGGGCGCGATCGCCGGCGCGCTGGGCGCGTCGCGCTTCTTCCTGCTCACCGATGTCGCCGGCGTGCTCGACAAGGATCGCAACCTGCTGACCGACCTCGACCCCGCGCGCATCGCGGCGTTGAAGGCGGGCGGGACGATTTCGGGGGGCATGATCCCCAAGGTCGACACCTGCGTCGCCGCGGTCGAGGCGGGCGTGGACGCGGCGGTGATCCTCGACGGGCGGGTGCCGCATGCGATGCTGCTGGAGATCTTCACCTCCGCAGGCGCGGGGACGCTGGTGCACGCGTGAGCCAATTCCTCCCTTGGCGCAGCCGGGGGAGGGGGCGTGGCGGGTGTGTTTCCGCGGGCACTTAGTTTGCCGCTTACCTCCCCCTCCGTCACCGCTTCGCGGCGCCACCTCCCCCTGGCGAGGGAGGAATAATGAACTCCTCCCTCGCTTTAGCGGGGGAGGGGGACCGCCCGCGTAGCGGGGGGTGGAGGGGGGCTCTCCGCGAGCACGGCGCGCATGGCTGTCCCTCGGCGCCGTCGCGACGCACCCCCTGTTCGCGGGCGCGGTAAATCGCTAGGGCGGGGCGGACCCCCAAGACGGAGCCCCGCGTGATCGCGCTCACCCTTATCCAGATCATCCAGGTGCTGCTCGACGTGGTACGCTGGATCATCATCGTGCAGTTCGTGCTGTCGCTGCTGATCGTGTTCAACGTCATCAACACGTCGAACAACTTCGTGCGCTCGCTGCACTACGGCCTCGACCGGCTGACCGAGCCGCTCTACCGGCCGCTGCGCCGGGTGTTGCCGAGCGCGGGCGGGATCGACCTGGCGCCGCTCGCCGTGCTGGTGCTGATGATGATCGCCAACATCATCCTCAACAATGTCGCATCCGCGATCATCCTGAACGGCGCTGCATGACCGCCGCGATCATCGACGGCAAGGCGCATGCCGCCGCCCTGCGCGGCCGCGTCGCCGATGCGGTCGCCGCGTTCCGCGAGCGCGCCGGCCGCGCGCCGGGCCTCGCCGTGGTGCTGGTCGGCGAGGATCCCGCGTCGGCGGTCTATGTCCGCAACAAGGGCAAGGCGACGCGCGAGGCCGGCATGGCAAGCTTCGAGCATCGCCTGCCCGCCGATACCGATGCGGCGACGCTGCTCGCGCTGGTCGCGCAGCTGAACGCCGATCCGGCGGTGGACGGCATCCTCGTCCAGCTGCCGCTGCCGGCGCATATCGATGCCGAGGCGGTGCTGCTGGCGATCGATCCCGACAAGGACGTCGACGGCTTCCACCCGGTCAATGCCGGGCGGCTGGCGATCGGGGCGGAGGGCTTCGTGCCCTGCACGCCCCTGGGCTGCCTGATGCTGCTGAAGGACGTGCATCCGCAGCTTGCCGGGCTGGAGGCGGTGGTGATCGGCCGTTCCAACATCGTCGGCAAGCCGATGGCGCAGCTGCTGCTCCAGCAGAGCTGCACGGTGACGATCGTGCACAGTCGCACGCGCGACGTCGCCGCGCACACCCGCCGGGCGGATATCCTGGTCGCCGCCGTCGGTATTCCCCGCTTCGTGCAGGGCGACTGGATCAAGCCGGGGGCGACCGTGATCGATGTCGGTATCAACCGCACCGATGCGGGGCTGGTCGGCGATGTCGACTTCGCGGCGGCGCAAGGCCTGGCGGGGGCGATCACGCCGGTGCCGGGCGGCGTCGGGCCGATGACGATCGCCTGCCTGATCCGCAACACCTATGTCTCCGCCTGCCGGCGCGAGGCGCTGGACGCGGTGGCGCTGTGATCGGGCGGCCATGATCGAGCTCTTCGTCTCGTCGCTCATCACCTTTTTCGTGGTGATCGATCCGCCGGGCTGCGCGCCGATCTATGCCGGCCTGTCGGCGGGCGCATCGGCGGCGCAGCGGCGCGCCATGGCGATCCGGGCGGTGGGCGTGGCCAGCGCGATCCTGCTGGTCTTCGCGCTGTTCGGCGAGCCATTGCTGCGCGGCCTCGGCATCAGCCTGGCGAGCTTTCGCATCGCGGGCGGCATCATGCTGTTCCTGATCGCGCTGGAGATGGTGTTCGAAAAGCGCACGCAGCGCCGCGAGGATCGCGCCGCCGAAGTCGCCGCCGATCCCGAGGTGGAGGACGTGTCGATCTTCCCGATGGCGATGCCGATGATCGCCGGGCCGGGATCGATCGCGACGGTGATGCTGCTGATGGCACGCACCAACGGGATCGAGGCGACCGCGGTGGTGCTGGCGGCGATGGCGACGATCCTGCTGCTGACGCTGGTGGCGCTGCTCGCCGCGGGGCCGCTGATGCGGCTGCTGGGGACGCGGATCGAGGCGGTGATCACCCGCCTGTTGGGCGTGTTGCTCGCCGCATTGGCGGTGCAGTTCGTGATGGACGGGTTGCAGGTCAGCCTGCGCTGAACCTGCTGATGTTCGTCATCGTCTGCCAAGGGGTTGCCGAGGGGCTCCGTGACTCAGGCGTGCCGCTCCCGAATGGCATGCGGTATCGCCTGGCCTGACGTCAGACGAAGCCGAGGTTCCAGCCCGATGCGTTGTAATTGCCCATGTTGGGCAGGACTGTGGTGAGGTCGCCGTTGCCGACGCCGAACCAGCTGGCCAGCGTCGCGGCATATTGGTCGACCGCGATCGTCGGCAACAGGCGACCCTGGCCGACGTCGTCGGGCGTGCCGTTGCCGACCGCGGGCGGCGTGCCGTAGAAGCGGCGACCGCGCACCGCGCCGCCCATGACGAGATGGTGGCTGCCCCAGCCGTGGTCCGATCCATCGTCGTTGGATTGCAACGTCCGCCCGAAGTCCGATGCGGTGAAGCTCGTCACCTTGTCCGCGACGCCCAAAGCGACGGTGGTGTCGTAGAAGGCGCGCATCGCGTCGGCGACCTTGCCGATCAATCCGGGATGCTGCGCGACGAGATTGTCGTGCAGGTCGAATCCGCCGATCGAGACGAAGAACACCTGCCGCTTGGCGCCCAGTTCCGACGACACCGAGATCAGCCGCGCGACCATCCTGAGCTGGTCGGCAAGGCTGTTGCCGGTCGGGAAGAGCGGGAAGTTCGCCGCCGGGGCGCCGGCGAGCGCGCCGCTGACCTGGGTATAGGTGTCGAGCGCGCGCTTGCTGACGCGGGCGTGCTCGCCGGCGAAGAGGTTGGCGTTGCTGCCGGTCATCAGGCTGCGCAGCGTCGCCGCCGCGGTGGTCGAGCCGTAGAGGGAGCTGGCGTTGTTGATGAGCGCGATCGGGCCGCCGGTGCCGATCGCATATTGCACCGCCGCCTTGCCGGTGAGGTACACCGCATTGCCGCTGGCGTTGATGCAGGTCAGCGTCGAGGCGCCGTTGCCTGACTGGAACAGGTCGCCGATCCGACCGCCCCAGCCCGAGGTGGCGCCTTCGGGATTGGAGGCCTGAAAATAGCTTTGCTGGTCGTTGTGGCTAAACAACTTGGGCGGCAGGCGGACGCTGTTCGCCTGATATTGCGCCTTGGTCGTCGGCTGGACGAGGGTGCCGACGTTGAGCGCGACGGCGAGCTTGCCCTGATCGAACAGCGGCAGCAGCGAAACCATCGTCGGCGCCAGCGCATATTGCCGCCCGCCGGGCAGCGCGCTCGCCGGGTTGAGCAGCGTCGCCGCCAGTGATTCGCGATTGAGCGCGATGTTGGAACGCGCGGCGAGATAAGCGGCATAGCTGGCCTGGTCGTAGGCGGGCAGCGTGTTGGCGTAATCGTTGCCGCCGTAGAGGAAGATGCAGACCAGCGCCTTGTAATCGGTGGCGGTCGCCGCCGCCGCCTCGCCGATCGCGGCGAGGCTGGTGACGAAGGGCGTGGCGACCCCGGCGACGCCGAGGGCGGCGGAGCGCTTGAGGAAGGCACGGCGGGAGGCGTCTCGGGCGAAATCCATGGGGCTCACCGCAGGGTCAGGAAGTCGGGGGAGGCGAGCGTCAGCAGCAGCGCGATGCCGACGCGGTTGGTGGCGGCGTTGTTCGCCGTCATCGCGACGCTGTCGACCGCGGCGCGGATCGCGCTGACGGTGGCGGCGCCGAGCTGGCCGGCGGCGAGGACGAGGTTGACCTCGTCGACCAGCGCGGCGCTGTCGGACGCCTTGGCCGTGAGGTCGGAATAGTCCGGCTTCATGTCGCCGGTGCCGTTGGCGACCAGGGCCTGCATGTAGTTGACGTAGGCGACGACGCTTTGTTCGTTGGTGATCTGAAATTCCGGCGCGACGAGGCCGGCGTTGCTGATCGCGGTGGCGGGCGGCGTGTAGGCGGGGCGGAAGAAGTTGATGACGGTGGCGCTGCGCCCCATCGACTGGCCGAGCCGGTTGGATTGGCTGGAGGTGTCGCCGAAGCCCCAGGCGTTGGAGGCGGAGGCGATCTTCGCCAACCGCGCCCAGGCGGTGAGCCGCATGACGGGTTCGCGCAGCTTGCCGGCGGTGGTGCTGGCGAGGGCGTCGTCGCTGCGCGCCTCGGTGTCGAGCAGGATCGCCTTGATGACCGCCTTCATGTCACCGCGTACGCCTGCGCCGTTGTTGGCGAAGACGGCGGCGACGCGGCCGACATAGGCGGGCGAGGGGTTGCTGGTGACGAGGCGCTGGATCAGCTGCTTCGAGACGAAGGGCGGCAGGTTGGCATGCGCGAAGATCGTGTCGAGCGCGGTCCTGATCGCCGCCATGCCGCCGCCGCTGGTCGAGGTGCCGAGAAAGCTGGCGGTGCCGGTTTCGTTGATCGCGGCGTTCATCACCAGCGGCTGGCGATAGCGATCGGGCGTGCTGCTGACCGTGGTGGCGAGGCTCAATCCGGTGAAGACGCGGGCGAGGCCGGAGACGTCGGCCGGCGTATAGGTTTCGAGCGGGACGCCGGCATTGGTCCTGACGCTGCCGTCGGCATTCAGCTGGTAGAGGCCGAGCGTGAACAGCTGCATCAGCTCGCGCGCGTAATTCTCGTCGGGCTGCGCGCCGGTCGCGGCATTGGCCTTGCGGTTGCCGAGGAAGGTGAGGAACGATCCCATCGCCGCGTTGGTGGTGATCGCATCCAGCAGCGTGCGGTAATTGCCGAAGGCGTTGTCGAGCAGCACGTCGACATAGGCCGCGGTGGCGAACTGCTTCCAGTTGAGATTCACCCCGCCGATGCCGACGACGAGCATGTCGAGCAGCGCCATGCCGATGCGCTGGCGCAGCTGGTCGGGCTCGGCGATCATCTGTCGCCACAGCGTCGTGTCGAAGCCTGCCTCGCCGTTGATGTTGGCGGCGACGGCGTAGCCGTTGGCGACGAGCCAGTCCCAATGCGAGGTCGCGCGCGGCAGTGCGAACTGGTCGTCGATCCAGCCTTCGTAGCGGCGGCTGACGACCGTATCGATCATCGTGCGGGTCGCGCCCATGGTGCTTTGCGCGAGGAAGCGGCTGGCCTGCGTCGGGGTGATCGCGGCGGGGGCGACGACGACGGGTGTCGATGCGGTCGGCGCCGGACCGCCTGTGCCGCCGCTGCCGCAGGCGGCGAGCAGCAGCGCCGGCGCGAGCGTGCCGCCGAGTTTCAGCGGATCCGCTCCGCCCGCGTCGTCCGAAACGATGGCGAGCGTATCGGCGCCCGCCGGATCCTGATCCAGCATCGTGTTGCAGTCCCCCGACCGGCGCGCTCGAACACCCTCCCGCGAGCGTTCCGGACCTGTAGCGGCACCATAGCAGGCGAGATGTTAACGAAGAGGCTTAACGCCGATCGGGTCGGCGCGGATCGGGCCGGGTTGGCCGCAGCCGTAACGAAAAACGCCCCGGGGTGAGCCGGGGCGTTTTAACCTGTTCGGTCCGGGATCGTCACGGGAGTAAATCCCGTAAGCCTGTCCCCGCGGAGGCGGGGATCGATCGCGGCTTTGCCGCGTCGGCCGGGCCGGGCGGGTTTTCGCCCGCCCGCCGTCAATCGATCTTCGGCAGGGTTTCGAACTGGTGGTAGGGCGGCGGCGAGGAGAGCGTCCACTCCAGCGTCGTCGCGCCTTCGCCCCAGGGATTGTCCGGCGCCTTCGGCCCCGCGATCAGCGAATAGATCACGTTGACGAAGAAGATCACCATGCCGGCGGCCATGATCTCATAGCCGTGCGTCGCGATCGCGTTCCACGTCGCATAGGCATCCGGATAGTCCGGATAGCGGCGCGGCATGCCCTGCAGGCCGAGGAAGTGCATCGGGAAGAACAGCACGTTCACGCCGACGAAGAACACCCAGAAGTGCAGCTGGCCGAGGAACTCGTTGTACATCTTCCCGAACATCTTCGGGAACCAGTAGTAGAAGCCGGCGAACAGGCCGAACACGGCGCCCAGGGACAACACGTAGTGGAAGTGCGCCACGACGTAATAGGTGTCCTGCATGTAATCGTCGATGCCGCCGTTGGCGAGCACGACGCCGGTGACGCCGCCGACGGTGAACATGAAGATGAAGCCGATCGCCCAGACCATCGGCGTCTTGAACGACAGCGAACCG
The DNA here is from genome assembly GCF_052321755.1 of Sphingomonas cellulosilytica. NCBI lineage: Bacteria > Pseudomonadati > Pseudomonadota > Alphaproteobacteria > Sphingomonadales > Sphingomonadaceae > Sphingomonas > Sphingomonas cellulosilytica. The sequence goes on from NZ_JBQRTT010000003.1 coordinate 387,677, forward strand.
CCCCACATCGTCGCGATCCACGAGAAGATCTTGATGCCGGTCGGTACCGCGATGACCATGGTGGCGGCGGTGAAGTACATCTTCACGTTCACGCTGAGGCCGGTGACGAACATGTGGTGCGCCCACACGACGAAGCCGACGACGCCGATCGCGACCATGGCATAGGCCATGCCGAGATAGCCGAAGACGGGCTTGCGGCTGAACGTGGCGATGATCTGGCTGACGATGCCGAAGCCCGGCAGGATCATGATGTACACTTCGGGGTGGCCGAAGAACCAGAACAGGTGCTGGTAGAGGATCGGATCGCCGCCGCCGGCGGGGTCGAAGAAGGTGGTGCCGAAGTTGCGGTCGGTCAGCAGCATGGTGATCGCCGCGGCGAGCACCGGCAGCGCGAGCAGCAGCAGGAAGGCGGTGACCAGCACCGACCAGACGAACAGCGGCATCTTGTGCAGCGTCATGCCCGGCGCGCGCATGTTGAAGATGGTGGTGATGAAGTTGATCGCGCCGAGGATCGACGAGGCGCCGGCGAGGTGGAGCGACAGGATCGCCATGTCCACCGACGGCCCGGGCTCGCCATAGGTCGAGAGCGGGGCGTAAACCGTCCAGCCGGTGCCGGCGCCGCCGAAGAAGGGCGAGGCGAGCAGCAGCGAGAACGCCGGGATGAGCAGCCAGAAGCTGACGTTGTTCATCCGCGGGAACGCCATGTCCGGCGCGCCGATCATGATCGGCACGAACCAGTTGCCGAAGCCGCCGATCATGGCGGGCATGACCATGAAGAACACCATGATGAGGCCGTGCGCGGTGATGAGCACGTTCCACAGGTGGAGCGCATGGTCGAGGCCGCCGTCGCCGCCGGGCAGGAAGTTCGCCCAGCCGACGAGATACTGGATGCCGGGATGCGCCAGCTCGGCGCGCATCAGGCCCGAGATGGCGCCGCCGATGATCCCAGCGACGATCGCGAAGATCAGGTAGAGGGTGCCGATGTCCTTGTGGTTCGTCGACATGAACCAGCGGGCGAAGAAGCCGGGCTTGTGATCGGCATCGTGATGCGCGTGATCGTCGTGCGCGACGAAAGCGTGGGGGTGGAGAGCGGTATCCGTCATCTTACTGTCCCGCGTTGCCGGTGGCCGGGTTGCCGGTCGCACCCTGCGTCGTTGTCGGAGAGGCATTGACCTCGGTGGTGGGGCGCAGCACCGGTTCCGTGCCGTTGTCGGGGCCGGTGATCGCGTCCGCTTCCCGCGCCTCCTCGCGCTTCACCGCGGAGCCTTCTGCGCCCGGCTGCGGGATCACCTTGTCCGAGGGCGCCTTGCTGCCCGGCATGGTGCCGCCCTTGGCGCGGACCCAAGCGGCGAATTCCGCAGGCGGAACCGCCTGCACCGCGATCGGCATGAAGGCGTGGCGCGCGCCGCACAATTCGGAGCACTGGCCGAAGTAGAGGCCGGGCTTTTCGATGGTGAAGCTCGTTTCGTTGAGACGGCCGGGCACCGCGTCCAGCTTGATCCAGAAGGCGGGCACCGCCCAGCTGTGGATCACGTCCTGCGAGGTGGTGATGAGGCGGATCGGCACGCCGACCGGCAGCACGATGCGGTTGTCGACCGCGAGCAGGCGCGGGCCGTCGGCATCGGTGCGGAACCGCTCGCCCTTGGCGACCTGATCCTTTTCCTTCAGCATGTTGGCGGTGATCTCGAACCCGCCGTTATCCGGGTATTGATAGCTCCAATACCATTGGTTGCCGATCGCCTTCAGCGTCACCGCGCCCGCCGGGGCGGGTTTGAACTGCGCCTGCAGCAGCCCGATCGAGGGCACGGCGATCAGCACCAGGATGATGACCGGTGCCAGCGTCCAGATGATCTCGATCGCGGTGTTGTGGCTCGTCTTGGACGGGATGGGGTTCGCCGCCTTGCGATAGCGGACGACGACCCAGAGCAGCAGCAGCAGGACGAAGACGCTGATGATCGTGATGAGCGGGAACAGGATCGAATCGTGGAACCAGTGCGCGAACTGCCCGTTGCGCGTGACCTGCGGTTGCAGGCCGATGCGGCCGTCGACCGGATGGCCGACGCCGGGCTCGATCGCGGTCACCGGTGCGCCGTCCTGTGCGAGCAGCGGCGAGGTGGGAGCGGCCGGCGGCGTCGCGGCCGCCGTGGTCGGCGCGACGTTCGACACGCCGGCCGGAGCGGCGGCGGCCTGCGGTTTCGGCGATGCCTGTGCGGCGACCCCCATGCCTGCAAGCGCCAGCCCCGCGGCGAGTGCGATCCCCTTGAACCCTGTGCGCATGCGTGTCGTCACCCCGTCCTATTCCCTCGCCCGCCCGGCGTGCGGGCCGTTCCGGGCGCGGAAATTGCACCCCTTTTGCCATGGCCTATACGCGCGGGCACGGCGGGCCTCAAGCGCCACACCCATGTTTATGACGCGCGGGCGCTTGGCGCAGGCGTGGCGAGTTCTTATGGAGCGGCCATATCCGACGCAGTTTTCGTGAGACGCATGATGACCGACGACGACGTGCTGGCCGAATTCCGCGCCGCCGATGCCCTGCTGGAAGGGCATTTCATCCTGTCGTCCGGCCTCAGGAGCTCGCGCTACCTGCAATGCGCCCGCGTGCTGATGGACCCGCGCCGGGGCGCGCGGCTGGCGGAGGCGCTGGTGGAGCGGATCCCGGCGGAGCTGAAGGCGCGGATCGGCGCAGTCGTCTCCCCGGCGATGGGCGGCGTGATCGCCGGGCACGAGATGGCGCGCGCGCTGGGCGTCGAGGCGATGTTCGTCGAGCGGCCGACCGGTACCTTCGAATTGCGCCGCGGGTTCCGCCTGGAGCCGGGGCAGGAGGTGCTGATGATGGAGGACGTCGTCACCACCGGGCTGTCGTCGCGCGAGGCGATTGCGGCGATCGAGGCGGCGGGCGGGCGCGTGATCGCGGGCGCCGCGCTGGTCGACCGGTCTGGCGGGACGGCCGATCTGGGCGTGCCGTTCTTTCCGCTGATCCGGCTGGACGTGCCGACCTATGCGGCCGATGCGGTGCCGCCCGAACTGGCCGCGATTCCTGCGCTCAAGCCGGGGAGCCGGGCGGCTTGACCGATCGCCTTCGCGCCGCCGACGATCGCCTTCGGCTGGGGGTCAACATCGACCATGTCGCGACCGTCCGCAATGCGCGCGGCAGCGGCTATCCCGATCCGGTGCGCGCCGCGCTGCTGGCGGCCGAAGCGGGGGCGGACGGCATCACCGCGCACCTGCGCGAGGATCGGCGGCATATCACCGACGACGATATCGCCCGGCTGTCGGCGGCGCTGACCGTGCCGCTCAACCTCGAAATGGCGGCGACGGACGAGATGCTGGGCATCGCGCTGCGCCACCGCCCGCATGCGGCCTGCATCGTGCCGGAAAAGCGCGAGGAGCGGACGACCGAGGGCGGTATCGATGCCGCCGGACAGCACAACCGGCTGGCGCCGCTGGTGGCGGAGCTGGGTGCGGCGCGGATCCGCGTCTCGCTGTTCATCGAGCCCGACCCGCGCCAGATCGAGGCGGCGATGCGACTGAGCGCGCCGGTGGTCGAGCTGCACACCGGCCGCTATGCCGAACTGGACGGCGAGGCGCGCGCCGAGGAGCTGCGCCGGCTGGCCGATGCCGCCGCGCTGGCGGTGAAGAACGGCATCGAGGTGCACGCCGGCCATGGCCTGACCTTCGACAATGTCGGGCCGATCGCGGCGATTCCGCAGGTGCGCGAATTGAACATCGGCCATTTCCTGGTCGGCGAGGCGCTGTTCGTCGGGCTGGACGAGAGCGTGCGGCGGATGCGCGAGGAGATGGATGCGGCGCGTGGGTGATCCCGTGCCGGGGAGGATCGGCGCATGATCGTCGGCCTGGGGTCGGACCTGTGCAATATCGAGCGAATCCAGGCGTCGCTGGAGCGGTTCGGCGCGCGCTTCGAAACCCGCGTGTTCACCGACGCCGAGCTGGCGCGCGCCGCGCGGCGGCCGTTCACGCGGGCCGGCACGCTCGCCAAGCGCTTCGCGGCGAAGGAGGCGTTTTCGAAGGCGGTCGGCACCGGCTTCAAGGCGGGCGTGTTCATGAAGGATATCGGCGTCGTCAACGCCCCCTCGGGCGCGCCCACGCTGGCGCTGACCGGCGGCGCGAAGGAACGCCTTGACGCGATGATCCCCGACGGCCACGTCGCACGGATACATTTGACCCTGACCGACGATCATCCCTGGGCACAGGCCTTCGTGATCATCGAGGCGATTCCGGATCCCCAGCCATGAAGGAAGCGGTGTTGGACGGCAGCAAGCCCAGCGAAGCGGCGGCGGCAGGGGTGGCGGCGCCCGAACCGGCCGCGGCGCCCCCAAAGAAGTCGACCGACTGGTGGGGCGAGATCAAGGGCATTTTCTGGCTGGTACTGATCGTGCTCGGCTTCCACAGCTTCATCGCCAAGCCCTTTTACATCCCGTCCGAATCCATGCTGCCCGGCCTCAGGATCGGCGACCGGCTGGTGGTGTCGAAATTCGCGTATGGCTGGTCGTTCGTCTCGCCGACGATCCCCAACCCGGTCGCGATCTTCAAGAGCCTGGTGCTGCGTGAACCGGAGGAAAGCTGGAGCGTCGGCCTGCCGTTCGTCCACGGCCGCCTGTTCGGCAGCCTGCCGACGCGCGGCGACGTGGTGATCGTCACCCCGCCGGGCACCCGCAACGATTACATCAAGCGCGTCATCGGCCTGCCCGGCGACACGCTGGCGGTGCGCGGCGGCACGGTGATCCTGAACGGCAAGCCGATCCAGCGCGGCCCGCTGCATTACGTCGACCTGCCGGTCGATACCAACAGCCCGTGCAGCGAGAGCGAATATTACGGCGCCAAGCGGCCCGCGCCCCAGGGCTCCAAGCGCGGCGGCTACGTCTGCCACCTGCCGATCGTGACCGAGACGCTGCCCAACGGCCGCCATTACGACACGGTCGATCTGGAACCGGACAGCCCCGGCGACAATTACGGCCCGGTGAAGATCCCCGCCAACCACGTCTTCCTGATGGGCGACAACCGCGACCGGTCCGCCGATAGCCGTTTCGCGCTGTCGCAGCTCGGGCTGGGTGGCCCGGTGCCCTATGAGAACCTGGGCGGCCGCGCCGAATTCCTCACCTTCAGCCTGGATGGCGATGCGACGCTTAACCCGCTGACCTGGTGGGGATCGCTGCGCTCGGGCCGTGCCGGCCTGTCGCTCCATCCCGCATCGGACAAATAGCATGAGCGACGCAGCGACCGGCCCCGCGATCGTGCAGGATCCGAGCCCGAACGAGTTGCGCGATCCGTTCGTGCGGCAGGAGCTGAAGCGGGCGACGGTGTGGCTGGGCCTCGCCGGTGCCATCGCGCTGGCGGTGATCCTGGTGCAGCCGCTGCTCATCATCTTTGCCGGGCTGGTGTTCGCGGCCCTGCTCGACGGCGGCGTGCGGCTGCTCGGCAAGGTGCTGCCGATCGGGCGCGGCTGGCGGTTGCTGATCGTCGTCCTGCTGACGATCGCCTTCCTTGCCGGCACCTTCTACCTCACCGGCGTGCAGGTGTCGGCGCAGGTATCGCAGCTGCGCTCGACGCTGGAATCGCAGGCGAACCGGGTGACGAGCTGGCTGAGCACGCAGGGCCTGATGCCCGGTGCCTCCGACGTCAGCGGCATCGCACGGCAGGCGTTGTCCTCGGTCGGGCGGATCACCTCCTGGGTTGGCACCGCCTTCGGCGCGCTGACGACGATGTTCATGATCGTCGTCATCGGCCTGTTCGTGGCGATGGACCCTCGCACCTACCTGCGCGGCCTCGAATGGATGGTGCCGCGGCGCAACCGCGCGGAGTTCTCCGTCGTCGTCGAGTGGATGGGCAAGACGCTGCGCCGCCTGCTCGCCGGCCGCCTGCTCGGCATGGTGGCGGAGGGCATCCTGACCGGCGTCGCGCTGTCGATCGGCGGCGTGCCGATGGCGATGATTCTGGGCATCCTGACCGGATTGCTCGCCTTCATCCCCAATATCGGCGCCTTCATCAGCGGCGCGCTGATGATCGCGGTCGGTTTCTCGGCGGGCACCCATGTCGGCTTCTGGGCGATCGGCACCTATGTGATCGTGCAGGGCTTCGACGGCTACGTGCTGCTGCCGATCGTCGCCAAGAAGACGGTGGACCTGCCGCCGGCGCTGACGCTGGGTGCGCAGATCATGGCCAGCGCGCTGTTCGGCATCCTGGGGCTGGCGCTCGCCGATCCGATGACGGCGATGGTGAAGACCGCCCTGGAACGCAGCGCCGAGCGCGAGGGCGAGCAGGATTCAGGTAAGGGCGTCGAATAGCGCCAGGTAGCGCGCGGCGGAGTCGCTGCCGGGCTGCGGCACCGGCACCGGGCGCGGGGCGTCCAGCCAGTGGGTGAGCGCGGCGGCCAGCGCGGCGGGATCGTCCATCGCGACGATGCTGCCATGCGCCGGCGTCGCGACGATCTCCTGCACCGACGGGCTGCAGGCGGTGGCGACGACGGGCGTGCCGACCGACAGCGATTCGCGCAGCACACCGGGCACGCCTTCGTAATCGGAAGGCAGCGCGAGAACGCCGGCGCGGGCCATAGCTGGCAGCGGATCGGCGACATGGCCGGGCAGGTGGACGCGGCCGGCGAGGCCGGCGTCGCGGACCTGCCGTTCCAGCGCGCCGCGGAGTTCGCCCTCGCCGAGGATCACCACCTGCACATCGGCGGGCAGCGCCGGGACGGCTGCGACCAGCCGGTCCCAGCGCTTCTGCGGCGCAAGGCGGCCGACACCCAGGACGATCCGCCCGGCGGGGAGCGGCGGCACGGCGGCGGCGGCGTCGTCGTGGAGGGCGGGCGGATTGGGGATGACGCTGGTGCGCAATTCCATGCGCGTCGCGCGCGCCGCCTGCGCCGCCGTGGCCGGCGTCATCGCCACGAGGTGATCGAGGAAACGGCCGTGCTGCGCCAGCCACAGCCGCTGCCCGGTGCCGAGCAACAGGCCATGGTCGCCGCGCTGCGTGGCATTGGACATCTTGGCGACGATCGGCGGACACTCCGCGCCCAGCCGTGCGCGCAGCCAGGCGGCGACCAGCGTATAATGGTTGCCGGCGCAGAACACCGCATCGGGGCGCAGGTGCCGGACGATGGCGGGCAGCCGGACAAGCTGCCGCGCATAGCCGCGCCCGCCCATCGGCTCGATGGCGAGGCCGGGCGGGATCTCGCCGGCAAGCGCGCCGCGCGAATCGCCGATCGCCAGCGTCACCCGCCGCCCCGCCGCCAGCCAGCCGCGGGCGAGGCGCAACTGCGCCCGCTCGACGCCGCCGCCTGCCAGGTCCTGGGCAAAGGTGAGGATATGGTCGGCCGGCATCGTCTTGAAACGTCTGCCATAGGTGTGCGTGACGCGACAGTGAAACGAAATTCATGTGCACGAAAGGTCGATTGAGGTTAAGCGGCGGGCACCATCATCGTTCGGACCAACGGGTGCAGATCGACCATAGCGCAGGCCGTCCCCACGCCGAGATCGTGCCGCCGTCCCCGGACATCGCGGGGCTACAGCCCTTGAAAACCATCCGGAGCCGTTGGCCTGCGATCATCGGCGGGCTGGTCACGCTCGCCATGCTGGCGGGTCTGGCGCATGAGCTGCTGAACGCCGGTCTTGCCGGCCTGGAACGGGCGACGCCGCGCAACCCGTTGTTCTACCTTGCCTTCGCATTGCTCTATTTCGTGCCGCCGGTCGCCGACTATGTGATCTTCCGCCGGCTGTGGGGGATCCCGCTCGCCGGGCTCGTCGCGCTCATCAAGAAGCGGATCGCGAACGACGTGGTGATGGGCTATTCGGGCGAGGCCTATTTCTATGCCTGGGCGCGGGCGCGCGCGCAGCTGGTCGCGGCGCCGTTCGGGGCGGTGAAGGACGTGTCGATCCTGTCGGCGATCGCCGGCAATGCGGTGACGCTGGCGATGATCGCGATCGCGCTGCCGGTCGGGCGCAACCTGATCCCGCCGGAAATGATGCGCTACGTCTACGGGTCGCTGGCGGTGATCTTCGGCACGTCGCTGCCGTTCCTGATCTTTTCGCGCAAGGTGTTCTCGCTGCCGCGCGGGCAATTGTGGTTCGTGTTCGGCGTGCATTGCGCGCGGCTGATCCTGGGGGCGTTCTTCCTGGCGCTCGCCTGGGCGCTGGCGATGCCGAGCGTGGCGCTCGGCACGTGGCTGTTCCTGTCGGCCGGGCGGATGCTGTTCTCGCGCCTGCCCCTGCTGCCCAACAAAGACCTGCTTTTCGCCAACTTCGCGATCCTGATGATCGGCGAAGACCAGGCCCTGTCGGAGCTCATCGCCTTTACCGCAGCCGCGGTGCTGCTGGTGCATGCGCTGCTGATCCTGGGCTTCGGCCTGCACCATCTGGCGACGAGGAAGCCGGCATGAAGCGTGTTGCGTTCACTCTGGCGGCGGTAGCGGCGGCGGCGGCAGCGATGACGGCGGCACCGGCCGCCGCACAGGTGCTGGGCAGCGACGAGGCGGCGTGCCGGCCCGGCGGCGGCCCGGCGATCCTCGCCCAGGTCGTCGGCATGAAGGACCGGCAGGGCCGCATCAAGCTGGAGCTGTATCCCGCCGACGACGAGGATTTCCTGAAGGACGACAACGTGCTGGTGGCGCAGGGCAAGACGTTCCGCCGCGTCTGGACCGGCATCCCGGCGAGCGGCCCGGTCGCGGTGTGCATCCGCGTGCCGCGCCCCGGCCGCTACGCGCTGCTCGTCACCCACGATCGCGACGGCAAGAACAAGTTCAATTTCTTCAAGGACGGCGCCGGCTTCCCCGGTTCGGGCAAGCTCGGCATGTCGCGCCCCAAGCTGCCGCAGGCGGTGGTCGACGTCGGCGAGGGCACGGCGGAGCGCGTCGTCCGCATGCAGTATCTGCGCGGGATCATGAGCGGTTTCGCCCCGCTGAAGGACAATTGAGGCGCGCCATGCGGATCGTCGACGTCAACGAGATCTATTCGCCGACCGGCGGCGGGGTGCGCACCTATATCGATCGCAAGATCGAGGTGCTGGCCGGCATGGGTCACGAGCTGATCGTGCTCGCCCCCGGCCGCGAGGACCGGATCGAGGAGCGGCCGGGCGGCGGCGCGGTGCATTACATCAAGGCGGCGGGCATGCCGTTCGATGCCAATTACGGCCTGTTCTGGGATGCCGAGCCGCTCCACCGCCGGCTCGATGCGCTCGACCCCGACGTGGTCGAGAATTGCTCGCCGTGGAAGAGCGCGTGGATCGTCGCGCAATGGCGCGGCCGGGCGATCCGGTCCTATTTCATGCACAACGACAATCTGGAGGCCTATCCCAAGCGCTGGTTCAAGCAGCTCGCCTCCGGCAAGCGGATCGAGCGCGCCTTTTCCTGGTACGACCGCTATCTCGGCCATTGCCTCGACCAGTTCGACACGGTGGTGACCAACGGCCCGTCGCTGACCCGCCAGCTCGCCGCGCGCGGCGTGCATGTCGATGCGACCATGCCGCTCGGTATCGAGCGGGCGCATTTCTCACCCGACCTGCGCGACGAATCGCTGCGCACCGCGCTGCTCCAGCAATGCGGCCTGCCGCCGCACGCGCATCTGCTGCTGGGTGTCGGCCGCCATCATCCCGAAAAGCGGTGGCCGACGGTGATCGACGCGGTGCAATGCGTCGGCGCCCAGGCGCCCGTCGGCCTCGTGATCCTGGGCCAGGGCATGGATACCAAGACGCTGGAACGGCATATCGGCGACAATCCGCACATCCGCCTGTTCAAGCCGGTGTACGACCGCCGTCGGCTGGCGACGATCATGGCGAGCGCCGATGCCTATATCCACGGCTGCGGCACCGAGACGTTCGGGCTGGTGCCGGCGGAAGCGCTGGCAAGCGGCACGCCGCTGATCGTGCCCAACGGCGGCGGCACCGCCGAGATCGCTGACCCGCGCTACGCCGAGGTGTACGAGCAACGCGACGCGCGCTCCTGCGCGGATGCGATCCTGCGGCTGCTGGCGCGGGACCGGCCGATGCTGCGGCGCGCGGCGCTGGTCGCCTCGTCCCGGGTACGCACCGACGAGGAGCATGCCGCCGATCTGGTCGCGCATTATGCCGCGGTGATCGCGGCCAAGGCGGGTCAGCCGGCGAGAAGGTCCGCGTAGGCCGCCGGCCGGTGCCGGCGGAACGCGGCAAAGGTCGCGGTGATGCTGGCGAGCAGTGCGGGCACGCCGGTGTCGCCCGGATGCACCGCGATGCGGACGTTGCGCGTCGGCTGCAAGGCATGGCGTAGCACGCCGGCCGCGGCGAGCGAGCTCAGCTGTCGCGGGCGGCTGCGGCTGGCCCAGGTGATGACTGGCCCGCGCGCGACCGTGGCGCCGCCGGGCTGCCAGACGCGGGCGTGATCCTCCGCCAGCGCGAAGCCTGCATCCTTCAGCGCGGCACGCGCGCCTTGCGAATAGAGCCAGGCGGGGGCGATGAAGCCAGTGGCGGCGCGGCCGGTGACATCCTCCACCAGCGCCTTGCCGCGGCGCATGCGCAGCAGCGCCTCGGCATGGCTGAGGCCCAGGAATTCGCCTTCGCCCGCCGTCATATGCTTGGCCTTGAACGCGGCGGAGCCGCCGGCATGCGCACTGTCGTCGCGGTGCGTCCAGCCGTGGACGAACATCTCGATACCCTCGTCTGCCCAGCCGCGCAGGCGGGTGGCGAAGGCGGGGGTGATCGGCGCGCTGGACCAGTGATCGGGCACCACCAGCATCGCGAGCCGCCGGCCGACATGCGGGGCGAGATGGTCGAGCAGGCGGTCGACCTCCCCCTCGAAACGGGGCGAGACGTCGTGGATCGAGGCGAACAGGCGTTTCATCGCGTGCGATGATAGACGCGCAACAGCTCGTTGCCCATCGGCAGCGTGGCGGTCAGCCGATAGTCGCGTGCGACGGCGGCGACGACCAGGGCGCGGCCGATGGGCCGTTCGCCCTTGAACGGCGGCCGCATGACGATCACCGCGGGGCGTGCCGCGAGGATGCGGCGAATCTCGCCATCCTGGTCGACGCCGGTCGCCCCCGCTTCGCGCATGCGGGAGAGGTGTGAGGACACGAGATAGGGCGAGAGGGCGCAGCGCCCCGTTGCGGCATAGATCATCGGATTGCCGGAATAGACGTAGAGGCAACCCGGGCCGTGGCCGACCGCCCGGGCGATCGCGGCGAGCTGTCGCGCGTCGCCGCGCTCCATGCGCTGGACGAGCAGCGTGATCTGTCCGGCGAGCGCCGCGGTCAGCAGCAGCGCCGAGGTCCAGCGCCGCTGCCATGTCGCGCGACCGAGCAGGCCGGCGGCGGCGGCGCAGGCGGGCAGCAGGATCGGCAGCGCATAATGATCGAACCAGGGGCGGAAGACGAGCACGCTGCCGATCGCCACCGCCAGCCACAGCGCGACGAAGCGCCGTTCGGCGGCGCCGGCGGACGGCGTCTCGCGACGCAGGGCGAGGACGGCGAGCGAGACGACCGGCGACACGATGAGGATCAGCTGGCCGAGGTTCTGCGCCAGCTCGCCGAGCGGGTCGGGGTTGCGATGGAAGATCGAGATGAAATTGGCATAAGCGAAGGCATCCCATCGCCCGATTGCGGCATACCAGGCGGCAGCGATGCCGGTGGGGGCGAGCGCGACGGCCGCCAGCGCGGCGCCATAGGCCAGCGTCACCACCGGCCGGCGCGTCGCCCGCCAGTCGGCGAGCATCAGCCACAGGCCGAAGAAGATGCCTTCGAAGACGACCGAATATTTGATCTGCAACGCGATGCCGACCAGCACCATCGCCCCGAAGCCGCGCGCTCGCGTGATGTGCGGCGGCACGATCAGCAGCGCGGCGACGATCATCAACAGATTGTAGAAGACCGGCGCCTGCCCGTCCTGCCCGCCGAGCAGCACCAGCCAGAGCAGATAGGCGATGCCCGCCGCGGTCGCCCCGGCGGCGTAGCCCAGCCGATCGGCGAGCCGGGCGACTGCCCATGCGGTGGCGATCGCGCTGGCGGTGGCGAGCAGCTGATAGGCCAGGATGCCGGCGGGAAAGCCGAGCCGGGCCGGGATCGCGTACAGGAGGAACAGCCCGACCGGCTTGCGATCCCAGATATCGACGAAGGGCAAAGCGCCCTGCCACATCCGCAAGGCGGTGACGAAGTAGAATTCCTCGTCGACATGCACCACCGGATTGCCGAAAGTCAGCGCCCGCGCGCCGATCGCGACGAGGATCAGGACCGGCAGGCGCAGCCGCGGATTGGCGAGGATGGGCATCAAGGCGGCCTAGCCGCGCCACGGCCGCGTGCCAACGGCCAGTGCATCGGCCATAGCACCCGTCATGCCCCCCGCTACGGGCATGACAGGTGCGGTCGGCGTGGCTCAGTTGAGGACGACGGTCACCGCGCGGCGGTTCTGCGCCCAGCTCGCCTCGTCCGATCCCAGCGCGACCGGGCGTTCCTTGCCGTAGCTGATCGTCGTCAGGCGCGACGGGTCGATGCCCTTGGCGACGAGATAATTCTTGGCGGCATTGGCACGGCGATCGCCGAGGCCGAGGTTGTATTCGCGCGTGCCGCGCTCGTCGGCATGGCCTTCGATCGTCGCGCGCACCTGCGGATAGCGTTGCAGCCAGGCGGCCTGGCTGTCGAGGATCGCGCGCGCATCGGCGTCGACGTCGCTCTGGTCGAGGCCGAACAGCACGGTGTTGGACGTCACCGAGCGGCGGAAATCGGCATCCGAACCGGGCACGACGGTGTCGCCGACCGGACCGGTCGCGGGCGGGGGCGTGTTGAGGCCGGCGGTGTTGTCGACCGGAGGCGGCGGCAGCTGCTTGGGCTTGCTGGCGCAGGCCGCCAGCGAAGCGAGTGCGGCTGCGGCGAGCAGCGTGTGGGTCAATCTTGCCATCGTCATGTCTCCCGTGACTGGAACGTTTCGCCCCCGAAACTCCCTGTTCGTAACGCTTTACGGCCGCAAGGGTCCCCAGGCCGGATCCGACCCGTCGAGCGGCGTCGGGATGCGGCGCTCGACCTGGCCGGTCAGGTCGACCATCCACAGGTCCGCCTTGCCGCCGCTGCCCGAGCCCGAGCGGTAGAAGGTGATGACGCGGCCGTTGGGCGACCAGCTCGGCCCCTCGTCCTGGCCGCGGGTCAGGATCTTCTCGCCGCTGCCGCTGGGCGACATGGTGCCGATGCGGAAGGCGCCGCCCAATTTGGTGAAGGCGATGAGGTCGCCGCGCGGGCTCCACACCGGCGTCGCATAGCGGCCGCCGCCGAAGCTGATCCGCTGCTGGTTCGATCCGTCGGCGTTCATCACGTAGATCTGCTGGCCGCCCGACCGGTCGCTCTCGAACACGATGCGGCTGCCGTCGGGCGAATAGCTGCCGCCGGTATCGATGCCGGGCGAATTGGTGAGCCGCTGCGGCGTACCGCCCTGCGCCGAGACGCGGTAGATATCGGTGTTGCCGTTCTGCGCCATCGAGAAGAGAATCCAGCGGCCGTCGGGCGAGAAGCGCGGCGCGAAGGTGAGGCTGGCGTTCTGCACCACCCGGCGCGGGCGGCCCGAACCGAGATCGTAGACGTAGATCGACGGCCGGTCGTTTTCGTAGCTCATGTAGACGATCGACTGCTGGTTCGGTGCGAAGCGCGGCGTCAGCACGATCGACTGGCCGTTGGTGAGGAAGCGGTGGTTGGCGCCGTCCTGGTCCATGATGGCGAGGCGCTTGATGCGCTTGCCCTTCGGCCCCGTTTCGCTGACGTAGACGACGCGGCTGTCGAAATACGGACCTTCGCCGGTCAGCCGCGAATAGACCATGTCGGCGCATTTATGGCCGGCGCGCCGCCAGTCGGCGGGCGAGACGACGAAGCCGGTACGCTTCAGCTCGATCTTGGAAAAAACGTCGTACAGGTAGCAGCCGATCGTCAGGTTGCCATCGCCGTTGGCGCGGACGAAGCCCTGAACGAGCGCCTGCGCGCCGGTGCCGCCCCAATAGTCGAATGCGGGGGCGTTGACCTCCTGAAAGCCGACGGGGCGCAACTGGTTGGCGCCCAAGGGCGTGAACAGCCCCGAGTTCCTGAGGTCGTTGGCGATGATGTCCGCCATCTGCCGGCCGAGCGCGTCGGTGGAGCCGGCGGGCGTGTCGACGACCTGGGCGGTCGGCATCGCGGGGATGGCGATCGGCATCGGTGCCGAGACGCCGCCGGTGACGGAAACCTCAAGCGGCGCCGGACCCTGCTGTCCCGTGGGCGCGGCCTGATCCTGCGGTGCGGGTGCATCCTGCGCCATGGCGGGGGCGGCGAGGGCGACGCCCAGCGCTACGAGCAGGGATCGGATCATGGGCATCGTCTGAAACCTCTTTACCTTCACTGGCACCAATCCCTCGTCACCCCGGACCCGTTCCGGGGTCCACGTGTCCGCGGCGGCTGGCCTCTCGCCGCCTGCGTCGCCGCTTGCCGCCCGGTGGACCCCGGAACACGTCCGGGGTGACGCCATGTGTGCGGCAGGACTCACCGGATCTTCCACTGGAAGTTGATGTTGTTCCAGCCGCCCGACGGGGTGGAATAATATTCCGCCGGCAGCTTCAGCGGCGAGCAGCCCTTGAAGGCGGCGACGCCGAGGTCGATCACGCGCTGCTTGTAGCGTTCGTTCTCGTCGGTCACCCCGGCCTGGCGGACCATGCGCGGCGTGGCGGCGAGCGTGCCGTCCTCGTTCAGCTTGAGGTTCAGCGTGGTAACGATCTCGTTGGCGCCGGGGCCGGGGTTCACCTGCCGATCGGCGCAAGGCTGGATCTGCCGTGCGATCGCCTGGACGATGCCGGCCATCGCGCGCGCGTCGATCTTGGCGGCGCGGGGGGCGGTGGAGGTGCTGGTCGACGGTTCGCTGGTCAGCCCCTCCAGGAAATTGGCGCCGAGCCGCGATCCGCGCGGCTTGGCGGCCTTGGCGGTTTCGCTGTTGCCGGTGCCCTTGGTGGCGGCGGGCTTGGCTGGTGCGGAGGGCTTGGCCGCGGTCTTCGCCGGTTTGGCAGGGGCGGCCTTCGCCGTTTCGCGGGCGGGCGCTGGCTTGGCTGCGGGTTTCGCCGGAGCTTCCGCCGCGGGCTTCGGCTTGGGTTGTGGCTTGACCGGGGCAGGCTTGGGCTTGGGGGCCGGCGCGGGCTGGGGCTTGGGCGGGGCCGGTTTGGGCGGCGCCGGCTTGGGCTGGGGCGCGGGCGGTGCGGGTTCGGGTTCCGGCTCGGGTTCGGTGACCGGTTCCGCAGGCGGCGCGGCATCCTCCGGCTCGCCCTGTTCGGGGGCGACCGACTGGGCGGGCGGGGTGACGGATTGCGGCGCGGTCGCCTCCAGCCCGACGTCCTTCACCAGGCTGACCTCCATCGGGGTCTGCTGGAGTTTTTCAGGGTTGGGCGTGGCGAGGAAGCCGACCGACAGCAGGCCGAAGAGCACGACGTGCCCCGCGACCGCGACGCCAAGGCCGATCTTCTCCGCGCGATCCATCAGCGGGCGTCTCCGCCTTCCACCGTCACCAGCGACACCCGATTGAGGCCGGCGCGGTTGAGTTCGCCCATCACCCGCATCACCCGGCCGTAGTCGAGCGCACGGTCGGCGCGCAGGAACACCTGCGGCGGCTCACCGCCGGCCTGCACCGCGGCGATCTGTTCGAGGCGCTGCGGCAGCGCGGTTTCGGCGATTTCCTCGTCGTCGAGGAACAGCTTGCCCGTCGCGTCGAGCGACAGCTGCACCGGCTTTTGATCCTGGTCGAGCGCCTTTGCCCGGCTGTCGGGCAGGTTGACCGGCACGCCCGCGGTGAGCAGCGGCGCGGTGACCATGAAGATGATGAGCAGCACCAGCATCACGTCGACCAGCGGCGTGACGTTGATGTCGGCGACCGGCGCGCGCCGGCCCCGCCCGCGCTGCGAGGGGAGGTTCATGGCCATGGCTCAATCCTCCCCGACACGGGGAGGTGGCGCCGCGCAGCGGTGACGGAGGGGCAGCCAAGCAGCGCTTCCGCCTGTGGCTGCCCCTCCACCAGCTTCGCTGGTCCCCCTCCCCGTGCCGGGGAGGAATGAAGAGACGCCGCTCACCGCGAACCGTCCAGCTGGCGCGAGAGGGTGGTGTGGAAGCCGTCGGCGAAGCGATTGAGTGCCGCCTCGATACGGTTCACGCCGTGGCTGAAGCGGTTGTAGGCGATCACCGCCGGGATCGCGGCGAACAGGCCGATCGCGGTGGCGAACAGCGCCTCGGCGATGCCGGGGGCGACCACCGCGAGGCTGGAATTCTGTGCCTGGGCGATGCCGGTGAAGCTGCGCATGATCCCCCACACGGTGCCGAACAGGCCGACGAAGGGCGCGACCGAGCCGATCGTCGCGAGGATGTTGAGCCGGTCGCCGATCCGGTCGATCTCCAGCGCGGCGGCGGCGCCCATCGCGGTCGCGAGGCGTTCGCGCGTGCCGCCCTTGTCGATTGATCCGCCCGCGGTGGAGCGGCGCCATTCCTTCACGCCCGCCACGAAGACGCGCGCCGAGGGCAGGTCCTTGTCCCCTTCCGCCTTGTAGAAGGCGTCGATATCCTCCGCCTTCCAGAAATCGCGCTCGAACCCGGCCATGCCCTTGCGGATACGGCCCAGGCGCCGCCAGAAGGCGATGATGAGCGCCCAGGTCCAGATGCTGGCGCCGAGCAGCCCCGCCATCACGATCTTCACGACCACGTCCGCCTGCAGGAACAGTGCGACCGGCGACAGCGTCGCCGCATCCATGTTGAACACCGGATTCATGAAGAGGTCCCCTGCCAGATCAGGCTTTGATAGATGTTGACCCACGCGGCCGGTTGACGCTTCGGCCGCCCCGATGGCGCGACCAGCGCCGCCGTGACCTCGGCCTCCGTCAGAACAAGCGGACCGCGCCTGACTGTTTGATGAATGACGACGCTGGCGGCGCGCACGACGGCCACGCGGCTGACGACGAGCAGCGCATCGTCGAGGCGCGCGGGCGCGCGGTAGCGGATGGAAAGATCGGCGACCGCATAGGCGCCCTCGCCCGCATCGTGGACGCCGCGCTGGTCGATCCCGGCGAGGCGCAGCATGTCGGAGCGCGCACGCTCCATGTAGCGCAGGTAATTGGCGTGATAGACGACGCCGGACAGATCGGTGTCCTCGAAATAGACGCGCACCGGGAACCGGTGCTCGCGCCCTTCGAAGCGTCCCGCCTGCGGCTGGTCGATCGCGTCCTCACCCATAGGGTGGCGGCGTTAACCGAACCGCGCGCCAGGGGAAACCCCATAGGCGCGTGGCCCGGGCAGGATCAGTGGGTTACGACGGCGCCCGTGTCGGCGAAGACGCTGGGGTCGAGTTCCAGCCGCGGGCGCGCAGCGGGGATGGCGGCGGGGACTGCCTGCACCACCGCCCCGGCGGGCGTCGCGACGTTCATCGCCATGCGGTTCGCCGCCGCCCGCTGGGCGCGCCAGGCGTCGAAGGCGGCGTAGAAATCGGTGAAGGGCTTTTCCAGCACCGCCAGCCGCCCGGCGGCAAAGGCGGGCAGATCGGCCGCGGTGACGGTCGCGCTGTCGGCCAGCGTCGCGGCCGCGGCGTTGCAGAAGGCGTCGTGCGCGGGCACCTGGCTGAAGAAATTGTAGAGCCGCGTCATCTGGTCGTCGTAGCGATCCTGCCAGTCGCCGCCGCCGCTCTTGAATTCGGCGGCAAGGCGGGTCTGCGCGGTGGCGAGCGCCGCCTTCTGCTGGGTCAGCAGCGCATTGTAGCCTGCGACGATCGCCGCCTCGTCGGTCCCGCGACAGGCGAGCGCGGCGACGTTGAGCGCGGCGCGCATGTGCCAGACGGTGGCATCGGCACTGAGGTTGCGATTGGGCGTGGCATAGCGGCCGTCGCTCATCAGCGCGGGGATCGCCATGCCGGCATAGCCGCCCTTGGGCATCGCAAGCGGGGCAGGAGCGGGCGTGGGAAGCGGCGGCGGGGCGACCGCCACCGTCTTCGGCTTGACCGCGCAACCGGCGAGCAGCGCCAGGCCGACCGCGGTGAGAGCTATGTAACGGCGCATCGCACGAATCCTTCCCTGCCCCCCGGCAAGGTGCGGATCATCGCGCAGGAATGGTTAACGCGAGGTAAGGATCACGCTGAATCCCTCCCCGGCACGGGGGGGGGGACCGCGCTGCGCAGCGGCGTGGTGGAGGGGCAGCCCCAGGCGACGGTGCTGTTTGGCTGCCCCTCCGTCAGCCTGCGGCTGCCACCTCCCCGTACCGGGGAGGATTTTTACGCGGTGCGCCTTTCCAGCGCGCTTGCGGCCTCGGTCATCAAGGCGGCGATGATGTCGGCGATCGGTTCCTCCCGGGTCACCATACCGACCGACTGGCCCGCCATGACGCTGCCATGTTCGATATCGCCGTCGATCACCGCACGGCGCAGCGCCCCGGCCCAGTAATGTTCGATCTGCAACTGCGCCTCGGCCATGGCGACGCGGCCTTCGTCGAGGCTCTGCGCGACCTCGCGCTGCTTGGCGGTGAAGAGCTCGCCGCCGGCATTCTTGAGCGCGCGCACCGGGATCACCGGCAGGCGCGGGTCGATCTGCACGCTCGCCACCGCGTCGCGGGCGGACGCGCGGATGAACGCCTTCTTGAAATTGGCATGCGCGATCGATTCGGTCGCGCAGACGAAGCGGGTGCCGAGCTGGACGCCCGCTGCGCCCATGTCGAGGTATCCCGCGATCGCCTCGCCGCGGCCGATGCCGCCGGCGACGAACACCGGCACCGCCTCCGCGATCTCGGGCAGCATCTCCTGCGCGAGGACGCTGGTGGAGACGGGGCCGATATGGCCGCCCGCTTCCATCCCCTCGATCACCAGCGCGTCGACCCCCGAACGGATCAGCTTCTTGGCCAGCGCCAGCGTCGGCGCGAAGCAGATGACCCTGGCGCCCGATTCCTTGATCGCCTCCAGCGCGCCCTTGGGCGGCAGGCCGCCGGCGAGCACGACGTGGCCGACCCGGTGGCGCGCGCAAACGGCGATCAGGTCGAACAGCGCGGGGTGCATGGTGATGAGGTTGACGCCGAACGGCCGGGCGGTCAGCGCCTTCGTGCCCGCGATCTCGGCGTCGAGCAGCTCGGGCGTCATCGCGCCGCAGGCGATCACGCCGAAGCCGCCGGCGTTGGACATGGCGGCGACGAGGTTGCGCTCGCTGACCCACGACATCGCGCCGGCCATGATCGCGACCTCGCTGCCGAGGAAGGCGGCGCCGCGCGCCATGCGGCGCTGCAATCTCTCCCCTCCTGCGTGCAGGGGGGGCTGGGGGAGGGCCTGGATGGCGGTTTCGTTGGCAGCAAGGGTCATGGCTTACGCCATGCCCTCCCCCAGCCCCTCCCGCAAGCGGGAGGGGAGTTTACCGGCTTACGCCGCCTCGGCGTCCAATCCGTAGGCGGTGTGGAGGACGCGGACTGCCAGCTCCGTTTCGTCTTCGTGGATCAGGACCGACACCTTGATCTCGCTGGTCGAGATCGCCTGGATGTTGATGCCGCGCGCGCCCAATGTGGTGAACATCGTGCTGGCGACGCCCGCGTGGCTGCGCATGCCGACGCCGACGACCGAGATCTTGGCGACGCGCGTATCGTGCACCAGCTCGCCGAAGCCGATCGCCTCGCGCGCCTGGTTGAGCGATTCCAGCGACCGCGCGAGGTCGGCGGACGGCACGGTGAAGGTGACGTCGGTCGAGCCGTGGTTGTGCGCGATATTCTGGATGATCATGTCGACGTTGATGTTCGCATTCGCGAGCGGTTCGAAGATCGCGGCGACGGCGCCCGGCTTGTCGGGGACGCTGGTCAGGGTGATCTTCGCCTCGTTCTTGTCGTGCGCGATGCCGGTGATCAGCTGGCGTTCCACGTCGTCAATCTCCTCTTCGCCGACGATCATCGTGCCGGGCAATGTGTCCGCCATCGGAGCATCCTCGCCGGTGAAGGACGAGAGCACCTGGACGCGGACCTGTTCCTTCATCGCGAGGCCGACCGACCGGGTCTGCAGCACCTTCGCGCCGACGCTGGCGAGTTCCAGCATCTCTTCATAGGTCACCTTGGCGAGCTTGCGCGCGCGCGGCACGATGCGGGGATCGGTGGTGTAGACCCCATCGACGTCCGTATAGATGTCGCAGCGATCGGCCTTCACCGCGGCCGCCACCGCGACAGCCGAGGTGTCCGACCCGCCGCGGCCGAGCGTCGTTACCCGATTGTCCTCGGCCAAGCCCTGGAAGCCGGGGATCACCGCCACCTCGCCCGCGCCCATGCTGGCGAGCAGTGCGTCCGTCTCGATCGTGCCGATCCGCGCCTTGGCATGGGCATCGTCGGTGTGGACGGGCAGCTGCCAGCCGAGCCACGAGCGCGCCTTCACCCCCGCCGCCTGGAGCGCGATCGCCAGCAGGCCGCTGGTGATCTGTTCGCCCGCCGAGACGACGACGTCATATTCCTTCGGGTCGTAGAGCGAGGACGCTTCGCGGCAGAAGCCGACCAGTCGATCGGTCTCACCCGCCATCGCCGACACGACGACGGCGACCTCGTTGCCCGCCTCCACCTCGCGTTTGACGCGCGCCGCGACGCTCCGGATGCGCTCGATCCCGGCCATCGACGTGCCGCCGAACTTCATCACGATCCGCGCCATGGGTTCTCGCCAAACTCCTTGGGGTAAAGGGGCCGTCCTGATAGGTAGCGGCCATGGGAAGCGCAAGCAGCACGATCGATCCTCCGCGGGCCAGCACGATTGACCCCCGCGAAGCCAAGCATTTCGGGGCCATGGCGCAGGACTGGTGGGACCCCAAGGGCTCGTCGGCGATGCTGCACCGGCTGAATCCGGCACGCCTCGGCTATATCCGGGCCGCGATCGACCTGCATTGGGACGGCGACGACACCAGCTTCACGCCGCTTGCCGGCAAGGCCGCGCTGGATGTCGGCTGCGGTGCCGGCCTGCTGTGCGAACCGCTGGCGCGATTGGGCGCGGAGGTCACCGGCATCGATGCGGCAGCGGAGAATATCGCGGTGGCAGCCACGCATGCGGCGGCGAGCGGGCTCGCCATCGACTATCGCGCCGTCGGCGTGGAGGCGATGACGGGGCGCTTCGACCTCGTCACCAGCCTGGAGGTGATCGAGCATGTCGCCGATCCCGCCGGCTTCGTCCGCGGCCTTGCCGAATGCCTTGCCGACGACGGGCTGCTGATCCTGTCGACGCCCAACCGCACGCCGCTCTCGCACCTGGCGCTCATCACGCTGGCGGAGGGGACGGGTCGCATCCCGCGCGGCACGCACGATTGGGACAAGTTCCTGACCCCGGACGACCTCACCGACCTGCTGACCCGCGCCGGGCTGACGGTAACCGATGTGACGGGGCTGGGCTTTTCGCCGGCCAAGGGCTTCGTGCTGAGCGAATCGACGGCGCTCGATTATTTCGTCACCGCGAAGCGCGTGCGGGCTTAACCGAGCGCCTGATCGAGCAGCTTGGCGAGACGAAGCCCGCCGCGCTCCACCTCCAGCCGGGCGACGGGGACGATCCGGTCGATCGTCGCCTCGTCCAGCGTCACCTTGGCAGGTGACGGCGCGCAGGGATCCCCCTTCAAGGCGCTGGCATAGACCACGTCATGCGCGACCTGCCATGATTCGCGGCTCCAGTCGGTGACGGTGCCGGCGGCGATCCGGCGCTTCTCCGCGGCGGGATAGCGGCGGACGAGGCTGGGGCCGCTGGTGATCGCGCGCTCGGCGAGCGTGCCGTCCCAGATCGAGTGGAGATTGAAGCGCCTGGGGCTGTAGCTGCCATATGCGGCGGCGAGGTCGTTGCCGCCCTTGTCGTGCTTCTCGCCGGCATGGAGCGGCTGGTGCAGGTCGCCGACGAAGTGGATCAGGAAGACGAGCGCCTGCGCGCGCTCCTTCGCCGAAGCACGGCGGTCCTTGAGGATCGCGACGTCGCGCGTGATCTGCGCCGAGACGCAATTGCCGTCCTTGCAGGCCTCCTCCAGCGTGAAGGGCGCGCAGACGTCCACGTCCTGGAAATGCCAGTTATAGGCATAGCCGAAGCGCGGCTTGCCATCCGGGCCCTTCAGCGGCTTGACGCAATCGGCCCAGGTGCTGGCGCCCTCGATCGTGGTGGCCGGGCATTGCGGCGTATCGAGTAGCGGCGTCTGGGCGAGCAGCTTGCGGATCGCGACGCGGGTGCGCGGCGCGACATTGGCATAAGCGATCCGCGCCACCGTCTGATGCCCGAATTCCCAATAGGCCTGGGCAGGGGCGGCGAAGGTCAGGGCGGCAAGCGCCACGGCGGTGAAGCGAAGCGAGATCATGGCGACGCTTTAACGATCGGACAGTGATGCTGACAGTGAAAAGGCGTTCACTCGTCGCCGTAGACCGCCACCTCGCGCAGGCCCGCTGCCGTGGCGCGGGCGCGGTACATGCCGGGGGTGGTGAAGGTCCAGACGGCCTCGCCGCCGGGCGCGGTGACGATCACGCCGCCGGTGCCGCCCAGCGCCTTCACCTCTGCCATCACCGCCTCGGCCGCGGCCTGCGGGCTGTCGCCGGCCAGGCGGATGCGCGCCGCGATCTCATGCGCGACGCCGACCCGGATGAAGAATTCGCCCGAGCCGGTGCAGGAGACGGCGCAGGCGCGATCGTCGGCGAAGGTCCCCGCGCCGATCAGCGGCGAATCGCCGATCCGCCCCCAGCGCTTGCCGGTGACGCCGCCGGTGGAGGTCGCGGCGGCGAGATGGCCGGCGGCATCGCAGGCGACCGCGCCGACCGTGCCGTACTTCATGTCGACGTCGAACGCGTCGGCTCCATTCGCGTCCCGGGCGCGGGCGAGCAGTTCGTCGAGCTGGCGGCGGCGCTCCGGCGTGGCGAACCAGGCGGGGTCGACCGCCTCCAGGCCCTGTTCGCGGGCGAAGCTTTCCGCACCGGTGCCGCTCAGCAGCACGTGCGGGCTCGCCTCCATCACGCGGCGGGCGAGCGCCACCGGCGAGCGCGTGGTGGTGAGGCCGGCGGCGGCGCCGGCGGCACGATGGTGGCCGTCCATGATCGCGGCGTCGAGTTCGATCGTCCCGTCGCGGCCGAAGGCGGCGCCGCGGCCGGCGTTGAAATGCGGATCGTCCTCCAGCACCTGCACCGCCGCCTCGACGGCGTCGAGGGCGCTGCCGCCGGCCGACAGGATCGCGCCGCCCCGATCGAGCGCGAGGGCGAGCGCCGCGCGCACGCCGGCATCCTGTTCGGGCGTCAGGCGGTGGCGCTCGATCGATCCGGCGCCACCGTGGATCACCAGCGACCAGGGGATGGGGGTCATGATGCAGCCTTATGCGGATGGGGCAGGGGACGCAGCCCGATAAGCGGGCGCAGCCAGGCGATGCGGCGCCCGAGCTGGTAGAACAGGAGGCAGCCGGCGACGGTCGCCGCGACCAGCACCGCGAACTCGGCGCCGCCGGGCAGGCCTGCCGGCATCAGCCAATAGGCGACGACGACGATGATCGTCTGGTGGACGAGGTAGAAGGGGAAGACCGCCTCGGTCAGCATCTGCCGCACGGGCGCATCGCGGTTCCAGTGCCGCTCGGCGAAACCGATCAGCGCGACGATCGTCCCCCATTGCTGCACCGCATGCGCCGCGCCGTAGAGCGGGTAGACCCAGCGCGGCGCCCCGCCGTCCAGCACCAGCTCGACCGCGAGGATGAAGCCGTAGCCGGCGATGCCCATCGCCGCGCCGGCCCAGCGCCAGCGCACGCAGGCGGCGAGCACCGGCGCCGATCCCGCCAGCGCGAAGCCGAAGAGGAAGGCGGGCAGGTAGCTCATGTGCGCCATCGCATCGTGCGCAGGGTCGTGCGTCTCATAGCCCATCGGGAACCACCAGGCATGGATGCAGACCAGCCAGGCGAGCGGCAGCACGATCAGCGCCGGTCCGGCGAACAGGCGATCGAACACCCGCTGTGCGCCGCGCCAGCGGACGGCGATGACCAGCAATGCCAGGACCAGGGTGTAGAGCCACAGGTAGAGCACGAACCACAGGTGGTTGAGCGCCGGCAGGACGATGCCGCCGAGCGCGCCGAAGCGGAAATAATCATGCACCCAGAAGGAGAGGAAGCCGCCGGCATAGCCATGCTGCGTCACCAGCTCGACCCAGCTTTGCGGCGGCACCACTACTGCGACGCCGAAGGCGAGCGGCACCAGCAGCCGCGCGGTGCGCTGGCGCAGGAAACCGCCGGTATGGCTCGCCCGGCTGAGCAGCGCGCGGCTGGCATAGCCCGACACCACGAACAACAGGCTGAGCCGCCAGGCATTCACCGCCAGCATCGGCAGCACCGCCCAATCCGCGCCATTCGGGCTCTTGGCATGGAAACCCCAGGGCACGAACACCATGCCGACGTGATAGACGATCAGGATCGCGAAGGCGGCGACACGCAGCCAGTCGAGGCCGTAATGGCGGGAGATAGGTACGCGGGACATGGAACCGCCCCCGCCCTACACCACCGACTTTGAACCGCAACCCGGCTGCTGTATATAGCGCCCCATGTCCTTACGTCCGTGGCGCGATATCGTCCGCCGTCAGAGCCGCCAGATCATGGTCGGCAACGTTCCCGTGGGCGGCGATGCCCCGGTCACCGTGCAGACGATGACCAACACGCCGACGCCCGATATCCGCGCGACGCTGGATCAGATCCGGCGTTGCGAGGAGGCCGGCGTCGACATCATCCGCGTCTCCTGCCCCGATGTCGAATCGACCGCGGCGCTGAGGCAGATCGTGCGCGGCAGCCGCGTGCCGATCGTCGCCGACATCCACTTCCACTACAAGCGCGCGCTGGAGGCGGCGGATGCGGGCGCGGCGTGCCTGCGGATCAATCCGGGCAACATCGGCAGCAGCGAACGCGTCGCCGAGGTGGTGCGCGCCGCCAAGGCCAACGGCTGTTCGATCCGCATCGGCGTCAACGGCGGCTCCCTGGAAAAGGACCTGCTGGAGAAATACGGCGAGCCGTGCCCCGATGCGCTGGTGGAAAGCGCGCTCGACCATATCAAGCTGCTGCAGGATCACGATTTCCACGAATATAAGGTCGCGGTGAAGGCGTCGGACCTGTTTCTCGCGGTCGCCGCCTACCAGCAGCTGGCCGAGGCGGTGGATTGCCCGCTGCACCTGGGCATCACCGAGGCGGGCGGCTTCGTCGGCGGTACGGTGAAGTCGTCGATCGGCATCGGCAGCCTGCTCTGGTTCGGCATCGGCGACACGATCCGCGTCTCGCTGTCGGCGGAGCCCGAGGACGAGGTGCGCGTCGGGTTCGAGATCCTGAAGGCGCTCGGCATCCGCAATCGCGGCGTGCGCGTCGTCAGCTGCCCGTCCTGCGCACGGCAGGGCTTCGACGTGATCCGGACCGTGCAGGCGCTGGAGGAGCGGTTGCAGCATATCCGCACGCCGATGAGCCTGTCGGTGCTCGGCTGCGTCGTCAACGGCCCCGGCGAGGCGCGCGAAACCGACATCGGCATCACCGGCGGCGGCAACGGCAAGCACATGGTCTATCTGTCGGGCGTCACCGACCACCATGTCCAGGACGAGGGCATGATCGATCATATCGTCCGCTTGGTCGAGGCCAAGGCGGCGGAGATCGAGGCGGCGGAGGCGGTCGCGCAGCCGCAAGCGGTGGCCGCGGAATAGCCGATCTGTTACGATCGCCATCGGAGGATTTGCGATGACCTTTCACGCCCGCGTCGAGGATAGTGGCGAAGTCGTTCTGCCGGCCTCCGTGGCGCGCGCGCTTGGGCTGAATCCCGGCGATCACCTTCGCATCGACCAACAGGGCTCGCAGATCGTGCTCGCCTCTGACGCGGATGTGGTCGCGGCGGGGCAACGGGCGTTCCGGGCGACGATCACGCGGCCCTTCACCGTCGATGACTTCATTGCCGATCGCCGGGCAGAGGCCGCCCGCGACTGATGTATGTCCTCGATGCATCGGCATTGCTGGCGGTGCTGCTCGGCGAGAAGGGGGCCGAAGTCGTAGGTCCGCATCTGCGCGAGGCGGAGGTATCCATCGTCAACGTCTGCGAGGTGCTGACCAAAGCGGTGGAGCAGGGCGCCGACGTCGATGTCGTCCAGCGAACGTTGGACAGCTATGGCTTTCGTACCCGTGCCTTTCGCGATGCGCACGCACGCCAGTCCGCACTGCTGCGGCCGCTGACCAAGCCCCTTGGTCTGCGATTCGGCGATCGGGCCTGTCTCGTGCAAGGCATATTCAGCCGTATGCCGATCCTGACCGGTGACCAAGACTGGATGAAGCTGGACCTTGATCCCGCGCTCGGCGTCGATATCCGCCTGATCCGATGAGCCGGCACGTCTCGCCCGTCACCGCCTTCGGCGTCGCCGCGGGCGGGATCGCCGTCTACGCGGCGATGGATGCCATCATGAAGGGGTTGTCGATCGCGCATGGCGCCTATGCGGCGGTGTTGTGGCGCTCCGTCGCCGGCGTGGTGCTGCTCGGCCCGGTCTTCCTCGCGCGGCGCAAGGCGTGGCCGACGCGCGCCGCGCTGCGCCTGCATGGCGCGCGCGGGCTGATCGCCGGCGGATCGGTGCTGCTGTTCTTCTGGGGCCTCGTCCGCGTGCCGATGGCGCAGGGCGTGGCGCTGACCTTTCTGGCGCCGTTGATCGCGCTCTTCCTCGCCGGGTTGACGCTGGGCGAGCGCATCCGCCGCGCGGCGATCGGGGGATCGCTGATCGCCAGCCTCGGCGTCCTCGCCATCGCCGCAGGCCAAGTGCAGGCGCGTGCCTCGGAGGAGATGGTGCTGGGCAGCGTGGCGATCATCGTCGCCTCCATCCTTTATGCCGGCAGCCTGATCCTGCTGCGGCGGCAGGCGCAGGTCGCCGACCCGCTGGAGGTGGCGCTATTCACCAGCATCGTGCTGAGCGGATTGCTGCTGGTCGGCGCGCCGTGGTTTGCCGCCATGCCGATGGCGGCGGACCTGCCCGCGATCGTCGCCGCCGCCGCGCTCGGCTCGGTGTCGGCGGTGGCGCTCGCCTGGGCCTATGCGCGCGCCGAGGCGCAGGTGCTGGCGCCGGTCGAATATACCGCCTTCGTCTGGTCGGCGCTGTTCGGCTGGCTGGTCTTCGCCGAGCGCGTGTCGCCGTGGACGGTGGCGGGGGCGCTGCTCATCATCGCCGGGTGCCTGGTCGCGGTGCGCAAGCCCGCGCCGGGGCCGCAGATCGAGGTTGCGCAATGATCCGTCCCGCCACGCCCGCCGATGTCGCCACCATCCTCGGCTTCGTGCGCGACCTTGCCGCATTCGAGCGCGAGCCCGATGCGGTGGAGGCGACGGAGGCGAGCCTGCACGATGCGCTGTTCGGGCTACGGCCGGCGGCGGAGGCGGTGATCGCCGAGGATGCCGACGAGGCGCTCGGCTTCGCGCTGTTCTTCCACAATTTCTCGACGTGGAAGGGGCGGCGCGGGCTGTATCTGGAAGATCTGTACGTGACGCCCGAGGCGCGCGGCAAGGGCGTGGGGACCGCGCTGCTGCGCCATCTCGCCGGGCTGGCGGTGGAGCGCGACTGTGGCCGGTTCGAATGGGCGGTGCTCGACTGGAATGCCGATGCCATCGCCTTTTACCGCCAGATGGGCGCGGTGGGGCTGGAGGATTGGACCGTGCAGCGCGTCGATGGCGACGCGCTGCGACGGTTGGCGAAAGCCGACTGACTTAGTCGTCGCGGCCCGGCACGTCGTGGTCGTGCGGTTCCTCGCCTTGCGCCTTGGCGGCTTCGTAGCGCTCGACCGCCTCCAGCGTGATGCGGCGCGCTTCGTCGGCATCGCCCCAGGTGCCGATGCGCACCCACTTCTTCTTCTCCAGGTCTTTGTAGTGGGTGAAGAAATGCTCGATCTGCTCGAAGACGATCTCGGGCAGATCGTCGCGGCCGCCGACCTTGGTGTAATACGGGAAAGTCGAATCGACCGGCACGCAGACGAGCTTTTCGTCGCCGCCGGCCTCGTCTTCCAGGTTCAGCACCGCGATCGGCCGCGCCCGCACGACGCAGCCCGGAATGAACGGCGAGCGCGAGACGACCAGCGCATCGAGCGGATCGCCGTCCGGCGACAGCGTATGCGGCACGAAGCCGTAGTTCGCCGGGTAGCGCATCGGCGTGTGCAGGATGCGGTCGACGAACAGCGCGCCCGACGCCTTGTCGAATTCGTATTTCACGGGCTCGCCGCCGGTCGGCACCTCGATGATGACGTTGAGGTCGTCGGGCGGGCTCTTGCCGACCGGAATCAGATCGATACGCATGAAAGTCCCTTGTTGGTCGTTACCTGCTGCGGTCAGCGCGGCATCAGCAGCTTGTCGAGGCCGGTCTCTCCCGTGCCGACCTTCTGGAGGCGCGGATAGCGGGGGCCGCCGTGATAGTCGATGGCGACTTCGCGATAGCGTGGCCCGTTCTTGACCAGCAGGCGGATCGGATCCTTCGAGGATTGCGCCGCCACGATCGCCGCCTTCATCACGTCGCCGCTATACGCCGCGCCATTGACCGCCTGGATCACCGTGCCGACGTCCAGCCCGGCCTTGAACGCGGGCGAATCCCAGATCACCGCGCTGACCTCGCCATCGCGGCCGACCTGGAGGCCGACAGAGAAGCTAACGTTGATCGTGCCGCTCTTTTCGGCGCGGGTGAAATAGGGCGTGGGTTCGGGGCCGTAGACCAGCTTGTAGCCGTTCATCGCAAAGCCCTCGACCGGCGCAGGCTGGCCCGTTTCGGTGAGGCGCCGCTGGAGGAAGCTCGCCCAGTCATACGGCTGGATCGCGTTCAGCGTCGCGGCGACATCGTCGAACGTATAGGTCAGCTCGCCCCAGTCGCCGTCGCGCACGCCGAAGAAGGCGCGGGCGAAATCGTCGATCGACTTGGTGCCGCCCGACTGCTGGCGGAGCATCGCATCGACCTCCATCCAGACCATCAGGCCCTCGTTGTAATAATCCTCGCTGCGCTGCCAGCTGGTCCAGCCCTTGGGCTTGCGCGAGGAGATGATCGGATCGTTGGTGGTGTCGATGAGGTTGCGCCACTGGCGTGCGGGCGCCAGCGCATAGCTGCCGGCGATGCCGGCATAGGCGTCCAGCGTGTCCTGCTTGCTGACCAGGCCCGAGCGCGCCTGGAGGACGTAGCCCCAGAATTGCGTCTGCCCCTCATACACCCACAGCGACTTGTCGCGCATCGGCGTGCGGTAGTCGGGCGTCCACAGTTCGGCACCGCGGCGGAACTTGCCGTCCCAGCTATGGGTGAATTCATGCGGCAGCAGATTGCGGGCGGCGACGTTGACGTCCCATTCGGTGAAATAAGTCGGGCGCGACCCGTTTTCCGAGCTGCGATGATGTTCGAGGCCGATGCCGCCCAATTGGTCGGACAGCGACAGCAGGAATTCGTAATGATCGTAATGCTGCGCGCCGAAGGTCTTCACCGCCTGTTCGACCAGCCGCTTGTGCGCATCGATCTGTTCGGGCTTGGCGGCGAGCAGTTCGGGCGAATCGGCGAAGACGTTGAGGTTGACCCGCGGGCTGAGCGCCCAGACCTTGCCGTAGCGGCCGGCGAGCAGCGGCGAATCGACCAGGATCTCGTAATTCGTCTTGTCGTAGGTGTAGGTGGAGCCGGTCGCCTTGGACGGGATCGCACCCGCCGCCGTCCAGCCGGTGGGGAACTTCACCGTCATCTGCACCGGGATCTGGCGGGTGAAATAGCCCGCCGGGTAGAGGCTGACCGAATTGGGCTGCAGGCTGATGAGGTTGGGCGTCACCGCGATGCGGCCCTGGTCGCTCTTGGTCGCCGACAGGAACTGGAACTCCGCCTCCAGCGTCCGGACGCCGGCGGGCACGTCGATGTGGAAGGCGAAGACGTCGACCATGTCGCGCGTCCAGGGAATGACCTTGCCGTTGCCGCGGATGACGAGCCCGGCGAGCTTCTCGATCTCGCCGCGCGGGGAATGCGCGCCGGGCAGCCACTTGGGGAACAGCAGCGCCATCGGCCCCGCCTTGGCGACCGGGATCGTCTCGCGGACGCGGAAGATGCCGCGTTCGGTATCGGTGGCATCGACGTCCAGCTTCAGCGTGCCGGGGTAGGGGATGTCCTGGGCGAGCGGGATGGTGTCGGTGAACGGCACCGGCTGGGGGGCGCTGTTGCCCGCGGGGACCTGCGCCAGAGCGGGCGCGGCAGCGGACAGGAAGAGGGAGGCGACGAGAAGCTTGCGGATCATGGAAATCCTTCGGGCGATAGATTGTTGCGCAAATGTGTAATCGTGCAAAAGGTCAGCCGTCCAGCCTTATCAGCCGCTGCTGCCACCCAGCACGTTGATGGTGAAGGCGAGCACGCCGAGGTTGAAGACGAAGGCGGCGAGCGACTGGCCGAGCACGACGCGGCGGATACGCTGCGACCCGATCGACACGTCGGACGTCTGGAAGGTCATGCCGAGCGTCGCGCTGAAATACAGGAAATCCCAATAATCGGGTTCCTTCGTATCCGGAAAGTCGAGCCCGCCGCTGTCCTTCGCCTCGTCATTGGCGAGATAGAAGAGGTGGGCGTAATGCAGCGCATAGACCAGGTTGGAGAATAGCCAGGCGAGCACCAGCGTGGCGATGACCAGGGCGATCGCCAGCGCGTCGTTGCGCCCCTTCAACTCGCCGGCCACGGCGACGAGGATGACGATCATCGTCGCCGCCGTGATGCCGAGCAGCACCCCGCGATTGGCGTCGTTGTCCCGCGCCGCGCGTCGCATGCGATCGGCGGTGGCATGGCCGAACAGCGGCACCAGCGAGATGAGGAACAGCAATGCCGCGATGTCGAACCCCGCCATCACGCCGCGCCCCTTGCCCAGCGTCGGGATCAGGAGCGCGAGGGCGGCGGCGAACACCAGCACGAACAGCGCGAAGCGCGGCGGCGCGATGCGGCTGCCGATCCCCCAATAGCGTTGTGTCCGGATCATGTCGGGGGTGCTAGCGCGCCGCCACGCTCTCGCCTAGATACCGCGGCCTTATGGCCCGTATCGAAACGCCGCGCCGGGTGCGCGGGACCCAGGATATCTTCGGCGAAGACCAGCGCCGCTTCACGCAGGTGCTCGACACGTTCGATCGCGTGCGGCGGCTGTATTGCTTCGCCCGCGTCGACCTGCCGGTGTTCGAGGCGACGGAGGTGTTCGCACGCTCGATCGGCGAGACGACCGACGTGGTGTCGAAGGAAATGTACACCTTCCCTGACCGCGGCGGCGATTCGCTGACCCTGCGGCCGGAATTCACCGCCGGCATCGCGCGCGCCTTCCTGACCGAAGGGTGGCAGCAATATGCGCCGCTGAAGCTCGCCACCAGCGGCGCGGTGTTCCGTTACGAGCGGCCGCAGAAGGGGCGCTATCGCCAGTTCCACCAGATCGATGCCGAGATCCTGGGCGCGCCCGAGCCGGCGGCGGACGTCGAGCTGCTGGTGATGGCCGACCAGTTGCTGCGCGACCTCGGCATCGCAGAGGGCGTGACGTTGCAGCTCAACACGCTGGGCGATGCCGCGACCCGCGAGGCGTGGCGCACCGGCCTGGTCGCGCATTTCGAGGCGCATCGCGGCGAACTGTCCGAGGACAGCCTGACCCGGCTCGACAAGAATCCGATGCGCATCCTCGATTCCAAGGACCCGCGCGACCGGCCGATCGCCGATGCGGCGCCGGATATCGATGCGTTCCTGACCGACGAGGCGCGCGCCTTCTTCGACGCGGTGACCGCGGGGCTGGATGCGGCGGGGGTCGCATGGACGCGCAACGCACGGCTGGTGCGGGGGCTGGATTACTATCGCCACACCGCGTTCGAGTTCGTCACCGACCGGCTGGGCGCGCAGGGGACGGTGCTGGCCGGCGGGCGCTACGACGGGCTGGTGGAGAGCCTGGGCGGGGCGCCGACCGCCGGTGTCGGCTGGGCGGCGGGCGTCGAGCGGCTGGCGATGCTGCTGGCGGAGCCGCGGGCGGACGTCTTGGATGTGATCGTTGCGTTGGAGGACGATGGGCTATCGGGGCTCGCGTTTCGTGTTCTCAAGGCGCTGCGTGATGCGCAATTCTCGGCAGACCTGATCGCGACGGGTTCGCCTCGCAAACGGTACGACAAGGCGATGAAGGTCAATGCACAGGTTCTTGCATCGGTTACCCGTGATCGCGAAGGGCGGGCGGTCATCAATACCCGCTCTGCGGTGCAGACCGAGACCTCCGTTGCTGTTGCCGCGATTCTTGAGGGCGTAGCGCAGTGATGGCCTGCTTCGTCATCCCCGCGAAGGCGGGGATCCATAATCACGATGGGCGCGAAAGTGCCGCACGATCAGCCACTATGGATCCCCGCCTTCGCGGGGATGACGGGCTTGCGTCGCCGGGAATTGGTGCCGCATGACCACCATCTCCCGCGAACGGATCGCGCAGATCGAGGCGCGGCGGGACGAGTTGCAGGCGCTGATGGCGACCGGCGACCTGCCTTCCGACCGGTTCGTCGCCGTGTCCAAGGAATATGCCGAGCTGGAGCCGGTCGCGCAGGCGGCGGGCGAGGTGCGGCGGCTGCGCCAGGAGGCGGAGAGCCTCGCCTATATGGCGGAGGACACCGGCGACGAGGAATTGCGCGCGATGGCGGCCGAGGAGCTGCGCGAGAACCGCGCCGCGCTCGACGCCGCCGACCGCCGCCTCGCGCTGGCGCTGCTGCCGCGCGATGCCGCCGACGAACGCGCGGCGATGCTGGAAATCCGCGCCGGCACCGGCGGCGACGAGGCGGCGCTGTTCGCCGGCGACCTGCTGCGCATGTACCAGCGTTATGCCGAGACGCAGGGGTGGCGGGTCGAGGTGATCTCCTCCTCCTCGTCGGACGCCGGCGGGTTCAAGGAGGTCGTCGCCTCCGTCACCGGCACCGGCGTATTCGCGAAGCTGAAGTTCGAGGCGGGCGTCCACCGCGTCCAGCGCGTGCCGGTGACCGAGGCGGGCGGGCGCATCCACACCTCCGCCGCGACGGTCGCGGTGCTGCCCGAGGCGGAGGAGGTCGACGTGCGCATCGACGAGGCCAAGGACCTGCGCATCGACGTGTATCGCTCGTCCGGCCCCGGCGGCCAGTCGGTCAACACCACCGACAGCGCGGTGCGCATCACCCACTTGCCGACCGGCCTCGTCGTCATCCAGCAGGACGAGAAGTCGCAGCACAAGAACAAGGCCAAGGCGCTGAAGGTGCTGCGCACCCGCCTGTACGAGGCGGAGCGCGAGCGGCTGGCGAGCGAGCGGTCGGGCACCCGGCGCGCGATGGTCGGCTCGGGCGATCGCTCCGAGCGCATCCGGACGTATAATTTTCCGCAGGGGCGGGTGACCGACCACCGCATCAACCTGACGCTCCATCGCCTGCCGGAAATCCTGGAAGGCGAGATGGACGAGCTGATCGGCGCGCTGATCGCCGAGGACGAGGCCGAACGGCTCGCCGCGCTGGATGGGTGAGGCCGGACGTCCGATCGTCTGCCTACGTTCGTCATCCCGGCGCACGCCGGGATGACGGATTGAGGGTGTCGGGCTCTTCCCTCCACGCCGCCATCGCCGACGCGGCGGCGCGGTTCGGCTTCTCGCCTACGGCACGGCTCGATGCCGAGCTGCTGATGGCGCATGCGCTCGGCATCGACCGCAATGCGCTGCTGCTCGACATACAGCGCCCGGTGCCGCCGGGCTTCGCCGCGCTGGTCGAACGTCGCGCGGCGCACGAGCCGGTCGCCTATATCACCGGCACGCGCGGCTTCTGGACGATCGACCTTGCGGTCGGTCCCGGCGCGCTGGTGCCGCGGCCCGACAGCGAGACGCTGCTGGTCGCCGGGATCGCGCATTTCGCCGGCCGGGCACCTGCGACGATCCTCGACCTCGGTACCGGTCCCGGAACGCTGCTGCTCGCCGCACTGGACGAATGGCCTGCGCGCGGCCTCGGCATCGATCGATCGGAGCAGGCGCTGGGCTATGCACGGACGAATGCCGCGGCGCTCGGCATGGCGCCGCGTGCGTCGTTCGTCCGCGGCGACTGGGCGGCGGCGATCGACGCGCGCTTCGACCTCGTGCTCGCCAATCCGCCCTATATCGGGACAGCCGAGGCGCTGCCCGACGAAGTGCGCCGCCACGAACCCGCCTCCGCCCTGTTCGCCGGCCGCGACGGCCTCGACGATTACCGCAGCCTCGCGCCGCAGCTGGCGGGGCTGATCGCGCCGGGTGGGTGCGCGGCGGTGGAGATCGGCCACACCCAGGCCGATGCGGTCGCCGCCGTGTTCGCCGCAGCGGGCCTTGCGAGCGTGGTCCACTGCGATCTGGGCGGGCGCGATCGCTGCCTGCTGGCGACGCCGGTGGAGGCGCACGCGCCACAGGGTTGAAAGAAGGGACCGCAATCCGCATATTTCGCTTGTCGGACCTGCCCGTCGCCAGCTATTGGTCGGGCCGGGGCACGCTTCATCAACGATTGCGCGGTAATCGTCGGGCGGTGACCCGCATCCTTCGTCAGCAGGCCGCTCTCGCCCGGCGGCCATGACAGGCTCGAGCGTTGCCTATGGCACGCCGCGACCCGGAGGGTTGCACCGTACGACCGGGAGCGAAGGCCGGAGGATCGGCCGGATTGGTTTTGAGGACCATTTACTCAGATCATGGGACAGTAGCTTGATCAACAATCGGCAGAACGGCCGTCGGCGCGGCCGTGGCGGCAACAACAACGGCGGCGGCAACGGTCCGCGGCAGGGCGGCCAGGGGCGGCCCGACAACGGCAATCGCATCGACAGCCGTGCGCGCGGCAACGCCAACCAGCTGTTCGAAAAGTACAAGAACCTCGCCAGCGAGGCGCAGCGCCAGGGCGACCGGGTCAACACCGAATATTACCTGCAGTTCGCGGATCATTATTTCCGCGTGCTCGCCGATCAGCGCGGCCGCTTCGAGGACAATCAGCCGCGCCGCCAGCAGCCCTTCGACCTCAACGACGACGAGGATTACGGCGACGAGGGCGAACCGATCCGCGCCGGCGAGCAGGACGGTGACGTCCAGCAGCCGCAGCAGCGCGAGGATCGCCCGCAACGCCAGAGCCGCAACTGGGAAGAGCGCGGCAATCGCGACGATCGCGGCAACCGGCCGCAGCGCGAGGAGCGCGGGGCGCAGGACGATCGCGGCCAGCGCGAAGACCGTGTCCAGCGGGAAGACCGGCCGCAGCGGGACGAACGTCCGCAGCGCGAGGATCGCGTCCGCCGTCCACGTTTCGATGCGGAACAGCCGGTGGAGGTCGCCGGCCAGCGCCGCGCCGATCCGGTCGCCGAGGGCGAATCGCTCACCGAGCGGGCCGAGGCGGTGCTCGAAGCGGATTCGCCGGTATTGGCGCCCAAGCCGCGCCGCGGCCGTCCGCGCCGTGATGCGCAGCCCGCTGCACCGGCGACGGCGCAGGATGCCGAGCCGGAGAGCAACGGTGTCGACGCCGACCGCCTGCCGCCGTCGCTCAACATCGCCGCGGCCAACGATGCCGACGACGAGGCGCCCAAGCCCCGCCGTCGCCGCACCACGCGCACTCCGGCCGCCGAAGCGCCAGCGGCCGAATAAGCCGCCGCTCAGCTGCCGATGCAGGAAGGGCCGGTTCCGCGAGGAGCCGGCCCTTTCGCGTTGGACGCCCGTGCCATCATGCGGAGCGACGACCGACCGTCTTCGCTCTGGAGCGCCCGACACGATCCGGTCGTTCAAGCCCTAATCGTCGAACCGGTCGACATTCTCGTCATGGCCGGTGCCCGAACTGAGGAAGACGAGGCCCATCAGCGCGCCCGCCATCACCACCGATCCGCCGACGCCGCCCAGCACCGCCAGCATCGTCACCAGCGCCAGCGGCCCCTGGACCCAGGCCAGCGCCACGATCGCGGCGGCGCTGCACGTCGCGGCGGCCAGCACCATCCAGGCCATGATCGCGCGAAAGCGCCCCCAGGCGTAAGCGGCATGGGCAGGATCGTCGAGGCCGGGACCGGGTTCACGCATGTTTTTGCCAATGCCGCGCAAACGTGATCTGTTCCAGTCCGCACCGCCGTTCGCACGATGGCCGGCGGGCGGGACGAGGAGGCGCATGGCATGACGATCGGAGCGATCCTGCGGAACAAGGGGGGCGACATCGCATCATTGCCTCCGACGGCGACGGTGGAGCAGGCGGTGGCGCTGTTCGCCGAACGGCGGATCGGCGCGGTGCCGGTGGTGGATGGCGGCGCCGTCGTCGGCATCTTTTCCGAACGCGACGTGGTCCATTGCCTCGCGGGCGAGGGCGCCGCGGCGCTCGGCCGGTCGCTGGAGGCGGTGATGACGCGGCCGGTGCAGACGGTGACGTCGGCGGAGCCGGTGATCGGCGCGCTGTCGCTGATGACGCGCCGGCGCATCCGCCACCTGCCGGTGGTGGAGGGCGAGGCGCTGGTCGGCTTCGTCTCGATCGGCGATCTCGTCAAATATCGCATCGACCGGATCGAGGCCGATGCCGCGGCGATGCGCGACTATATCCAGCAGGGTTAGGCGGCGAGCGGGCGCTTCGTCACCAGCGCGATCAACTCGCGCACCGTGTCGCGTGCGAACAGCGCCAGCCACATGCCGTAGCTGGCCGCGCCGATCGCGACGAGGATGCCGAGGCGCGCCGCGGGCTCCAGCGGCGGCAGCGTGCGATCGGCGAGCGTCACCACCACCGCCATCGCGATCCCGGCGACGGCGGACGGCGCGATGGCGGCGGCAAGGTCGCGGGCGCGCGCGCCGATCACCGGCAAGGATCGCCGGGTGCTGAACGCCAGGTACAGCGGATAGGCGGCGATCCAGCTCCACGCGAGGCCTTGAGCCCCCCAATGCACGCCGATCAGAAAGGCGACGGCGAGCAGGAGCGCGCCGACCGCGCCGTTGCGGGCACCGATGCCGGGCCGCCCACGCGCATCGCAGGCCGGAGCATAGAGCACCTGCACCGTCATGAACGGCATCGCCACCGCGAGCAGCCGCACCACCGGCGCCACCTCCGCCCATTTTGCGTCCAGCATCGTCAGCACCAGCGGCTCGGCCGTCGCGGCGAGCCCGCAGTAGAAGGGCATGGCGACCAGCATGATGATCCGCACCGAGCGGATGAAGGCGCGCGCTACGCCTTCGGCATCGTGCTGCATCCGGGCATAGGCGCTGAACGCCACTTCGTTGAGCGGCGGCACGAACTTCGACACGAAGATCTGCGCGAGGAACAAGGCGGTGGTGTAGATGCCGAGCTGGTGCGGATCGAGCCGCCGGCCGCCGATGAACACGTCGGCCTGGCTCTGCAGGAACCAGAAGAACTGCCCCGCCGCCATCACGCCGCCATAACGGGCGAGATGCCCGACGCCGCGAAAGTCGAAGCTGGGCCGGATCAGCGAGCGTGCGCCCCAGGTCAGCATGACAGCGCGGACCGCATAGAGCGCGATCGGCGCCCACACGAGCGTCCACACGCCCCAGCCCGCGAGCGCCCCGCCCAATGCCGCCGCGGCGCCCGCCAACGATGCCGCGATATTGGCGCTTGCCTGGCGCCGGAATTCCATTGCCCGGCTGAGCAGCGCATAGGGCAACGCAGCGAAGGGCGTGATGACGTAGATGAGCGCCTGCACGCGCAGCAGCGCCGCGACCTCGGGCTGACGGTAATAGGCTGCGGCGAGCGGCGCGAGCACGATCTGCGCGAGGCCAAGGCCAGCGTTGAGGACGATCAGCATCCCGAACAACTGCCTGACCTGCCGCGGCGTCACGTCGTCGCGCTGGATCAGTCCGCTCGCCAGTCCATAGCCGTTCAGCATGTTGAGGAAGACGAGCACGACGCCCGTCATCGCGTAGAGGCCATAGTCGCGCGGATCGAGGATGCGGATGACGAGAAAGGTCGCCGCCCATTGCACCAGCTGCGCCAGGATCTGGCTTCCCGAACGCCACAGCACGGCGCGGCGGACCTGAGTCGCCAGCGATTCGGGTGCGGAGGGGGTATCAGCCGGCGCGGGATGCATCACGATCCCCTACCGGCCCGAGCCTTCACATCCCGTAAACCCAAGGATTTCCGCCATCGGCGCGGCAATGTGACAGAAAAATGCAAAAAGGGTTTGACCGTTCGAAACGGCCCGCCTAGAGGGGCGTCACCGCAGCGACGGGCCGAACGGCTGGTTGTCGAGGTCGCAGACAATCTGGTGCGCTGAGCCTCTTCGAGGAGGGGTGATGAAGCTGCGCCGGTTCTTTTGTCTGATCGTTCTTTGACATTGTAGGTAAGATGAAGGGACATGTGGGCGGCGGCTCGTGTGTGCTGGTTCCTCAGGGGCTGGTGTGCACGTTAAGCGAATAAGCCGTTCGTATGTCTCGTTACATATCCATTAGT
>NZ_JBQRTT010000004.1:0-419370 GCF_052321755.1 Sphingomonas cellulosilytica
GGCCTTGTGGCCCTATGCCGGAACGGTCACGCTGTCCGCGCCCGGGTCGGGTGGCCACCCGACCCGGGCATCCCGCTCATCGCGGAACGTCCCCTCCCTACACCCTTTCCAACAGACAATGCCGGACCTAGTCCGGCATCCACCGTGCCGCATACCCATAATCTATTGATTCTGCGGCACGGTGGACCCCGGACCAAGTCCGGGGTGACGAAGGATGCCGGGAATGGCATGCCCCTTCCCCCCAAAGCCGGCAGCCATCATCGCCATATGCGATAACCGGCGAGGCGCACCGCGCGTTTCGCCTCGGCCCGCAGCAGGCGCGTATCGACGCGGTCCAGCATCGCCCGGTAACTGCGCTCCTCCTCCGGGCTCAGCGCGACGCTGCGACGCAGGATCATGCCGATGCCGTCGCCGACCCGGATCAGGTCCTGCTGCATGAACGCCGCCTGTCCGCGCGACAGGATGCGCGCCCGCTGCCGCCGCTCGATGCGCAGCGCTGTCCCGGCCAGCCGCTGCGCGAAATAGGCATGCTGCCGCGCGCCTTGCGCCGAAAGCGTGACCGTGCGCGTTGGCTGCGGCAGCGGGTGCGCCGGTTGCGGCACCATGGCGGCGAGCAGGGCGAGGGCGAACAGACGTGGCATGGCGCCGGAGCATAAGGCGAACAGGTAAACAGGACCGAAACGGCCTGATGAGCCGTGATGCCATGCGATGGACGATCACGCTCACCGCGGCCGTGCTGCTGACCGCCTGCACCAACGACGATCGTGAGGCGCGCCGGCGCGCTGCGGGTCCGTCCCCCGATCCGGCGGCGCTGCTGCGGGTCGCCAGCCCGGCGGCGGGCCAGCGCCTGTTCGGCCGCTGCGCCGCCTGCCACGCGATCCGACGCGGCGCCCCCGATCGCAACGGCCCCAACCTGTTCGGCGTGATGGGCAACGATATCGCCGGCACCAGCCCGCGCTTCGGCTATACCGCGGCGCTCCGCCAGGTCGGAGGCCGCTGGACGCCCGCCCGGATGGACGCCTGGCTCGCCGCCCCGCAACGCTTCGCCCCCGGCACCTCGATGGGCTTCCCCGGCCTTGCCGATCCGCTCGATCGCGCCGACGTCATCGCCTACCTCCAGGCGCAGCGGTGAACAGCGGGGCAGTGGTGTTCACGCGAAGCCGCAAAGACGCGCAGATGTCTCGCGCGCCAGCGCCCTTGCACGTCACCAGCCGATGATGAAGGGCGGCATGAGCGGCCAGGCGTGCCCCCTTCGCGGCTTCGCGCGAACCCGATTGCCCGCCTTCGCCAAAACGCCTCACACGATCTCGAACAACCCCGCCGCGCCCATGCCGCCGGCGGTGCACATCGTCACCACCACCCAGCGCACGCCGCGCTTGCGCCCCTCGATCAGCGCATGGCCGACCAGCCGGCTGCCCGACATGCCGAACGGATGCCCGACCGCGATCGCACCGCCGTTGACGTTGTAGCGTTCCGGGTCGATCCCCAGCGTGTCCCGGCAATACAGGCATTGCGACGCGAAGGCCTCGTTCAGCTCCCACAATCCGATATCCGCCACCGACAGCCCGGCGCGCGCGAGCAGCTTCGGCACCGCGAACACCGGCCCGATCCCCATCTCGTCCGGCCCGCAGCCCGCCGCCTGGAAACCGCGATAGATGCCCAGGATGTCCTTGCCCTCCGCTTCCGCGGTCGCCCGGTCCATCAGTATCTGTGCGGAGGCGCCATCGGACAATTGGCTGGCATTGCCGGCGGTGACATATTCACCAGGTCCGCTGAAGGCGCCGCCCGCCCACACCGTCTTCAGCCCGGCGAGCGCTTCGGCCGTCGTGCCGGGACGGATGCCTTCGTCCTGCGTCACCGTCACCGTCTCGCTGCCCGTCCGGTTGCCCGCCTTGTCGAACAGCGCCTTTTCGACGGTGATCGGCACGATCTCCTCGGCGAAAGCCCCGTTGGCGAGCCCCGCGGCGGCGCGCTGCTGGCTCGCGGCGGCATAGGCGTCCTGCGCCGCGCGGCTGATGCCGTAACGCGCCGCGACGATCTCCGCCGTCTCGATCATCGGGATATAGGCGGCCGGCTCCCGCGCGACGACGCTCTGGTTGACGTAGCGGGGGGCATCCTTGGTGACGGTATGGCTGATCGATTCCATGCCGCCGGCCAGCGCCACGTCCGCCTCGCCGCACATGATCGTCCGCGCCGCCAGCGCCACCGCGTTGAGGCCCGATCCGCATTTGCGGTCGAGCGTGAACGCCGGCACGCTTTCCGGCAGGCCGCCCGCGAACACCGCCATCCGCCCGGCATTGCCGCCGGTCGTCCCCCATTGGTTGCCGACGCCCCAGAAGATGTCGTCGATCCGCGCCGGATCGATGCCGGCGCGATCGATCGCCGCGTTCATCACATGCCCGGCGAGCACCGGCGCCTCGGTCGCATTGAACGCGCCGCGATAGGCCTTGCCGATGCCCGTCCGGGCGGTGGAAACGATCGCAGCGTCACGCATCGGGCAGGCCTTTTCAAGGATCGGGTACGGCCATGCCTTACCCGCGATCCCGCTGCGGGGGAAGCCGCGCTACTTCATCAGCACCAGCTCTTCCGCCATCGTGGGATGCAGCGCGACCGTTTCGTCGAACTGCGCCTTGGTGAGGCCCGCCTTCACTGCGATTGCGGCGGCTTGCAGGATTTCGGGTACGTCCGGCCCGATCATATGCAGCCCGACGATCCGCCCCGTTTCGCCGTCGCACACCATCTTGTAGAGCGCCCGCTCGTTGCGCCCGGCCAGCACGTTCTTCATCGGCCGGAAATCGGACGAATAGACGCTGATCGATCCCAGCTTCTGCTTCGCCTCGCTCTCGGTCATGCCGACGCCGGCGAGCGGCGGGTGGCTGAACACCGCGGAGGGGATCGTGGCATAGTCGACCGTGGTCGGCTTGCCGCCGTAATAGGTGTCGGCGAACGCCTGCCCCTCGCGGATCGCGACCGGGGTCAGCTGGATGCGGTTGGTCACGTCGCCGATCGCGAAGATGCTCTCGACGCTCGACCGGTTGTGGTCGTCGACCACCACCGCGCCTTTCTCCAGCGCCACGCCCGCCTCTTCGAGCCCCAGGTCTTCGGTATTCGGCACGCGGCCGGTGGCGAACATCACCATGTCGACCGTCACCGGCTCGTGGCCCGACATGCGGACGGTCAGGCAGCCGTCGTCGCTCTTGTCGATGCCTTCGAAATTGGCGTCGAAGCGGAATTCCAGCCCCTTCATCATGCTGATCTGCAACAGCCGGTCGCGGATCGACAGGTCGTAGCCGCGCAGGATGTCCTGCGTCCGGTTCATGATGATGACGTGCGCGCCGAACTGGTGGAAGATGCCGGCGAACTCGTTGGCGATATAGCCGGCACCGGCGATCAGCACGCGCTTGGGGATCGCATCGAGGTGGAATGCCTCGTTGCTGGTGATGCCGTATTCGGCACCGGGGCACTTTGGCACCGCCGGCCGCGCGCCGACCGCGATCAGGATGCGTTCGGCGGTCTTCTCCGTCCCGTCGGCCAGCCGGACGCTGTGCGGGCCGGTCACGGTGGCGCGCTGGTGGATGATCTCGACGCCATGCGTCTCCAGCGTCTGGGTATAGGCGCCGTTGATCCGGTCGACCTCGGCCAGCACATTGTCGCGCAGCGTCGTCCAGTCGAACGCGCACTGGTCGGGCACCTGCCAGCCGAAGCGCTTGGCATCCTTCAGGTCCTCGGCGAAATGCGCGCCGTACACGAGCAGCTTCTTGGGCACGCAGCCGCGGATCACGCAGGTGCCGCCGACGCGATATTCCTCCGCCACCGCCACGCGCGCGCCGTGCGCCGCCGCGACCCGGCTCGCCCGCGTGCCCCCCGACCCCGCGCCGATGACGAAAAGGTCGTAATCATAGTCGGACATCAATTCACTCCGGTGGTCTCTGCCATCGCCGACCGCAGGCCGAGATGCTGCACGAAGGGATCGAAATCCCGATCGCTGTATAACAAGGGAAGCCGGTCGAGGATGCAGCGCGTCGCGATCAGCGTATCGATGGTCTTGCGGATGGTGATGCCGAGGCCGCGCAGGTGGCGGTAGTTGCGGGCGGCCTCCACGGCCATATACCGGTCGCTGATCTCGATATGGTCGAACGCCGTCGTGATGCGTTGGATTTCATGCGCCTGTGTGTCGCTGCGGCAGCCTTGAAGCATCTCCATCAGGACGAGGTCGCCGACGATGACCTCCCCCAGATCGATCTTTTCTGCCAGAACCGCGACCTGACGGGTTGGCGCATCGACGAAGAAGTCCAGCCAGACGCTGGTGTCGACCAGGATCAATCGCGCCGCATGGCGTCGAGATCGCCATCCCATTCGACCTTGCCACGCAGGTTGTGCATTTCGCGTTGACGGGCCAGCCTCAGGGCCGTGCGCAGCGCCTCGTCTATCGCCGCGCTCTCGCTGGTGACGTTGAACGCCTCCATGACCTTGGCCATCAGCTGCTCGTCGATCTCGATGTTGGTCCGCATGTGTACCGCTCCGCTCGACCCGACACATAGCGATCCGCGAACGGTCAATCCAGTCGCGCCCGCCGCATCGGCATCGCGTCGATCGTCTCCGCCAGTGTCTCGGCGGGGATCGGCGATCCGGCGCGCATCTTCTCGCCGCCGTCCTTGCCGATCAGGATCGCGACGAAGCGATCCCGCGGCAACCGGTGGCGCGTGCGCAGGGCGGCGGCGCTGTCGGTCGCCCCGGTCACGCGGTCGCCGATGACGGTGACGATCGCGAGGTCCCGCTCGCGCGCGCCCTTGTCCCAGCCGGCGAGCGCCCGGCGCTGCCCGGCGATCCCGGCATCGTCCGCGGCCGGTGCCGCGACCAGCAGCACCCGCTTGTGCCAGCGCATCTCGGCGAGCGTGGTCGGTGCGGCCAGCGCCGCGGCGAGCAGGATCGGGATCATCGCGCCTCAACGCGCGACGATCCCGTTCGCTGCCTCAATCCAGCCGGGCGCGGCGGATCAGGTCGGTGGTGGAGGGGTCGAACGACTGCCCGCCCTGGTCGGCCGCCTTGGCCATCTCCTTGCCCAGCTCGACGCCGAACTGGTCGAAGGAATTGATGCCGAGCAGCACCCCGTTCACGAACACGCGATGCTCGTAGAAGGCGATCAGCGCCCCCAGCGTCCGCGGATCGAGCGTGTCGAGCAGCAAGGTCGACGACGGCCGGTCGCCCGAATAGCTGCGCGCCGGGTCCTCCGCCTGCTTGCCCTTCATCAGCGCCGCCCCTTGCGCAAAGGCATTGAGCAGCAGCTGCCGGTGATGATCCTCGGCCAGCGTATCGCCCGGCTCGATCACCGCGATGAACTCCACCGGCACCAGGTGCGTGCCCTGGTGGAGCAGCTGGAACACCGCATGCTGCGCATCGGTGCCGACGCCGCCCCAGGTGATCGCCGCGGTCGGTCGCCCGACCGGCTGCCCATCGACGGTCACGCCCTTGCCGTTCGATTCCATCTCCAGCTGCTGGAGGTAGCTCGGCAGCAGCCGCAGCCGCTCGTCATAGGCGAAGGGTGCCCGCGTCTCGGCATGGCGGACCTGCGTGTAATAGAGGTCGGCGAACGCGGCGAGCGCCGGCGCGTTCTCGTGCAGCGCGGTCAGCCGGAAATGGCGGTCCATCTCCGCCGCGCCCTCCAGCAGCTCCTCGAACGCGCCCCAGCCCAGCGCCACCGCCGCCGGAAAGCCGATCGAAGACCACAAGGAATAGCGCCCGCCGACGCCTTCGCTGAACGGCAGGATGCGCGTCTCGTCGACGCCCCATTCCATCGCCTTGTCGGGCGAGGCGGTGAGCGCGATCACCTTGCCATAGGGGTCCTCGACGCCATGCTCGGTCATCCACTGCAGCGCGGATGCGGCGTTCAGCATCGTCTCGGTCGTGGTGAACGTCTTGCTCGCCACCACCACCAAGGTCGCGGCCGGATCGAAATCCTTGATCGCATCCTCCAGCGCGACGCCATCGACGTTGGAGACGATCGCCACGTCATAGCGCTTGTCCTCGCGCCCCAGCGCATCGACCAGCAGGTGCGGCCCCAGCGCCGATCCGCCGATGCCGATATGCAGCACGTGGCGCACGTCGCCCAGCGCACCCGCCTCGATCGCGTCGATCAGCGACCGCATCCGCTCGTGGAGTTTCCGGGCGCGCGCGACGCTCTCGGGGTTGCCCTCGCCGCGTTCGGCGGTGTGCTCGACCGGGCGGTCCTCGGTGACGTTGACGTGGCTGCCGCCGAACATGGCATCGCGCTTGCCCGCCAGGTCCTTCGCCTGGGCGAGCGCCGCGAACGCCTGCACCGCGTCCTGCGTCAGGTGCGTCTTCGACCAGTCGAAGTGGATGCCCGCCACGTCCAGGCTGAATGTCGCCAGCCGGTCGCCGTCCGCCTCGAAC
The DNA here is from genome assembly GCF_052321755.1 of Sphingomonas cellulosilytica. Taxonomy (NCBI): domain Bacteria; kingdom Pseudomonadati; phylum Pseudomonadota; class Alphaproteobacteria; order Sphingomonadales; family Sphingomonadaceae; genus Sphingomonas; species Sphingomonas cellulosilytica. Next base: position 6,412 of record NZ_JBQRTT010000004.1, read on the forward strand.
AGGTCGGTAAGCTTGGGGGAGGGCAGGGCTTCGATCGCGGACCAGTCGCTCATGTTCGCATTCCATCCTTCGGGGAGGGGGGAGTCGTGACAGTCCCGTATCGAACCAGCCGGTGCGGGCAAGCCCTTCGGTGCGATGCGGGACGACTGGTGAGGACGCACAGGGAGCGCTAAGGCTCCCGGCCTATGGCCGACACACAGGTACCACCCAAGCCGCAGCGCTCCGAAACCGCCGAGACGATCCGCTTCCTGGTGAAGCTGGCGATCGCCGTGCTGATCCTCAGGAGCTTCATCTTCGCGCCTTATTCGATTCCCTCCGAATCGATGCTGCCGCGGCTGCTGATCGGCGACTATCTGTTCGTCACCAAGTGGAATTACGGCTATTCGCGCTGGTCGCTGCCCTATGGCTTCCCGCCGATTCCGGGCCGCATCCTCGGCCGCGATCCGACCCGCGGCGACGTCGTCGTCTTCCGTTCGCCCGAACCCGACGACCATGACGTCATCAAGCGCGTGATCGGCCTGCCCGGCGACACCATCCAGGTCCGCCGCGGCCAGGTGATCCTCAACGGCCGCGCCATCCCCAAGCAGCGCGTCGCCGATTTCGTGCTGCCGCTGTCCGACAATTTCGACGCGCAGAAATGCGGCGCGACCTTCGTCGACGTCGATGCGAAGGGCACGCCGATCTGCCGCTACCCGCGCTTCCGCGAGACGCTGCCGAACGGCAAGAGCTACATGGTGCTCGATCAGGCGGAGATCCCGCAGGCGGACGATACCGGCCTCTACACCGTGCCGGCGGGCGACGTGTTCCTGATGGGCGACAACCGCGACGACAGCGCCGACAGCCGCTTCCCCGCGCCGCTCGGCATGGGCTACATCCCGATGGAGCGGATCGAGGGCAAGGCCGTCGTCACCTTCTTCTCCACCAACGGCGATGCGCATTGGTACAATCCGGTCAGCTGGTTCACCGCCGCACGCTGGAACCGGATAGGAGAGGGCTTCTGAACACCGCCTTTCGCGACTGGCTAGCCGGCCTGTTCGGCCGCATGCCTGCCGATCTCGCCCCGTACGAGCGCGCACTGACCCACGGCAGCCAGGCGGCGGCCAATTACGAACGGCTCGAATTCCTCGGCGACCGCGTGCTCGGCCTCGTCATGGCCGAATGGCTGTGGGAATTGTTCCCCAAGGAGGCGGAGGGGCAGCTGTCCAAGCGCCTCAATGCGCTGGTCACCGGCGCGGTCTGCGCCGACGTCGCCCGCACCCTCGGCGTGCGCGCCCACCTGCGCCTCGGCAAGCAGGCGCGCGACGATGGCGCCTACGAAAGCGACAACATCCTCGGCGACGTGATGGAGGCGCTGATCGGCGCCTGGTATCGCGAAGCCGGCCTCGACGCCGCCCGCACCTTCGTCCGCCGCGCCTGGGCCAGCCGCGTGCACAGCACGGACAAGGCGCCGCAACACCCCAAGTCCGCGCTACAGGAATGGGCCGCCGCCGCCGGCCGCCGCCCGCCGGAATACAGCATCGTCGACCGCTCCGGCCCCCACCACGCCCCCCGCTTCACCGTCCAGGTCAGGATCGGCACCTTCGCCGACGCCACCGCCACCGGCACCAACAAACAGGAAGCGGAAACGGCCGCCGCCAAGGCCCTGCTGGCGAAGGTCACACCGTAAAGCGATGACATGATTACGCTTCACGTCGTCATTGCGAGCGCAGCGAAGCAATCCAGGGCGTCCTGGTCCGGCTCTGGATTGCTTCGCTGCGCTCGCAATGACGGGTAGAAATGGTGTCGTTCCTGATTTAGCCCCCCTTCGGCGCAGCCGGGGAGGTGGATCCTTTGTGCAGCGACATGGCGGAGGGGGCCTTCCTCACGCTGCGTGCCTGCCGCTTTGCCTCCCACGGCTTTGGGAGGAATTGATGTCGCCCGGTCGTCCAACTGATCGTAAGAAAGTCCCATGACCCAAACCCAACATTGCGGCCTCGTCGCCGTGGTCGGCGCGCCCAACGCCGGCAAGTCCACGCTGGTCAACGCCCTCGTCGGCCAGAAGGTCGCGATCGTCAGTCCCAAGGCGCAGACGACGCGCACCAAGCTTCTGGGCGTCGCCATCCAGGATGATGCGCAGATCCTGCTCGTCGACACCCCCGGCATCTTCGAACCGCAGCGCCGGCTCGACCGCGCGATGGTGTCGGCGGCGTGGAGCGGCACCGAGGGCGCCGACCTCATCGCCCTCGTCGTCGACGGCAAGGGCGGCATCGGCCCCAAGGTCGAACGCATCGCCGAGGCGCTGAAGGACCGGCCGGAACCCAAGATCCTCGTCCTCAACAAGGTCGACGTCGCCGACAAGCCCAAGCTGCTGCTGCATGCCGAAAAGCTCAACGCGCTGCTGCACTTCGCCGACACCTGGTTCGTCTCGGCGCAGACCGGCGACGGCCTTGCCGAACTGAAATCGGCGCTCGCCGCCGCGATGCCGGCCGGGCCGTGGCATTATCCGGAAGACCAGGTGTCCGACGCCACCGAACGCGCGCTGGCAAGCGAGGTGACGCGCGAACAGCTCTACCTCCAGCTCCACGCCGAACTGCCCTACGCCAGCACCATCGAGACGGAGAAATACAGCGAGCGCGAGGATGGATCGGTCGAAATCCACCAGCAGATCCTCGTCGAACGCCCGACGCAGCGCGCGATCGTGCTCGGCAAGGGCGGCGCCCGCATCCGGGAAATCGGCGCCCGCGCCCGCACCGAACTCGCCGGCATCCTCGGCGCGCCCGTCCACCTCTACCTCCACGTCAAGGTCAAGCCCGGCTGGGACGAGGACCGCGACGTCTACCGCGACATCGGCCTCGACTGGGTGGAGTGAGCCCCAAGTCCTCCCCTGCACCGCAGGGGAGGGGGACCGCGGCCGCAGGCCGTGGTGGAGGGGCAGCCGCAGGCGAGACGCCGGCCCCTCACACCTCCGCCAGCACCGCCTCCACCCACGCCGGCACCAGCACCCCCGCCGCGCCCAGCCGCGTCTCGCCGAACCAGCCGCTGCCCGCCGACCGCTCCAGGTTCAGCTCCAGCGTCTCCGCGCCATAGGCCTCCGCCAGCTGCACGAACCCCGCCGCCGGATAGACCGCGCCCGACGTGCCGATCGACACGAACAGGTCGCAGGCCGCCAGCGCCGCCTCGATCCGCTCCATCTGGTAGGGCATCTCGCCGAAGAAGACGATGTCGGGCCGCAGCGCCGGCGAGCCGCAATCCGGGCATTCCATGTCGGGCGGCAGCGCGCCGGTCCAGCCATGGCGGATGCCGCAGGCGCCGCACAGTGCCGATTGCAATTCGCCATGCATGTGCAGCAGCCGCGCCGCGCCCGCCCGCTCGTGCAAGTCGTCGACGTTCTGCGTCACGATCAGCAGCTCGCCCGGGCATTCCCGGTCCAGCCGCGCCAGCGCCCGATGCGCCGCATTGGGCTCCACGGTTTCCAGCGCCGCGCGCCGGAGATCGTAGAAGCGATGCACCAGCTCAGGATTGCGCGCCAGCGCCTCGGGCGTGCAGACGTCCTCGACGCGATGCCCCTCCCACAGCCCGCCGGGGCCGCGAAAGGTGGCGATGCCCGATTCGGCGGAGATGCCGGCGCCGGTCAGGACGACGATGTTGCGGATGCGGCTCATGCCCATCGCCTATCATCCCCCGCCCGCCGCAGGAACCGCTGACGGCCGCGCGATAGGATCGCCGCGCCATAACGTCGTGCCGATCCAGGCGGTTAGCCGAAAGCCTGTCCTATGCCCCGATCTTGTGCCACACGCCGATGCATGACCTCCACCGCACCGCGCCCGGACCGCCGACACACAGTGCGTGGGCGAGACTTTTGTGACCTTTGGAGCCGCGCATGACCGCGATCGGCATCTACGGCAGCGGCGGCCGCATGGGCCGCGCCATCGCGGCGCAGATCGAGGCGGAGGGCGCCCGCCTCGCCGGCGGCGTCGACACGGACGGTGATCCCGCCGCGCTGGCGCGCAGCGCCGACGTGCTGGTCGATTTCTCCGCGCCCGGCGCGCTCGAACACCATCTCGCCATCGCCCGCGCCGCCCGCACGCCGATCGTCATCGGCACCACCGGCCTCAGCCAGGCGCAGCATGCCGCGATCGACGCCGCCGCCGCCGAGATCGCGGTGCTGCAGACCGGCAACACCTCGCTCGGCGTCACGCTGCTCGCGCAGCTGGTCCGCGAGGCGGCGGCCCGTCTCGGCACCGACTGGGATATCGAGATCGTCGAGAGCCACCACCGTCACAAGGTCGACGCGCCATCGGGCACCGCCATCCTGCTCGGCGAGGCGGCGGCAGCGGGGCGGGGGACGACCCTGTCCGAACTGCGCGTCGACGGCCGCGCCGGCCTCACCGGCGCGCGGACCGAAGGGACGATCGGGATGGCCAGCTTGCGCGGCGGATCGATCGTCGGCGACCACCATGTCGTCTTCGCCAGCGAGGGCGAGCGTATCGAGCTGTCGCACCTCGCGCAGGACCGCGGCATTTTCGCGCGTGGTGCGGTGCGCGCGGCGCTGTGGCTCGCCGGCCGGCCCGCCGGCCGCTATCGCATGGGCGACGTGCTCGGCCTGTGAGAAAGGCGCGCGCGTGAAAAAGGCAGACGTCTTCGAATTCTACCGCCGGCTGGCAGAGGCCAATCCGCATCCCGAAACCGAGCTAGAATCGGGCAATCCCTTCCAGCTGCTCGTCGCCGTCGTCCTCTCGGCCCAGGCGACCGACGCCGGCGTCAACAAGGCGACGCGCGCGCTGTTCGCCGAGGTCCACACCCCCGAACAGATGGTGGCGCTCGGCCTCGATGCGCTGAAGCACCACATCCGCACCATCGGCCTCTTCAACACCAAGGCGAAGAACGTCATCGCCCTGTCGCAGGCGCTGATCGCCGATCACGCCAGCCAGGTCCCCGCCGACCGCGACGCGCTGGAGCGCCTGCCCGGCGTCGGCCGCAAGACCGCCAACGTCGTGATGAACGTCGCCTTCGGCGCGGAAACCTTCGCGGTCGACACCCACATCTTCCGCGTCGGCAACCGCACCGGCCTCGCCCGCGGCAAGACGCCGCTCGCCGTCGAGCTGAAGCTCGATCTTGCGACGCCGCAGCCCTTCCGCCTCCACGCCCACCACTGGCTGATCCTGCACGGCCGCTACGTCTGCAAGGCGAGGCGTCCCGAATGCTGGCGCTGCATCGTCGCCGACCTGTGCGCCTACAAGCCCAAGACCCCGCCACCCGCATAAACCGCTGGCGCCCGCCGCCCGCCTTTGCTAGGCGGACCCCCCAGGCACCCGTAGCTCAGCTGGATAGAGCGCTGCCCTCCGAAGGCAGAGGCCACAGGTTCGAATCCTGTCGGGTGCGCCAGCACGCATTTCTGGTCCCTCGCCTGCGGGCGAAGATCTTGCGCCGGTGCAACACGCCCCTGAAGGCAGGCGGCAAGCCGGCGCCCGATCATATCAGGTGTTCAGCGCTCAGCGGCCGGCGGGCCGGCGACTTCCTCGTCCATTCGCGTCGGCGCTGCTTTGATTCGCGGCGTCGATCTCGGCCCACTCGGCCTCCGTGTGGCATTCACTGACCTTGAAGCGGCTGCCCGTCGGGTTGGTCTGTCGACAGACCTTTTTTTCCTTCTTGGGCTTGGCGTCCTGTGCCGGCGCCACGCCGGGCAGGGCAATAGCGACGAGTGCTGCTGTGAGGATGAGCTTCATGACGCGTTTGACTCCTTGGAAGAGGCCAAAGTTAACAGCAATCTCAATGCCATGGAAAGGCGTTCCGCGCCCGGTGCGTTGAAAGACGATCGGCAGTCCCCAACCGGTGCCGGTGGCGCCACACTCGGCGCCCGTGCGCAGGCATCGCCGCGACGTGGCGGGTGACAGGCGGCTTCACCGCACGCATCGCGCGCGCTACTGGGCTGTCCCCACACGTGAGAGGCAGCATGACCCAGACGGCATTCATCACCGGTGCGACATCCGGTATCGGCGCGGCGGCGGCGGAGGCGTTCGTGGGCGCAGGGTGGCGGGTGGTCGCGACCGGCCGGCGTGCGGAGCGGCTGGATGCGTTGCGCGCCAGGCTGGGCGAGGAGGCGGTGCATACCCTCGCGTTCGACGTGGCCGACGATGCGGCGATGGCGGCGGCGCTGGACGGGTTGCCGGCGGATTGGCAGGCGATCGACCTGCTGGTCAACAACGCGGGGCTCGCGCTCGGTACGAAGCCGGCGCAGGATGCGCGGATGGACGACTGGCGCACGATGATCGCCACCAACGTCACCGGCCTCGTCGCCCTGACCCACCGGCTGCTGCCGGGGCTGATCGCGCGGAGGGGGGCGATCATCAACCTGTCGTCGGTGGCGGCGACCTACCCCTATGTCGGCGGCAACGTCTACGGCGGTACCAAGGCGTTCGTGGAGCAATTCTCGCTCGGCCTGCGGTCCGACCTGCATGGCACGGGCGTGCGCGTCACCTCGATCGAACCGGGGATGGTCGAGACGGAATTCACCACCGTGCGCACCGGCGGGGATCAGGCCGCTTCCGATGCACTGTACCGCGGTGCCGAGCCGATGACGGCGGCGGACATCGCGGCGACCATGCTGTGGGTGGCGACGCTGCCGGCGCACCTCAACATCAACCGCCTGGAACTGATGCCGGTCAGCCAGTCGTTCGCCGGTTTCCAGGTGGCGCGGGCAGGATAGGGCGCGCGGCCCTCTATGCGCCAACCAGCGCGGCGTCTGGATGGGGGAGGGGCGCGCCCGGCTGCGCCGCCGTGGCGCAGGGATCGCGCAGGCGGGCGGACAGGAAGGCGATCAGCGCCTCGACGCGCGCCGGGCGCAGCGGGCTCGGCGGCGTCAGGATGTGGAGGCCGATCGGCGCCGGCGCCCATTCGGGCAGGAGAACGCGCACCGCGCCGCTAGCGATATACGGTCCGACGATGAAGCCCGGCAGCCGGACGATGCCGAGCCCGGCGACGAGCGCGGGCAGCAGCGCCTCGCCGCTGTTGGCGGTAAGCGGCCCGCTCGCCCGCACCGCCACCTCGCGCCCGTCGGCATGGCTGAACCGCAAGGGGCCGGCGACATTGGAATAGCCGAGCACGCGATGGCCGGCGAGGTCGGTGGGGTGCTGCGGCGTGCCATGCGCGTCGAGATAGGCGGGCGCGGCGACTAGGTGCGCCGCGATATCGCACAGCCGCCGCGCGCGCAGGCTGCTGTCGGGCAGGTCGCCGATGCGCAGCGCGACGTCGAACCCTTCCGCAACGATGTCGACCCGCGCATCGGAGCAGTGGAGGTCGATCTCCACCGCCGGATGCTCGGCCAGGAAGGCGGCGATGAGTGGCGCGACGTTGCTGATCCCGAAGCTCATCGGGGTGGCCAGCCGGACCCGGCCGGTCGGCGCGCTGGCGGCATCGCGCGCGGCCTCTTCGGCGGCCTTGGCCTCGGCGAGGATGCGCGCGGCATGGTCGGCGAGCGGCTTGCCCGCCTCGGTCAAGGCGAGGTGGCGTGAGGTGCGGTGGAACAGCGACTGGCCGATCTGCGCCTCCAGCCGGGTGATCGCCTTGGATACCGTCGCCTTGCTGAGGCCGATCGCATCGGCCGCGCCGCTGAACGAGCGATGCTCGACGACGGCGGCGAAGATCGCCCAGGCTTCCAGGTCAGGCAGGCGCATGCGAACGGTGTCTCCGGGTGGTGGCAGGAACTTAGCGTGGAAACGATCGGTTTCCACGCTTTCCGTTTACCCGCGGCCTGCGCGCCGCCATCTGGGTCGCTCGAAGCCACGGAGACGTTCGCATGACCAAGGTTCTGGTGCTCTATTATTCGTCCTACGGCCATATCGAGCAGATGGCCGACGCCGTCGCCGAAGGCGCGCGTGCGGGCGGCGCCGAGGTCGACATCCGCCGCGTCGCCGAGACGGCGCCCGAGGCGATCGTGAAGGCCGCGCACTTCAAGACGGACACCGCGCATCCGCTGATCGAGAGCCCCGACGCACTTGCCGGCTACGACGCGATCATCGTCGGCGCGCCGACCCGCTATGGCCGCATGCCGAGCCAGATGGCGAGCTTCTGGGACACCACCGGCGGCCTGTGGGCCAAGGGTGCGCTGATCGGCAAGGTCGGCGGCGCCTTCACCTCCACCGCCAGCCAGCACGGCGGGCAGGAGACGACCCTGTTCTCGATTCTGACCAATCTGCTGCATCACGGCCTGACCATCGTCGGCTTGGACTACGGCTTCCAGGGCCAGATGGGCGTCGACGAGGTGCGCGGCGGTTCGCCTTATGGTGCGACGACGATCGCCGGCGGCGACGGTTCGCGCCAGCCGCACGAGGAGGAACTCGCCGGCGCCCGCTACCAGGGCAAGCGCATCGCCGAAACCGCAGCGAAGCTGGCAGGGTAAGACCCCACTTGCGTCATCCCGGCGAACGCCGGGGTCCATGGACCCGATCGGTCTGTTGCGAGGCGATCCAACGGCCGACCGTATCCATGGATCCCGACGTGCATCGGGATGACATAGGGAAGGTGCGGCTCGCTCTTCCCGCCGATCCGACCTACACCGGCGGCATGTCGACCCAGCCGCCCCGCCTGCCGCCGCCCGCGCCCGAAGACGCGGCGGCGCGCAACATGCGGCTGCTGGTGCTGTTGCGCTGGCTGGCGGTCGGCGGCCAGCTGGCGACGATCCTGATCGTGCATTACGGTCTCGACATCCGCCTGCCGATCGCGCCGATGATCGTGGTGCTGGCGGCGCTGGTCATGCTCAACGTCATGACGTGGCTGGGTCATCCGCACTGGCCGGTGACCAATTTCCAGCTGTTCGGCACGCTCGCCTGCGACGTGGTGGCGCTGAGCGTGCAACTCTACCTCAGCGGCGGGGCGAGCAACCCGTTCGTCTCGCTCTACCTGTTGCAGGTGGTGATGGGTGCGGTGCTGCTGCACGCCTGGTCGAGCTGGGCGCTGGTCGGGCTGACGTCGCTGGCGCTCGGCCTGGTGGCGTGGCTCAGCCCGCCGCTGGCGCTGCCACCGTGGTTCGCAACCACGCTGTCGCCCGTCTACGTCATCGGCCTGTGGTGCAATTTCGTGCTGGCGGCGGTGCTGCTGGTGCTGTTCGTCACCCGCATCGCCGCCAACCTGCGCAGCCGCGATGCACACCTTGCCGCGATGCGCCAGCGCGCCGCCGAGGAGGACCATATCGTCCGCATGGGCCTGCTCGCGAGCGGCGCGGCGCATGAGCTCGGCACGCCGCTGTCGTCGATCTCGGTGCTGCTCGGCGACTGGAAGGGGGAGGCGGCGATCCGTGCCGATCCTCGGCTGGCGGCGGAGGTGGACGAGATGCAGGCAGAGGTGATGCGCTGCAAGACGATCGTGTCGGGCATCCTGTTCGCGGCGGGCGAGGTGACCGGCGAAGCGCCCGAACGCACGACTCTGCGCCGCTTCCTCGGCGGCATCGTCGCGGCCTGGCCCGGCCAGGTGACCTTCGAAGACCGGCTCGGCGAGGATCGCGGCATCGTCGCCGACCGCGCCCTAGCGCAGGCGCTGACCAACCTGTTCGACAATGCGGCGGAGGCGGGGGCATCGGCGATCCTGCTGACCGCGAAGCTGGAGGAGACGATGCTGGTGCTGACGGTGGCGGACGATGGCAGCGGCTTTCCCGCGGCGGTGCTCGCCGCGCTCGGTCGCCCCTACAACACCAGCAAGGATCGGCGCGGCGCGGGCCTCGGCCTGTTCCTCGCGACCAACGTGCTGCGGACGCTCGGCGGCACCGTGCAGGCGCGCAACCGGCCGGAGGGCGGAGCCGAGACGATCCTGCGCCTGCCGCTCGTCAGCCTGGCGCTGGAGGGATCGCGATGAGCGGCCGGCGGCTGCTGATCGTCGAGGACGACGCCAATTTCGCCCGCACGCTCGGCCGCTCGTTCGAACGGCGTGGCGACACGGTCGCGATGCTGCCGGGACCCGACGGGCTGGAGGCGGAGGTCGCGCGCTTCCGCCCCGACCATGCGGTGGTCGACCTGCGGCTGGGCGGTGCGTCGGGCCTCGCCTGCGTCGCGGCGCTGCACGCGCTCGATCCGGCGATGCGGATCGTCGTGCTGACCGGGTTCGCCAGCATCGCGACGGCGGTGGAGGCGATCAAGCTCGGCGCGACCAATTACCTGACCAAGCCCGCCAACACCGACGACATCGAGGCCGCGTTCGCCCGCGTCGACGGCGATGCCGGCGCGACGATCGCGGCCGTCCCGCCCACCTCGATCAAGACGCTCGAATGGGAGCATATCCACCAGACGCTGGCGGATGCCGACTTCAACATCTCCGAAGCGGCCCGGCGCCTCGGCATGCACCGCCGGACGCTGGCGCGCAAATTGGACAAGCGCCACATGGGATGATCGACCCTCGGCGGTACGCGGGACGACCCTATTTGAGCAGCTTCGGCGCTTCCTGCTGGATCACGTCGCGGATCTTGCCCGCGAACAGGGCCAGGAAGCCGGGCAGGTCGACGATGGCATGGACGTTGCTGTCCGACACGGTGGCGCGGCAACCGATCTGCTGGCCCATCGCACCGACGGTGAAGTGCATCGTGTCGCCCTCCCAGCGATGATCGACTTGCGCGCCGCCGGGGATCAGCCGGCCGATCTTGCCAATGCCGCCGTCCAGCCGGTCGCGGACCGCCTGCTTGCCGAGCTGATGGGGGATGTTGATCTCGATCGGCGCGGTCATGCGGGGTCCTTTTCTGTCGCGAACAGCATGGCGTCGTCGGCGAACGCCTTGAACTCCAGTGCATTGCCGGACGGATCGTGGAAGAACATCGTCGCCTGCTCGCCCGCCTCGCCCTTGAAGCGGATGTGGGGCGCGATGCCGAAGCGGATGCCGGCGGCGGCGACGCGTTCGCTCAAGTCCTGCCAGTCGGCCATGGTCAGTACCACGCCGAAGTGCGGCACCGGCACGTCGTGGCCGTCCACCGGATTGGTGACGCCCGCCGGTCCTGCCGCCGGGTCGAGATGGGCGACGATCTGATGGCCGAACAGGTCGAAGTCGATCCAGCGGTCGCTGGACCGTCCTTCCGCACAGCCCAGCGTCCCGCCATAGAAGGCGCGCGCGCCGGCAAGATCGTGGACCGGAAAGGCGAGGTGGAACGGGCGTAGCGGCATGGGAGTGAGATAGGGGAGGGCCGACGCCGATGCCAGCGTCCAGATCCTCTTCGTACCGGGGAGGACTTTTCGTCGCGTCCCCATTACATCGCGCGGCATGCTCGCGTTGTTCACCCGCCGTCCCGCCCCAGTCGCCCTGCTGTTCGGCGCCGTCGCCGCCACGGGGTTCGCGCCATGGCAGCTATGGCCGCTGACGCTGGTCGGGCTCGCGGGCCTCGCCTGGCTGGTGCAGCGCGCACCGACCCTGCGCAATGCGGCGTGGATCGGCTGGTGCTGGGGCGTCGGCCACTTCACCATCAACAACAACTGGTTCCAGCACGCCTTCGATTTCCAGGACAAGATGCCGCCGGTGCTCGGCTATTTCGCCGCGGTCGGGCTGGCGCTGTACCTCGGCATCTTCCCGATGTTCGCCAGCGCGGTCGCATGGCGCTTCGGGCGGCGGGAGCGGCCGGACGAGGCTTATGTGCTGGTGTTCGCGGCGGCGTGGATCGCCGGTGAATGGCTGCGCAGCGTGCTGTTTACCGGCTATGCGTGGGACCCGATCGCGGTGATCTGGCTGCCGATGATCGGCATGGCGCGGATGTCGGCGTGGATCGGCACCTATGCGCTGTCGGGCGTCACGATCCTGATGGCGGGAGCCATGCTGTTGGCGGCTGATGGTCGTTGGCGCCTCGCGGGAAAGTTGGTGCCGCTGCTGATCTTCGCCGCTTTTTCTAGTGTTTCACACCTGCCACCCTCCCGGCCGGACGCACCGCTGCTCCAGGTCGTCCAGCCCAACATCGGCCAGGATGCACGCGGCGAGAACGACCAGGAGCTGATGCTGGCGGCGCTAACCCGCTGGTCCGGCCGTCCCGGCGCCCGCCCGCGGCTGGTGTTGTGGCCGGAGGGGGTCATGCGCGATTATCTGGAGAGCGGCTATCCGCGCTGGATCTACGACGGGCAGAGCCCGCTGTTCAACCGCTGGCGGCTGGCGCAATTGCTCGGCCCCCGCGACGTGCTGCTGACCGGCCACGCCCCGTTGCGCTTCGACGCGGCGGGCGATGTGGTGGGCGCGTCCAACTCGGTGTTCGCGATCGATGCCAGGGCGCGGATCGTCGGCCGCTACGACAAGGCGCATCTGGTGCCCTACGGCGAATATCTGCCGATGCCCTGGCTGCTGCGGCCGCTGGGCCTCGCGCGGCTGGTGCCGGGGGATTTCGACTTCGACGCCGGGCCGGGACCGCGCACGCTCGTCATCCCCGGTTTCGGGCCGATCGGCTTTCAGACCTGCTACGAGATCATCTTTTCCGGCCACGTGGTGGATGAAGCGCACCGGCCGCGAATGATCTTCAATCCCTCCACCGATGCCTGGTTCGGCAAATGGGGACCGCCGCAGCATCTGGCTCAGGCACGGATGCGCGCGATCGAGGAGGGGCTGCCGATCGTCCGCTCGACGCCGACCGGCATCAGCGCGGTGATCGCCGCCGACGGGACCCTGCTCGCCACCGTGCCACACGAAACGGCAGGCGCGATCACCATGCCGCTGCCGCCGGCGCTGCCCCCGACGCTGTTCAGCCGGCTGGGGAATTGGGCCGCGGTCATCGTCGGGCTCGCCTTCCTCGCTGCCGCGATTGCCATCCGCCGCAGGCCACGATAGGAGCGACATATAAAGGCATCTTTATATCGTTATGAGGCAGTGATGCGCGGCAATTACATCTTCACGTCGGAATCGGTATCCGAGGGACATCCGGACAAGGTCGCCGATCAGATCAGCGACACGATCGTCGACCTGTTTCTCTCCAAGGACGCCGAAGCGCGCATCGCGTGCGAGACGCTGACGACCACCAACCTGGTCGTGCTGGCGGGCGAGATCCGCTGCAAGGGCGTGTACGAGAACGGCGAATGGGCCGAGGGCGCGCTCGCCGAGATCGAGGCGGCGGTCCGCGCGACGGTGAAGCGGATCGGCTACGAACAGTCGGGCTTCCACTGGGAAACCTTCACCTTCGAAAACAACCTGCACGGCCAGTCGGCGGAAATCGCGATGGGCGTCGATGAGGGCTCGAACAAGGACGAGGGCGCGGGCGACCAGGGCATCATGTTCGGCTACGCGACCGACGAGACGCCGGGCCTGATGCCGGCGACGCTCTATTACAGCCACAAGATCCTCGAGACGATGGCCGCCGACCGCCATTCGGGCAAGGCGCCGTTCCTGGAGCCCGACGCCAAGAGCCAGGTGACGCTGCAGTACGAGAACGGCGTGCCGGTGCGCGCGACCGCGCTGGTCGTCTCGACCCAGCACAAGGCGGGCTATTGCCTCCAGGGCCAGAATGCCGACCCCGCCAAATATGACGAACTGAAGGCCTATGTGACGGGCGTGCTGACCAGCGTGCTGCCGGACGGCTTCGTCACCGACGCGACCAAGGTCTATATCAACCCGACCGGCGCGTTCGAGATCGGCGGGCCGGACGGCGACGCGGGCCTGACCGGCCGCAAGATCATCGTCGACACTTACGGCGGCGCGGCGCCGCACGGCGGCGGCGCGTTCAGCGGCAAGGACCCGACCAAGGTCGACCGCTCGGCCGCCTATGTCGCGCGCTACCTCGCCAAGAACGTCGTCGCGGCGGGCCTCGCCAAGCGCTGCACCATCCAGCTCTCCTACGCGATCGGCATCGCCGAGCCGCTCTCGGTCTATGTCGACACGCACGGCACCGGCACCGTGGACGAAGCGAAGCTGGAAGCGGTGCTGCCGCAACTCGTTCGCCTGACGCCCAAGGGTATCCGCCAGCACCTGAAGCTGAACGCGCCGATCTACGTCAAGTCGGCCGCCTACGGCCACTTCGGGCGCGAGCCGGAAGGCGACCTGTTCACCTGGGAAAAGACGGACCTGGTCGACGCGTTGAAGTCCGCCGTCGCCTGAGGCGCTTCACCGCTGGAACGCATAACCCTCTCGTGCCCTTAGGCGCGGGAGGGTTTTGCTCATCGGCCATAGGCGTTGCGCATCTCGGTCATCCAACCCGCGCGCGGCGGCACGGCGATGCCGCGCGACTTGCGCGCCTCGTCGAGGTCGACCGCCTCGTGGAAGCGCAGGCCGGCAAGCCGATCGCGGACCCAGACCACGTCGGCCGTCAGGTCGTCCAATCGCCCCATCTGGAGGAGGACGGTGGTGCCGCTGCGCACGTCGCCGTCATGCTCGATGCAGGCGCCCGAGCGCGACAGGTTGCGCACCCGCCGCTCCGAATGGCTGCCGTCGGGCAGATAGACCGCGGCGCGGACGATGACGCTGTTGCGCTTTTCGCGCGAGGATTCCGGTGTTTCGATCATGGCTGGCTCGGTCCGTTTCTCACGCGGAGCGGTAAACGTCGGGTAAAAACGCGCCGATCAGCGACGCGGCGCGAAACGCTCGAACGCGGCATCCACCAGCGCCTCGGCCGCCCAGCCGATCGCCCCGCCGACGATCACGTCCGACAGGTAGTGGTTGCCCGCCGCCGGCTGGACCGCGGCCACCGCGCCGACGCCGAGCGCGGCCGGAGCGGCGACACCGTCGATCTCGCGCGAGGCGGCGCGCGCCACCGCCACGGCGCCGGCGGTATGGCCCGACGGAAAGGAATTGAGCGCGTGATCGTGGCTTTCGCCTGAGGTGAACCGGTGGCGGCCGTCCTCCAGCGCCTTTTCCGGGCGGGTGCGGTCGATCGATCGCTTGATCGCGGTCTTGGCGGCGGTGGCGAGCAGGTGGGCGGCGAGCATCCGCGCGCCGCCGCGCACCAGATCGGGCCGGCGGCCGACGAGTCCTGCCGCGATGGTGCCGACGGAGGCGGTGATGAGCTGCGGCTGGTCGGCGACCTCGGCCAGGAAACCGGCGACGCGCACCGGCAGCCGGTCGCGGTGCCGGGCGGCATCATGGGTCGTGTCCCGGTCCGCCCGCGCCAGCGCCTTGGCCGCCTTCTTCGCCTTCTTCTTCAACGCTCGTCTCCTTCGGGCATCTCGCCGCGGACCTGGGCATGGGCGAGCAGGGCGAAGATGCCCGCACCGCCGATCAGATTGCCGAGCACCGCCGGCGCGACGATCTCCATCAGCGTCTGCCACACGCCGGTCCGCCCGGTGAACATCAACAGAAACGCCTGGTCGGACCCGACGATCGAATGGCTGAAGCCGGCGACCGTCAGCACATAGGTGAAGATGCTGATGACCAGCACGCTCTGGCTGCGCGCATTGGGCAGCGCCCAGGCGAGGATCGCGATCATGAACCCGGCAGGCACCGCATTCACCAGCGTCCGCCCCGCGGACAATTCGGTGACGTGCGCCGAGACCGCCAGCGCCGCGTCGCGCAACGTCGCATCGCCGAGCACCCCCGTGGCGAGTGCCAGCGCGGCGATGGCGGTGCCGATCAGGTTGGCGCCGAGCACGATGCCCCACAGCCGCAGCGTCTTCATCAGCGCCCAAGTGGACGGCCGCGTCACCAGCGGCAGCATGGCGGTGATCGTGCTTTCGGTGAACAGCTGCATCCGCCCGAGGATCACGACGAGGAAGCCGACCGGATAGCCGAGCCCGACGACCAGCTCCCGCCACGGGGCGTCGGGCAGGCCGGCATGCAGCGCCGCCTCCGCCAGCAGCGACACGCTGATCGCGATGCCCGCCGCCAGCCCCGACCAGAACAGCGACATGGCGGGGCGGCGTAATTCCTCCTCGCCCTCCTCGCGCACCGTGCGGTGCAGGTCCTTGGCATCGGCTGCCTTGAGGTCGTCGTCGGAATCGGTATCGGCCATTTCGGCGGTGCAACGGTTCACCCGCCCGCTTTGCTCCCGCGCGCTTTGCAGTTTAAGGCCCGCGCGCATGAACGATCCCGTCACCATCCGCCGCCTCTACGGCCGCCGCCAGGGCCACAAACTGCGTGCCGGGCAGGCGGCACTCGTTGAGGACTCGCTGGCCGCGGTCAGCGTGCCCGAAGCGGGGCCGCTCGACGCGGCGCGGCTGTTCGGCGCGGATCGGCCGCTGGAACTGGAGATCGGCTTCGGCGCGGGCGAGCATCTCGCCGGCCAGGCGGCGATGCGCCCCGACACCGGCTTCATCGGCTGCGAGCCGTTCCTCAACGGCGTCGTCGGCGCCCTGGGCCATATCCGGGACGGCGGCCTTGCCAACGTGCGGTTGCACATGGGCGATGCGCTGGACGTGATCGAACGCCTGCCCGACGCCAGCCTCAGCCGCGTCTACCTGCTCCATCCCGATCCCTGGCCCAAGGCGCGCCACGCCAAGCGCCGCATGGTCAACCACGGACCGCTCGATGCTATCGCCGCCAAGCTGAAGCCGGGCGCGGAATTCCGGCTGGGCACCGACGATCCGACCTATTGTCGCTGGTCGATGATGGTGATGAACCAGCGTCGCGACTTCGCCTGGACCGCACGCGAGCCCGCCGATTTCCTGACCCGCCCTGACGACTGGCCGGAGACGCGCTACGAGCGCAAGGCACGCCGGCAGGGGCACGAGGTGTGGTATTTCAGGTATATCCGGCAGTAGCACGGCCGCCGTCGCCACCTATGTAACGGCGACTGCCGCTTCGGCAGGGGAGACGATGATGCGGTTCGTTCAGATCGAGATGCTGCCCGACGGCAAGGCGCTGGTGGATATCGACAAGCTCACCCATGCCGTCCCGCAGGCCGAGGGCACACGCCTGTTCCTGGGCGCGCAGCACCTCGACGTGCCGCATAGCCTCGCCGAGCTGGAGAATGTGCTGGCCGGGCGTGACCGGACCGACGATGGCGAAGGCAGCAGGGCAGGGTTCGGCATCCGATGATCGCCACAATCGATCGTTACGGCAGGGGGTGAGGCGATGGCCGACTTCGACGACAGCTTCGATCCCGAATTGGGGGCGGCCTGCAACCGGCTTGCCGCGTGGGTGGAGCCCCTGCCGGAGGGGATGATGATCGACCCGGCGTCGCGACTCACCGAGCGCGATCTGGCGCTGATCCTGCGGCGCCTCTACGCCACGCGGCTCGACGACCCGGCGGGGGACGAGCCCCCGTCGGAACCGCTGCGGACCCCTGCGCGAGCCTCGGTACCGATCACCAGACGATAGTCACGGCTGTCAGATAGCGGATTGCCGCCGATCCGCCGCAGCGTCCTGTCAGCTTCGTGGTGCCGCGTCGCCGTCGATGCGGTGGAGGAGTGCGGCCAATTG
Organism: Sphingomonas cellulosilytica; assembly: GCF_052321755.1. Classification (NCBI taxonomy): domain Bacteria; kingdom Pseudomonadati; phylum Pseudomonadota; class Alphaproteobacteria; order Sphingomonadales; family Sphingomonadaceae; genus Sphingomonas; species Sphingomonas cellulosilytica. The sequence goes on from NZ_JBQRTT010000004.1 coordinate 23,680, forward strand.
CGCTTCGCTCTCGGTTGCCTGCTGCGCCAGCAACTCCGCACGGTCGGCATATTCGTCAGCCAGATCCTCGTGCGCCGTCCGCGCCATGCACGCTGCCGCATCGGCCGCGGCGCGTTCGTCGGCCTCGCGCTTGCGCAAATATTCCACGTCGTCGCGTTCCATCCCGCCTATGTAGGGCCTTCGGTCGGACGGGCAAGCGAGCAGGCGGTGCGATACCGGCTCGACAGGATAGCTGACGATCACGCGAGGTTGTTCACCGCCCATGCACCCGGCACGGCCGATGACGTGCCATGGCCCGCCGCCCGCCCGATCGCCGCGCCCGCCGCTCCTCCGGCTCCGATCGCTGGCGTGAAGCGACGCGCGAAAGCTGGTGGCAGCGTTTGAGGCGGTGGTGGCGCGTGATCCGCAACGGCTTCTGAGGCGCTGGCGCAAAGCTAAGTTCCGTGTCGACACTCAGCGCTAACGGCGTTCGACCTCACGCTTCACACGCGCCATGGTCCGCTGGCCGAGCGCGGTGGAGGCTTCCTCCAGCATCCGGTCCGCGCTGTCGATCGCGGCCTCGGGGGTAAGCGTGGCGGCAAGCCCATGTTGCCCCTCGACGAGGACATGGCCTTCTTCCGCGGCGACGGTGAAGCATTGCTCGCATGGCTTGATCGTCATCATAAGGCCTCGTTGCTGATCGGTATCAAATCAGCTGGGCGGCAATGGTTCATGTGAAAGCGGCGTTTGGATGGTGGAATCCGGGTGTTGTCCCATGTCGGGCCGCTCCCCGCTGCGCCCGGGCGGTCGATAGCCGGTCAGCGCGTGCGATGGGACACGGGCAGCACGATGGTGCAATGGACGCCATCCGCGCCGATCGCATAGCTGGTCTGGGCATCCAGTTGATAGGGCAGCGCCTTTTCCAGCAGCTCACGGCCCTGACCGGTGGTCCGCCGCCCCGTGGCGGCAGGCATCGTCACGCCCTGTTCCCGCCAGTCCACGTGCAGCAATGGGCGCCCGTCCGCCGCGGCTCCACCCAGGCGCCAGCGGATAACGAGCCGTGCCTGCGGCTGGCCGAGCGCGCCGTACTTCACGGCGTTGGTCGCCAGCTCGTGGAGCGCCATGGCCAGCACCTGCACCGTGGACGATCGCAGGGCGACCCCCGCCGGCCCGTCGAGCGTGACGCGATCGAGACCACCGCCGACCGCGTCGAGTTCGGTGCGGACGAGTTCGTCGAAGGTTACGCGCGTGATCTCGTCGGTACGCGACAGCAGGCGCTGCACGCGGGTGAGCGCGTCCAGCCGGTCGCGATAGCGTGCCAGGAAATCCTTGAGGTCCGTGCTCGCCCGCGCGGTCTTGTCGGCGATGGCGCGCACCACGCCCATCAGGTTGCGGGTGCGGTGCTGCAGCTCCGCCACCAGCACGCGCTGGCGTGCTTCGCTGCGGCGGATCGCCTCGTCCGCCTGCCGCCGCGCGGTGAGGTCGGCGGTGACGATCAGGAAGCGTCGCGACTCACCGTCCCACTGCGGCAGCAGCGATACGGTGCTGCTGGCCCACACCTCCGATCCGTCGGGCCGCCGGTATCGTTTGTCGAGCGTGCCCGATCGCCATGTCGCTGCCGCTTCGCGCAGCACCGCCAGGCTGGGTTCGACGTCGTCGGGATGCGTGACGTCGATGATGGTCGAGCGCAGCAGCGCCTCGCGCGACCGGCCGAGGATGCGGCACAGTTCCGCGTTCACGCGTACGAACCGGCCATCGGGCGTGATCTCCGACAGGCCGACCGGCGCGTTGGCGAAGATGGCGGCAAGGCGGCTTTCGCTTTCGGCGAGGCGGTTGCTCGACATTTCGTGCTGGAGGCGCAGGACCTCGGCCTGCGAGGCTTTCCAGCCACTGATATCCTTGGTCGTGGTGGCGACGCCGTCGCCCAGCTTGACGACAGACTGGAAGAACCAGCCGTCGAACTGTTCGTGGACGTAGTGCCGCTCCGCCTGCTCGGCGATGCCGGTGTCGGTGACCCGGCAGAAGGCTGCGAAGATACCTTCCGCGACCACGCCGGGATTGCGCTCCAGCAGGCGTTGGCCGCGTACCTCGCCGTAATGCGCCTCGGCAGCATGGTTGTTCAGCACCCAGCGGAAATCTATGATCGTGCCGGCCTGGTCGCGCACCGCCTCGAACACCTGGATCATGTCGGTGGACGCATCCATCGTGGCGCGCAGCAGGTCGCGACTGGCCTGCAGCGCGGCGATGCGTTCGAACGGGTCGGCATTCATGACGCGGCGGGCTGGGAACGTTGCAGGCAGACGATCATCGCTGAGCCTTTTCGCCGGGCGGACGGCACACGGGATGCATCCGTATAGCACGGTTCGATGGCGCGATCATAACCTAACACAAGGCGCCGCAATGGCTTTTTCGTTGCGCTGCGGGTCAGCGACGGCGCTTGCCGCGCGGTGGCTTGGGGGCGACCCAGGCCGGAACGGTGATGAAGGCAGGCGGCGTCACCCGCAGGATCGTCACCGTCGGGTCGACGGCGGGATCGGCAGGAAAGCGGGTCCGCGCCTTGGCGAAGAGGAAGCGGGCGCGTGCCGCGCCGGGTGCGCTTGCGCTGGTGCCGACCCAGCGCCAATGCCATGGCTCCCACTTGACGTTCTGACGGTTGCCGCCGGGGAAGGACATCTCGAAGCCGAACCGGGGTGCGTTGCGGACCAGCCAGCGCGCGGCGGTGCTTGCTGCCATGCACGCCTCCGCGTCGGGGCAGCCCCTAGCGGGGCGGACCGCGAAATCCAGAGCATAACCGCTCGAATGCTCGCTATGACCGGGCGGCGCGACGGAGATCGCGCGGGTGGCGTCGGCATCGGTCGCGGCATCGGGATGCTCGCGGCAGAAGACGCTCGCCTGCTGGATGATCGAACGATGGCAGGAGAGGGCGCGCAGTTGCCCCTCGACCGCCGGATCGCCCTTGGCCGCGGCGAGCAGCCGTTCGAGATCGGGGATCACGTCCCGGCGGAGCAGGCAGCCGTGCAGCGCAAAGCCGGCGGGGGCCGGCACCAGATCGCCCGGCGGCGCGTCGCCATAGGGCAGGTGACCGTAGAGGCGGCCGTCGCGCGCCATGCTGGCCGCAGCCCCGGCGCAGACCTGCGCAGCGGCGGGCGTGGCGAGGGGTAGCAGGACGATAAACGGGAAGACGGGGAACGGGAGGAGCCGGCGCATCGCGGCTGCCTCTGGCGCCAAGCGGCGGGGAGTGGCAAGGCGTTTCGCATGCACGGCGACCGCGTATTGTTCCTCGACGGCGAGGCCCTGGTGATCGACAAGCCCGCCGGGCTGCCGGTCGATCCGCCCCGCGACGGCTCCTTGAGCCTGGAAAACCATCTCGATTCCCTGAAGTTCGGCTTCCGGCGCTGGCCGGTGCCGGTGCACCGCCTGGATCGCGATACCAGCGGCTGCCTGCTGCTGTCGCGCAACCCCAAGGCGCATGCCCGCTTCCAGCAGGCGTTCGAGCGCGGCGCGGTGGAAAAGCGCTACCTCGCCGTACTTGCCGGCGTCCCCGATGGCGAGGAGGGCGTGATCGACCTGTCACTCGGCAAGGTGAGCACGCGTGAGGCGGGGTGGCGGATCGTCGCCGATCCGGCGCGCAAGGCGGCGCGTACCGCGTGGCAGGTGATCGCCCGTCAGGATGGCCGCGCGCTCGTCGAGTTCCGGCCGACGACGGGGCGGACGCACCAGATCCGCGTGCACGCTGCGACCGGGCTGGGCCTGCCGGTGGTCGGCGACCCCGTCTATGGCGCGGGCGAAGCGGGCGGCATGCTGCTGCACGCGGCGGCGCTGACCGTGCCGCGCGATGGCAAGGAGCCGATCCGGGCCGAGGCGCCGCTGCCCGACCGTTTCGGCGCCTGGCCGCGATAGGGCGGGGCAGGCGGTGCCGCTGATCCCCGTCACCCGCACGATCGCGATCGACGAGCGCGAACTGGAGGAAAGCTTCACCCGCGCCTCCGGTCCGGGCGGGCAGCATGTCAACACCACCGACAGCGCGGTGATGCTGCGCTTCGACGTCTGGGGATCGCCCAACCTGCCCGACGCGGTGAAGCGGCGGATGAGCGTGCTGGCGGGATCGCGGCTGAGCAAGGAAGGCGTGCTGACGCTGCGGGGCGAGGGCGCGCGGTCGCAGGAGATGAACCGGCGCGACGTGCGCGAACGGCTGGTCGCGCTGATCCGCGAATCGACCATCGTTCCCAAGGCCCGCCGCCCGACCAAGCCGAGCCGCGCCGCCAAGGCGAAGCGGGTCGACGCCAAGAAGGGGCGCAGCGCGGTGAAGGCGGGGCGCGGCCGGGTACGCGAGGATTGATGACGCGGGCGCTGCGGGCGCCTACATCGCGGGCATGTACCAGTTCGACATCTCCGCCGGCTCCAAGGCCGATCTGTACCGCGACCTCCACGCTGCGCTCGATGCGCTCACCGCGGACGAGCCCGACGGCATCGCCAACATGGCCAATGCCGCCGCGCTGGTGTGGCAGTATCTGCCCGACCTCAACTGGGCCGGTTTCTACCGCGTGATCGGCGATGAGCTGGTGCTCGGGCCGTTCCAGGGGAAGGCGGCCTGCATCCGGATCGCGATGGGAAAGGGCGTCTGCGGCACGGCGGCGGCGACGGGCAGCACGCAAGTGGTCGAGGACGTGCATGCCTTTCCGGGCCATATCGCCTGCGATGCGGCGAGCCGGTCGGAACTGGTGGTGCCGATCGTGCGCGATGGCGCGGTGATCGCCGTCCTCGATCTCGACAGCCCCGAGCCCGCCCGGTTCGACGCAGAGGATGCGGCGGGCTGCGAGGTGTTGGCGGCGCTGCTCGCCGGTCGGATCGGCTGATCCGAAACGGGACAGGGCGTGCCGTGGCGGCGCTCTGGCGACTCCCGGCCGGCGGTGATACAGCTTTCATCAATGGTTTGTTAACTGTTGGTGCGGGGCGGGGGCGCCGGCTGCAGGGAGAAGACGATGCGTTATCTGTTGATCGCGACGGCCGGGCTGGCGCTGGTAGCGTCCGGTGGGGCCGACGCGCAGCAACGCGTCGTCGCCCATGGCCCGGGGGCGAGCTACGGCGTGCCGGGGCAGGGCATGGCCCCTGCTCCCGTGGTTCGGCGCGGCGGCGGTTGGCAGGGCACCGGCTGGCAGGCGCCGCGTGGCGGGGGTGGCGTCCGGCCGCCGGTCGTCCATCAGGGCCAGCCGCGCTGGGGCAGCAAGGTCGGCGGCCGCTGGTGGGGCGGCGCCAATGCGCCGGGCGGTTGGTCGGCCTACCGCCGGCCGTATCGCGGCTGGGCTCTGCCAAGCTATTGGGTGGCACCGCGCTTCTACGTCACCGACTGGCAGGCCTATGGCCTGACGCAGCCCGCCTATGGCTATAACTGGGTGCGCTATTACGATGATGCCGTGCTCGTCGATGGACGTGGCTCGGTGTACGACACCCGTGCCGGGATCGATTGGGACCGCTACGACGACGGCTATGCCGGCAATGCAGACGGCTATTACGACGATCGGGGCTATGACGACCGCCGGTATGATGCGCCCGTCGCGCGTCGCGATGATGGCGCCGGCGGTGCGGTGGCGGGCGCCCTAGTCGGCGGCGTCGCCGGCAATGTGATTGCCGGACGAGGCAACCGGCTGGGCGGCACGCTGATCGGTGCCGGGGTCGGTGCCGCCGCGGGCTATGCGATCGATCGCGCCGAGGATCGCCGGGCGCCGCCCCCGCCGCTCGCCTATCGCGAATACGACCGCGGCTACGACGTGCCCGTCGCGCCGGACGTCGCGCCGCCACCTCCTCCTCCGCCGCCGCCTCCCGTCGGCTATGCGCCGGGCAACCCGGTGTGGCGCTCGGCAGACGGCACCACCACGGTGACGACGACCAGCGGCGCCGGCGGCTATTATCGCGGCGGCTATTACTATCCCGGCGCCTCCACCACGACCGTCGTCGTGCAGACCGCGCCGGTGGTGACCACGACCACCACGGACATCTACGAGGATGCGGTCACCTACGTGCGCAAGCCGGCGGCGGTCCGCACCAAGACCCGCCGTGTCTGGCGCCCCGCACCCAAGTGCGCCTGCCGCTGACGCGCGCGAACCTCTAACCCCTTGCTCGGGGGGCGGCCCCTTGGGGCCGAGGCGATGCCGCCCTGCACGAACTCCCGCAGGGCGGCATTGTCGTGCCTGGGGCAGGTAGAAAGCGGGTAGTGACGATCGGCACGACGGCTGCGTTGCGTCAGCCACGCATCGTACGATGCAGTCGTGGCATAGTCCCACAGGCAGAGTGAGCGCCTCCGCTGTCCGGAACCGGGATCATGCCTCTCCGTTTGCCTGCCATGGCAGATGGTCCCGGCAGCATCGGCGATATCCTTAAGGCCTTGGACGACCTGTCGGAACAGCAGGAACGCGTTGCCCTGGGCGATGCGGTCGAGGCGTTCGGCAGCCGGTCGTTCGGGCCGTTCCTGCTGTTGCCTGCGTTGATCGACATATCGCCGATCGGCGCGATCCCCGGTCTGCCTTCGCTGCTGGCCGCGGTGATCGTGCTCGTGGCGGTGCAACTGGCACTCGGTCGCGATCACCTGTGGTTGCCGGCTGTCCTGAAGCGACGGTCGGTGGCAAGCGCCACGGTGCGCAAGGCAACCGGCAAGGCGGGCAAGCCTGCAGCTTGGGCCGATCGCTGGTTCCATGGTCGCTTGCCCGCGCTCACCCGAGGACCGGCAGTGCGCGTCGCTGCGGTCGCGTGCATATTACTTGCCTTGACCGTACCGCCGCTGGAGCTGCTGCCGCTCGCCACCACCGCGCCGATGGCGGCCATCGCGACGTTCGGCCTGGCACTGATGGTCCGCGATGGCGCGGTGATGATCGCCGCGATCGCGTGCGCAGGGGGCGCGATAGCAGTGGGCGTCGGACTGGCCGTCAGTGCAGGCTGATGCCGCGCCGATCAGCCGATCCCCAAATCCGCCGGCCCGAACGCCTGCGGCAGCAACTCCGACAGGCGATAGCTGGCGATTGTGTCGCCTTCTGCCCCGCCGCAATGGACGATGAGGTCGCGGCCGCCGAGTTGGGCGGCTTCGTTCAGGATCTGGCGGCAGCGGCCGCAGGGACTGACCGGGGCGGTGCCGGTCGCGTGGCCGTCCGCGTCCATCGCACCGCCGATCACGCCGACCGCGACGACCTCGCGCAGGCGGCCCGCCGCGCTGGCGGTGGCGATGGCGACCGTTTCGGCGCAGAGCGACAGGCCGTAGCTCGCATTTTCCACGTTGGCGCCGGTGACGAGGCTCCCGTCGGTCATCAGCAATGCGGCGCCGACCGCGAAGCGTGAATAGGGAGCATGCGCGCGGGTCGCGGCCTCGCGCGCGGCGGCGATCAGGCGGGTGGCTTCCTGGCTCATGGTGCGACGACGTCCCAATTGACGGGGCCTTCGATGCCATCGACCCGGCGGATGTCGCTTGCGCGCCACATCCGCCAGGGCCGCGCGGCATAGGCTGGGGGAAAGAGGTTGGCGACCGCCCATACCGGGCGATCGATCGCGGCGGTCAGCTGGTAATCGCGTTCCACCGCCTTGGTCAGGCGCAGCAGCACCGGTTTGCGCGTGTGCGCCTCCACCATGCGGACGAAGGTGGCCAGCTCGCCGACCAGCACGGCGCGATCGGGGCGTGCGGTGCAATCCTCGCGATAGCTGACGTCGACTGCGGCGGGCAGCGCATCGGCGGCGCGCGGTACGAAGGCGTTGAAGGCATTGGCCTGATCGGCGGCCAGCTGGCACAGCGAGAAGAGATGCACGGCGCCGCGGCGCAGGCCGGCTTCCGGTATGGCGGCCCAGTTCGCCTCGAACGTCGGCGCGCGGCGATCGGCGCCCGAGGTCGCGACGATATAGGCGAAATCGGCGCCGCGTGCGCGCACGGTGCCCCATTCGACCTCGCCGGGATTCTCGCCGAGGTCGAGGCCCTGCAGCGGATATTGGCTGGCCTTGGGCGCCCAGTGGGTGGCGAATGCCCAGCCGCCGATGCCGAGCGCGCCGGCGGCGACGAGCACGCCTGCCGCCTTGAGGAGTCCGTAAGCCATCAGCCGCGCAGGTGCAGCACGCAGATCAGCGTGAAGAGGCGCCGCGCGGTGTCGAAATCGACGTCGATCTTGCCTTCCAGGCGGTCCTTCAGAAGCTGGGCGGCATCATTGTGGATGGCACGGCGGGCCATGTCGACGGTCTCGATCTGTTGCGGGGTGGAGGCCCGTATCGCCTGATAGTAACTATCGCAAATCGCGAAATAATCCTTGATCGGCCGGCGAAAGCGGCCGAGCGCCAGCACCAGCGTCTCGAGATGGGTGTCATCCTCGCGGTGGATGTGGATGCCGAGCCTGCCCTCCGCCGATTCGAGCTTGATGCGGTAGGGACCGGCATAGCCGTCGGGATGGACGCGCTGCGGGGCGAAGTGATTGCCCTCCAGCAGGTCGAAGATCGCGATCCGCCGCTCCTGCTCGACATCGGCCGAACGCCAGCCGATGCTGTGCTCGTCCAGGTGCACGTCGATGATCCGCGGGTCGGCCATGATGTTGCGATAGTCGGGTTGGACCGATCCGACAAACGGTGACGCAGGGGCCGTGACGCGCGGGGGCGTTTGGGATTACAAGCGCCCCATGGCCACTCTCGCATTTCCGATTCCGGCGGCCCCCGCCGAACCCCTCCAGCTGCCCCGCAACGTCGAGGCCGAAGCCGCGATGCTCGGCGCGATGATGATCGACAACCGACTCGCCGACGATCTGGTCGATCGGCTGGAGCCGGCGCATTTCTACGAACCCGTCCACGGCCGCATCTTTGCCGCGATCAAGACGCTGCGGGTCAACGACATGCTGGCGACGCCCGTCACGCTGCGTCCGATGTTCGAGGCGGACGAGGGGATGCGTGAGCTGGGCGGGCCGGCCTATCTCGCCAGCCTGACCGGGTCGGGCGCGGGACTGATCGGCGCGCGGCAGTTCGCGACGCAGATCTACGACCTCGCCATGCTGCGCGCCCTCGTCAGCGTCGGGCGCACGCTGGTCGAACGGGCGATGGACACGTCGGAAGAGGTCAATCCGCGCGCGCAGATCGAGGCGGCGGAGGAGGAACTCTACAAGGTCGCCGGCGACGGCGTGGTCGAGAATTCCACCAAGACCTTCGCGCAGGCCACCACCATGGCGGTCAAGATGGCCGAGCGTGCGCTCAATTCGGGCGGCAACCTGTCGGGCGTCACCACGGGGCTCGATAGCGTCAACGCCAAGATCGGCGGCATGCACCACAGCGATCTCATGATCCTCGCCGGGCGCCCCGGCATGGGCAAGACCTCGCTCGCCACCAACATCGCCTTCAACGCCGCGCGGCGCTGGATGCGCGACATGGCGGACGGCATCCCGCCGAGCGAATCTGTGGGGGCGAAGGTCGTTTTCTTCAGCCTCGAAATGAGCGCCGACCAGCTGGCGACGCGTATCCTGGCCGAACAGTCGCAGATCAGTTCGGAATCCCTGCGCATGGGCAAGATCAGCAAGGCCGAGTTCGCGCAGCTCGCCGCGGCGGCGGCGGAGCTGGAGACGCTGCCGCTGTTCATCGACGATACCGGCGGTCTCAGCATCAGCGCGCTGCACACCCGCGTGCGGCGGTTGCAGCGGCGGCACAACAACCAGATCGGCCTGGTCGTCGTCGACTACCTCCAGCTGCTGACCAGCGGCGGCAAGGGCGGCAAGGAGAACCGCGTGCAGGAGATCTCGGAAATCTCCCGCGGGCTCAAGACGCTGGCCAAGGACATGAACGTGCCGGTGCTGGCGCTGTCGCAGCTCTCCCGCGCGGTGGAAAGTCGCGAGGACAAGCGCCCGATGCTGTCCGATCTGCGCGAATCGGGATCGATCGAGCAGGACGCCGACATGGTGTGGTTCGTGTTCCGCGAGGATTATTACACCGCGCAGCGCGAACCCAAGCGGCCCATGGAAGGCGACGAGGCCAAGGTGTTCGAGGATCACGCCAAATGGGCGAGCGACATGGAGCGCGTCTATGGCCTCGCCGAGATGATCGTCGCCAAGCAGCGCCATGGCGCGACCGGCAAGGTGGTGCTGAAGTTCGACCCGACGATCACCAAGTTCAGCGATTACGCCGGCTATTGATGCCCCGCTGCGGTCATCCGGCGAACGCTGGATGACGGTGTAGGAAAAGCAAAATTCCGCATCTCGCCAGTGTCATCCGCGGCTCGTTCAGCCTAGAGCGAGGTGGACGATGCGAACGGCGGACGATGCCTCAGGGGATTATGATGAACCGTAAGATTGCGATGGTCACGATGGCGGCGATGCTCGCGCCGACGGCGGCGGGCGCGCAGGTCGCGGCACCCGCGCAGGTCGTGCCGCAGGTCGCGCCGGCCGTCGCCGTGCCGCCGGTGATCCAGACGGTGGCGCTGCCGCAACTGACTGAGGCGCAGGCGGCGCAGCTTGCCACGCTGCTGCCCGCGCGCGCCATGGCGCAGGGCCTCACCCTGGTCGCGCCGCCGCCGCTCGATGCCGCCGGGCGTGAGCGGCTGGTGCGCGATGCGCTGGATTACGCACGCGCGGTGCATGCCGGACGGCTGGCGGAGGATGATTTCCAGCGCGACTGGGGCTTGCGCCCGCCGATGTTCGATCCGCTGCCCGGCTTTGCCGATGCGGTGCGGCAGGACCGGATCGCGGCCTGGTTTGCCTCCCTGCCGCCGCCCTATGCCGGTTACGACGGGCTGAAGGCGGGGCTGGAGCGGTATCGCGCCATCGCCGCGGACGGCGGCTGGCCGACGCTGGCGGCAGGCCCCGACCTCGCCTTCGGCGCCAGCGGTGCGCGGGTGATCGCGCTGCGCCAGCGGCTGGCGGTGGAGGACAAGGACGTCGCCACCACCGGCGCCACCTTCGATGCCAAGCTGGTCGATGCCGTGCGGCGGGCGCAGCGGCGCTATGGCCTCAACCCCACCGGCACGGTGGCGGGGCAGACGCTGGCCGCGCTCAACGTGCCGGCGACCGCGCGCGTGCGCCAGATCATGGCGAACATGGAGCGCTGGCGCTGGCTGCCGCAGGAACTGCCCAAGGATCGCATCCAGGTGAACGTCGCGGCGGCGGTGCTGACCGTGTTCGACGGCGACCAGCCGGTGATGTCGATGCGCGCGGTGACCGGGCGGCCGGGCGACGAGACGCCGATGCTGTCTTCGACGATCCACAGCATCGTCATCAATCCGCCGTGGAACGTACCGACCTCTATCGCCACCAAGGAATTGTGGCCGAAGGAAAAGAAGAGCCCGGGCTACCTGAAGCGCAACGGATTTCGCGTGATCGACGGCACGCGGCTGCAGCAGCGGGCGGGCGACCAGAGCGCGCTCGGCCGCTATAAATTCGATTTCGACAACGCCTTTTCCGTCTACCTGCACGATACGCCGGCGCGGGCGAAGTTCGCGAGCTTCAGCCGGTTGGCGAGCCATGGCTGTGTGCGGCTGGAAAAGCCCGCCGATCTTGCCGACCTGTTGCTGAAGGGCGATCCCGCCTGGACGCCGGAGGCGATCGCCGCCGCGGTCGACAAGGGCGACACGGTGCGCGCGCGCCTGCCGCAGCCGGTGTCGGTGTTCCTGCTCTATTGGACGGCCTTTGCGAGCGGCAACGGCCAGATGAACTTCCGTGACGATCCGTACGGATGGGACGCGACGCTGGCGGCGAAGATCGAGGCGCGTTCGGCACGCCAGATGGTCGCGGCACGGTAAGGGGAACGATGATGCGCAATCGAGTGATGACGACGGGTGCGATGCTGGCGGCAGCCGCGCTGCTGCTGGCGGGATGTTCGCGATCCGAGCCGGAGCAGCCGGAGGAGGCCAACATGGCCGAGGTCGCGCCGCTGGAGACGGCGACGCCCGAGGCGCTGCCGAGCGCCGAGCCGACGCCGGAACCCGCGGCGATCGACCTCAATGCCGTCGACGAAGCGCCGCCGCCCGAAAAGATCGCGCCCGATGCCCAGATGCTCGACGATGCCGATGCGACGGGCATGACCGCGCGGGTGACGCGCGATGCGCCGCCGCCGCCCACCGATAACGGGCAGGCGCCGCAATAACCGTTCGGGAGCGGTCATGACCCATCCGACGCGGCGCACGCTGCATGCGTGGGGCGGCGCGCTGTTGCTGTCCGCGCTGGCCGGCGTGCCACCGGCGGCGGCGGTGGCGCGGCCGGTGTCGGCGATCCTGATGGACGCGCGCGACGGCAGTATCCTCTACGCCGAGAATGCCGGCATCGTCCGCCGGCCGGCGTCGCTGACCAAGATGATGACGCTGTTCCTCGTCTTCGACGCGCTCGATGCGGGGCGGCTGCGGCCGGGCGATCGGGTGCGCATCTCGCGCTATGCCGCCAACCAGCGGCCATCGCGGGTCGGGGTGACACCGGCGACGCGGATGACGGTGGAGGAGGCGATGCGGGCGGTGGCGGTGATCTCCGCCAACGACATCGCCGTCGCGCTGGCCGAGACGGTGGGCGGCACGGAGGACCGGTTCGCCCGGATGATGACCGCCAAGGCACGGGTGCTGGGCCTGGAGGATACGTCCTTCACCAACGCGACCGGGCTGCCCGGCGCCAATCTGACCACCGCGCAGGATATCGCCCGCCTGTCGCTGGCGCTGCTTCGCGATCATCCCGATCGCTATCCGCTCTTCGGCACCCGGTCGTTCAGCTGGGCGGGTCGGCGCGTGCAGAACCACAATCACCTGCTCGGCAGCTTTGCCGGCGCCGACGGCATCAAGACGGGCTATACCGCCGAAGCCGGCTTCGCACTCGCCGCCTCCGCCAAGCGCGGCGGGCGCCGGCTGATCGCGGTGGTGATCGGCGAATCCTCGGTCGTCGCGCGCGATCGGCGGGTGGCGAAGATGCTGGCCGAAGGCTTCGCCAAGGCCGGGCGGCCGAAGGAGATTCCCGACAGCCTGGAGGAATGGCTGGGGAACAAGGGGTAGTTCGCGCGCATCGCGCAACCCGTCAGCGGCGGGGTGCGCGTCCGCCGAAGGTCGGCAGGCTTTCGCTGCCATCGGCAGCCAGCGAGGACACCGCGAAGAACGTATCGTCCACCGGCACCTGGCGCAGCGTCGCGGCCGTTCCGGTCACGTCCTGCGACTGCGTCCAGCGTGCGGTGTCGTTCGGCCGCCAGCGGATGCGATAGCCGGCAGCGCCGGGCACCGCCGGCCAACTGACCTGCGTGTCGCGCGACAGGTCGCCGGACAGGCCGACGCTGGCCGGGGCCGCCGGTGCGGCGGCGAGACGGGCGATCGTGGCGGCGTTGATCGCCGTGACCTTGGCGAGATAGGCGAAGTCCATCCGGTCGATCGTGTCGCCGTAGACGACCCCATTCTCCGTACGCAGGTCCTGATGCTGCGCGTCCCAATTCTCCGCACCGACCGAGAAGCGGACGGCGGGATAGCCGCGCTTCAGGAACGGTTCGTGATCGCCGCCGCGCCCGAACCGGTCGGGGCGCCGCTCGATCGCCACGTCGACGCCGCCGGGAATGGCATCGGCGATCCCGTCGATCACCTTGGCGAGCGCGCGGCTCGGCCCGTCGTCCTCGCCGCCTTCGCCGCGACGGCGCATCTGCTGGGGCAGGTCCTCCGATGCGCGGATGCCTTCGGAAAAGACGCGGACGCGGTTGGCATCGCGCACGCCGCCCTGGCCGATCGTGTTGCCGACGATATCGTTGTTGAGCATCGCGGTGACCTGCCATCCGCGCGTGGCCGCGGTATCGGCGAGGAGTTCGGCGCCCCACAATCCCTGTTCCTCGGCGGAAAAGGCGACGTAGACGATGGTCGCGTCGAACTGGCGCTTGGAAAGCAGGCGCGCCGTTTCCAGCACCAGCGCGACGCCGGAAGCGTCGTCGTTGGCGCCGGGTGCGTCCGAGGTCGCGTCCATCACGTCGGTGACGCGGCTGTCGATATGGCCGCCGACGATGACGACACGGTTGGGATCGCGGCCGCGCTGGATGCCGAGCACGTCCTCCACCACCACGCCGTTCGGCGCACGCGGGCCGGTGAAGCGGCGATTGATGCGCTCCACCGTGATGCAGCCGCCGCAGTCGCGTGACAGCGCCTCGAACTGCCGCGCCATCCAGGTGCGCGCCGCGCCGATCCCGCGCTTGGGATCGGTGGCGGAGGACAGGGTATGGCGCGTGCCGAAGCCGACCAGCGCGGACACGCTCGCCTTGAGGCGGGCGGCATCGGGCGAGGGGCTGGCGACGGCGGCCGCGGCGGCAAGTACGGGTAGCAGCATGGCCGCGATGGTGCCGTGTTACGGGCCTTCGCTCAAGTGCTTGATGAAAAGAGGGTTTGGATCGTCATGCCCGCCCGCGGAGCGTGGCGGACGGATGGCAGGGATCAGTGCCGCGACAGGCTGTGTTCGCCCAGGCGTGCCGCGACGAGATCGATCACGCCGCAGAGCCGTGCGGCGGCGATGCCCTCGTCGAGGTCTTCCAGGGTCGCGAGCGCGCGGCTCAGCAGGTCCAGCGTGGCTGCATAGGGAAGCGAGGCCGCCGGGTTGCGCGTCATCGCGCCCTTTAAGGACGCAACGCCTTGTCTTGCAATCGATTTTACAAGGCGTCTTCAGCTCAGCCGGTCGATCGCCTCGCGGGTGAGCGAGCCGGGCACGATCATGACCGGCACCGGCAACGCGCCCGCATCCGAACCCGCAAAATGGCTGACGAGCTTGCCGGGCGCGCCGGTGGGGGCGGCGCCCAGCACCAGTGCGGCGATGTCGGGATTGGCGGCGATGATCTCGCGGATGATCTTGGGGCCATCGCCCTCGCGCACGGTGATCGCGGGCCGCAGCCCCGATTCGGCGACCAGCGTTCCCGCCGCTGCGGCGACCAGCCCTTCGGCCTGTTGCCGCGCCTCGTCCTCGATCGTCGCCTGTACGCCGCCGAAGGCGATGAACTCCTGCGGCGGGATCAGCGTCAGGATCTCGACGCCGCCGCCGGTCTTCACCGCGCGGCGCGCGGCGAAGCGCAGCGCGATCTCCGCTTCCGGACTGTCGTCGACGACCACGAGGTAGATACGCATGGTTTTGCCCCTTTTTACGTTACGTGACGCGTGGGGACGGCGCGCGCAAGGGTTGACCCCCCGCGCTTGGGGCGCGAAGGGGAGGGCCTGCTCCCCAGGCAAGAGGACCTGCATGTCGATCGAGATCAAGATGCCCGCGCTGTCGCCGACGATGGAAGAGGGCACGCTCGCCAAGTGGCTCGTCAAGGAAGGCGACACGGTGAAGAGCGGCGACATCATGGCCGAAATCGAAACCGACAAGGCGACGATGGAATTCGAGGCGGTGGATGAAGGCGTGATCGCCAAGATCCTGATCGCCGAAGGCACGGACAACGTGAAGGTCGGCGCCGCGATCGCGATCCTGGCCGAAGAGGGTGAGGACGCCTCCGCCGTCTCCGCACCGCCTGCGAAGAGCGAGACGCCCGAGCCGAAGGACGACCAGTTCAAGGGCCGCCCAGAGCCGACCGACCCCAACAAGACCGGCAGCGAGGCGAAGCCCGCCGAGCGTACGCTGACCCAGGCTGAGGATCACGGCAAGCCGGCGGATGCCGGTACGCCGGCACCGTCCGCAGGCGGCCGCGTCAAGGCGAGCCCGCTCGCCCGCCGCATCGCCGGCGAAAAGGGCATCGACCTCTCCGGCGTGACCGGATCGGGGCCGAACGGCCGTATCGTCCGCGCCGACGTCGACAATGCGAAGCCCGGAGCCGCCGCCGCGCCCGCCCAGGCGAAGGGCGAGGCGACGCCGGTCGCCGCCGCCGCCCCGGCGCCCGCGCCCAAGCCTGCCCAGGTGCCGGACATCCCGCACGAGGCGAGCAAGCTTTCCAACATGCGCAAGACGATCGCGCGCCGCCTGACCGAATCGAAGCAGCAGGTGCCGCATATCTACCTGACGGTGGACGTGCAGCTCGATGCGCTGCTGAAGCTGCGCGGCGAGCTCAACGCCAGCCTCGAAAGCCGCGGCGTCAAGCTGTCGGTTAACGACATGCTGGTGAAGGCGCTGGCGAGTGCGCTGATCGCGGTGCCCAAGTGCAACGTGATGTTCACGCCCGACCAGCTCATCAGCTTCAAGCGGGCGGATATCTCCGTCGCGGTATCGACGCCCTCCGGCCTCATCACCCCGATCGTGGTCGGCGCCGACACCAAGAGCCTGTCGGCGATCTCGACCGAGGTGAAGGACCTCGCCGCGCGCGCCAAGGACAACAAGCTGAAGCCCGAGGAATTCCAGGGCGGCACGGCGTCGATCAGCAACATGGGCATGTTCGGCATCAAGCAGTTCGAGGCGGTCATCAACCCGCCACAGGGCATGATCCTGGCGATCGGCGCGGGCGAGAAGCGGCCGTACATCGTCAATGGCGAGCTCGGCGTCGCGACCGTGATGACCGCGACCGGCAGCTTCGACCATCGCGCGATCGACGGTGCGGACGGCGCTCAGCTGATGAAGGTCTTCAAGGAGCTGGTCGAGCGGCCGCTCGGCATGCTCGCCTGAGGCGGTCGCGGTGGCACGAACGACCGTCGAGCTGCTCTACATCGCGGCAGGGCTCGTCGCGGCGGTGGCGATGACCTGGGCGGCGGCCTGGGCCTATCCGCTCGGCCGCGACGTGATCTGGTGGTGCGGCGCGGGCGCGATGCTGGCGACGGTGCTGATGGGCATCGGCCCACTGCGCCGCGCCCGCACGATCGATCGGAAGCGGGCATGAGCGGCCTGCCGGCGGATGCGCCGACGATCCGCGTCACCGCGATGCCGGCGGACGCCAACCCCTATGGCGACATCTTCGGCGGCTGGCTGATGGGCCAGATGGACCTTGCCGCCGGCTCGGTCGCCTCGCGCCATGCCGGCGGCCGGGCGGTGACGATCGCCTGCGATGCGATGAAGTTCCACGCGCCCGTCCTCGTCGGCGACGAGGTGTCGGTCTATGCCCGGCTCGCCGCGGTCGGCAACACGTCGATGACGATCGAGGTCGAGGCCTGGCGCCGCGCCCGCCACGCCGACGATGCCTGCAAGGTGACGCAGGCGCGCTTCGTCTTCGTCGCCACCGACGAGAATCGCGCGCCCCGCCGCGTGGCGCCGATCGCCTGACTCCCTTCTTTCATCCTCCCCGGTAAGGATTTCACAGTGGCTGACACCTTCGACCTCCTCATCCTCGGTTCGGGTCCGGGCGGCTATGTCGCGGCGATCCGGGCGAGCCAGCTCGGCCTCAAGGTCGGCATCGTCGAGCGCGAGCGGCTGGGC
Organism: Sphingomonas cellulosilytica; assembly: GCF_052321755.1. NCBI lineage: Bacteria > Pseudomonadati > Pseudomonadota > Alphaproteobacteria > Sphingomonadales > Sphingomonadaceae > Sphingomonas > Sphingomonas cellulosilytica. Next base: position 40,917 of record NZ_JBQRTT010000004.1, read on the forward strand.
GGCATCTGCCTCAACTGGGGCTGCATCCCGACCAAGGCGCTGCTGCGCACGTCGGAGGTCTATCACTACATGACCCACGCCGACGCCTATGGGCTGAAGGCGGACAACGTCGGGTTCGACCTTGCGAAGATCGTCGACCGCAGCCGCAAGGTCGCGGGGCAGCTCAATGCCGGCGTCAAGGGCCTGATGAAGAAGAACAAGGTCCAGGTGTTCGAAGGCGTCGGCGCGCTGACCGGCAAGGGCAAGCTGTCCGTCAAGCAGGGCGACAAGACGCTCGATCTCGAAGCGAAGCACATCATGGTCGCGACCGGCGCGCGCGCGCGCGACCTGCCCTTCGCCAAGGCGGACGGCAAGCGCATCTGGACCTATCGCCACGCGATGGTGCCCGAGGTGATGCCGACCAAGCTGCTGGTCATCGGATCGGGCGCGATCGGTGTCGAGTTCGCCAGCTTCTACAACGACATGGGCGCCGACGTGACGATCGTCGAAATGCTCGACCGCATCCTGCCCGTCGAGGATGCCGAGGTCAGCGATTTCATGACCAAGGCGCTGACCAAGCAGGGCATCAAGATCCTCACCAAGTCGGGCCTCGAAAAGCTGGAGCCGGGCGCGAATGGCGTCACCGCAGCGATCAAGGGCGCGGACGGCAAGGTCACCTCGACCGAGTTCAGCCATGCGATCGTCGCGATCGGCATCGTCCCCAACACCGAAAATATCGGGCTGGAGGCGCTGGGCGTCGAGACGGAGCGCGGGCACATCAAGGTCGACGGCTTCGGCCGCACCAATGTCGACGGCATCTATGCGATCGGCGACGTCACCGGCGCGCCCTGGCTGGCGCACAAGGCGAGCCATGAGGGTATCGTCTGCGTCGAAAAGATCGCCGGCAAGGATCCGCATCCGTTCGAGACGTGGAACATCCCGGGCTGCACCTACAGCCGCCCGCAGGTGGCGAGCGTCGGCCTGACCGAGGCCAAGGCGAAGGAAGCCGGTCATGAGGTGAAGGCGGGCAAATTCCCCTTCATCGGCAACGGCAAGGCGATCGCGCTCGGCGAGGCGGAAGGCTTCATCAAGACGGTGTTCGACGCCAAGACCGGCGAATTGCTGGGCGCGCACATGGTCGGTGCGGAAGTGACCGAGCTGATCCAGGGCTATGTCGTCGCCCGCCAGCTGGAAACGACCGAGCACGAGCTGATGGAAACCGTGTTCGCGCACCCGACGCTGTCCGAGATGATGCACGAAAGCGTGCTCAGCGCCTACGGCCGCGCGCTGCACTTCTAGGCGGAGCGAGGCGGATGGCAGGGAGCGAAGCGACTCCACATCATTCGTTACCCTCATGAGGGATGACCGCGCCGCCGCCTATGCCGGTGGCGCGGCGGCGTTGCTATTCGTGGCGTCGCTGGCGATCTTCTGGCCGGGCTATCTGCAATATGACAGCCTGGTCCAGTATCAACAGGCGCTGAGCGGGACCTACGACGACTGGCATCCGCCGATCATGGCGCATCTGTGGTCGCTGTTCGGGCCGTCGGGGCAGGGGCCGATGGCGGTGCTGCAACTTGGCGGCTACTGGCTGGGCTTCGGTGCGCTGGCGGCGGCGCTGGCGGCATCCGGCCGTGGCCGGGCGGCGGCGCTGCTGATCGGTGTCGCAGTGTGGCCGCCGCTGCTGGGCTGGCAGCCGGTGGTGCTGAAGGACACCCAGATGCTCGGCGCGCTGCTCGCCGGCTTGGGCCTGATCGGCTGGTGGCGACTGCGAGGACGCCGGGTGCCGCGGGCGGTGTGGTCGCTGGTGGCGCTGCTGTTCGGCTATGCGATGCTGGTGCGGGCGAATGCCGTCTTCGCCGTCGTGCCGTTATGCGTGATGCTGCTGCGTCGCAGGGGAGGCATGCCGTCGCTGCGACAGGCGGGTGTCGGCGCAGGTGCGACGCTGGTCGCCATCTTGGCGGTGATCGCATTGGCCTCTCCGATCAACCACGACCTGTTCGCGGCGGCACGCAGCGGCGTCGAGCGGACGCAGCCGATCTACGACCTTGCCGGCATCGCCGTGCGCAGCGGCGATCCCGCGATCGGCATCCCGGCACCGGCGATTTCGCGGCTGGCGGCGCGGACGTGCGTGCGGCCCTATTTCTGGGATCCGCTGGGCGAGCCGACGCGCTGCGAGGCGGAGGTCGCGCCGCTTCGAGAAGCGCCGCCGGGCGTGCTGTACGGACGGCTGGCGCTGGCGGCAGTGCGGCATCCGTGGAGCTACGCAGCGCATCGGCTGGCGCACCTCAACTCCACGTGGCGCTGGCTGGTGCCCTATCGCTGGCCCGGCGCCGCACCGCCGGAGGCGAATGAGCCAAACCGCCTGGGGCTGGCGGCGCCGGGCGGGGCCGCGCTTGCATGGCAGCGACTCGCCACGCTGCTGGTGGAGACGCCGCTCGGCTGGCCGGTCCTGTGGGTGGTGCTGGCGCTGGTCGCGCTGCCGCGCGCGTTGCGGGGCAGTGATCCGGCGTCGCGGCTCGCGGCAGCGCTATTGGTGTCGGCGCTGGCGCTGGAGATGAGCTTCGGCGTGCTCAGCATCGCCTCCGACCTTCGTTATCACCTGTGGCCGATGGCGGCGACGGCGATCGGCTGGATCATGCTCGGGCGGTGGCGGGTGCCGCGCGCCGGGCTTGCGGCGGTGGCGCTGGTGGTGCTCGCCGGCGGAACGGCGCGGCTGCTGTTGCCCGCCCCGCCGCAGACCTATCGCGGCATGCTCGGCTGAACGTCCGCAACCCGCCTTCCGCCTCGCGCGTTGGCGCGGGCAGACTGGAGGATGCGATGGCTGCGGCGGACGATCACGCGACGATCTACAAGGATTTCGGCGAGGCGGTGAACATGGCGCCGGCCGAACTGGAGCGCTTCCTGGACAGCGACGACAGCAAGCGCGTCGGCTGGAAGGGCGAGGACGGCAAGGGATCGGGCGAGAGCGTCGGCCACAAATCGGGTGAGCGGATCGTCACGATCCTGCGGACCAAGAAGGCGGATCTGACCGACGATGACTATGCGCACATGAAGAAGGTGGTCGGCTACGTGCACCGCCATCTGGCGCAGGGCGGCCCGGCCAAGGACAAGGCGCAAAGCGACTGGCGCTATTCGCTGATGAACTGGGGGCACGACCCGGAGAAATAGCGGCGTTCGTCGCTCCTGGACGCAAGAGCGCTGGCCCGTCCTACCCGTGACGGAGGACATGAGACTCACCCGTGCTTCGACGGGCCCAGCACGAACGGCAGGGATGCACCTCTCTCCGGTGACGGAATATCGTCCGCGCGGGCGTTCCTGTTATGCCGCTGCGCTGTCGTCCCAGCGGCGATGGGCGAGGGTGCGGGCTTCTTCCACGGGCAGCGGGCGGCCGAAATAATAGCCCTGCACCTTGGTGCAGCCCAGGTCCTGCACCAGGCGATGCTCGGCCTCCGTCTCCACCCCTTCCGCGGTGGTGGCCATGCCCAAGCTCTGAGCGAGGGCGACGACGGCGCGGATGATGGCGATGGCTTCCTTGACGCCCTTGGATGCGCCCTGAACGAAGCTGCGGTCGATCTTGATCGACGAGAAGCGCGTGCGCGACAGATAGCCGAGCGACGAGTAACCGGTGCCGAAATCGTCGAGGCTGAGGCGGACGCCGAGGTCGAGGACGCGCTCCAGCACCTTGGTCGCGCCCAGGCCCTCGTGCATGAAGACGCTTTCCGTTACCTCCAGCTCCAGCCGCTCCGCCGACAGGCCCGAATTGGCGAGCGCGGAGGTGACGACCGCAACGAAGTTCGGGTTCTGCAGCTGGTCGGGCGACACGTTCACCGCGACGCGGACGTTGGAGGGCCAGCTTGCCGCCTCCGCGCATGCGGTGCGCACCACCCATTCGCCGATCGGCTGGATGAGCCGCGCTTCCTCCGCCAGCGGGATGAACTTGACCGGCGAGACGTTGCCGAACTGCGGGCTCTGCCAGCGCAGCAGCGCCTCGAACCCGGTGAGGTTGCCGGTGCCGGCGTCGACCACCGGCTGGTAGTGAAGGTGCATCTCGCCCTTTTCGAGCGCCTGGCGCAGCGCCATTTCGAGGACGCGGCGCTCCTCGGCCTGGACGTGCAGTTCGGGTTCGTAGGCATGATAGACGCCGCGGCCGGCATCCTTGGCACGATAGAGCGCCAGGTCGGCGGAGCGGATCAGCATCTCGGCCGTGCGGCCATCGCGCGGACCGACGGCGAGGCCGACGGAAGCGCCGATATAGAGCGTGTGCGCATCCACCTCATACGGGCGCGACAGCGTTTCGATGATGCGCCGGGCGAGTGCCTCCAGGGTGGCGGTGTTGCTCCCGTCGCGGACGACGACGGCGAATTCGTCACCGCCCAGGCGGCCGCACATCGTGTTGTCGCTCATCAACTGGCTCAGGCGTTCGGAGACGCGGCCGAGCAGGCGGTCACCGATCGGGTGACCGAGCGTGTCGTTCACCGCCTTGAAGCGATCGAGGTCGATCATCATGAAGGCGCAGCGTCCGCCCCATTTGTCGGCATCCGCCATCGCGCGGACCAGCGTTTCGTTGACCATCAGCCGGTTGGGCAGGCCGGTCAGCGTGTCGAAGCGCGCCATGCGGTTGATCTTGTCGGCGCTGGCGCGTTGTTCGGTGACGTCGGAACCGACACCGCGGAATCCGCAGAATGCACCCGATTCGTCGAAACGCGGGCTGGCGGCGAGTTCCCACCAGCGCTCTTCGCCGGCGACGATCAGCGGCAGGCGCAGGTCGCGGAAGCTTTCGCGCGTCTTGAGCTTGTCGGCGAGCGTGCGCAGCCCGGCGGAGAAATTCCCCGTCTCCCACGCCGGCCCGGCGAGTACCTGGAGGAAGGGCATGCCCTCGATCGCGACGGGATCGAGGCCGCAGGCATAGGCGAAGCGCGGCGAGGCCTTGATGACGCGCCGTGCCGAATCGGTTTCCCACAGCCAGTCGGCACTGCTGTCCTCGAACTCGCGCAGCAGCAGGCTGACCGTCTCGTCGCGTTCGCCGAGCGCCATCTGCGCGGCGCGGATCACCACGAGCGTCCGGGCGCGGTTGACGGCGATGCCGATCAGCATGGCGGTAAAGGCCGCCGTCGCACCGGCAGCGGCGAAGCTGTACAGGATCAGCAGCTTGACCGTGACCGCCAGGCCGAGCCCGCCGACAAAGGCCAGCGTCGCCAGCGCCAGCGGCGCCATCGCGACCGCGCCCGCGGTCATCACCACCGACAGGATCATCCACAGGACATAGGCGGCGAGCGACCCCGAAGGCGGGTTGAAGACCAGACAGGGTATCGCCCAGGCGACCGCGAGGGCGACGCCCTCCACCACCGTGGCGCGGACATCGGCCTGTGTCGCATATCCGTCCTGCCGGTGGCGGGTGCCGAGCCGGCGGACGGCGATCCCGACCGACACGATCGTCGTCAGCGCCGCCCAGCCGCCGAGGAGCAGCGGGGCGATGTCGGGCGCGAACAGCGACACGGTCATGCCGGCACCGATCAGGTTGGCGGCGAGCAGCAGCAGCGCGAGCTGGCGGCCCGCATCGAGCTGCGTCGAGCGGATCCGCGCCCATTGCGCCGCATCCGCGCCGTCGCGCAAGCCGAGCAGTTGCAGGAAGCTGATCGCGTGCGGATCGGTGGCGGGGGGCGGTTCTTGGCTCACCCGGCGGATTGTAGGGGCGCGAGGTTGACGGATGGTTAGGGCCGCACCGGATTTGGCCGTCTGGCGGCCGGGGCATGATGATGCGCGCCTATCGTCAGGCGTAAGCGTGTCGGATGGACAGATCGGGCACGAACGGGCCGGATGCCCGGCCCCGCCGTCATCCCGACTTGCGCCGGGATGACGGCCGAGGGAGCGCGGTCAGTTCAGGCGGCGATCGCGTAGGGTTTGATGTCGCCGCTGAGATACAGGTTGCGCGCCTTGGCACGCGACAGCTTGCCCGAGCTGGTGCGCGGCAGGGTGCGCGGCGGGATCAGTTCGATCACGCAGTTCATGCCGGTGACCGAGCGGACGCGCTCGCGGATCTCCTCGCGCAGGCGCAGGCGCTCGGCATCGTCGCTGCTGCGGCACTGGACGAGGACGGCGGGCGTCTCCTCGCCGCCCGGCGTGGTGATCGCGAAGGCGGCGATATCGCCCGATTTGAAGCCGGGCAGCTGCTCCACCGCCCATTCGATGTCCTGCGGCCAATGGTTCTTGCCGTTGACGATGATCATGTCCTTGGCGCGGCCGACGATGTAGATGTAGCCGTCGGACATATAGGCCATGTCACCGGTGTCGAGCCAGCCGTCGACCATGCAGGCGCCGGTCGCCGCATCGTCGCGGAAGTAGCCGACCATCACGCTCGGCCCCTTGCACCACAATTTGCCGATCGCGCCGTCGGGCAGCGGCGTGCCGTCCTCCTCGCGGATCTCGACGGTCATGTCGCGGACCGGCTTGCCGCAATTGACGATGGCGCGGAACCGCTGCGGGCGGGGGCCGTCGTTGGCGGCGAGGGAATCGCCGCCACCCGACAGCTGCGTCTCCTCGACCAGCTCGACGCGAATGCCTTCGCCCGGCGGCATCAGCGAGACGGCGAGCGTCGCTTCGGCAAGGCCGTAGGAGGGGAGGAAGGCACTGGCCTTGAACCCGGCGTCGGCGAAGGCATCGACGAACGCCTGCATCACGTCGGGACGGATCATGTCGGCGCCGTTGCCGGCGACCCGCCAGCGCGACAGGTCGAACCGCTCGGCAGCCTTGGTCTGCGACGACATGCGGCGCGCGCAGATGTCGTAGCCGAAGGTCGGCGAATAGGAGAGGGCGGTGCCATCGTGGCGCGAGATCATGTCCAGCCAGGCCAGCGGACGCCGCGCGAAATCCTCGGTCTTCAGGTAATCGGTCGATACCTGATTGGCGATCGGCGACAGGAAGCAGCCGACGAGGCCCATGTCGTGGTACCAGGGCAGCCAGCTGATGCAGCGGTCGGTGCCGTCGATCTGCATGCCGTGGCTGTGCGCGGCGAGGTTGTTCAGCAGCGCATGATGGGTGATCGCGACGCCGTGCGGGAAGCGCGTCGAGCCGCTGGAATATTGCAGATAGGCGATGTCCTGCCCATCCGCCTGCGGCAGCGCAGCGTCAGGCGCTGCGCGAGCGGCGAATTCCGACCAGTCGATCCCCTCGGTGCCGGCAAGCCGCGCCGCCTCCGCCGCCATCGCGGCGAGCTCCGGCGGGAAGATCAGCATTTTGGGGTCGCAGCTGGCAAGCTGGACGCGCAGCTGCTCGATGTACGAATCACGGCCACCGAAGCTGGTCGGCAGCGGCAGCGGCACCGGCCAGGCGCCGGCATAGACCGTGCCGAAGAACAGGGCGGCAAATTCCGGCCCCGTCTCGGCAACCAGAGCGATGCGGTCCTCCGGCTGCACGCCCGCCGCGATCAGGCGGCGCGCCATCGCGATCGCATCGGTCCGCAATTCGGCGAAGGGATAGGGCCGCACCAGGGTGCCGCGAGCGTCGTGGAAGTTCAGGCCGCGCGTGCCGCTGGCGGCATAATCCAGCGCCTCGCCCAGCGTCGCGAAATCGGCGAAGCGGCGCGGCAGCGCGTCGAGGGTCGGCGTGGAGGCCAATCGGGGCGTCGGCGAAGGCGCGGACTGATCGGTCATTCGGAAAATTCCTGTTCGTTGCCGCCGTCACGCGGCCGTCGTCATTCTGCGGTATAAACGCGGGATCAACGTTCTCAATCCGCTGCCACTGTGGCAACAACATGGCCATGAGGCAGGAACGTCGCCCCCCGCCGCCGCTCGACGCGGCCGCGCTCGAACGGCTGGCCCTGCGCTATGTCGAGCGGTTCGCGACGACGCGCGGCAAACTGGCCGATTACCTGACCCGCAAGATCCGCGAGCGGGGATGGGAAGGGGAGCCGGCCGACCCGCAGGCGCTCGCCGGCCGCATGGCGGAACTGGGCTATGTCGACGACCGGCTCTATGCCGAGAGCAAGGCGGCGGCGCTGACCCGGCGCGGGCTCGGCGCGCGCCGGGTTGGCGCGGCGCTGCGCCAGGCCCGCGTCGACGAGGCGGATGCGGAGGCGCTGGCGCCCGCCATCGCGGCCCAGGCATGGGAAGCGGCACTCACCTTCGCGCGGCGGCGGCGGATCGGACCCTTCGGTGCGGCGGTCGACGATCGCGCCGTTCGCGACCGTCAACTCGCCGCGATGCTGCGCGCGGGGCATGATTTCGCCCTCGCCCGCAGGATTGTCGCAGCACGGGACACCGAAGAACTCGGAGAATCAGGGTAAACCGGCCATTCGCAATTGCAGCAGCGACGAACCGTGCTAGCGTGGCGGCAACAGGGGTGCAGTGATGCGTAGCGAGCCGCAACGAGAGGGCGACGATCGCGACGACGGGGTGATGCCCGGCGATCGCGGCGACATGGCCACCGACAGCGTCCGGGATACAGGGCCGATCGCGGTCGCCGGCGTCATCAAATGGTTCGACGTGACGCGGGGCTTCGGCTTCGCGGTGGCGGACGACGATGGGATCGGCGACGTGCTGATCCATTTCTCCGTGCTCCAGCCGCACGGCCGGCGCAGCCTGCCCGAAGGCGCGCGGGTGGAGACGCTCGCGATCCAGCGCGGCCGCGGCTACCAGGCGCGCGAGGTGGTGGCGATCGACCTCAGCCAGGCGGTGGAGGAGCCGCCGCGCCCGCCCCGCAACGTCGACCGGGTCGATCCCGTCGCGCTGATCGACGCCGCGGGCGATTTCGAACCGGTGCAGGTCAAATGGTTCAACCGGCTGAAAGGCTATGGTTTCCTGGTCCGCGACAGCGATGGCGGCGACGTGTTCGTCCACATGGAGACCTTGCGCCGGGCGGGCCTCGCCGCCATCGAGCCCGACCAGCGGCTGCGCGCCCGCATCGTCGCGGGCCGCAAGGGGCCGCTGGCCGTGAGCGTCGAAGAGGATTGAGGGCATGATCGGAACCAAGGCGGTCGTGGCGATCGTCGCGGCGCTGGGGTTGGGCGCTACGGGAGTTGCCGTAGGCACCGGCATGTTCTCGCATGACAGGCCCGTCGATGAAACGGCGAAGGCGACGCTGCCGGTGACGATCACCAGCGCGAACGGCACCCACGCCTTCCGCGTCGAGCGCGCGGTGACGCCAGCCGAGCAGGAGCGGGGCCTGATGTACCGCACCGACCTCAAGCCCGATGGCGGCATGTCGTTCTACCCCTATCCCGCCACCGGCGGCGGCCCGCGCGAGGCGAGCTTCTGGATGAAGAACACGCCGACGCCGCTCGACATCCTCTTCATCCGCGCCGACGGTACGATCGCGACGATCGCGGAAAACACCGTTCCCTTCTCGCAGACGCCCGTGCCCTCGCGCGAGCCGGTGGCCGCGGTGCTGGAACTGGTCGGCGGGCGTACCGCCGAGCTGGGGATCGCCGAGGGCGACAAGGTAAGCTGGGCGAAATAGCGGGGGGCGACCGCCGCAGAATGGCATCAATGCCCCATGGCGGAGCTTGATCCGGACTGGTCAGGGAGGGCAGCATGAAACGTGATCGCCGTCTGTTGATAGCGATGCTTTTCTTTGCGATCTCGCTTGTCGCCGGATTGGTTCAGGTCGCGATCGTTAATCTCTACATTTATGCGGCAGTGATGGGTCAAGCGCATTGGGACTGCTTCATCGATTTCTTCGGTCTAGAACCCATTACCAAGCCAGGCACGATGTGCTTTGACTATTGTGCGCCGCCGTTGCCACTGCTCGCCGGAGGCGTCGCAGGCGCCGCTTTCTTTGCCGGCTGGATCATGGTGGCAGTGGCGTGGTGGCGGCCGCGTCGCTAGTCGCAAAGCCTGCGGTATCCAAGGTGGAACGGCCACAGCGGTGCTGGCCCGCAACATGCGATCCACGGGTTGAAGGCCGTCGCCGACGCGGGTAAGCGCTGGGGCATCATGGGCATCAACCTCAATCCCTTCACCTGGTGGAACGGCGCATCGTGGGGCACGATGTTCTACGGTCTGCGCGGCATGACGCAGGTCGGCATCGATTCGCTCGGCAACGCCTATTACGAGGGGCGTCGCGACGACAGCGGCCGTGCCCGGCGCTGGGTGATCTATGAAGGTGCGAACGACGCCAGCCGCGTGCCGCCCGAATGGTTCAGCTGGCTGCACCATCATATCGACGAAGTGCCCGATCGCGCGCTGCCGCCGGTGCGTGAGTGGCAGAAGCCGGCGATGCCCAACATGACCGGCACGCCGCTCGCCTATCGCCCGTCGGGCTCGCTGGAGAAGGGCGGCAAGCGCGCCGCCGCCACCGGCGATTACGAAGCCTGGACGCCCGAAGGGTGAGCCGCCGCTGGCTGGCGGCCGGCGTCCTGCTGGTGGCGCTGGCGCTGGCCGCCGTGTTCGGGTTTCGCGCGCTGCATCGCCCGGACGAGCGCGGGCCGGTGATCGCGGCGCAGGAACTGGCGCCGGACAGCCGGCCTGCCGCCGAGGGCATCGAGACGATCGCCGCCAGCGACGTGGCGCTGCCGACCGGCGGCACACCGATGGCGCAGCGCGTCGCGGTCGTCGGCCTGCTCAACAAGCGCAACGGCGTCAGCCGCGACGTGACGCTGAAGCCGGGGCAGGCGGTGCGGATCGGCGATGCCATCATCCGCCTGCGCGCGTGCGAACATACCGCGCCTTGGGAACAGGATCAGCTGACCGGCGCCTTCGTCCAGCTCGACGTGCGCGGCAGCGATCGTCACTGGCGCCGCGCCTTTTCGGGCTGGCTGTTCAAGGAGCGCCCCGCGCTCAATGTCGTCCAGCATCCGGTCTATGACGTGTGGACCAAGAGCTGCACGATGTCCTGGCCCGCGACGGGCCCGGACACGGTGTCGGCCGGCGGCGGGGGCGCAAGCCGATCGAGCGCAAGGAAGTCCCCCGCGGCCGACGACGCCGAGCCTGCCGCCGAGGCGGACGATGCGGTGGTGCCGTCGAGCGCGCCGGCCAGCAACGCGCAGTAATCCGCCCGCGACACCTCCACCGCGCCCAGCGAGGCGAGGTGCGGCGTCTGGAACTGGCAGTCGAGCAAGCTGAATCCGCCGACCTTGAGCCGCGCGACCAGCCAGGCGAGCGCGACCTTGGACGCATCCGTCCGGCGGCTGACCATCGATTCGCCGAAGAAAGCCCGCCCCAGCGCCAGGCCGTACAGGCCGCCGACCAGTTCCTCGCCCTCCCAGCATTCGATCGAATGGGCGAAGCCGAGCCGGTGCAGCGCCACGAAGGCCTGCTCGATGCCGCCGTTGATCCACGTCTCGGGCCGGTCGTCGGCGCTTTCCGCGCACAGCGCGATCATCCGCTCGAACGCGGTATCCGCGGTGACGCGGAACCGGTCGCGCGCGATCGTCCTGGCCAGCGATCGCGACAGGTGGAATCCATCGAGCGGCAGGATCGCCCGCCGGCGCGGCTCGACCCAATAGACGCTGCCCGCATCGCGATGGTCCGCCATCGGAAACACCCCCACCGCATAGGCGCCGAGCACGGTCTTCGGGTCGAGCATGTCCATCACGGCACAGGTGGCGGGCGGGACGGCAGATGGCAAGGCGAAGAGCAGGGGTATTACTCAATTGCAGATGTTGCAGTTCGAATTAAAAGTTGTCCCATGACCCTACCCTGGCTCGGTTTAGCAGCGCTGATGAGGATCGCTTTTGCTAATGAGCACCGCTTTCACTGATGAGCATGATAAGCGAATGAGCGCAGATCAGATTTACCCCGCTGCAGGAATCGAGAAACCGGCAAGCGCGAACAAGCGTTCTCTTATCAAGCGGTTTCTTCGAGCCATCGGCCTGCAAGAGAAGCTTGATAGCGGAAGCTTCCTAGATCGCTACGCCATGCCGGGGGGCGTGCTGTGGCGGACAGAGTCGAAAAATCAGGTAAATGAGAATTTTGTTGGCGGAGTGCGCGGGCGGTTGTCGGCACTTAGGAGTGCTTACGACAAGCACCGCGCTTTTTATCAACAAGCCTATGAGGATCACGTAAATTGGGAGTTCACAGAGCAAGAACTCGCCACGATAGTCGCTTTCCTGGAGAGCCCATCGGGTAGGCATTACCTTGACGGCCGGTGGCGTATGGAGGCCTATACCGGTACCAATACCGAGGATGTCGAGGAAGCTATCGTGACTGAGGCGCAAGCTAGTTTGGCGAAATAGGGGACGTGTTCTTCCCTTCACGCACGAAAAGGGGCCGGCGGATCGCTCCGCCGGCCTCCTATAGCGCAAGGGTGCGCGCGCTTACGACTTGCAGGTCTGCGACGGCTTGCCCGGCTGCGTGACCGTGATGTTGGCCGCGTTGCCGGTCAGCTTCCAGCCGCCCTCGGCGGTCAGCGGGTCGCCGGCCTTTTCGGCGGTCAGGCGGTTGATCGTGCCGGTCGGGCTGGTCTTGACGAAGGCCAGCTTGTCGCCCTCGAACAGCGTCACGTACAGCAGGCTGTTGTCCTTGCAGCGGAAGGTCTTGTCGGCCTTGATCGCGGGCGGCAGCTCGACGGGCGCGCGATTGGCGAGTTCCGTCGCCATCGGATCGGGATTGCTGTCGACCACCTCGGGCGAAGCGGGCTTGGAGTTGCAGGCGGCCAGCGCGAGCAGCGCGGCGGTGGCGGAGAGGAGGAGGGGGCTCTTCATAGCGGCTCGACGCTTTGCGCATGCGACCTCGCAAATCAAGGTAAATGGCCGATCTATGTGAAACCGTGCCATAAAATGGGATGAACTGCTGCCTGTCAGGCTTCATCGCGGCCAAGCCGCATTGGCTTGCCGCCCGCGCGGGGAGGGGCCATCTAGCGGGCATGCACACGACGCCTGACACACTCGCCCTGATCGGCAACACGCCGCTCGTCCGCCTCAAGGGGCCGAGCGAGGCGACCGGCTGCGATATCTTCGGCAAATGCGAATTCGCCAATCCCGGCGCGAGCGTGAAGGACCGCGCCGCGCTCGGCATCGTCGAGGATGCCGAGGCGCGCGGGCTGCTGCACCCCGGCGGCACCATCGTGGAAGGCACGGCGGGCAATACCGGCATCGGCCTCGCCCTCGTCGCCAACGCCAAGGGCTATCGGACGATCATCGTCATGCCCGAGACGCAGAGCCGCGAGAAGATGGACACGCTGCGCGCACTCGGTGCCGAGCTGGTCCTGGTGCCTGCCGCACCCTACGCCAGCCCCTGCCATTTCGTGCACACCAGCCGCCGCATCGCCGAGGAGCGCGACAATACGCTCTGGGCGAACCAGTTCGACAACGTCGCCAACCGCCGCGCGCATATCGTCGGCACCGCCGAGGAGATCTGGCAGCAGATGGACGGGCGGATCGACGGCTTCACCTGCGCCGCCGGCACCGGCGGTACGATCGCCGGCGTCGGCCTGGGGCTGAAGGCGAAGGACGAGGGCATCTGCATCGCGTTGAGCGATCCGCACGGCGCCGCCCTGTACGAATATTACCAGAACGGCGAATTGCGCAGCGAAGGCACGTCGGTGGCGGAGGGCATCGGCCAGGGGCGGATCACCGCCAACCTGGAAGGTGCGCCGATCGACACGCAGTTCCGCATTTCGGATCAGGAGGGCTATCGCTGGGTCCGCCGGCTGCTCGATGAAGAGGGGCTGTGCCTGGGCCTGTCGTCGGGCATCAACGTCGCCGGCGCGGTCCGGCTCGCCGAGCATCTGGGGCCGGGCAAACGCATCGCGACGATCCTGTGCGACACGGGCTTCCGCTATCTGTCGACGCTGTACGATCCCGATTGGCGCGCGGCCAAGGGGCTCGGTTGAGCCTTTGTTCGACAAACGCGTGACGAAGCGTTACAGAGGCGCGGCAAGATGAGAGCCGTGCGAGACCCTCACCAGACGATGCAGCGGATCAAGGTCGGCCTCATCGGTCTTGTCGCCGTGGTGCTGCTGATCGTCGTCGCCAGCGCCATTCTCGGCTCGGCGACGCGCGAGCGGCCGATCGCCGCCGCCGGCTCGGCGCAGCCCGACGTCGTCGCCAACATCGCCATGACCAACACCGGCGCTGTGGCAGCCGCTGCCGATTCGTCGGGCGAGCCGCTCGCCGAACTGGGCGTCGCCCCCTCGACCAGCAACAGCCAGGCCGCCCGATGAGCGTTTGCCGGGGAAATCCGGGGACGGGCTGGTCCGGGGCCACGGACCGCCGCGATTCCGCGGGCTTGAGCAGCATCGTCCGGCTGCCGAAATGGGGCGAACCCCCGCCCGGTTGACCGCAGATCGGGTGCGATTCCCCGGCCATCCCCAAAAATCCCGTTGCCTCCCCGACATGCTGTTGATACCAATCAGCTAACAACGGGGCAGGCATCACCGTTTTGCGTTCGCGCAAGGGGTCGAAGGGCAGCGACAGGCTGCTTTTCGAAACGGTGGGCCGTGCACGTCAGGGTGCGAGACGGACGTGTCGGAAAGGGGCGATTATCAGGGAAGCGGCCTCGCTCTTGTCGACGACAAGGGACGTGTCGCCATCCCCAATGCGCTCCGCAGCACGCTCGCCGAGAACGCGCCCCGCGCCGACGGCAAGGACGGCGGCACCGTCATCATCGCCGCGCACGAGGATCAGCCCTGCCTTATCGCCTATGATCCCGCCTATGTCGCCGAACTGAAGCGCGAATTGAACGAGCGCGTCGCCCTGTCGCGTGGCGCCGACGGCAAGATCGACCATAATATCAAGCGCGGCGGCGCGAACGGCGAAGCGGTGCCGTTCGATGGCTCGGGCCGCTTCATCATGCCCGGTTTTCCGCGCTTCTACGCCAATATTGGCGGCCATGCCTTCTTCTGGGGCACGCTGGATTACATCGAGATCTGGGATCCCAGGACGTTGCTCTCCACCCCGGGCATCGCGCCGCAGATGGTGGCCGCCTGCCGCTATTACTGCCAGGACAAGGGGATCGCGCTTGACTGACGCGCCCCACATCCCGGTCCTGCTCGACGAAGTGATCGCCGCGCTCGCCCCCGCGCCCGGCGAGACGATCGTCGACGCGACCTTCGGCGCCGGCGGCTACACGCGGGCGATCCTCGCCACCGGCGCGCGGGTCGTCGCCTTCGATCGCGATCCCGATGCGATTCGGGAGGGGCAAGCCGCCGACCTGCCCGGCCTGACGCTGGTGCACAGCGACTTCTCCGCGCTGGAGGCAGCGCTCGATGCGCCGGTCGACGGCCTGACGATGGATATCGGCGTGTCCTCGATGCAGCTCGATCAGGCGGAGCGCGGCTTCTCCTTCCAGGCGGATGGCCCGCTCGACATGCGGATGGCGCAGGAGGGGATGAGCGCTGCCGACTTCGTCAACACCGCCGACGAAGCGGCGATCGCCGATGTCCTCTATCATTATGGCGACGAGCCCAAGTCGCGCCGCGTCGCCCGCGCGATCGTCGCGGCGCGGCCGCTGACCCGCACCGGCGAACTCGCCGCCGTCGTGCGCAAGGCGCTCGGCCACCGGCCGCATGACAAGAAGGATCCGGCGACGCGCACGTTTCAGGCGATCCGCATCCATGTGAACCGGGAACTCGGCGAACTCGCCGACGGTCTCGCCGCCGCGGAGCGCGCGTTGAAGCCAGGCGGGCGCCTCGCCATCGTGACCTTCCACAGCCTGGAGGATCGCATGGTGAAGCGGTTCCTGCGCGAACGCTCGGGCAACATGCCGGGCGGCTCGCGCCACCTGCCGCAGGCGAGTGCCGGCGCGGCACCCAGTTTCGAGCACGTCGGCCGCGGTCTGCGCGCCGGCGAGGCCGAGGTGGCGCGCAACCCGCGCGCGCGCTCGGCGACATTACGGACCGCACGGCGCACGGCAGCGCCCGCGTGGGGCAACAGCGATTTGGCGGAGGTGAGGTCATGACGGCGGCGTATCGGTTGAAGGGGATCGGGTGGTTCGGTGGCTGCGTCGCCATCGTGCTCGGTTTCTACCTGGTGTCGCTGCAGGTCGCCGCCGAGCGCAAGAAGCTGGAAGGCATGGATCGCAAGATCGACGCGGCGCAGCGCGACATCCGCGCGCTGGAGACCGAGTTCGAGACGCGCGCCAACCTCGCCCAGCTCGAAAAGTGGAATGGCGAGACGCTGGCGCTGGCCGCGCCGACCGCCGGCCAGTTCGTGACCGACGAGGGGGCGCTTGCCAGCCTAGACGTCAATCGCGTCAACGTCGTCGAACCCGGCACCAAGGTCGCCGCGCTGGTCGTGCCGTCGCTGGCGACGATGCCCGCCGCCGCGACGCCCGCCACGCCCGCGCCCGTCGCCATCCCTGCGGTGGTGCAGGTCGCCGCGGCGCTGCCCGACGCCAAGCGCGCCGTCATCCGCGCCGCCGCGATCGAGAAGAGCGCGCCGATGCTCGCCAAGCTGAACGAGGCGGCGCGTGCCAAGGTGGCGGTCGCCAAGGTACGGCCACAGGCGGTGGCGATGCTCGACAAGAAGCTGCTGTCCGATTCGACGCTGGGTGACATCCTGAGCAGCGCGCGTGCGGAGGCCCGCAAGCGTTGACCGTCATCGTCGCCCGCCCCAGCCAAGCGCAGCGGCGCACCGCCACGCAGCGTCATGCGCTGGTGGCGACGTCGCATATGCGCCTGATGATGCTGCTGATGCTGTTCGCCGCCGCGGTGGTGCTGGTCATCGGGCGGCTGGCGATGCTCGGCGTCCTGTCGGGCGGCGAGGCTGAGGCGCGCGTCGCGGCACTGGCGGCGCGGGGCGATATCGTCGATCGCAACGGCGCGCCGCTCGCCCGCACGATCGATGCCTGGACGATCGCCGTCCATCCCAGGAAGATCATCGGCGACAAGATGGAGATCGCCAGCCGGCTCGCGGCGCTGATGCCCGACCGCGGCGACCAGGCCTGGTTCTATCGCCAGCTGAGCCGCGACGTCAGCTTCGTCTACCTGCAGCGCCGCGCCAGCCCCGCGCTGGTCGAGCAGGTCAATGCGATCGGCGAGCCGGCGCTGGTCTTCGCGCGCGAAACGCAGCGGCTCTATCCGCAATCGACGATGGCGGCGCACGCCCTCGGCTTCCTCTCCACCGACGGCCATGGCATGAGCGGCATGGAGCGGGTGCTCGACGAGCGCCTGCTCGACCCGACCAAGGCCGGGCAGCCCGTCGCCCTGTCGATCGATGCCCGCGTGCAGGCGGCGCTGGAAAGCGAACTCGGCCGGGCGATGGGCACCTTCTCGGCGCGCGGGGCGGGCGGCATCGTGCTCGACGTGGCCACCGGCGAGGTGGTGGCGATGGTGTCGCTGCCGACGTTCAACCCCAATCGCGTCGGCATGGCGGGCAGCGAGGAACTGCGCAACCTGACCACCCAGAGCGTGTTCGAACTCGGTTCGACCTTCAAGCCGATCACCGTCGCCACCGCGATCGACACCGGCACGGTGTCGCTCAACCGCAAATTCGACGCGACGCACCCATTGAAGGTCGGCGGCTTCACCATCCACGACGAACGCGGCGATCCGCAGCGCTGGCTGTCGATGCCCGAGACGCTGATCTATTCCTCCAACATCGCGACGGCCCGCATCGCCGACGAGGTGGGTCCGGAAAAGATGCAGACGATGTTCCGCAAGCTGGGCTTCGAGACCAAGCCGGATATCGAGTTGCGTGAGAAGGGTCGCCCGCTGTGGCCGCATTACTGGGCGCGCACGACCACCATGACCACCGCTTATGGCCATGGCATCGCGGTGACGCCGCTGCACCTCGCGTCCGCTTACGCTGCGCTGGTCAACGGCGGCATCTGGCGGCCGGCGACACTGCTGAAGGTGGAGCCCGGCCATGCGCCCGTCGGCCGCCGCGTCATCAGCGAGCAGACCAGCGCGCGGATGCGGCAGATGCTGCGGCTGATCGTGCTGCGCGGCACCGGGCGCAAGGGCGATGCACCGGGCTATCGCGTCGGCGGCAAGACGGGTACGGCGGAGGCGGCGGTCGCCGGCGGCTATGACCATTCGCGCAACGTCGCGACCTTCGCCGCGGCTTTTCCGATGGATGCGCCGCGCTATGTCGTGCTGGCCATGCTCGATTCGCCGCTGGGTACCAAGGAGACGTTCGGTTGGAAGACTGCCGCCTGGAATGCCGCCCCCGTCGTCGGTCGCACGATTGCGCGCGTCGGCGCGATGCTGGGCGTGGTGCCGGACGACCGCCGCGATATCGACGTCAACGACCTGATGCCGCTGATCTGGCAGGAGCAGACCGCCAAGGCGGCAGGCGACAATTGAGCACGCGGCGATGAGGCTGGGTACGCTGACCGGCGGCGACGAACAGGCGATCGTCACCGGCTTCGCGATCGATCACCGCAAGGTCGCGCCGGGAACCGTCTTCGGCGCCTTCCAGGGCGCGCGGGTGAATGGCGAGGATTATATCGCTGATGCGATCCGCTCGGGCGCGGTCGCGGTGGTGACGCGCCCCGGCGTCGTGGTGGAGGGTGCCGTCGCGATTTCCGATGACAATCCGCGCGAGCGCTTCGCCCGCGCCGCCGCCGCCTTCTTCGCGCCATTCCCTCCGGTCGCGGTGGCGGTCACCGGCACCAACGGCAAGACCTCCACCGTCGAGATGACGCGCCAGCTGTGGCGGATGGCCGGCGAGCATGCCGCCTCGATCGGGACCTTGGGCGTCACCACCGCCGACGACCGCGTGACGACCGGGCTCACCACGCCCGACGTGGTGACCTTCCTCTCCAACGTCGCCGGCCTCGCCCGCGAAGGCGTGACGCACGTCGCGTTCGAGGCGTCGAGCCACGGCCTGGTGCAATATCGCACGGAGGGGCTGGAGGTGGCGGCGGCGGCCTTCACCAATCTCAGCCGCGATCACCTCGACTATCACGGCGACATGGGCGCCTATCTCACGGCGAAGCTGCGGCTGTTCTCCGAGGTGCTGAGCCCTGCCGGTACCGCCGTCGTCTGGGCCGACGATGTCGAATCGGCGCGGGTGATCGATCTTGCCAAGGCGCGCGGCAACCGGCTGGTGACGGTCGGCGAGCGCGGCGCGACCCTGCGGCTGGTGGGGCGCGACCCGACGTTGCTCGGTCAGGGACTCGTCATCGCGGCGGACGGCACGACGCACCGCGTCACACTGCCGCTGATCGGCGGCTATCAGGCGGCCAATGCGCTGGTCGCGGCCGGACTGGTGATCGCCACCGGCGGCGATGTGGCGACGACGATCGCCAACCTCGCGCGCCTGCAACCGGTGCGTGGACGGCTGGAACGCGCGGCCATCGCGCGTAGCGGTGCGCCGGTGTACGTCGATTACGCCCATACGCCGGACGCGCTGGAGGCGGCGATCGCCGCGTTGAAGCCGCACGCCGGTGGCCGGCTGATCGTAGTGTTCGGTGCCGGCGGCGACCGCGACGCGGGCAAGCGCGAGACGATGGGGCAGGTCGCGCAGATGCAGGCGGACATCGCCATCGTCACCGACGACAACCCCCGCACCGAAGACCCCGCCGCGATCCGCGCCGCGATCCTGAAGGGCGCGCCCAACGCGCGCGAGATCGGCGACCGGCGCGCGGCGATCGCAGCGGCGATCACGGAGGCGGGTGCGCAGGATATCGTGCTGATCGCCGGCAAGGGGCATGAACAGGGGCAGATCGTCGGCGACCTGGAGCTGCCGTTCGACGACGTGACCGTGGCACGGGAGTGCGCGGCGTGAGGGGCGATGGACTCCTCCCCGGAACGGGGAGGTGGCACGCCGCAGGCGTGACGGAGGGGCAGCCAAGCAAGGCCGTCGCCTGCGGCTGCCCCTCCACCAGCCTGTGGCTGGTATCCCTCCCCGTGCCGGGGAGGATGTAGGATGCTCTGGACCGCAGGCGAGATCGCCGCTGCGACCTACGGCATCGCCTCCGCCGATTTCGCCGCCACCGGCGTCGCCTTCGACAGCCGCGAGGTCGGGCCGGGCGACCTGTTCGTCGCGCTGACCGGGGAGAGCACCGATGGCCACCGCTTCCTGCCCCAGGCATTCGCGCAAGGTGCGGCCGGGGCGATCGTCTCCGTCGACACGCCCCATCCGCACGTCCGCGTCGCCGAGACCTTCGCGGCGCTGAACGACCTCGGTCGCGCGGCGCGGGCGCGGATGGCGGGCACGGTGATCGGCGTCACCGGATCGGTCGGCAAGACCAGCGCCAAGGAGGCGCTGTTCGCCGCGCTCGACCGGTCGCTGCCGGGTGAGGTGCACCGTTCGGTCAAGAGCTACAACAACCACACCGGCGTACCGCTCAGCCTCGCCCGCATGCCGCGCGACACACGGGTCGGCGTGTTCGAGATGGGGATGAACCATCCCGGCGAACTCGCCGCGCTGACCCGCATCGTCCGCCCGCATATCGCCATCGTCACCGCTATCGCGCCGGCACATACCGCCTTCTTCCCCGACGAAAGCGCCATCGCCGACGCCAAAGGCGAAATCTTCCAGGGCCTTGAGCCCGGCGGGACGGCGATCGTCCCCTTCGACAGCCCGCACCGCGACCGGCTGATCGCCGCCGCCGCCCCGTATGCCGGCCGCACCGTGACCTTCGGCCTGCGCAAAGGTGCGGACGTGCGCGCCGTGGAGGCGATGCGGCTGCCCTCCGGCGCCTCCTTCGTGACGGCGAAGCTGGGGGAGCGCGAATTGTCCTTCACCCTGTCGCAGCCGGGCATGCATTGGGTATCCAACGCGCTCGCCGTGCTGGCGGCGGTCGAGGCGGCGGGCGGCGACCTCGCACGGGCCGGCCTTGCGCTGGCCGAGATGGGCGGCCTCGCGGGGAGGGGGCTGCGGTTCATGGCGCCCGCAGCCGGCGGCGACATGCTGGTGATCGACGAAAGCTACAACGCCAACCCCGCCTCGATGCGCGCGACGCTTGCCGTGCTGGCGGAGGAGCCGGGCCGCCACCTCGCCGTGCTCGGGGAGATGCGCGAACTGGGCGATGCCTCGCCCGATTATCATGCCGGGCTTGCCGAACCGATCCTCGCTGCAAACGTCGAAACGGCGCTGCTCGTCGGCGAAGCGATGGCGCCACTGGCGCAAGCCCTTGAGGGACGCATCGAAGTCATGCATGTGGCCGACGCTGCGACAGCGCTCGGCCGGCTGAAAGACCTGGCCCGCGCCGGGGACGCGGTGCTCGTCAAAGGGTCGAACGGGGTCGGGCTGTCGCGGATCGTCGCAGGGCTCCGGGGCGCAGGTGATGCGATCGGTGATCGCATGGGGGTCAAAACGTAAATGCTGTACTGGATCGCCGAGCATCTGGGCTTCACCGGATTGCTGAACCTCATCCGCTACCAGTCCTTCCGGACGGGTGCGGCGGTGGCGACCGCGCTGCTGATCGGCCTCATCATCGGCCCCCGCTTCATCGGCTGGCTGCGTGTCCGCCAGGGCAAGGGGCAGCCGATCCGTGCCGATGGCCCGCAGACGCACCTCGCCAAGCGCGGCACGCCGACGATGGGCGGGCTGATGATCCTCACCGCCATGGCGCTGTCGATCCTGATCTGGATGGATCTCGCCAACCCCTACGTCTGGGCATGCCTGTTCGTGACATTGGGCTTCGGCGCGATCGGGTTCCTCGACGATTACGACAAGGTGCGCAAGGCGAGCACCGCCGGCGTCTCCGGCCGCACGCGCCTGCTGCTCGAATTCGCCATCGCCGGCATCGCCTCATGGATTATCATGGGGCAGAACGGGCCGCACCTGTACCTGCCATTCACCGATCGCCTGTACCTCGACCTCGGCTATTTCTTTCCGGTGTTCGCGGCCTTCACCATCGTCGCCTTCGGCAATGCGGTGAACCTCACCGACGGGCTCGACGGGCTGGCGACGATGCCGGTTATCATCGCCAGCGTCGCCTTCATGCTGATCGTCTATCTGGCGGGCAACGTGAAGTTCGCGACCTACCTCGGCATCCCGCACGTGCCGGGCGCGGGCGAACTCGCGATCTTCTGCGGCGCGGTGATCGGCGCCGGCCTTGCCTTCCTGTGGTTCAATGCGCCGCCCGCCGCGGTGTTCATGGGCGATACCGGCAGCCTCGCCCTGGGCGGTGCGCTCGGCACGATCGCGGTGGTCGCGCACCACGAGATCGTGCTCGGCATCGTCGGCGGCCTGTTCGTGGTGGAGGCGCTCAGCGTCATCATCCAGGTGTTCTTCTACAAGCGCACCGGCAAGCGCATCTTCCGCATGGCGCCGATCCACCACCATTTCGAGCAATTGGGGTGGAGCGAGCCGACGGTCGTCATCCGCTTCTGGATCATCAGCCTGGTGCTGGCGCTCGCCGGCCTCTCGACGTTGAAGCTGCGGTGATCGTCTCGGCCGCCTGGAAAGGGCAACGCTACGCGGTGCTGGGGCTCGCACGCTCCGGCCTCGCCACCGTGCGGGCGCTCGCTGCGGCGGGTGCGTACGTCGTGGCCTGGGACAGCGACCCCGCCGCGCGCGGGCGGGCGGGGCAGGTCGACGGCGTGATCGTCCACGACATCGCCGAACTCGATCTCACCGGCGCGGCCGGCCTCGTCGTCTCGCCCGGCGTGCCGCTCAATACGCATCCGATCGTCGCCCGAGCGCGCGAGGCGGGGGTGCCGGTGATCGGCGATATCGAACTGTTCGCGCAGGCCCGTGCCGCGCTGCCACCGCACAAGGTGGTCGGCATCACCGGCACCAACGGCAAGTCGACGACGACCGCGCTGGTCCACCACATCCTCCAGACCGCAGGCCTGCCGACGCTGATGGGCGGCAATATCGGGCTGCCGATCCTGGAGCAGGCGCCCTTGCCCGACGGCGGCGTCTACGTGCTCGAACTGTCGAGCTACCAGATCGATCTCACCCAAAGCCTCGACTGCGATGTCGCGGTGCTGCTCAACGTCACGCCCGACCATCTCGACCGCTACGACGGGTTCGAGGCCTATGCCGCCTCCAAGGCGCGGCTGTTCGCGATGCAATCGGCGGAGCACGACGCGATCGTCGGCATCGGCGACACGCCCTCGGCGCAGATCGCGCGGGGCCTGTCGGCCCGTGGCGAGCGCCTCACCAAGATCGCGCCGGGCGTGTGCATGGACCAGTCGCGCTGGCCGGCGTTGCAAGGGCCGCACAATGCCCAGAACGCGCTCGCCGCCATCGCCGTCGTCAAGGCGCTGGGTGTCGCGGAGGCGGACATCGATCGCGGCCTCGCCAGCTTCACCGGCCTGCCGCACCGCATGCAGACCGTGGCGACGCGCAACGGCGTCACCTTCGTCGACGACAGCAAGGCAACCAATCCCGAGAGCGCCGCCCCGGCCCTGGGCGCCTTCGACCGCATCCACTGGATCGTCGGCGGCAAGCGCAAGGGCGACGACCTCGACGCGTGCGCGCCCTATTTCGATCGGATCGCCGCCGCCTACACGATCGGCGAAGCGGGTGCGCTGTTCGCCGACCTGCTGACCGGCAAGGTCCCGCACGTCGAGCAGAGCGGTGACCTCGCCAGCGCCGTCCGGGCCGCCGCCGCTGCCGCCAGGCCCGGAGAGGTCGTGCTGTTGTCGCCGGCCTGTGCTAGCTTCGACCAGTTCCGCGATTACGAGGAGCGCGGCGCCGCGTTCCGCGCGGCGGTGGAGGCACTGGGCTGATGGCGACACGGACGGACACCGGCGTGCCGGTGCAGGATCGCGACACGCTGATCGCCAAGGTCAAGCGCCGCGGCGGGCGGGGTGACCGCTCGCCGCTCGGCACCTGGTTCTGGGATATCGACCGGATGCTGCTGCTGCTGACGCTGTTCCTGATCGCGATCGGCCTAATCGCGGTCGCGGCGGCGAGCCCGGCGACCGCGGTGCGCTATTCCGGCGAGCATCACAAATTCACGCCCCTCTATTATTTCTGGCGGCAGCTGATCTGGGTCGGCGTGTCGCTGCCGGTCCTGTTCGGCGTGTCGATGCTGCCGGTGCCGCTGGCGCGGCGGCTGGCATTGGTCGGCGCGGCCGTGCTGATCGCCTGTCTCGCGCTGACGCCCTTCGTCGGCAACAGCATCAACGGCGCGCGGCGCTGGATCGGCTATGGCTTCGCCTCGTTCCAGCCGTCCGAATTCCTCAAGCCGCTGTTCATCGTAACCGTCGCGTGGCTGCTGTCGTTGAAGGCGAAGGACCCGGAATTGCCGACGGTGCTCATCACCGGCGCGATGACCGGGCTGATCGCGGTGCTGCTGATGCTGCAGCCCGATTTCGGCCAGACGGTGATCTTCTGCACCGTGTGGATGGCGCTGCTGATGATCGCGGGAACGCCGATGCGCGTGCTCGGCGCGATCGTCGGCATGGTGCCGGTCGGGCTCGTCGCGGCCTATATGTTCTACGGCACGGCGCGTAACCGCATCGACGCCTTTCTCTTCCCCGGCGTCGAGGGGGAGGGCGCGAGCGACCATTTCCAGACCAACGCGGCGCATGCGACGATCACCAGCGGCGGCTGGACCGGCACCGGCCCCGGCGGCGGCACCGCCAAATTCGGCCTGCCGGAGGCGCATACCGACTATATCTTTTCCGTGATCGGCGAGGAATTCGGGCTGATCGCCTGCGCGATCATCGCGCTGGTCTTCCTCGCCATCGTCGTGCGCGTGTTCGTCAAGCTGCTCGACGAGCAGGACGAATTCAAGCTGTTGGCCGCCAGCGGTCTCGCCGTGCAGTTCGGCGCGCAGGCGCTGGTGTCGATGGCGGTCAATACCGGGCTGGCGCCGTCCAAGGGCATGACGCTGCCGTTCATCAGCTATGGCGGATCGTCGATGATCGCGCTGTCGATCGGCATGGGGTTGCTGCTCGCCTTCACGCGGCGCAATCCGTTTCTGACGCGCAGTCCCTATGTGGTGAGATGGGGTTCGAATTGAGCAAGCATTACGTCCTCGCCGCCGGCGGCACGGGCGGACATATGGTCCCCGCAGCGGCGCTGGCGGAGGAGCTGACCCGGCGCGGCCATCGCGTCGCGCTGGTCAGCGACGCACGCGGCGTGCGCTTCCCCGGCCTGTTCGACAACGTGCAGACCCACGTCCTGCCCGCCGGCCGCTTCCAGGTGAAGAAGCCGCAGGGCTGGGCGAGCGCGATGCGCGAGATGTGGCGCGGCCGGGCGATGGCGCGCGAACTCTATCGCACCTTCAAGCCCGCCGCGGTGATCGGCTTCGGCGGCTATCCCGCGTTCCCGGCGCTGCTCGCCGCCTTCGCCGACAAGATCCCCACCGCGGTGCATGAGCAGAATGCGGTGCTCGGCCGGGTCAACCGCCTCGTCGCGGGACGGGTGGGCGCGATCGCCACCTCCTACACGCTGACCGAACGGCTCGCCGCCAAGCACGAGCGCAAGGTCCACCTCGTCGGCAATCCGGTGCGCGAGGCGGTGCTCGCGCTGCGCACGCGTCCCTATCCGCTGCTCGAGGAGGACGGGATCTTCCGCGTCCTCGTCACCGGCGGCAGCCAGGGCGCGAGCGTGCTCAGCCAGGTGGTGCCGGATGGGCTTGCCATGCTGCCGGTCACCTTCCGCCGCCGGCTGCAGGTGACGCATCAGGCGCGGATCGAAGATATCGACGCGGTGCGCGCGCAATATGCCGAGCACCAGATCCCGGCGGAGCTTGCCACCTATCTGCCCGACATGCCCGAACAGCTCGCCTGGGCGCATCTGGTCATCGCCCGCGCCGGCGCATCGACCATCGCCGAGCTGACCGCGGCGGGCCGCCCGGTGATCCTGGTGCCGCTGCCGTCGGCGACCGACGACCACCAGACCGCCAACGCGCGCGAGATCACCAGGGCGGGCGGTGCGCGCACCATCCCGCAGCCCGAATTCACCGCCGTGGAGCTTGCCAAGCAGATGCAGAAACTGGGGCTGGACCCCGCCGCGCTCGAAAATGCCGCGGTCCGCGCCAAGAGCGTCGGCCGCCCGAACGCGGTGCGCGACCTTGCCGACCTCGTCGAGAGCCTGGATGCGCCGGTTTCGCGGCTGCCGGTGGGCAAGCCGGTGCGCAAGGCGGCCTACGCATGAGGGGGGAAGCACACATCCTCCCCGGCACGGGGAGGGGGACCGCCGACCGGAGGTCGGTGGTGGAGGGGCAGCCCCGCACGCTGGTCCTGCTTGGCTGCCCCTCCGTCAGCCTGACGGCTGCCACCTCCCCGTCCCGGGGAGGATCGTTATGATCCGCGGCGTCGCGACCGACATCGGGCCGATCCATTTCGTCGGCATCGGCGGCATCGGCATGTCCGGCATCGCGGAGGTGATGAAGAACCTCGGCTATACCGTGCAGGGATCGGATGTCGCCGAAGGCTATGTCGTGCAGGGCCTGCGCGACAAGGGCATCGCGGTCACCATCGGCCATGCCGCCGCCAATGTCGCCGAGGCGGCAGTGGTCGTCACCTCCACCGCGATCACGCGCTCCAATCCGGAGGTCGAGGCGGCGCTGGAGCGGCGCATCCCGGTGGTGCGCCGCGCCGAGATGCTCGCCGAGCTGATGCGCCTCAAGCAGACGGTGGCGGTCGCCGGCACGCACGGCAAGACCACGACGACCTCGATGGTCGCGGCGCTGCTCGATGCCGGCGGGATCGATCCCACGGTCATCAATGGCGGCATCATCAACAGCTACGGCTCCAACGCCCGCCTCGGTGCCAGCGACTGGATGGTGGTGGAGGCCGACGAGAGCGACGGCAGCTTCCTGCGCCTAGACGGCACGATCGCGGTCGTCACCAACATCGATCCCGAACATCTCGACCATTACGGCAGCTTCGACGCGGTGAAGGACGCCTTCGTCGAATTCGTCGAGAACGTGCCCTTCTACGGCGCGGCCTTGCTCTGCCTCGATCATCCCGAGGTGCAGAACGTCCTGCCGCGGGTGCGCGACCGCCGTGTCGTCACCTATGGCTTCTCGGCGCAGGCGGACATCCGCGGCGTCAACGTCACACCGGTGCCGGGCGGTAACCGCTTCGAATGTATCGTTCGCGAGCGCGACGGTACGACGCGCTCGATCGAGGGCATCGAATTGCCGATGCCCGGCCGGCACAACGTCCAGAACGCGCTCGCCGCGATCGGCGTGGCGCTCGAACTCGGCATTCCGGATGCGACGATCCAGCAGGGCTTCTCGGCGTTCGGCGGCGTCAAGCGGCGCTTCACCAAGGTCGGCGAGGTGGCCGGTGCCACCGTCATCGACGACTACGGCCACCATCCGGTCGAAATCCGCGCCGTACTCGCCGCCGCGCGTGAGGGCGCGAAAGGCCGGGTGATCGCCGTCGTCCAGCCGCACCGCTATTCGCGACTCGGCAATCTGATGGAGGAGTTCCAGACCGCGTTCAACGACGCCGATCGCGTGCTGGTGACGCCGGTCTATGCCGCCGGCGAGGCGCCGATCGAGGGCGTCGATGCGCAAGCGCTGGTCGATGGATTGAAGCGCCGCGGCCACCGTTCGGCGGCGACTGTCGCCGACGCCGAGGCCCTCGCCGACGAACTCGCCGCGACGATCCAGCCCGACGACATGATCGTCTGCCTGGGTGCGGGCGATATCACCAAATGGGCGGCGGGCCTCGCCGCCGCGATCGGAGAGCGGCGATGAACGACTGGTTCGATGCGAGCCTGAAGCTCCAGAAGCAGATGCTCGACGCGCAACGCAAATCGCTGGAGGCGGGCGGCCACGCGGTCGGCGCCGGCGAGGCCATGGTCCAGGCGCAGGAGGCGACGCGCAAGGCCGCGGAGGCGAATCTCGCCGCTTTCCAGGCGTGGACGCGATTGTGGGGCGTCGGGCCGTGGTAGGGAATGGGGTGATCGATCGCCTCCCCGATGTTCGCGGCCGGCTGACCGAAGGCGCGCCGTTGGCGCCGCTCGTCTGGTTCAAGGCGGGCGGGGCGGCGCAGTGGCTGTTCGAGCCCAAGGACGCCGACGACCTTGCCGAGTTCCTGCGCGGCCTCGATCCGGCGGTGCCGGTGATGGCGCTGGGGCTGGGATCGAACCTGATCGTCCGCGACGGCGGCGTGCCGGGCGTGGTGGTGCGGCTCGGCAAGGCGTTTGCGCAGGTCCAGCGGCTCGATGCGACCACGCTGCGCTGCGGCGGCGGCGCGAGCGGCATCCTCGTGTCCTCGACCGCGCGCGATGCGGGCATCGGCGGCGTCGAATTCCTGCGCTCGATTCCCGGCACGGTCGGCGGCTTCGTACGGATGAACGGCGGTGCCTACGGCCGCGAGGTCAAGGACGTGCTGGTCGAATGCGACGTGGTGCTGCGTTCGGGCGAGCGGCGCACGCTGAGCCTCGCCGATCTCGGCTATACCTATCGCCACAGCGAACTGCCCGCAGGGGCGGTGGTGATCGCCGCGACCTTCCGCGGCCATCCCGCCGAACCCGCGGCGATCGGCGCGGAGATGGACCGGATCGCCGCGGAGCGCGAGGCCTCGCAGCCCTTGCGCTCCAAGACCGGCGGCTCGACCTTCAAGAACCCGCCCGGCCACAAGGCCTGGGCGCTGGTGGATGCCGCCGGCTGTCGCGGCTTGCGTCGTGGCGAGGCGCAGGTATCGGAGAAACATTGTAATTTCCTGCTCAACCTCGGCGGCGCGAGCGCTGCGGACATCGAGGCGCTGGGCGAAGAGGTGCGAGACAGAGTGAAGGCGCATGCGGGTGTGACGCTGGAATGGGAAATCCAGCGGGTGGGTGAGTTCCCCTCCCGCTCGCGAGAGGGGATAGGGGAGGGCCTGTCCGCAGGCGACGTTGCTTCTAATCAGGCCCTCCCCCAGCCCCTCCCGCAAGCGGGAGGGGAGCTATGACCCTCCACATCGCGGTCCTCATGGGCGGCTGGTCCGCCGAACGTCCCGTTTCGCTCATGTCGGGCAACGGCTGTGCCGATGCGCTCGAATCGCTCGGCCATCGCGTCACCCGGATCGACATGGGCCGCGACGTCGCCGCGCGGCTGGCCGAGGCGCAGCCCGATCTCGTCTTCAACGCCCTCCACGGCTCGCCCGGCGAGGACGGCAGCGTGCAGGGCATGCTCGACCTGATGGGCATCCCCTATACGCATTCGGGCCTCGCCACGTCGGTGATCGCGATCGACAAGGTGTTGACCAAGCAGGTGCTGGTCCCGGCCGGCGTGCCGATGCCGGGTGGCCGCATCGTCAAGTCCGCCGATATCCACGAGCGCGATCCCTTGCAGCGCCCCTATGTGCTGAAACCGATCAACGAAGGCTCGTCGGTCGGCGTCGCTATCGTCACGGACGACGGCAATTACGGCAACCCGATCGGGCGCGACGTGAAGGGGCCGTGGCAAGAGTTCGACGAACTGCTGGCCGAGCCCTATGTGCGCGGACGCGAGCTGACCACGGCGGTGCTGGGCGACCGGGCGCTCGGCGTGACCGAGTTGAAGCCCAGAAACGGCTGGTATGATTTCGACGCCAAATACACCGACGGCCTGACCGAACACGTCTGCCCGGCCGACATCCCCGACGCGATCGCCGACGCCTGCAAGCGGCTGGCGCTGGAGGCGCATCGCCTGCTCGGCTGCAAGGGCGCCAGCCGCTCCGATTTCCGCTGGGACGACGAGCGCGGCGTCGACGGACTGTTCCTGCTGGAGGTCAACACCCAGCCGGGCATGACGCCCTTGAGCCTCGTCCCCGAACAGGCGAAACATATCGGGATGAGCTATCCCGAACTGGTCCAGGCGATTGTTGACGAGGCTCTCGCCGACGCACGGGCGCGCGCGGGATGAGCCGCACGATCAAGCGCGGGCCGCCGCCCAAGCGGCCGGGCGCGCGGCGCAAGCAGCCGGTGCGCAAGGTCGGGCTGTTCGAACGCGGGATCGCGGCGCTGCCGGTCAGCGAGGATACGATCCGCAAGGCGGCGACCTGGACGATCACCGGCGGCGGGATCGCCGTGGCACTGGCGGCGCTGACCTGGATCGGCATCCCCGGCATGATCGGCACCGCCATCGCCGAAGGAGCGGGCGCGGCGGGATTCCGCGTCGAGCAGATCGAGGTGACAGGCCTCAAGCGGATGGACCGGATGAGCGTCTATGCCGTCGCGCTGGATCAGCAGAGTCGCGCGATGCCCCTCGTCGATCTGGAGGCGGTGCGCCAGAAGCTGCTGCGCTATGGCTGGATCGCCGATGCGCATGTCTCGCGCCGGCTGCCCGATACGCTGCTGGTCGATATCGTCGAGCGGACGCCGGCGGCGGTGTGGCAGGACAACGGCCAGCTGACGCTGATCGACAAGAACGGCGTGCTGCTGGAGCCGGTGCGGCCGGAGGCGATCCCCGACCTGCCGCTGGTGATCGGTCCGGGAGCGGACCGGCAGGAGGCGGGCTATCAGGCGCTGCTCGCCGCCGCGCCGGCGCTGAAACCGCGGGTCAAGGCGGCGACGTGGATCGGCAACCGCCGCTGGGATCTCACCTTCGACAGCGGCGAGACGCTGGCGCTGCCCGAGGATGGCGCGCCGGCGGCGCTGCTCAAGTTCGCCGAGCTGGACGGGTCGCGGCCGCTGCTCGGACGGGGCTGGATGCGCTTCGACATGCGCGATCCCGCCAAACTGGTCGCGCGCAAGCCGGGGGCGAGCATGGCGCATAACGTGCCGGACCCGAGCGAAACCACCACGCCGCCGGCAACGACCGACGGCGGGGCAACGGGGGCAGAGGGATAATGGCAAAGGTCGCGCCCGAAGGGCTGATAACCGCGCTCGACATCGGATCGTCAAAGGTGTCGGCGATGATCGCGCAAAAAGGCGATGGCGGCGAATTGATCGTGCTCGGCACCGGCCAGCGTGAGAGCCGCGGCGTCAAGCGCGGCTATATCGCCGACATGGGCGCCACCGAAGCGGCGGTGCGCGAAGCGGTGGAGCAGGCCGAACGCATCGCCGGCATCAACATCGAGAACGTCTGGGTCGGCTTTTCCGCCGGCGGCCTCGTCAGCGACGTCGCCGAGGTCGAGTTCGAGCTGGGCGGCCACCGCGTCGAGCAGCAGGATATCGACGCGCTGCTCGCGGCCGGGCGCAATTCGATCGACCCGCA
Source organism: Sphingomonas cellulosilytica (assembly GCF_052321755.1). NCBI lineage: Bacteria > Pseudomonadati > Pseudomonadota > Alphaproteobacteria > Sphingomonadales > Sphingomonadaceae > Sphingomonas > Sphingomonas cellulosilytica. The sequence continues at coordinate 71,765 of NZ_JBQRTT010000004.1, forward strand.
GGGGCGGATGGTGCTGCACGCGCAGCCCGCGCTCTACACGCTCGATGGCCTCACCGGGGTCAAGAAGCCGCTCGGCCTGCACGCCGACCGGCTCGGCGTGCATATCCACGTCGTCGCCGCGGATGGGTCGCCGGTGCGCAACCTCGACCTGTGCGTCCGCTCCGCGCATCTGGAGGTGAAGTCGATCATCGCCGCGCCGGTGGCGACCGGCCTTGCCTGCCTCAGCGAAGAAGAGCGCGAACTGGGCGTCGCGCTGGTCGAGATGGGGGCGGGGATCACCAATGTGTCGCTGTTCGCCGGCGGCATGCTGGTCGGGCTATGCTCGATCCCGATGGGCGGCCAGGACATCACCGACGACATCGCCAGCGCCTTCGGCACCCGCCGCGCCCAGGCGGAGCGGATGAAGTGCTTCCACGGTTCGGCCAATGCGTCCCCGCGCGACAATCACGAGATGATCCCGGTGATGCCGATCGCCGCCGAAGACGACGTGCATGGCGGCATGCAGATCACCAAGGCGCAGCTGATCGGCATCGTCCGCCAGCGGCTCGAACATCAGATGGATGAGATCCGTAAGGCCTTGAGTCATCTCAAGTTCGAAGGGCCGGTCGGGCGCCAGGTGGTGCTGACCGGCGGCGGTGCGGAATTGAAGGGTATCGCCGATTACGCGCAGCAGGCGCTCGGTCGTTCGGTGCGCATCGGCCGGCCGCGCGGTTTGACCGCTCTGCCCGAAGCGCATGGCGGCCCGGCGTTCGCGACCTTGGCGGGGCTCGCTTTCTATGCTGCGGCCGATCCGATCGATTTGCGCGGGGTGGCGCCGCAGCAGACCACGGTCCATCGGCAGAAGGGCATGGGCATGGTTCGCAAGCTGATTCAGGCGGCTCGGGCGAATTATTGAGCTTTGGTGGTGGCTCACGCGCTTTTTTCGTGGAACCGCGTGATTCGTTGAGGCAAAAGGTTAATCAGGGTCCCGGCGCGTTTTTCCGGGTGTCGGTCCGGGCAGGGGCGGAGAAAGTCAGGTCATGAGCATCGAATTCATCACTCCGGAGGTCGACGAACTGACCCCGCGCATCGCGGTCATCGGCGTCGGCGGCGCGGGCGGCAACGCCATCGCCAACATGATGCGCGCCGACGTGCAGGGCGTCGACTTCCTCGTCGCCAACACCGACGCGCAGGCGCTGAAATCGTCGATCGCGCCGCAGCGCATCCAGCTCGGCGCGAAGATCACGCAAGGGCTCGGTGCCGGATCGCGGCCCGAGATCGGCCGTGCGGCGGCCGAAGAGACGATCGACGATCTTGCCAAGCGGCTCGAGGGCGCGCACATGTGCTTCATCGCCGCCGGCATGGGCGGCGGCACCGGCACCGGCGCGGCGCCCGTCATCGCCAAGGCCGCGCGCGACATGGGCATCCTGACCGTCGGCGTGGTCACCAAGCCGTTCAGCTTCGAGGGCAACCGTCGCGCCAAGAGCGCCGACGGCGGCATCGAGGAACTGCAGAAGTATGTCGATACGCTGATCGTCATCCCCAACCAGAACCTCTTCCTGATCGCCAATGCGAACACGACCTTCAAGGAAGCGTTCGAAATGGCGGACGAGGTGCTGCAGCAGGGCGTGCGCGGCATCACCGACCTGATGGTCATGCCCGGCCTCATCAACCTCGACTTCGCCGACGTCCGTTCGGTGATGCAGGAAATGGGCAAGGCGATGATGGGCACCGGCGAGGCGTCCGGCGACAACCGCGCGCTGGAGGCGGCGCAGAAGGCGATCGCCAACCCGCTGCTCGACGGCGTCAGCATGCAGGGCGCGAAGGGCGTCATCATCTCGATCACCGGCGGCGACGACATGCGCCTGCTCGAGGTGGACGAGGCGGCGAACCACATCCGCGACCTGGTCGATCCCGACGCCAACATCATCTGGGGCTCGGCATTCAACCCGGAGCTGGAAGGCCGCATCCGCGTGTCGGTGGTCGCCACCGGCATCGATTCGGACGCGAAGCCCGGCGTGCCGGCACCGGCGCCCGAGGCGGCGCGTTCGTTCAGCTTCGGCACCGGCCGCAAGACCGACGACAGCACCTCGTTCCGTCCGAGCACGCCGGCCGCCGCTGCGTCGGACGCTGCGCCTGCTTCCGCGCCGGCGCCATCGGTGTCCTTCACTGCGCCGGCCACCGCCGACCCCGCGCCGCTCGACCTCGATGCGGCCGATGCGGTGAAGGGCGATAGCGCCGACGCGGCGGATGACGAACTGGTGCTGGGTGCCGAGACGATCGTTCCGCAGCAGCCTCGCGCCTATGCCGAAGAGCCCGCCGCCGCCGCACCGCGCGCCCCGGCCCCGGCTCCGGAAGCCGGCCGCCGTCCGTGGATCGCGCCGGGCAGCGACACCGCCGCCGCACCCGACGCCGCGCCGCAGCCGCGCGTCAAGCTGGGCGGCACCTTGTTCGAGCGTATGTCCAACGCCGCACGCGGCCCGGCGCGCGACGAGGGCGCGGGCGATGCCAAGGACCCGATCGACATCCCCCGTTTCCTGCACCGCCAGAACAACCAGTAAGCACGGCCCGTCAGGCCAGAGCCGTAGGCCCGGCGGCTTCGGCTCTGACCTCCCCTTCGTCATCCCGGCGTTCGCCGGGGTGACGAGAGGCCCTGGATCACGACACACAGTGTGACCGCCTCTCCTTCGTCGCCGGCCAGCCTCCGTTCACCGCGCCGCGGCGGAGCGGACATTGCCGGTTCAGGGTCGCTCCGCTCTAAGATCGTCGTTACTCCCATGCGTCTCTTGATCCCCGCTGTCCTGGCGCTCGCCTGCGCGCCCGCCGCTCTTGCCGCGCAGGAGGTGGTGCAACCGCTGCCCGGCACCACCGATGCCGATCGGCTCGCCGAACAGATGCGGGCGGTCGCGGCCAACCCGCGCGACGTCACCGCGCTGCTGACCGCTGCCGACCTGTCGCTGTCGCTCGGTGATCTCAGCGGCGCCGCGTCGCTCTACGCCCGCGCCGAAAAGGTCGCGCCGAACGACCCGCGGATCAAGGCGGGGGAAGGGGCGATCCTGGTCCGCTCCGAACGACCGGGCGAGGCGCTGCGCTATTTCGCGCAGGCCGAGGCGGCGGGCTTCGACATCCGCCCCGTCGCTGCCGATCGCGGGCTGGCCTATGACCTGGTCGGGCAGCAGGAGCGGGCGCAACGCGATTATCGTCTCGCGCTGAAAACCAGGCCGGACGACGAGACGATCCGTCGCTACGCCTTGTCCCTCGGGATTTCGGGCAAGCGCGAGGCGGCGCTGGAACAGCTCGATCCGCTGCTCCGCAAGAACGACCGCAGCGCCTGGCGCATCCGCGCGTTCGTGCTGGCGATGGGCGGCGATCAGGCGGGGGCGGAAAAGATCGCCACCACCATGCTGCCCACCGGGATGGCGCAGGGGCTGCAACCGTTTTTCCGGCGGCTGCCGACGCTCGGCGCAGTGGACCGGGCCTTTGCCGTGCACTTCGGCGAAGTGCGCGCGACGCCCGAGCGGCTGGCGGATGCGCGGCTCGCCCCCGTCCTGCCGCAGCTGGCACCCGAAGCGGCACCGGTGGCGCTCGCCGCGGTCCAGCCGGCGCAACCCGACCGGCGCCGCGGCCGCACGCGGCGGGGTCGCGAGGAGGCCGCGCCTGCCGTGGCGGTGGCGGCCAACACCGCCCGCGCCGCCGCAGCGCCGTCGTATCAGGCCGCGACCGCCGCACTCGCCCGCGTCCAGCCGGTGCCGACCGAGGTGCGCGCGCCCGGCGTGACCTTCGCCAGCGCTGCGCCGGTCGTCCAGCCGCTCCCCGTAGCCAAGGAACCCGTCACCGCGGCGGTGGTGCCGACCGCCCCGCCGCGCGCCGCCGTGGCCGCAGCGACCGTCCAGCCGCTGCCCGCAACCGCCGTTACGACGCCCGCACCGGAACCGACCCGCGTTGCGTCGGCGGTGACCGCTGCGGTGGTGCCGGCGCCCGGCTTCGCCACCGCGGCGGTGGAGCCGGCAGTGCCGCCCGCACCGACCGTGGCGGCTGCACCCGCATCCTCCTTCACCGCACCGCCGTCGCGCTCGGAGGCCGATTCGGTCCTCGCACGCATCGTCGCCGGCCTGACCATCCCTGCCTCGGAACTCGGCGTCGTCGAGCCGGCACGTCCGGCGCCCGTGGTCGCGGCGCCCGCCCCGGACACCGCCGCGCGCGTCATCGCCGAAGCGAAGGCGAAGGAAGAGCGCGATGCCGCCGCCGAAAAGGCGCTCGCCGCCAAGGCCGCCGCCGACAAGCGCGCCGCCGACCGCAAGGCCGCCGCGGACAAGAAGGCGCTGGCCGCCAAGAAGCTTGCCGATGCGGAGAAGCTGGCGGAGGCCAAGGCCGCGGCCGAGGAAAAGAAGGCCGCCCGCGCCAATCCGGAACGGATCTGGGTGCAGGTCGCCGGCGGTGCGTACGAGGGCGGGTTGCCCAAGGCCTATGCGATCATGAAGGCCAAGGCGCCCGAGGTGTTCGGCAGCCGCCCTGGCTGGACGACGCCGCTGCGCGCCACCAACCGCGTGCTGACCGGCCCGTTCAAGACCGACGCGGAGGCGCGCGCCTTCGTCAACCAGCTCGCCAAGGCAGGCGTTCCCGCCTTCGCCTTCACCAGTGAGGCGGGACAGGTCGTGACGAAGCTGCCCGCCAAGTGACCGCCCGCGCACCCTGGGCCTCCGACCCGGGATCGAGCAGGGGCCGGCTCCACGAAGAGCGGACGGGCGGCGCGGGCGCCGTCGTCCGCGGCCCGCGGGACGATTTCCAGCGCGATCGTGATCGGATCATCCATTCGATCAGCTTCCGCCGGCTGCGCCACAAGACGCAGGTGTTCATGGCGCCGGACGGCGACCATTTCCGCGTCCGCCTGACCCACAGCCTCGAGGTGGCGCAGATCGGCCGTACGATCGCGCGGGTGCTCGGCCTGAACGAGGACCTGACCGAGGCGCTCTGCCTCGCGCATGACATCGGCCACCCGCCCTTCGGCCATGCCGGGGAGGATGCGCTGAAGGCGGCGCTCGCCGATGCGGGCGGCTTCGACCACAACGGGCATACGCTGCGCACGCTGACCCATATCGAGCGGCCCTATCCGCGCTGGAACGGGCTCAACCTGACATGGGAAACGCTGGAGGGGCTGGCCAAGCACAACGGGCCGGTGCGCCATCCCGGCTGGGCGCTGCGCGAGGCGGATGCGGCCTTCCCCCTCGATCTTGCGAGCCATGCGAGCCTCGAAGCGCAAGTCGCTGCGATCGCGGACGATATCGCCTACGACAATCACGATATCGATGACGGGTTGCGGGCCGGGCTGCTGACGCTCGACCAGTTGCTCGCGGTGCCGATCGTCGCGCGTGGCTGGGAAGGGGCGTGCGTGCGCTTCCCCGATGTCGCGCCCAAGCGCCTCGCGAGCGAACTGGTGCGCAGCCAGATCGGCACCATGGTCAACGACCTGATCGAGGAGACGCGCCGTCGCATCGCCGCCTCCGGCGTCGCCAGCGCCGACGACGTGCGGCAGGCGGGGCAGGCGCTGTGCGGGTTCTCGCCGCAGATGCGCGAGGAGGAGCGCGACCTCAAGCGCTTCATGTACGCCAATCTCTATCATCACCCGCGCCAGCTCGCCGCGGCGGACGCGGCGCACGGCATCGTCAGCGGCCTGTTTGCCGCCTATCGCGCCGATCCCCGCCTGATGAGCGCCGACTGGGCGGAGGACGTTCCCGCCGACGAACCTGGCCGCAGCCGCCACATCGCCGACTTCATCGCCGGCATGACCGACCGCTACGCCATCGCCCGCTATCGCGAAATCGTCGGTCCGATCGACCTGCCCGAGGGGTTCTAGGGCCGATCGACCTTCAAGATGAGGGCTCCTCCTTCATCCTGCCCCGCCAGGCCGGGCTGTCGCATAGGGGCTGTCCGATCCGGGGATGTTCTTCAATCCCCCGTCATGCCGGACTCGGTCCGGCATCCACCGCGCCGCATACCCATACGCTGTTGGTTTTGCCGCACGGTGGACCCCGGACCAAGTCCGGGGTGACGAAGAATATCGGGATGGCATGCCCCTTCCCGAAGCCGCCAGCCATCATCGCCATATGCGATAGCCGTGCCCTGGCGAGGGCAGGTCGAATGTCGCTCAGCCGTAGGCCAAGAGGACTTGAGCCGGGCGGACCGCGGGTCATCACCCGTTCAGGTCCGCATCCTCATGATGTCCTTGCAATCCCGGCTTATAGCCGGTGGCGTTCCGGGAGAGAGAGGAGCGTCCTGTGTCCGAAGCTGCCGTCGCGTTGAACCGATTCGGGCTTGGTGCCCGGCCCGGTGATCCACCGCCTGCCAATCCGCGCCGCTGGCTGGCGGAGCAGTTGACACGCTATCAGCCGCATCCCCCGGCGCTCGACGCCGCGCCGAGCAGCGCCACCGTGGCGCTCGACATCCTCGCCTATCGCGCCGAGCGGCGGATGAACCGGATGCAGAAGGCGGCGTCGGCGGGGGGCGATGCGACGATGGCACCTGCCATGACGGCGGCACCGGCTATGCCCCAGGTCGCAAAGACGCCGCTGCCCAACGGCGATCCGCCCAACCCCGCTGCCAGGAAGCTCAACCGCGAGGACTATAATGCGCTGATCGCCGCACGTGCGCAGCTGGCGGTGGCGAGCGACACGCCGTTCGCCGAACGGCTGGTGCATTTCTGGGCCAACCATTTCGCCGTGTCTGCCGACAAGGCAGAGCTTAACGGCCTCGCCGGTACGCTGGAGATGGAGGCGATCCGCCCGCATCTGACGGGGCGGTTCAGCGACATGCTGTTCGCGGTGGAGCGGCATCCGGCGATGCTGCTGTATCTCGATCAGTCGGTGTCGATCGGGCCTGCCAGCCCCCTTGGCGCGCGGATCACCGCGCGGGGGCAGCGCAAGGTCGGCCTCAACGAAAATCTGGCGCGGGAGATCATGGAGCTCCACACCTTGGGCGTGCGCACCGGCTACAGCCAGAGCGACGTGACCGAATTCGCGCGTGCGATGACCGGCTGGACGGTCGGCGGCATCGGCGGCGGGCCGGCGGGGCGCTTTTCGAGCGCAGCGCCGCCCGGCAGCTTCGTCTTCGTCGATCAGGTGCACGAGCCGGGCGCCCGCACGATCCTCGGCAAGACCTATCCGGCCGGCGGCCGCGAGCAGGCTGATGCGGTGCTCGCCGACTTCGCGGTCCATCCGGCGACCGCGCATCACGTCGCGACCAAGCTGGCCCGGCATTTCGCCGGCGATACGCCGCCGCCGGCGATGGTGGCACGGCTGGAAGGAGCCTTCCGCCACTCGGGCGGCGATCTGCCGACGGTCTATGCCGCGCTGATCGCCTCGCCGGAAGCGTGGGTGCCGCAACCGGTCAAGTTCAAGACGCCGTGGGAATGGTCGGTATCCGCCTGGCGCGCGCTGGGAGGCAGTGCCTTCCAGCCGGCTTCGGCGCAGGGCTTGATGAACCAGCTCGGCCAGCCGGTCTGGAAGCCGGGGCAGCCGATCGGCTGGGACGATACCGCCCCCAGTTGGGCGGGGCCCGATGCGGTGATGCGCCGGGTCGAGGCGGCACAGCGCTTTGCCGCGCGTGCGACGGCAGGCACCGACGCCCGCGCGCTCGCCGATCGCCTGTTCCCCGAGGCGGTGTCGGCGGGCACCACGCAGGCGCTGCAACGCGCCGAAAGCCCGAACCAGGCGCTGGCGCTGCTGCTCGTCTCGCCCGAAATGATGCGGAGATAGTGATGGACCGTCGATCCTTCCTGCGCGGGGCGGGCACGCTCGGCGTGCTCGGCGGCTTCGCCCCCAGGCTCGCGTTCGCCAAAGCCGCGACGGCGCGGCGCTTCGTCTTCATCATCCAGCGTGGCGCGGCCGACGGACTCGGCATCGTCGGGCCGGTCGGCGATCCGGCCTTCGTCGGCGCGCGCGGTGACCTCGCCGCCGATGTCGCGGCGGGAACGAAGCTCGACGCTATGTTCGCGCTGCACCCTGCGCTTGCCACCACCGCCGGCTTGTTCAGGCAGGGGCAGGCCTTGTTCGCCCATGCCGTCGCCTCGCCCTATCGCGACCGGTCGCATTTCGACGGCCAGAACGTGCTGGAGACGGGCGGGGTCAGCGCCTACCAGTTGCGCGACGGCTGGATGAACCGGCTGCTCGGGCTGGTGCCGAGCGAGGATGCGCATGCCATCGCGGTGGCGGCGACGGTGCCCATGGCGCTACGCGGCCGGCGCGAGGTGGCGAGCTACGCCCCTTCGGCATTGCCCCAGGCGTCCGACGACCTGCTCGCCCGCGTCACGCAATTGTACCAGGGCGATGCGCAACTCCACGCCTTGTGGGACGAGGCGCTCGCCACCCGCCAGCTGACCGGCGACCTTGTCGACAAGGACGCGCGCAACACCGGTACGCTCGCTGCAAGGCTGTTGCGCCCCGCCAATGGCGCGCGGATCGCGACGATCGAAACCGGCGGCTGGGACACGCATGCCGGCCAGCGCGGCCGGCTGGCGGCGCAGCTGAAGGCGCTCGACGCCATGATCTGCGCGTTGCAGGCGGGCCTCGGCCCGGTGTGGGACGATACCCTGGTGCTGGTCGCGACCGAATTCGGCCGCACCGTCGCGGTCAACGGCACCAACGGTACCGACCATGGCACCGGCACGGCGACGATGCTGCTCGGTGGAGCCGTGAAGGGTGGCCGCGTCATGGCCGATTGGCCGGGCCTTGCCCAGGCGAACCTCTACGAGGCGCGCGATCTCAAGCCGACCACGCCGCTCGACGCGCTGATCGGCGGCGCGGTGGCGGAGCATTTCGCCGTCGATCCGGCGCGGGCGATGGCGGCCTTGTTCCCGGCAAGCGCAAAGACCGCGGCGATCGAGGGGCTGATGCGCGCCTGATTTGAACCGGCCCCCGTCTTGCGTTAGAGCGCGGCGCCTTTGCCGAACGGACGCTGATGACGCTTTACACCCGCTTTGCCGCGCATGTCGCGACGGCTCTCGATACGCTGGTCGCCGCCGGCACGCTGCCGGAAGGGCTCGACCGCCGCAACGTCACCGTCGAGCCGCCGCGCGATGCCTCCCACGGCGACCTCGCGACCAACGCGGCGATGGTGCTCGCCAAGCCGGCCGGCACCAATCCGCGCGCGCTCGCCGAGGCGCTGGCCGCGGAACTGGGCAAGCTCGACGAGGTGGCGGGCGTCGGCGTCGCCGGTCCGGGCTTCATCAACCTGACGCTGACCGACGCCGCATGGCGCGGCGAGCTGGCGCAGATCACCGCGGCGGGCGATGCCTACGGTCGCTCGACGCTGGGCGAGGGCGTCACCGTCAACGTCGAATATGTCTCCGCCAACCCGACCGGCCCGATGCATATGGGCCATTGCCGCGGCGCGGTGGTCGGCGACGCGCTCGCCAGCCTGCTCGAATTCGCCGGGCACCGGGTGATCCGCGAATATTACGTCAACGACGCCGGTGGGCAGGTCGACGTGCTCGCCCGCTCGGTGCACCTGCGCTACCGCGAAGCGTTGGGTGAGAGCGTCGCCATTCCGGAGGGGCTGTACCCCGGCGACTATCTGGCGCCGGTCGGCGCCGCCCTCGCTGCCGAGTTCGGCGATCGCTACGTCGCTGCACCGGAGAGCGAATGGCTGGCGTTGTTCCGCACCCGTGCCGTCGCGGCGATGCTGGTGATGATCAAGGACGACCTCGCACTCCTCGGCATCCACCACGACCTGTTCTCGTCGGAAGCGGAATTGCAGGCGGCGGGCAAGCCCGAGGCGGCCGAGGCGGAATTGCGCGCGCGCGGCCTCGTCTATGACGGCGTGCTCGAAGCGCCCAAGGGCGAGTCGCCCGAGGACTGGGAGCCCGTCGAGCTGCCGCTGTTCCGCTCCACCGCCTTCGGAGACGATCAGGATCGGCCGATCAGGAAGTCGAACGGCCAATGGACCTATTTCGGCGCGGACCTCGCCTACCATTTCCAGAAGAGCCAGTCCGCCGACCAGCTGATCGATATCTGGGGCGCCGACCATGCCGGCACCGTCAAGCGTATCGTCGCCGCCGTCGCCGCGCTGACCGGCGGCAAGACGCGGTTCGACGTCAAGCTCGTCCAGATGGTGCGGCTGCTGCGTGGCGGCGAGCCGGTGAAGATGTCGAAGCGAGCCGGCAACTTCGTGACGCTTGCCGATGTGGTGCGTGAGGTCGGCAAGGACGTGGTCCGCTTCACCATGCTGACCCGGCGTTCCGACGCGCAAATGGACTTCGATTTCGCCAAAGTGGTCGAGGCGTCGAAGGACAATCCCGTATTCTACGTCCAATACGCCCACGCCCGCATCTCCTCTCTCCACCGGCGTGCCGCCGAGGCGGGCATTGCCGCAGGGGGTGCCGACTTGTCCCGGCTTGATACGGAGGAACTGGCGCTGGTGAAGCTCGCCGCCCAGTTCCCGCGGGTGGTCGAAACTGCGGCAACGGCGCGTGAACCGCATAGAATTGCATTTTATCTCTATGACCTGGCTGCGGCCTTTCATGCGCAATGGAATGTCGGTAACGATCGGCCGGACCGGCGTTTCCTGATCGTCGAGGATCATGATGCGACTCGTGCGCGTCTGTTCTTGGCGACCGCGATCGCGCAGATTATCCGTAACGGGCTCAGCATCATGGGCGTGGTTGCGGTTTCGGAGATGAAGTGATGGCGGACGACAGGGATCTGCGCGAAGAGGATCGCCTGCCTTGGCTCGAAACCGTCGAGCCGGACGAGGAACGCGGTGCGCCCGTCGGCAAGGTCCTGGGCTTCGTCGTGCTCGGCCTCGCCGCGCTCGCCGCGATCATCTTCGGCATCTACAAGCTGCAGACGCGGCAGAGCGCCGATGGCCAGCTGATCGCCGCGCAACAGGGCGACTACAAGGTGCGGCCGGACGATCCCGGCGGCCTGAAGGTGAAGGGCGAGGGCGATGCCGCCATCGCGACCAGCGCCGGCAAATCGGGCAGCGGCTCGATCGACCTCAACGCGGTGCCGGAAAAGCCGATCGACGGCCGCCGTGTCGTGCCGACCGCCAAGCCCTCGTCGACCGGCGGCAGCAACGCCGTCGCGCAGGTGCCGGCCTCGGGCGGTCGCCTCGTCGCGGCGCAGCCGGTCACCGTCCAGCGCAGTGCCGCGCCGGGTGCCGCCAGCGGCGGCGCGCTCGTCCAGCTCGGCGCCTATCCGAGCGAAGCGGTCGCCAAGTCGTCCTGGGCCGGTTTCGCCAAGCGGTTCAGCTATCTCGCGCCGCTCGGCCAGTCGATCCAGCCGGTCGCCACCGGTGGTCGCACCCTGTACCGCCTACGCGTCAACGCCGGCAGCGCCAATCAGGCCGCCGACATCTGCGGTCGCCTCCGCGTCGCGGGCGAAAGCTGCTTCGTCGCGAGTTGAGGGGGCGCCGGGGCTTTCCGATCGTGATGCCGCCGGCCTAAGCCGTTTCCAGCCACGCCATCATGCTCTAATCCGGCGGTATGAAGCCTGTCATCTTCGGCACCGCCGGCCTTGCGCTTACCCCCGACGAACGCGCCTTCTTCGCCGACGCGGAGCCGGCCGGCTACATCCTGTTCAAGCGCAACATCCGCGATCGTGAACAGGTGCGTGCGCTGACCGACTCGCTGCGCGATCTGTCGGGGCGCGACGACCTGCCGATCCTGATCGATCAGGAAGGCGGGCGTGTCGCCCGGATGGGGCCGCCGGAATGGCCCGCCTTTCCTGCCGGCCCCGCGTTCGCCGCGCTCTACGAGCGGGCGCCGATGTCCGCGATCCAGGCGATGCGGGCCAACGGTCAGGCGCTGGGGCTGATGCTGGCGGAGGTCGGGATTACCGTCGATTGCGCGCCGCTGCTCGACGTGGCGCAGCCCGACACGACGGAGGCGGTCGCATGCCGCGCCTATGGCGGCGAGCCGATGCAGGTCGCCGCGCTGGGCCGCGCGATGCTGGAAGGGCTGGCAGAAGGCGGCGTGGTCGGTGTGGTCAAGCACATGCCCGGCCACGGCCGCGCGCAGGTGGACAGCCATCACCTGCTGCCCACCGTCACCGCAAGCGCGGAAGACCTCGCGATCGATCTCGAACCGTTCCGCACGCTGGCGCATGCGCCGATGGGCATGACCTCGCACATCGTGTTCGAGGCATGGGATCGCGCGCGTCCGGCGACGCTCTCGCCGATCGTCATCGACAGCGTGATCCGGGGCGCCATCGGCTTCGACGGACTGCTGATGACCGACGATATCGACATGAAGGCCCTGTCGGGAACCGCGGCAGAGAAAGCGGCCGGGGCGATCGCCGCCGGTTGCGACCTCGTGCTCGACTGCTGGGCACGCATGGACGAGATGGTGGCGATCGCCGCAGCGCTCGGGACGATCGCCGATGCCTCCCGCGCGCGGCTCGATCGGGCCATGGCCGGCCGCGGCGCGCCGCAAGGCGATTTCGCGGATCTCGTCGCGCGCCGCGATGCATTCCTCGCCCTCGCCTGACGGTGTCGCAACCCGAACAACTGACGCTCGATCTGGAGGGTTGGGAAGGGCCGCTCGACCTGCTGTTGACGCTGGCTCGCGCGCAGAAGGTGGATCTGCGTCATATCTCCATCCTGGCGCTGGTCGAGCAATATCTCCGCTATATCCACCAGCGGCAGACGCTCGCGCTGGAGGTGGCGGCCGATTATCTGGTGATGGCGGCATGGCTCGCCTACCTGAAGTCGGCGCTGTTGCTGCCCCGCGCCGCAGAGGATGAGCCAGATCCCGAGGAGATGGCGATGCGCCTGCAACGCCGGCTGGAACGGCTTGCGGCGATGCGGGAAGCCGGTGCACGCTTGATGGCGCGGGACCGGCTGGGGCGCGACGTGTTCGCCCGCCCGAATCCGGAAGGTTTGCGGACGTTGCGCCGATCGCAATGGCAGGCGGAGATCTACGACCTGATCGCCGCTTACGGACAGATCAACGCCCGCAATCGGCCGGTGATGCACGTCGTCGCCGACCGGGAGGTGATGACGCTGGAGGCGGCGCTGGAGCGCGTTTCGCGGCTGGTCGGCACGCGGATCGACTGGTCGGTGCTGGAGAGTTTCCTGCCCGACGGATCGGGGCGGTTGCGCAAGTCCGCGCTGGCATCGTCGTTCCTCGCGGCGCTCGAACTCGCCAAGCAGGGGCGGGTGGAACTGCGCCAGCATGCCCCGTTCGCGCCCTTGTACGTGAAGGCGCTGCGGTGACCCCGCCGGACGACGGCGTGCGGGCGGTGGAGGCGGTGTTGTTTGCGGCCGCCGAGCCGCTCACGATCGATTCGATCCGCGCGCATGTCGGCGGGGTCGACGTCCGCGCCGCGCTGGCGCGGCTGGTGGAGGATTATGCGGGCAGGGGCATCGCCCTCGTCTGCCGCGGCGACCGCTGGCATTTCGAAACCGCACCGGACCTCGCGCATCTGTTGCGGCGGAATCGCGAAGAGGTGCGGCGGCTGAGTCGGGCGGGGATCGAGACGCTGGCAATTATCGCCTATCACGAACCCGTCACCCGCGCCGAGATCGAGGCGATCCGCGGCGTGCAGACGGGCAAGGGCACGCTCGACGTGCTGATGGAGGCCGGCTGGGTTCGTCCGGCCGGTCGCCGCGAGGTGCCGGGGCGGCCGCTGACCTATGCGACGACGCCGGGTTTCCTCGCGCACTTCGGCCTGGCCAGCCGCCGGGACCTGCCGGGAATCGACGACCTGCGGGTCGCCGGGCTGCTCGATCCGGTGGACATGACGATGACAGCTTTGGAGGTGGAAACCGACGGCGATACCGACTAGATGGGACGGTATTCTAGGAGATATGCCATGGGCAGCTTCAGCCCGATCCATCTGCTCGTCCTCGCCGTCGTCGCGATCCTGCTGCTCGGTGGCGGTCGCTTCTCGAACCTGATGGGCGACGTCGCCAAGGGCGTGAAGAACTTCAAGAAGGGCATGGCCGAGGAGGACGACGCGTCCGCCAAGCCCGCGCCGCGCATCGAAGCCAAGAAGACCGCCGATCCGGCCTTCGATCGCGATGGCAATCGCGTGCGCGATAGCATCGGCGACGACCGTTAACGCCTGACGATCAGAAGGCGCCCGCGTGCTCGATATCGCGCCGTCCGAATTCCTGCTGGTCGCCTTCGTGGCGCTGGTGGTGATCGGGCCCAAGGACCTGCCGAAAGCCATGCGTGTCGTCGGCTATTGGGTCGGCAAGGCGCGCGGCGTCGCGCGCTCCTTCCGCCAGGGCTTCGACAACATGGTCCGCGAGGCCGAGTTGGAGGAGATGGAGAAGCGCTGGGCCGCGGAGAATGCGCGCATCATGGCCGAACATCCCGCCACGTCGGATGCGGAGTCGCAGGCTGCAGCCGAACCGGTGCCGGCCGAGGACGAGGCACCACCGGTGATGGTGGAGAAGCCCGTCGTCGCGCCGGCCCCCGAGCATCACCCCGCACCGCGCCCCGATAGTACGCCGTCATGACCGACGACCAGAACGAGATCGACGCCAGCCGGGCGCCGTTGCTGGATCACCTGATCGAATTGCGTCGGCGGCTGCTGTACTGCATCGCCGCGCTCATCGTGGCGTTCGGCGTCAGCTATTATTTCGCCGAGAATATTTTCGCTTTCCTCGTCCAGCCGCTGCTATCGGCGGGGCAGAAGACGCTGATCTACACGCAGATCTTCGAGGCGTTTTTCGTCAAGGTGAAGGTCGCGTTCTTCGCGGCGATGATGATCGCGTTTCCGGTGATCGCCAACCAGCTGTGGCAGTTCGTCGCGCCGGGCCTGTACCGCAAGGAGAAGCGCGCGCTGCTGCCGTTCCTGCTGGCGACGCCCATCCTCTTCGTCGCCGGCGCGGCGCTGGCCTATTACATGGCCATCCCCATGGCGCTGCACTTCCTGCTGAGCTTTCAGGGGAATATCGGCGGGGTGCAGCAGGAGGCGTTGCCGGGCATCGGCAACTACCTGTCGTTCGTCATGCAGTTCCTGTTCGCCTTCGGTCTCGCCTTCCTGCTGCCGGTGCTGCTGATGCTGCTGGAGCGGGCGGGCATCGTGACGCGCAAGCAGCTGATCGGGGCGCGCCGCTACGCGATCGTCGGCGCGACGGCGATCGCCGCGGTGCTGACCCCGCCCGACCTGATGAGCCAGGTGCTGCTCGCGGTGCCGCTGATCGTGCTGTACGAGCTGGCAATCATCGGCATCTGGTTCACCGAGCGCAAGCGGTCCAAGGAAGCCGGCACCGACATCGTCGAGGCCTGAAGCCACGGAGGGTGAACACGAAAAAAAGGCCTCGCTCTCGATGGAGAGCGAGGCCTTTTTCGTTCAGCCGATCGGGCTGCGCCCGTTTTACTTGGCGTCGTCGGCGGTCTTCGCGACGGTCTTGCCGGCCGAGCTCACGTCCTTGCCGACGCCTTCGACGGTGTTGCACGCGCTGACCATCAGCGCACCTGCCACGACGACCAATCCGAGAACCTTACGCATAGAACCTCCTGAGCATGAATGCCGGGGATGAAATGTTCGATTGGGCCGTTTCGTTCCGGCTGCGCAATGCCTGGCGCCGACAAAGAAACGAAGATGGCTGAAGACGTTAAAGGCCCGGAAGCATCACCGGGGGGGGGAGGGGTGGATGCTTCCGGGCCTATGTCGTGGATCGCGAGAGCGGGGGGGCATAAGGTCGCGATCCGTACTGCATAACCCTGCCCCCGATGTTCGGTTCCCGCAGCAGATGCGAAATTCGCGAAATTTTTTACGGGCTTTTCCGAGGGTGTCAGTCGCGACCGAGAACGGCGATGGCGATCTCGTACGCGCCCGTCATCGGATCGTGATGCAGCGGCGCGCGCAGCTGACGCGACAAGCCCTCGATAACCCGCCCGTAACGGGTGGAGAGAAGCTTCTCCAGCGTCTCGCTCTCGACGAAGGCGCGGGACACGACGCGCAGCTTGGCCTTCTTGTCGTCATCGCCCGGCTTGATCGCGACGCGGATTTGCGCAGCCGGATCGGCGGTCATTGCAAGTTCGATCGTCTCGGTAACGAGGAAGGCGACGGCGACGGCGACGTCCTGGTTGACGAGGTAGGGATCGATATCGAGCGCGATCGACAGGCTGGTCGCGCCCTCCGGCGCCGTGGCGCGGATGTTGGAGGCGAGTTCGCCGATCACCGATCGCAGGTTGAGGCCGCGGTTATCCTCCATCTCGGCGAAATGGTTGCGGTGGACGACGGCGAGCGCATCGACGCGGCGTTGGATAGAAGCATAGGCGGCGCTGGCGTCCGCGCTGGGCGCCCCGCGCGCGTGGAAGTTGATGAGGCTGGAGATGACCTGAAGGTTGTTCTTGACCCGGTGGTGGACCTCGCGCGTCAGCTTGGTCTGCCGGACGACCGCCTCGGCGAGGCCGGCCTCGTGCAGCGCGACGGTGCGGCTGATCGCGCGGAAGGTGTCGCCGAGTTCGCGGATTTCCTGGGCGGGCAGCGGGCCGAGCTTGCCCGGATCGATCACCTCGCCCGGGGTATAGGAGGCGACGCTGGCGCGCAGCCGGCGCAGCGGCCGGATCAGCAGGCGATCGACGATGAACCACGACAGTCCCGCGGCGGCCGCCCACATCAGCAGCGGCAGCAGCAGCGCGACGAGGAAGGACGAGGTGATTGGCGCACTGCGAATGCTGGTCCGCAAGGCGAGGCCGCCGAGGCCGAGGTCCGTCTCCACCGTCTCCACCCTGTCCAGCGGCCCCAGGTCCGGGATGCTGGCGAGGTCGAGCGTGTCGTCGCCATGCACCAGCGCGCTGGCGAGCGGGATCGCCCGGCTGGACGGCGCGGCGAGGCGGGCGAGAAAAGCCTGCGGGAAGAACACGCGTGCGCTAGGGCCGCGACGGGGGCCGGCGATCGACAGGATCAGCCCGCGCTCCGGCACGATCGCGGCGCCGACCGCGGTGCTGGAATCGAGTGCTGCGCCGCCATCGAAGGCTTCGCCGCAGAGCAGGCGGCCATTGCGGTCGACGATCGAGAAGCGCGTGCCGGTGGTCGCCTGCTGCGCGAACACGCCCTGGGCACGTGCGCAGCTCGGCGCGTCGGCGGCATCGACCTGCAACGCGTTCACCGCGACGCGCAGCGCGGTCATGTCGCCGATCAGCTCGATGGCGATGCTGCGTGCGCTTTCATTGGCGGCGATGCGCAGCCGTGCGCGCGCTTCGGCATCGGCGGTGCGGCCGGTCTGCAATGTCGCGCCGATCGCGATCAGCGCCAGCAGCAGCAGCGCGATGCTGAGCGTGATGAACAGCTTGGCGCCGGTCGGCAGGCGGGAGAGCGCGGACACGGGCGCCATCGCCGCGCGTCGCGTATGGGAGGCGGCGTCGAAGGTGGAGGCCATGCCCCCTGCTATGCGAGCTTGTTCAGGAGGTCGAGCATTTCGTCGGGAACGTGTTCATCCACCGTCCGCTGATAGGCCGATCGCAGGGCCGCGCCCATGTCGCGATCCTTGCTTTGAACCTTGGCGGGAGATTTCTTGGAAGACGTTTTCCGGTCCTTATCGCTGGGCAATTCCAACAGTCCCCCTGGTGGCCCGGCGAGTCCAGGCATTCGACGCAACACAAACGGGGCCGCCTTCGAGGAGCGGTTAACCCGTTCAATGGCCGATGAAACCAAAATCGCGTTCGTTGGTTCCATCGGCTGTGCGAAAATTCCGCAGGTCCGTGGGGGCGGGTGGGTTCTTCGACAAACACGTTGCAAAGCCGCGGTCGCCCGCACAGATCAGGCGCCCGCTCAGTATCTCAGGGAGTGATCACCACCCATGTCGCTTGGACAGCAACTCGCACCGCACCTTCCCTTCCTGCGGCGCTACGGCCGGGCCCTGACCGGCAGTCAGCATCAGGGCGACAAATACGTCCGCGCGACGCTGGAGGCGATCGTCGCTGCACCCGACCAGTTCCCGCGCGACGTCGATCCGCGCCTGGGCCTGTACCGCATGTTCCAGGGCATCTGGGCATCGGCCAATGCCGATGGAGAAGAGCAGACCTCGCAGAGCGATGCCGAGGGTACCGAGGCCGTGGCGCGCGCGCGCCTCGCCCGCATGACGCCGCTGTCGCGGCAGGCGCTGCTGCTGACCGCGATGGAAGGGTTCACGCCCGAGGACGCGGCCTATCTGATCGAGGTCGACACCAGCGAGGTCGAGACGCTGGTCGCCGAGGCGCTGGCCGAGATCGAGAAGCAGACCCGCGCCCGCGTGCTCATCATCGAGGACGAGCCGATCATCGCGATGGACATCGAGACGATCGTGCGCGACCTGGGCCACGAGGTGACCGGCGTCGCGGTGACGCGCGACGAGGCGGTCGCGCTCGCCATGGAGGATCGCCCGGGCCTGGTGCTCGCCGACATCCAGCTGGCAGACGACAGTTCGGGCATCGACGCGGTGAAGGACATCCTCGCCGAATTCGAAGTGCCGGTGATCTTCATCACCGCCTTCCCCGAGCGGCTGCTCACCGGCGAACGCCCCGAACCGACCTTCCTCATCACCAAGCCGTTCCAGCGCTCCACGGTGAAGGCGGCGATCAGCCAGGCGCTGTTCTTCGACGAAGCGACCATTCCGACCGCCGTCGTCTGACGGCCCAAGAAAGTTACGGACCCAAAACGGACTTCGGGGGTTTTCACGATCATGGCTGATCCGAACGAACCAGTGCATGTGACCACCACCGAAGCCCGTGCCGGGGCGACGCCGGGCGTGACCCGCTACGTCCTCGGCATCTCGCTCGTGCTGATCATCGTGATCTTCGCTTTCCTCATCCTGCGTTAAAGCGGTTACCCCGCTTCACTGGCAATTGCCGGCGCGGACACCTATGTTGCGGCAAAGGCGGCACGTTGTCCCCGGCTTCGAACGGATTTGCATGACCCAGCCCGCTACGCGCGACGATTACGAAGACGACGACACGCCGGTGGAGCCCGTCGAACACGTTGCGCTGTCCGACCCCGAGTTCAAGAAGCAGCTGGCGCAGGTGATCCCGCACCTGCGCGCGTTCGGCCGCTCGCTGTCGGGCAGCCGCGACCTTGCCGACGATCTGGTGCAGGAAACGTTGCTCAAGGCCTGGGCGGCGCGTCAGCGCTTCCAGGCCGGTACGAACATGCGGGCATGGACCTTCATCATCCTGCGCAACCTGTACCTGTCGCAGATGCGCCGTGCGCGCTTTAAGGGCGAGTGGGACGATCTGGTCGCCGACCGGATCCTCGCCGCGCCGGCCAGTCAGGACCGGCACGTCGAGCTGGGGGACATGCAGCGGGCGCTGTTGCACCTGCCGCAGCCGCAACGCGAGGCGCTGATCCTCGTCGGTGCAGGCGGCTTCGCGTATGAGGAAGCGGCCGAGATTTGCCAGGTGGCGGTCGGCACGATCAAGAGCCGCGTGGCGCGCGGACGCGTGGCGCTCGAGAACATCCTCAGCGAAGGCGCATTGCCGTCGCGCCGCGAGCATGAGACGGACGTCAACAAGACCGCGCTCGACACGATCATGGGTGAGGTCGACGAACTCAGCCGCGGCCACTGAGGCCGCGGTCCTTCATCAATGGGTGACGCGGTCGAGACGATGGAGCAAAGCGACCCAATCGTCGGGCATCCGGGTGTCGCCGAACACACCGCGCAACACATGGCCGAGTGCATCGGTCGCACGCGGCGTGCGGACCAGATAATCACCCGTATGTGTCTTGGTGGCCATATGCGGATCGGTGTTCATGCGCTTCCAACGACCATCCCGCTAAATCGTTGCGCCGGTTCGATCGGTAGTCAAAGCCGTGTCGGCTGAGGGCGTCGATCCGGTTGCCGCGCTGGAGCGGGCGCGGGCGAACGCGCCGTTCCTTGCCCTGTTGCTCGATCGTGAGCCGGAACTTGCCGAGCGGCTTGCGGCCGGCGTGTTCGATCCGGCGTGGTCGAGTGCGACGGCCGACATGCCGACCGCCCGGCGGCTGCGCCTCGATCGCCGTGCGCTCGCGCTGACGACGGCGATCGGTGACCTGGCGGGGGCGATGGACCTGACAGCCGTCACCCATGCGCTGAGCGACTTCGCCGATCGGGCGCTCGACTGCGCCATCCGTGCCGCGATCGAGGAGCGGACGCCGGGCGCCGAACCGCGCGGCTTTGTCGCCATCGCGCTCGGTAAGCAGGGAAGCCGCGAACTCAACTATTCCTCCGACATCGATCCCATCCTGCTGTTCGACCCGCACACGCTGCCCCGTCGCGCGCGCGAGGAGCCCGAAGAGGCCGCGGTGCGGATCGCCAAAAGGGTGGTCGAGCTGCTGCAGGCGCGCGACGGCGATGGCTATGTGCTGCGCGTCGACCTGCGGCTGCGGCCATCGCCGGAGGCGACGCCGATCGCGCTGCCGGTCGAGGGCGCCATCGCCTATTACGAAAGCCGGGCACTGACGTGGGAGCGGGCGGCGTTCATTCGCGCGCGCGCCGCCGCCGGTGACCTCGCGCTGGGTCGGTATTTCCTGGATGCGATCCGGCCGTTCGTGTGGCGGCGGGGGCTTGATTTCGGCGCGATCGGCGAGATCCGCGATCTGTCGCGCCGCATCCGCGATCATTATGCCTGCGGCCAGGCCTTGGGCGCGGGCTATGACCTGAAGCGCGGGCGTGGCGGCATTCGCGAAGCGGAGTTCTTCGCGCAGATCCATCAGCTGATCCATGGCGGGCGCGATCCCGCGCTGCGGGCGCCGGCGACTCGGGACGCACTGGCGCGGCTGGCGGCGGCAGGGTGGATCGGGGAGGATGAGGCCACGGCGCTGACCCGGTCGTACACGCTGCTGCGGACGATCGAACATCGCGTGCAGATGATCGACGATCGCCAGACGCACACCCTGCCGGCGGGCGACGCGCTCGACCGGGTGGCGCGGCTGCACGGGCTGGCGGGGGGCGACGCGCTGATCGCGCTGCTGCGCGGGCCGGTGGAGCGTGCCGGCCGCATCTACGACGCGCTCGACGAGGGCCGGCCGGCGGGGTTCCCGCACGAGGAACAGGCGCTTGCCGCGCGGTTGGCGGAGAGCGGCTTCGGCGATGGCGTCGCGGCGGCGGCGCGGGTCGCGGGCTGGCGGGCGGGGCGCTATCCGGCGCTGCGCAGCCCGGCGGCGCGCGAGGCGCTGGAGGCGGTGCTGCCGGTGCTGATGCCCGCGCTGGCCGGGGCGCCCGATCCCGCGGCGGCGCTGGTGCGGCTCGACGTGCTGCTGGAGCGGCTGTCGAGCGCGATCAACATCCTGCGGCTGCTGGAGGCGCGGCCGGGGCTTGCGGCGTTGCTGGCGACGATCCTCAGCCATGCGGCGCCGCTTGCCGATGCGCTCGCGACCCGGCCCGAGTTGATCGACTGGCTGATCGATGCGAGCGCGTTCGAGCCGCTGGGCAGCGTCGATGCCATCGCCGCGGAGATGCGGACGGGCGAGGGGCGCGATTATCAGGCGACGCTGGATCATGTCCGCCGTCTGGTCGGCGAGAAACGGTTCGCGCTGGGATCGCAGGTGGTGGCGGGCGCCGCCGACCCGCTGGACGCGGCGGCGGGCTATGCGCGGCTGGCGGAGGCGGCGATCGCGGTGCTGGCGGGCGAGACGGTGGCGGAGTTCGCGCGCGCGCATGGTCAGGTGCCGGGCGGCGAGCTGGTCATCCTGGCGTTCGGGCGGCTGGGCGGCGGGGCGCTGACCCATGCGAGCGACCTCGACCTCGTCTACCTGTTCACCGGCGATTTCCACGCCGAGTCGGACGGGCCGAAGCCGTTGGGCGCGACGCTCTATTACAACCGGCTGGCGCAGCGGATCACGGCGGCGCTGTCGGTGCCGACCGCGGCAGGGCCGCTCTATCCGGTCGATACGCGGCTGCGGCCGTCGGGGACGCAGGGGCCTCTGGTGGTGTCGGTCGAATCCTTCGCGCGCTACCAGCGTGAGGAGGCGTGGACGTGGGAGCATATGGCGCTCACCCGGGCGCGGCCGGTGTTCGGGTCGGCGGCGGCACGCGACGCGGTGGCGGCGGTGATCGCCGAGGTGCTGGGCGGCGCGCGGCCGGAGCGCGACCTCGCCACCGAAGCCAAGGCGATGCGGGCCGAGATGGCGCGGCACAAACCGGCGACCGGGCCGCTCGATGCCAAGCTGCTGCCGGGTGGGCTGGTCGACCTGGAATTCACCGTGCATCTGGCGCAGCTCTGCCATCGCACCGGCTTCGATCCGCGGCTCGCCCATGCGATCCATGCGCTGGCGGGCGAGGGGCTGTTGCCGGAGGCGCTGGCTCCGGCGCACGATCTGTTGACGCGGTTGCTGGTGACGCTGCGCCTCGTCGCGCCCGATGCCGCGGAGCCGCCGGCGGCGACACGCGATCTTATCGCACGCGCGCTGCGGCTGGATGATTGGGAGGCCGTGCTCGCCGCCCTTGCCGCGACGCGGCGGGACGTCGAGGCGGCGTGGACCGCGATGACAGGAGAGACGGATGGATGACGGCGCGACGATACCGGCAGTGACGGTGACGACTCCGGACGGTGTGGCCATCCGGCTGACCGACCTGCCGCTGCCCGCGGTGATCTATTTCTACCCCAAGGACGATACCACCGGTTGCACCCGCGAGGCGCAGGACTTCTCAGCCCTGTCCGAGGCCTTCGCCGCGGCGGGCGCCAGCCTGATGGGGATCAGCAAGGATCCGCCCGCCGCGCACGGCAAGTTCATCGCCAAGCATGCCCTTACCGTCAGCCTGGCGAGCGACGAGGACGGCAGCGCCTGCGACGCCTTTGGCGTGTGGGGCGAAAAGCAGATGTACGGGCGCACCTATATGGGCATCGAGCGCGCCACCTTCCTGTTCGGCGCGGACGGCCGACTGGCGAAGGCGTGGCGCAAGGTGAAGGTGCCGGGCCATGCCGCCGCCGTGCTGGAGGCGGTGCACGCGTTGTGAGGGCCGGGCGGTTCAGCCGCCCAGCACGATCGTGCCCCTGGCCCGCGTGGCGCCATCGCCGGTGAGGTCGAGACGGAAGGGCTTGTTTTCTTCGGTGGTGCCGGTGAGGCCGGCGCCGTCCTGCTTCAGCGTGAAGCCGGCCTTGCCGAGCCGTTCGCCGAACCAGCCGCGGACCTGATCCGGCGTTGCCGGGCTGGTGAAGCGGATGCGCACGCCCGAGTCCTTCTCGCCTGCGCCGACGTCCACCGCATCAATGGTCGAGCCGGGGTAGAGGCGGACGCCATTGAGATCGAAGTTGGTCGCGTCGAGCTGAACCCGGGGCAGCTTGATCTGGCCCGAGAAGCCGGGGACGTCGATCTTCACCTCGCCCGAGCGCGCATCGATCGAGCCGAGCGTGTTGCCGCCATCGGCGTTGATCGTCACCGAGGTGCCCTGGCCCGGGCGGTCGCAGGCGGCGAGCGGCAGGGCGAGCGCGGCGGCGCAGGCGAGCAGGCGGGTCATGGCGATCCTCCGTGTGTGTTATGTCACCATACCGCGTAAGGGAGCGGCCATCATGGTTCAAGCGGGGTTTCGGTCCGCCGTTCCAACGGTTAGGGGAGGCGCATCGTGACCCGTTCATCCCTCTCCCCGGCGCCGGTCGATCCCGGCACGCCTCCCGTCGCCGTTGCCGAGCCGGCCGGCGCGCCGATCGGCTTCGTCGAGTTCGTCGCCTTGGTGGCGGCGCTGATGTCGCTGGCGGCGCTCGGCATCGATTCGATGCTGCCCGCGCTGCCGGCGATGGGCCGGGCGCTGGGCGTCGGCACCGAGAACGAGCGGCAGTTCATCATCACCGCCTTCGTCCTCGGCTTCGGCATCGCGCAGCTCGCGCATGGCCCGCTCGCTGACCGCTTCGGACGGCGCACCGTGCTGCTGTGGGCGATCGGCGGCTATGCGGTCGCCAACGTCGCCTGCGCGGTGTCGGCGAGCTTCACCCTGTTGCTGGCCGCGCGGGTGTTCGGCGGTGCGATGGTCGCCGCGACCCGCGTCGCGACGGTGGCGATGGTGCGCGACTGCTATCACGGCCGGCCGATGGCGCGCGTCATGTCGATCGCGTTCATGGTGTTCATGATCGTGCCCGTCCTTGCGCCGGCCTTCGGCCAGACGGTGCTGTTGTTCGCCAACTGGCGCGGCATCTTCTGGGTGATCGGCGGCATCAGCCTGGGCATCTGGACATGGTTCTTCGTCCGCATGCCCGAAACGCTCCACCCCGAGGCGCAGCAGCCGCTCGCCGTCGGTCGCATCGTGTCGGGCTGGCGGCAGACGCTGTCGGACCGCTGGTCGCTGGGCTACACGCTCGCCTCGACCTCGCTGATGGGCGCGCTGTACGGCTATCTCAACTCGGTGCAGCAGATCATGTTCGACACGTTCGAGCGGCCGCGGCTGCTGGCGGTGATGTTCGCGCTCACCGCCATGCTGATGGCCGCGGCGAACCTGACCAACGCGCGGCTGGTGATGCGGCTCGGCACCCGGCTCATCAGCCATAGCGCGCTCAGCCTGCTGGTCGTGCTGAGCGCGATCCACCTCGCCATCGCGCTGGCGGGGTATGAGACGCTGGTCGGCTTCGTGGCGCTGCAGGCGCTGACCATGGGCTGCTTCGGCCTTGCCACCTCCAACTTCTCGTCGATGGCGATGGAGAATATGGGCGGCATCGCCGGCACCGCCTCCAGCGTGCAGGGCTTCACCAGCGTGACCTTCGGTGCGATGATCGGCGTCGTCATCGGCCAGGCGTTCGATGGGACGACTGCGCCGCTCGCGGGCGGCTTCCTGGTGTGCGGGATCGTCGCGCTGCTGGTGGTGATCGTCACCGAGCGCGGCCGCCTGTTCCGACCGGCCTGACGCGGTTCGCGGAACCCGCGCCGCCGTCCCGCCGTTCGCACCTCCACACTGAAGGAGGTTACCATGGGCGGACACCAGGTCATGAGCCACGGGTCGGGCGACGACGGCTACGACGAGGAAGGCTATGACGAAAGCCAGCGCGCCGAGATCCTGGAGGCGACGCGCAACGGCCCGAGCGACGGGCTGGTGCTGACCGACCTCGACCCCGATCTAGGCGACGAGGATGCCGAGGACGAGAATATCGACGACCTCGACATGGATTCCGAAGAGGTCGGCGAGACCGACGCCAGCGTCACCATGGACGAAGAGGACATGGACGAGGACGACGCGCAGGATGACTTCGACGACGGCACGAGCGACGACGCCGAGGATGATGCCGACGTCGACGATGCCGACGACGTGGCGCTGCGGCCCTGAGGAACGGTGCGCGGCGGGGCGGCGTTGGCGCTGCCCCCATTGCCGTCTCCATCCCCATCGCCGTTCGTTGAACGGCCGACGAGTATGCTGACCGTCATGCGTAAGTTCCTGCTACCCGGCGCGCTATGCGCTGCCGCG
Source organism: Sphingomonas cellulosilytica (assembly GCF_052321755.1). NCBI lineage: Bacteria > Pseudomonadati > Pseudomonadota > Alphaproteobacteria > Sphingomonadales > Sphingomonadaceae > Sphingomonas > Sphingomonas cellulosilytica. The sequence goes on from NZ_JBQRTT010000004.1 coordinate 97,037, forward strand.
CTGGTCGGGTGTTCCGACCCCGACTCCTCCTCGCGCCAGAATGGTGTCGATGTCGCGGCGGCGGCATCGCGGGCGCAGACCGACATCGCCAATTATGCGGCGACGCCGGCGACGGCCCCTACGGCTAGAGCCACGGTCGCGACCCCGGCGGCGACCGTCACGCCGGCGCCGCTGCCCGACGATGCGCCGCCCGAGGCCGTCGTCGGCCGCTACGTCGCGGCGCTGTCCGCCGGGCGCTACGACGAGGCATGGAGCCTGTGGGACAGTGCCGGGGCACCGGCGGGCATGAACCGGGCGGCGCTGGCGGCGCGGTTCGACCGCTATGCCGGGTTCAAGGCGACGGTGGGCACGCCCTTCGACCCCGACGCGGGTGCGGGGCAGCGCTACATCACCGTGCCGGTCACGATCACCGGCACGGAGCGATCGGGCAAGCCGTTCCGGCTGACCGACAATCTGGTGCTCCACAAGGCGGCGGACGGGATCCCGAGCGACGATCCGCACGTGCATGCCTGGCGTATTCGCAACAGCGAGATGGCATCGCGCCCCAATGTCGCACCAACTGTGGCACGCTGAACCACGCAAAAGCCGCATTTCGTTCATCATCATGACAGGAAGTGTTGCGGCAAAGCCACAACTCGGCAGGTTCCGACCGAAAGTTCCGTCGCGCTGCAACAAAGCCGTAATTGGCCGGTTTGGAAGGGCCTGGGCAGGCCGGCGATCACATCGCCGCCGCCCGAGTTGAGGCAACACAAGGTAATCACATATGCGTAAGCTCGCCCTCGCGGCCGCCGTTGCGGCAGCGTCGTTCGCCGTCCCCGCGTTCGCGCAGGACATGTCGACCACCGGCACGACCGATGCGGCGGCTCCGGCCCCCGTCGACACCGCGCCGCAGGCTCCCGATGGCACCCGCGCGTTCGGCATCGAGCCGTACGTCGCCGTGATGGGCGGCTGGGAGCAGTTCGACCGCCAGGCCGTCGCCGGCATCCCCGCGCAGCCCAAGGGCTACAACCTGGACGGCGCGCTGATCGAGGGCATCGTCGGCTTCAACGTGCCGCTGGGTCCGGTGTTCGTCGGCGCCGAGGGTTCGGTCGCCAAGGGCGTGTCGGGTGACATCGACTGGCAGTATGGCGCCTACGGCCGCTTCGGCTTCCGCGCCGGCGACAGCGGCCTGTTCTACGGCAAGGTCGGCTATCGCTGGAACAACTTCGACAAGTTCGCTCCGGGCGTGGTCGGCAACCTGAACCGCGACTATCACGCGACCGTGTACGGCATCGGTACCGAAGTCGGCCCGAAGGACATCGGCCTGGGCGGCATCACCGGCAATTCGGGCCTGCGCCTGCGCCTCGAAGTGTCGACGTTCGACGACGCGCACAGCTTCCGTCCGATGGGCGGCGTGGTCGCGCACTTCTAAACCGTTCCCGTCAGGGGCAACAGCGGGAGGGTGGGTCTGCGCAGCGCAGGCCCGCCCTCTTGCCGTTGGGGCGCCGCACGCGCCTTCCTATATGGCCCTGACGATGACCGGACGGGTGAAGCGCAAGGCGGGGCTGGCAGAGGCCGCCGCACGGGCCGCGCGCGAGGCGCCGCCGCCGCCCTGCGCGATCTGCGGGCGGCCGCTCGGCGCCAAGGTGGAGTGGCACCACCTCGTCCCCAAGTCGGAGGGCGGCCGCGTGACCGCCGCCGTCCATCCGATCTGCCACCGTACCGTTCATGCGACCCTGCCCAATGCCGCGCTGGCGCGCGATTATGCCGACCCGGCGGTGCTGCGCACCCATCCCGACATTGCCCGCTTCCTCCGCTGGATCGCCGACAAGCCCGCCGATTTCCACGCGCCGGTGCGGCGGCGGCGCTGAGCGCGCCCGCTCGGCGGGTGGCGTCGGGCTCGGAAAGTCACAAAAGTCTCACCCACGCGCATGCCGTCACGGTGCCTGTTCGGACGGCGGCTGGTGGCGGTAATCGTCGATATCGAGCAGGTCCGCCTCGACATCGGTATCGGTGATCGCCGCCATCGCCGGCGCGAAGCCCTGGGCGCGAAGGGCGAGCCGATGCGCGCGCCCGCCGGCCGTGGCGCTCGGATCGAACAGCGCCGGGTTGAGGTGGCGCAGCAGGAACATCAGCATCCGATCGGACGGCGTCGCGGTTTCGGCGACGATCCGGCCTTCGCGCCAGATGACCTGCGGCGTGCCGCTGATCGCGCGTTCCATCGCGACGCTGAGCAGGCGGCCACTGGCCCGCATGATCGCCGCGTCCCACGCCCTGGCGAAGGCCGCGCCCTGCGGATGGTTGCGCAGCCGGTAGGCGGAGCGCGGCGTGATATCCGCCATCTCCGCCGCCTCGGTGACGCGGCCGGTGTTGGCGAGCGTGTTGAGGAAGATGCGCTGGCGCTCCGCGGTCCAGCCGTCGCGGCGCCGCCGCAGCTCGACCGTCAGGCGATCCTCGACGATCTCCCTCGGTGCCTTGGGGCGATGGCCGCCGTGTGGCGCGGTGCGCGCGGGCGGATCGACGTCCTCCGGCCCGGCAGGCGTAATGGGAATCGGGATGGTGCCGTCCATGAACGATGACATGCGCTGTGCTCCTGTTGTGAGGAACCGGCTCAGCTAGGCGCAAAAGCATGCGTAGGACAGGGGGGCCTCGGCGCGGTGCGGAAAGCCGTGGCGGATCAGCGACCTGGCACGAGGCCGGGGCGGAGGCGGTCCAACGGGCTGTCCGGGCGATCTGCAACGGTCGCCGTATGGTGCGCCGTGCGCCGCAACGCGTGGCGCCATGCGCGCGCGTCAGTCGTCGATCAGGTTGGCGATGGCGGCAAGGTCCGCGGCATTGGCCTCCGCGCCGCTCGCATCGGTGATCGCCGCGCCGTTGCCGGCGGGCGCCGAACCGGCGACGTCATAGGCGAACCACAGGATGCCGCCGGCCCAGAGCAGCGCCGCCCAGCGGCTGCGGAAGAGGCGCGGATTGGGGAGCATCGTTCCCCTATCGCAGCGGCGGATTGCCGGGCGGTTGCGGAGAACGGTTAAGCGCCGCCTCTTGACGGCAATGCGGAAGAGTGATGTTCTACCATCACATAGACGAGGAGACTCAGGATGCCACGCAAGCGTGCCTTCTCCACCCCGGCCGGCCCCGCCTTCGACGCGCCGCTGTCGGACCTCAACATCACGCCGCTGATCGACGTCATGCTGGTGCTGCTGGTGATGATGATCCTGACCCTGCCGACCGTGCTGCACAAGGTGGCCGTCGACCTGCCGCAGGGCAAGGCGCCGCCATCCGAGACGGTGGCGCACCCGCTGCTGCTGGCCCGCGACGGCACGGTGACGCTGGATGGCGCGGCGTTGAGCGATGCCGCCATGCCCGCGCGGTTCAAGGCGCTGGACGCCGACCCCAAGGCGCTGCTGGTGATGAAGGCCGACCCCGAGGCGCGTTACGAACGCTTCGACCAGGTGCTGGCGGAGGCGAAGCGCGCGGGGATCACGCGGCTGGGGTTCGCGGGGAATGAGGCGATGGTGGAGTGAGAGGATATCAGTTGTCCGGAAATGACGAGCCCTTACGATATCCCGTTTTGGCCTGAGACCGATCTGGTATACGTTCGATAATATTAGCCATCATCATTTTTCGAAAAATATTCTTTACCTTATTTTCTGATCCAATAAAAGTTATTGCGCGAGCTTTTGAGTTGTTGATCTCATCATTATCCCGGAGGAAGTTTATGATGGACTGTTCCGGTTCTGCTAGCTTCTCATGTTTCAGCACAACAAGCACGCCGTTTGTCACTTGACTTACGACTGGATCTTTAAGTTGCAAATCTCTCATTGCCTCAAATGCAGTATTAAGACCTTCTCCTACATCTTTATTGGGAGCATCTGGAAACTTATTCGTCAGTCGCACAATCTTTTGATTGCGAGCGAATCTTTCATCCAAAATATTGTCCACTGTCACGTGAGCGGGAAGCGGGCCGGGACTATAAATCTCAATCCGATTATCAAATATCCTAACGTGAACGTCATCATTGATGCTGTAGTCTCTGTGAATGATGGCATTTGTAATGATTTCGTGTATAGCGTTGCGCGGATATTGGACCGATTTGAGACCAGTGTCTTTCATAACCGGTATTCTTTCGACGATTTTGATGATTTCGTCGACAGTATCTTTGATAAGATTGACCACGCAACCTTCTATCGTGGAAGGTTGACCTTCAAGAGTCGCGCGACTGGGCTGATCTGAAGTCCGGTAGCGCGCAATCTTAACTGCTGCTTTCGGTAGTACAGACTGAGGTTCATCGGCAAACAGCACAAGGCCAGCAACGGTAGCATTGGAGTCACGAACAACCTTCTGCTTTTGCAGCCACATTTTGGGATCCGCTTTTGGGACGATCACTTCTGCAAATTGCAAAAACGCATCTGACGCCAAAAGTTCTTCCACTAGCATGTCAACCTTTGCATCTTCATGAGATAAGATGCCCTTATTGAGCTTCAGCCTTTCTTGCTTTTCATAAGTATCTTGCTTGAGGCTCTGTGCGCCTCGTCGTAGGTAAATGTCGCCTTGTGTATCTTTCCAAATGTACTGATTTTTAAAAATTTCACACGCCAGAACTAGTCCTGGATAATGATCGGTCTTCAAAAAGTGCTACGAGAAAACTTCGCCTTCAGGATAGTGGTCATGAAATACTTGAAGTAACGAGTTGGCCTCTTCCTCATTCGTAAAGCCGTCCCATATCGCAATTCCGTCTGCTGGGTCCTCGATGCCGATATACAAATCACCTCCTTCCGCATTTGCCAGTGCACTGATGGTGCGTGACAACTTGGATGGAAGTATCCTCTTTGATTTGAAATCAAAAAAGTGGCTTTCGCTCCGCTGTAAGATAGCAGCCGCCTCACTCGCGCTAACATTTACAGTGCGCATACTTGTTACTCCGCCGCAACCCCAGCCCGCGAGAACATATCCCCGCCGTCCAGCAGCCCCAGATCCTCGTTCGCCGGCTTGGCGCTCTTTGCCTTCTGGCGCTTGTCGAACGAGTCCCAGACGTCGTTCCACTGGCCCTTGGTCGCGGCCTTCGAATATTCGGTGGCGCGCTGTTCGAAGAAATTGGCGTGCTCGACGCCGTTCAGCATCGGCGCGAGCCAGGGCAGGGGGTGTTCGTCGATCATGTAGATCGGCTTCAGGCCCAATTGCCCCATCCGCCAATCGGCGATGTAGCGGATGTACTTCTTGATCTCCTTGGGCGTCATGCCGTTGACCGGCCCCATTTCGAAGGCGAGGTCGATGAAATTGTCCTCCAGCCGGATCGTCGTCTGGCAGACGTCGGCGATATCGTCCTTCACCGCCTTGGTGAGGCACTGGCGTTCCTTCACGAAGGTGTGGAACATCTTGATGATGCCCTCGCAGTGCAGGCTCTCGTCGCGGATCGACCAGGTGACGATCTGGCCCATGCCCTTCATCTTGTTGAAGCGCGGGAAGTTCATCAGCATCGCGAAGCTGGCGAACAGCTGCACGCCTTCGGTGAAGCCGCCGAACATGGCGAGCGTGCGGGCGATGTCCTCGTCGCTGTCGACGCCGAAGTTCTGCATGTAGTCATGCTTTTCCTTCATCTCGGCATATTCGAGGAAGGCGCCATATTCGCTTTCCGGCATGCCGATCGTGTCGAGCAGGTGGCTGTAGGCGGCGATGTGCACCGTCTCCATGTTGCTGAACGCGGTCAGCATCATCTTGATCTCGGTCGGCTTGAACACGCGGCCGTATTTCTCGTGGTAGCAATCCTGCACCTCGACGTCGGCCTGGGTGAAGAAGCGGAAGATCTGGGTCAGCAGGTTGCGCTCGTGATCGGTCAGCTTCTGCGCCCAGTCGCGGCAATCCTCGCCCAAGGGCACTTCCTCGGGCAGCCAGTGCAGCTGCTGCTGGCGCTTCCAGAATTCGAACGCCCAGGGGTATTCGAAGGGCTTGTACTGCTTGGAGGCGGCGAGAAGGGGCATGGGGTTACTCCGGGTAAACTTTGGGGAAGCGGATCAGGGTTGGACGGACCAGCGCCACATGGCGGTGGCCGAAAAGGCGAGAACGATGGCGGCGGCGAGGCTCATGATGCCGACCATGCGATAGACATAGACGCGCGCCGGCCCCTGGGGCGTGCGCAACTGGAGCAGCAGCCACGCGCCGGCAAGGCCGAACACCGCGGCGACGGCGAACATGATGATGCTTTCGAGCGGCATCAGTGCAGCCTCCCCGCAATCGATGCATCCAATTGGGGAGCGGCTCGTTTCACCGCCGAACCCATTTGAGGAGACGCACGATGCACGATCACAGCAACATCAAGGAGCATATGAAGGTCATCGGCGCCGACGGCGTCCATGTCGGCACCGTCGACCATGTCGATGGCGAGCGCATCAAGCTGACCAAGAACGATTCGCCGAGCACCGAGGACGGTCAGGGCGCCAAGCACCACTACCTGCCGGCCGGGCTGGTCGCCGAGATCGAGGGCGACACGGTGCGCCTGTCGGCCACCGCGCAGAACGCCGTCGACATGTTCGAAGAGGCGGAGTGAGGTTTCTGTCCCTCTCCCCACGTGGGAGAGGGAGAGGCCTGCAGCGGCAGGCCGCGGGAAGGCGAGGGGGCCGTCCATCATGGGCGGCCCTTTTGCTTGTGCGCGATAGCGGACGCGATCACGGTCACGACGCCGTCGGTGGTCTGCATGACATCGGCATTGGCGAAGCGGATCACGTCATAGCCTTCATCATGGAGGAATCGGGTGCGCGCCTCGTCCCGTTCCAGTCTGGTGTCGTGGTCGTCGCCATCGACCTCGACGATCAGGCGGTAGCCGTGCGAGCAGAAGTCGGCGTGGTAGGAACCTAGCGGAACCTGACGGCGGAATTTCGCCTCCGGCAGGGCCTCACGCAAGGCTCGCCACAGACGGCGTTCGGGTTCCCCGGCTTGCTGGCGTAGCTCTCGCGAGCGGGTGGCGACGGTGGCGGGGAGGCGCTGGCGCTTGGTCAGACCTTCGTCGTTTCCCCTCACCCTTCCCACGGCCTGCGGCCGCGGGCCCCTTCCCTCTCCCACAAGGGGAGAGGGAGATTCACCCAATCCCTCTCCCCTTGTGGGAGAGGGAGGGAGCGGCGCAGCCGCGGAAGGGTGAGGGGGAGTTGGCATGACTCCAGCGGCGACCCATCACCTCACTGGCACGCCAGGCATTCGTCGTAATCCGTCGTCTCGCCGATCTCGAACTTCGGCGCGGCGATGGTGTTGTCGGCCTCCACGCCGCCGCTGCCGGCGAAGCCGGCGCGCTGCACCGACTTGGAGCGCAGGTAATAGAGCGACTTGATGCCGAGCTCCCATGCGCGGAAGTGGAGCATCAGCAGGTCCCACTTCTCGACGTCCGCCGGGATGAACAGGTTCAGCGACTGCGCCTGGTCGATATAGGGCGTGCGATCGCCGGCGAGTTCGAGCAGCCAGCGCTGGTCGATCTCGAAGCTGGTCTTGTAGCAATCCTTTTCTTCGGTCGAGAGGAAGTCGAGATGCTGGACCGAACCGCCATGTTCGAGGATCGAACTCCACACCGCTTCGCTGTTCTTCGATTTCTCGACCAGCAGCTTTTCGAGATAGGGGTTCTTGACCGAGAAGCTGCCCGACAGCGTCTTGTGGGTGTAGATGTTCGCCGGGATCGGCTCGATGCATGCCGAGGTGCCGCCGCAGATGATGCTGATCGACGCGGTCGGCGCGATCGCCATCTTGCAGCTGAACCGCTCCATCACGCCGACGTCGGCGGCATCGGGGCAGGGGCCGCGCTCCACGGCGAGCTGCATCGAGGCTTCGTTCACCTGCGCATTGATGTGCTTGAAGATGCGCAGGTTCCACGACTTGGCCATTGCGCCTTCGAAGGGCAGGCCGCGCGCCTGGAGGAAGGAGTGGAAGCCCATGACGCCGAGGCCCACCGAACGTTCGCGTGCGGCGGAATAGGCGGCGCGCTCCATGCCCGGCTCGTGGCGGTCGATGTAATCCTGCAGCACGTTGTCGAGGAAGCGCATCACGTCCTCGATGAAGACCTTGTCGTCCTTCCACTGGTCCCACGTCTCGAGGTTGAGCGAGGACAGGCAGCAGACCGCGGTACGATCATTGCCAAGGTGGTCGCGGCCGGTCGGCAGCGTGATCTCGGAGCACAGGTTGGAGGTCGACACCTTGAGGCCGAGTTCGCGGTGATGCTTGGGCATCGTGCGATTCACGTGATCGGCGAAGACGATATAGGGCTCGCCGGTCTGCAGGCGGGTTTCGACGAGCTTCTGGAACAGCGAGCGCGCATCGACGGTGGCGCGGACGGTCTGGTCCTTGGGGCTGAGCAGGTTCCATTCCCTGCCGTCGCGCACCGCCTCCATGAAGGCATCGGTGAGCAGCACGCCATGGTGCAGGTTCAGCGCCTTGCGGTTGAAATCGCCCGAGGGTTTGCGGATCTCGAGGAATTCCTCGATTTCGGGGTGCGAGATGTCGAGGTAGCAGGCGGCCGAGCCGCGGCGCAGCGAGCCTTGCGAGATCGCGAGGGTGAGGCTGTCCATCACGCGGACGAAGGGAATGATGCCGCTGGTCTTGCCGTTGAGGCCCACAGGCTCGCCGATGCCGCGCACATTGCCCCAATAGGTGCCGATGCCGCCGCCGCGCGATGCGAGCCAGACGTTCTCGTTCCAGGTGTCGACGATGCCGTTGAGGCTGTCGGGCACCGAATTGAGATAGCAGCTGATCGGCAGGCCGCGCCCGGTGCCGCCGTTCGACAGCACCGGCGTCGCCGGCATGAACCACAGGCGCGAGATATAGTCGTACAGGCGCTGCGCATGGGCGGCATCGTCGGCATAGGCCGAGGCGACGCGGACGAAGAGGTCCTGATAGCTTTCGCCGGGCAGCAGGTAGCGATCGTTCAGCGTTTCCTTGCCGAAATCGGTGAGCAGCGCATCGCGGCTGTGATCCACCTCGACCGGATAGGGCCGGGGGTGGATCGCCTTGCTGCCGCTCGTGGCGGGTGCCTCGGCTGCGGCATCGGCGGCGGTCGCTTCGATCGTGTCGGTCATGGCCTCACCCTGCGTGTCCCTGAAATCCATCGAAACCGATCCTTTGTTCCCTAAGTGTTCGAATCGGCGGCGCATTTCCATGCTACCACCATGGCGGCCCGGCCGTGAGAACAAAATAAGCACATCGCGACGCCGCAGCGTGCCGTGCGACCCCGTCCCCAAGGGATAGGGCCTTTGTCCTCTACCAGCAATTGGGTCCGCCCCCGAACTCAACCCCTACAAATTGTGGCAAACAGCCACCGCAGGCAAGAGCTTAATGTCGGTGAGGCGATGGGGTTCCGGTGGCCGAGCGGGCGGACGGCGGCGCGCATCGCAAACGACGCGCGGACTTCTGCGGGTTTCGCAAAGTGCAAGGGAACGGGGCGGGAACGAAAATTTTTTGGCGCAGGGAAGCTGCGGCGACTTGGGGCAAAAACGGACGTGGGCGCCGCCCGGGCGAACCGCATTGCCGCGTCAGCGGCGGCCCTTGATCGCGCGTGCCTTGCGGTTGGGGGGCGGGGCGGCTGGGCCGGTCCAGGGGCGTTCGCGGAACCATTTGGTGACGATGTATTTGGTGCCGCGGATCACGGGCTTGCCCTGATGCAGCGTGTGGGGATTGGGTTTGCCCTCGGCATCCACGTTGTTCCAGCACAGCATGGTGCCGGTCTGCGGCACGAAATCGTGGCCGAGATAGTGGAAGAACGTCTCGCCCCCGGCTTCGGGTTCGTTGAGGTAGATCATCGCCGTCCAGGTGCGCTGGCCGCAGCGGGCGGCGTTGGTCAGCGTGTCGGGGTGCTGCGCCTCGAAATAATCGGTGTGGAGCTTGAATTCCTGCCCCTCCGCATAGCGCTGCCCCTGGATCGGTTCGCCGAACTGCGGCCCGACGCCGAGGAACAGCGAGATGCGCAGGTCGAGCAACTGCACCAGCGGTTCGGCGGCGTCGAAGGCGCAGGTCTCGCTGGTCCGGGCGCTGGCGCCGCCCCAGGCGACGGTGGAGGGGCGGCGGTTGGCATCGATCATCCCGGTCAGCAGCGCGCATTCCTCGCCGTTGAGGAAGCCGGGGGCGATGACCATGTCGATATAGGGATTGTCGATCTCGGCGCCGCCGGCGAATCGCATCGCGCGCAGGGCGGCTTCGTCGAGGCCCAGGCTGTTGATGTCGAAGGCGGCCTGGATGGTCATCGAACGTCCCCGTCGGAAGGCCGGGCATGCCGGCGGCTGACCATCGGGTAGGCGAACGTGGTAAAGGCGGCGTTAAAGCCTGTCGTCCGGGCGAGCGCCTCACGCCCGGCGCTGGAGACGGCCGGGGGGCTGGGCGAGGCGCTCGACGGCGAACGCCTCGTCGAAGCGCAGGCCGGCCTTGCCGTCCTTCGCCCAGGCGATCTTCGCGGCGACCATCTGGTCCTCCACAAGTTCGATCAGCACGTCGAGGCCGACCGCGTCGCCGCCGATGGCGATGCCGTCGATCATCGCGCCGCCCGCGGATATGTCGCGGATGCGCACGTCGCCCTCGTTGCGACCGACGGCGATGCGGGCGGAGCGCAGCATCTTGGTCCGCGGCGCACGGCTGACCTTGTGGCCGACAGGCGCGACGCGGCCGCCGCCGAGCTGGGCGATCACCTCCGTGCCCGCGACGCCGCGGCCGTAGACATAGCCTTGGATGTGACTGCAGCCGAGATCGCGGACGAGATCGATCTCGTCCTGGATCTCGACGCCCTCCGCCGTCGTCTCCATGCCGAGCGTGTCGGCGAGCGTGACGATGGCGCGGATGATCGCGGCGTTGCGGTTGCCCGGCTGCGCGGCACCGCGCACGAAGCTCTGGTCGATCTTGATCTTGTCGAACGGCGCGGTGCGCAGATAGCCGAGGCTGGAATAGCCGGTGCCGAAATCGTCGAGCGCGAGGCGGACGCCGAGGCCCTTCAGCGCACGGAACATCGTATCGGTCGAGGTGGAGCCGTCGAGGAACACGCCTTCGGTGATCTCCAGCTCCAGCCGCTGCGGCGCGAGGCCGGCGTGCGCGAGGGCGGAGGCGACCAGCGCCGGAAAGGCGGGGTTGGCGAACTGGATGGGCGAGACGTTGACCGCGACGCGGACGTTGCCCGGCCAGCCCGCCGCCTCGTCGCACGCGGTGCGCAGCACCCATTCGCCCATCGCTTCGATCAGGCCGCATTCCTCCGCCACCGGCACGAAGTCGGCGGGGGAGATGGTGCCGCGGGTCGGGTGATCCCAGCGCAGCAGCGCTTCATAACCGACGATATGCGCATCGGCGGTCGACACCACCGGCTGGTAGGCGAGGGTGAAGCCGCCGTCCTGCAAGGTGGTGCGCATGTCGTCCTCCAGCGCCTTGCGGCTCTTGGCGCCGGCGAGCATCTCGTCCGAATAGAAGCGGTGGACGCCGCGGCCATCCGCCTTGGCGGCGTAGAGCGCGAGATCGGCGTTGCGGATCAGCTCTTCGGCGTCCTCGCCGTGGTGCGGCGCGATGGCGATGCCGATCGAGCAGCCGATCGAGACGGAGACGCCGGCGATGAAATAGGGCTGCGACAGTGCGCCGATCAGTTCCTTGGCGAGCGATGCCAGCGTGTCGCGGTTGTCGAGGCCGGGGAGCAGCACCTGGAATTCGTCGCCGCCGAGGCGCCCGACGAGGCCGGCGTCGCCGACCGTGCGTTGCAGCCGCTGCGCGACCTGCTTCAGCAGCGCATCGCCCGCCTGGTGCCCGAGCGTGTCGTTGACCGCCTTGAACCGGTCGAGGTCCATGAGGAACAGCGAGGCGGGGCGATAGGGGCCGGTCTGCTGCTGTTGCAGCGTCTTGTCGAGGCTGTGGCGCATGCGCTGCCGGTTGGCGAGGCCGGTGAGCCCGTCGAACAGCGCGAGGCGGGTGATCTCCGCATCCGAGCGGCGCTTTTCGGTGAGGTCGCTGCCCGAACCGATGAAGCCCTGGAACCGGCCGAGGTCGTCGACGACCGGCCGGCCGGAGATCGACCACCAATGGTCGGGTTCGCTGTCGCCGGTCGGCTGGTCGGCGGCGCAGACCATGTAGTCGGAAAAGGAGGTGCGCGAGGACAGGTGGAAGGCGAGGGTGCGTTCGGTGCCCGGCGCGGCGCTGTCCATGCGGAAAACGTCGATCAGCGCCCGGCCGATCGGATCGCTGCCCGTCTGGCGCAGTTCGGCGGCGACCTTTGCGGAGATGTAGGAGAGGCGGCCGTGGCGATCGGCCTCCCAGAACCAGCCGGTGCCCTGGCTTTCGAATTCGGCGATCATCTTGGCGGCGAGCCGGCCTTCGCGCGCCTCGGCGGCATGGTCGTGGACATGGCCGGCATCGATCCGCGCCAGCCGCAGCGTCGCGACGCCGAGGCAGATGAGCAACGCCAGCGCGACGAACGAGGGGAGCGCCTGGCCGGACAGGATCGGCAGCATGGCGACGAGGCCGGCGCCGAAGCCGAGGATGGCGACGCGGACCGGATGCAGCGCCATCGCGGCGATGCCGATCGCGCCGGCGCTGGCGACGAAGCAGCCGAGCTGGACCGACCCCATGGGCGCGCGCGTCGTTGCCCACAGCAGCGAGGACAGGCCGGCGGCGGTGCCGGCGGCGGCCAGCGCCAGGATGCGATTGCGCACGTGCGGCGGCCGTTCGCGCAACGTCTGCGCGGTGAACAGCAGGGCGGCCAGCGCCGTCGGCACCGCGGCCGCGCCGACGATCGGCGCCAGCGCGACGAAGGACAAGGCGTGCGGCGAGACGATCGTCGCGGCGACCAGCAGGATGCTGGCGATCGCCTGCGCCGCCAGGACGAACGGCCATACCGCCGCCACCGCGGCGAGACGCGCCGCGTGGGTGTGCGCCTCCGCCTCATTATGGTCGTCGCGCAACCCCAGCAGGTGCGCGAGCGATGCCGATGGGCGGCCGGTGTCCGATTGGCGGCGGGAGACGAGGTGCGGCATGGTGGAGGGCTTAGCCGCGCACTCGTTGATAAAGTTTTGCGAAAACAAGGGTGTTGCCAGCCCATCCTGCAAGGGACTGAAAAGATGCGGGCAGGCCCCCCCGTACGACCGGCTTGGCGCGGGCGTGGCCGCGCCTTAAAGGCAGCGCCACGCAAGGAGTTCGCCCGTGTCGACCGTCACCATCCGCCCCGCCGACCTGATCGAGAGCGTCGCCGACGCACTGCAGTTCATCAGTTACTATCACCCGATGGATTACATCCGCGCGCTCGGCGAGGCGTATGACGCGGAGCAGAGTCCGGCGGCCAAGGACGCGATCGCGCAGATCCTGACCAACAGCCGCATGTGCGCCGAGGGGCATCGGCCGATCTGCCAGGATACCGGCATCGTCACCGTGTTCGTGAAATGGGGGCAGGACTGCCGGCTGGAGGGCGACCAGAGCCTGCAGGCGGTGATCGACGAGGGCGTGCGCCGGGCCTATCTGTACCCCGACAACAAGCTGCGCGCCTCCATCCTCGCTGACCCGGCGTTCACCCGCCGCAACACGCGCGACAACACGCCGTCCGTGCTCCACGTCGAGATGGTGCCGGGAACCAAGGTGTCGGTGGATGTCGCGGCCAAGGGCGGCGGCAGCGAGAACAAGTCCAAGTTCAAGATGATGAACCCCAGCGACAGCATCGTCGACTGGGTGCTGGAGATGCTGCCGCAGATGGGCGCGGGCTGGTGCCCGCCGGGCATGCTGGGCATCGGCATCGGCGGCACCGCGGAAAAGGCGATGCTGCTCGCCAAGGAATCGCTGATGGGTGCGATCGACATGGGGCAGCTGAAGGCGCGGGGGCCGCGCAATGACCTGGAGGCGCTGCGCATCGAGCTGTTCGACAAGGTCAATGCGCTCGGCATCGGCGCGCAGGGGCTGGGTGGCCTCTCGACCATCCTCGACGTCAAGATCCTCGACTGGCCGACGCATGCCGCCTCCAAGCCGGTCGCGATGATCCCCAATTGCGCCGCGACGCGCCACGCGCACTTCACGCTCGACGGCAGCGGCCCGTCGTACCTGGAGACGCCGAACCTCGCCGACTGGCCCAAGGTCGACTGGCAGCCGGACAGCGCGGCGATCCGCGTCGACCTCGATACGCTGACGCCGGAGGTGGTGGCGACGTGGAAGCACGGCGACCGGCTGCTGCTCAACGGCAAGATGCTGACCGGCCGCGATGCCGCGCACAAGCGCATCGCCGACATGCTGGCCCGCGGCGAGACGCTGCCGGTCGAGTTCGCCGGCCGCGTGATCTACTACGTCGGCCCGGTCGATCCGGTCGGCGAGGAGGTGGTCGGCCCCGCCGGCCCGACGACGGCGACGCGCATGGACAAGTTCACGCGGATGATGCTGGAACAGGGGCTGCTCGCGATGGTCGGCAAGGCGGAGCGCGGCCCGGCGGCGACCGAGGCGATCCGCGACCACCAATCGGCCTATCTGATGGCGGTCGGCGGCGCGGCCTATCTGGTCGCACGGGCGATCAAGGGCAGCAAGGTCGTCGGCTTCGAGGACCTGGGGATGGAGGCGATCTACGAATTCGAGGTCAGCGACTTCCCGGTGACCGTCGCGGTGGATAGCGCGGGCCAGAACGTCCACCAGCTGGCGCCGCTGGTGTGGCGCGAGAAGATCGCGCGCGAGGGATTGCTGACACTGGCGTGAGGGGGCGTCGCCGGTTGAGGGAGCGGCGGGCGCTCCCATTTGCGGCCGTCATTGCGAGCGCAGCGAAGCAATCCAGAGCCGGATCAGGACGCCCTGGATTGCTTCGCTGCGCTCGCAATGACGGAAACACCTGTCGTGATATCACCGCGCGAAGCGGCATACCCTAGAAATGAGAAGAGGCTGCCGGGCGCCTCCCGGCGACCCGACAGCCCCTAAACATGGTCAGCGGCCGGAGAGCTCCAGCCCGGGAAACCATGAGGCCTCCAACAACCCTCGTGATGCCGTTGATTGGGGGAGGATACCCCCCGGCACCCATCAGCAGGCGTTAGAAGCGGGTCCCCCGAACGAACTGAACCGACCCCACTGCTGAACCATGAGACATCGGATCACCTCCTTTCGCTTGTTGATAGCCAAGTGACCGGTAGCCCGGCCACGGGTGCAATGTGCGCATCGCGGGCGTGACATGCAAGACTTGTAATGCCGGACATTTTGGCCGAGCATCCTGCGCCGCCGCGGCCGCCGGGCAGACTCAGCCGCGGCAATCCTCCGTCACCCGCTCCACCTCCGCCCAAGCGGGGACGACCAATGTCGCTGCGCCGGGCTGCTGCACGACGAAATGCCCGCGGCTGAAGCCCATGGCGTCGAGCAGGCGGTCGTTCGGTGGGAACGCCACCGCGACATAGGGCGGGGTGCCGCCGGTCGGCTGGACGGCAAGCGTGCGGGTGGTGCTGGTGGTGCGGATGGTGAGCGGCGCGGTGCCGGTGCCGGCGACCGACAGGTAGAGCCGGCGCGCGGCGGGATCGCAGCGCAGCGTCAGGCGGGCATCGCTGCCGGCGACACCGAACAGCGCGATGCTGCCGGATCCGTCGCGGCGCCAGGTCCAGTTTCCCGGCGTCAGCGGCCAGTCGCGCCAGTCGCTGCTGCGCGGTGCCGCGGTCGGCGTCGGTGGCGGTGCGGGCAGGGCCACCGGGGAGGGCGCGGGGGCAGGCGGAACGCTCTGCGGCACGCAGGCGGCGACGGCGGCGAACAGCGGAGCGAGCAGAACGGGGGCGAAATTACGGCGCATGGCACGGGCTTATGGGCGATGGGGGCAGGGGCCTCAACCCGCGCGGGCATGGAACCGGCGCGGGCGCCGGGCGGTTCACCGGCATCAATCAGGAGCATCCGATGTCGACCGACCCGCAGACCCCCACCACGCAGCTGCTCGTGCAGGCCAATGTCGCCCATTCGCTGAAGGTCGAGAGCCGCGACGGCGACCAGGTCGGGTCGGTCTATGCGCTGATGGTGCACAAGGGGTCGGGCCGCACCACGCATGCCGTGCTGAGCCTCGGCGGGTTCCTGGGCATGGGCAAGAGCTTCTATCCCCTGCCGTTCGAGTTGCTGCAGTTCGATCCCGTGCGCGACCTGTACGTGGTGACGATCGATCGCCGCATGCTGGAGGGCGGGCCGAGCTGGGCGAACAATGCGCCGATGTTCGACCAGGCCTATGCCGACCGCGTGGCGAGCTATTACGGCGTCGGCCGCGAGGACCTGAGCGCGGGGTGAGGCGTGGGGGCGGCCGGGGTCAACGCCCCCGGCCACCGCCCATCCGCATCTTCTGCTGCTTGCCGTAGCGCGTCTTGCGGGTGCCGGGCTTGCCTTCGTTGCTGCGGCCCATGATCGGCGCCTTCTGCTCGGCAGGCGGCAGGCCCAGTTCCTCGTTCTCCAGCTGGCGGATCTCGTCGCGCAGACGGCCGGCTTCCTCGAACTCCAGATCGCTCGCCGCCTTGCGCATCCGCTTTTCGAGATCCTCGATATAGGCGCGCAGGTTGTGGCCGACCATGTGCGGGCGATCCTCGTCGATCGGGATGGTGACCTGATCGCCCTGGCTGACATGGGCGATGATGTCGCCGATCTGGCGGCGGATCGTCTGCGGCGTGATGCCGTGTTCGGCGTTATACGCCTCCTGCTTCTCGCGGCGGCGCTGCGTCTCGTTCATCGCCCGCTCCATCGAGCCGGTGATGCGATCGGCGTAGAGGATCACGCGCCCGTCGACGTTGCGCGCGGCGCGGCCGATGGTCTGGATCAGCGAGGTTTCGGAGCGCAGGAAGCCCTCCTTGTCCGCATCGAGGATCGCGACCAGCCCGCATTCGGGAATGTCGAGGCCTTCGCGCAGCAGGTTGATGCCGATCAGCACGTCGTAGACGCCGAGGCGAAGGTCGCGGATCAGCTCGATACGCTCCAGCGTCTCGACGTCGGAATGCATGTAGCGGACCTTGATCCCCGCCTCGTGCATATATTCGGTGAGGTCCTCGCTCATCCGCTTGGTGAGCGTCGTCACCAGCGTGCGATAGCCCTTGGCGGTGGTCGCCTTGCACTCCTGGATCAGGTCCTGCACCTGTTCCTCGACCGGCTTGATCTCGACCGGGGGATCGATCAGGCCGGTGGGGCGAATGACCTGTTCGGCAAAGACGCCGCCGGTCTGCTCCATCTCCCAGCCGCCCGGCGTCGCCGAGACGCTGACCGTCTGCGGGCGCATCGCGTCCCATTCGTTGAAGCGCAGCGGACGGTTGTCGATGCATGAGGGCAGGCGGAAACCATATTCGGCGAGCGTGATCTTGCGACGATGGTCGCCGCGCGCCATCGCGCCGATCTGCGGCACCGTCTGGTGGCTTTCGTCGACGAACAGCACGGCGTTTTCCGGCAGATATTCGAACAGCGTCGGCGGCGGCTCGCCGGGCAGGCGGCCGGTGAGGAAGCGGCTGTAATTCTCGATCCCCGCGCAGCTGCCGGTGGCGGCGATCATTTCGAGGTCGAAATTGGTGCGCTGTTCGAGCCGCTGCGCCTCGAGCAACTTGCCTTCGGCGACCAGTTCCTTGAGCCGCTCGGCAAGCTCGTGCTTGATCGCCTCGCCCGCCTGCTTGAGCGTCGGGCCGGGGGTGACATAGTGGCTGTTGGCGTAGATGCGCACCGAATTGAGGCTCGCGACCTTCTTGCCGGTGAGCGGATCGAATTCGGTGATCTCTTCGATATCGTCGCCGAAGAAGCTGATCCGCCAGGCGCTGTCCTCGTAGTGCGAGGGGAAGATTTCGAGCGTGTCACCCTTCACGCGAAAATTGCCGCGGGCGAAGGCGGCGTCGTTGCGCTTGTATTGCAGCGCGACGAGCTTGCGCACGATCTCGCGCTGGTCGACCGTCGTGCCCTTCTTGAGGTCGAAGATCATCGCCGAATAGGTTTCGACCGAGCCGATGCCGTACAGGCACGACACCGAGGCGACGATGATGACGTCGTCGCGCTCCAGCAGCGAACGAGTGGCCGAATGGCGCATCCGGTCGATCGATTCGTTGGTCGAGGATTCTTTTTCGATATAGGTGTCGGACCGCGGCACGTACGCCTCGGGCTGGTAGTAATCGTAATAGCTGACGAAATATTCGACCGCGTTTTCGGGGAAGAAGCTCTTGAACTCGCCGTAGAGCTGCGCCGCGAGGATTTTGTTGGGGGCGAGGATGAGCGCAGGCCGCTGCAATTCCTCGATGCACTTGGCCATGGTGAAGGTCTTGCCCGAACCGGTGACGCCGAGCAGCACCTGGTCCTTTTCACCCGCCCGCGCGGTCGCGACCAGTTCGCGGATCGCGGTCGGCTGATCGCCCGAGGGCTGGTATTCGCTGACCAGCTTGAACGGGCGGCCGCCCTCCACCTTGTCGGGGCGGGCGGGGCGATGCGGGACGAAGCTTTCGCCGGTTTCCGGTTCGGCGAGGCTGGTGCGGATCTGGATGGCCATATCGGGAACGGATATGGGGGAGCGGCGCCGTATCGGCAATGAGGGGGCAATGCGGGATTGGGGCGAGCAAGCTTTGCTTTGGTTGACCCCGGGGCTCGCGCTTCATAATGCGAGCCCTTCGCAAACGATCCGAAGTCCTGCCTGCAATGACCGACCTGCGTTCCGCCAAGACGATCCCCGAGACCAAGGCCTTCGCCAACGTGAAGGTGCTGTGGGTGCGCCATTGGAACGACCGGCTGTTCAGCTTCGCGGTCGAACGCCCGGCGAGCTTCCGCTTCCGGTCCGGCGAGTTCGTGATGATCGGCCTGCCGGGGGATGGGGACGGCGCCAAGCCGATCATGCGCGCCTATTCGATCGCCAGCCCGCATTATGCCGAGGAGCTGGAGTTCCTGTCGATCAAGGTCGAGGACGGGCCGCTCACCTCCAAGCTCCAGCTGATCGAGGCGGGGGACGAGGTGTATATGGGCAAGAAGCCGACCGGTACGCTCGTCACCGACGCGCTGGTCGGCGGCAAGCGGCTGTTCTTCTTCTCGACGGGCACGGGGCTTGCGCCGTTCCTCAGCCTGGCGCGCGATCCGGACGTCTATTCAATGTTCGACCAGGTGATCCTGGTGCATTCGGTGCGGCAGGTCAGCGACCTTGCCTATCACGACGAATTGCAGGCGCGGCTGGCGGAGGATCCGCTGGTGTCCGAGGAAGCGGCGACGCAGTTCCATTACGTGCCGACGGTGACGCGCGAGCCGTTCCGCACCACCGGCCGCATCGGCGACCTGATCGAGAGCGCCGCGCTGTTCGGCGACCCGGTGCAGGGGCCGAAGAAGCTGGATCCGGAGACGGACCGGATCATGCTGTGCGGCAGCATGGCGATGATCCGCGAAACGGCGGCGATGCTGGACGGCATCGGTTTCGAGGAAGGGTCGAACGCCAAGGCCGGCACGTATGTGATCGAGCGCGCGTTCGTGGATTGATCGGGCTCGCCCCTCCCCTTCAGGGGAGGGGATGGGGGTGGGGCAGGGTCTCACCGAGCGTGTCGGTTGCATGGACAGGCCCCACCCCAACCCCTCCCCTGAAGGGGAGGGGCTTTTGGATTACCGCAGCGCTTTCATCTCAGGCGTGTCGAGGCAGCGTAGCATCGTTTCCCGCTTCATCGGCTGGCCCGTGTCGGGCGCGGCATAGGGCGGCACCTCGAAGGGCACGCCGATCCGTTCGGCGGTGAAGCCCTGGCCGCCACTGCACCGCATCGCCGCGGCCAGCATCTTCGGCGGCGTGTCATAGCCTTCATAGGACAGGCGGAACGTTCCCCAGTGGATCGCCATCGATCGCGCCGCGCCCAGCCGCTGGTGGATCAGCGCGGCCTCGGCGGGGCCGACATGGCTGCCCGAACTCATCTGGCCGGGCGCGAAGCGGAAGGCGCCGATCGGGATCATCGCGAAGCGAACCGGACCGAGCCGCGCCGCCTCGGCCGGCCAGCGGCCGTCGCCGAAGCCGGTGTCGCCGGCGAAGAAGATGTTGCCGCCGGGCAGGCTCACCACGAAGCTGGACCACAGAGCGCGGTTGCGATCGGTGAACCAGCGGCTGCCCCAATGGTGGTTGCGGGTGACCGCCACCGCGACTCCCGGCCGCACGTCGACCCGCTGCCCCCAGTCGAGCGCGGTCGCCTTCGCCCCGACCTGCCCGATCACGCTGTCGTTGCCGAGGCTGGTGACGATCTGCGGCCGGTCGCGCTGCCACAGCCGTTGCAACGCCGCCTGATCGAGATGGTCGTAATGGTTGTGGCTGACCAGCACGAGGTCGATCTTCGGCAGGTCGTCGAACGCCACGCCGGGTGCCGCCACCCGTTTCGGCCCGAAGCCGAAGGGGCCGGCGCGCTCCGCGTAGATCGGGTCGGTGAGGATGTTGAGGCCCTGGGTCTGGATCAGCACGCTGGCGTGGCCGATCCAGGTGACGAGCATGCGGTCGCCCTCGACGCGCGACGGCGGCTTTGCCGGAGTGACCGCCACCTGCGTCGGCCATGCGGGGCGGCCGTCGCGGCCGGTCATCTGGCGCCAGAAGAAGCCGGCGCGGCCGCCGCGCGCGGGCAGGCGCATCGTGTCCTGATCGCCATCGGGATTGAAGAAGCGGGCGCCGTCGTAATGGTCGCTCTCCGGCCCTTCGTAATAGAGCCGGTCGAGAAAGCGCGGGACGATCGTCAGCGCGAGGCCGATCGCCACCACCAGCACCACCACGATCCCGCCGACGATCTTCAATGCCAGTGCCACGATTGTCCTTTGCCACGTTGATCTGGGTGAACGCCGCGACCTGCCGCGGGTTCATCCGCGATGCGACGCCGCTTGCGCTGCGGGGCGGCTCCGCTAGCATCGCATCGTCAACAGGGGGTTATATGCTGCGGATTTCACTGGCGATTGTGCTGGCCGGCACGCTGGCGGCGGCACCGGCTGCGGCGCGCAAGGTTGCGGTGGAGGAGGTGTCGCTGGAACAGGCGCAGGCGCTGATGCGCGCCGGCAAGGCGAGCAGCGTCGACCTGACCCGCGCCTATCTCGACCGGATCGCGGCGATGGATCGCAAGGGGCTGACGCTGCGCAGCGTCATCGCGGTCAATCCCGATGCGGTGGCGCAGGCCAAGGCGCTGGATGCCGAGCGCAGGGCGGGGCGGGTGCGCGGGCCGCTGCACGGCGTACCGGTGCTCATCAAGGACAATATCGAAACCGCAGACGCGATCGCGACCACGGCAGGCAGCCTGGCGCTGAAGGACAATGTCACCCGCCGCGACGCGCCGGTGGTGGCGGCGCTGCGCGCGGCGGGGGCGGTGATCCTCGGCAAGACCAATCTCAGCGAATGGGCGAACATCCGATCGACCCATGCGATGAGCGGGTGGAGCGCGGTCGGCGGGCTGGTACGCAACCCCTATGCGCTCGATCGCACCGCCTGCGGTTCGTCGTCGGGGTCGGGCGCGGCGGTGGCGGCGAGCTTCGCGGCGGCAGCGGTCGGCACGGAAACGGACGGGTCGGTGGTCTGTCCCTCGTCGATCAACGGGCTGGTCGGGCTGAAGCCGTCGATCGGCCTCGTCAGCCGCACCCGCGTGGTGCCGATCAGCCATTCGCAGGATACACCGGGGCCGATGGCGCGGAGCGTGCGCGACGTGGCGATCCTGTTTTCGGCGATGGTCGCGGCCGATCCGGCCGACCCGACCACGGCGGGCGCGGTGCCGCGCGATTATGCCGCCGGCCTGACGGTGAGCGCGCTGTCGGGCATGCGCATCGCGGTGCTGCGGCCGGACGGGCTGTCGGCGGCGCTGGCGGCGCGATACGAGGCGGCGCTGGCGGTGCTGAAAGGGGCCGGCGCGGTGCTGGTCGACGTCAAGCCGCCCAAGCTGGAGGGGATCGGCGATGCCGAGTTCACCGTGCTCAAGACCGAGTTGAAGGCGGACCTGGAGGCGTATCTGGCGACCACGCCGCCGGCGGTGACCGCGCGGACGCTCGACCAGCTGATCGCCTTCAACCGGGCGCATGCGGCCGAGGAGATGCCGTTCTTCCAGCAGGAGATCTTCGAGGAGGCGGCGAAGACCAAGGGGCTGAACGACCCGGCCTACAAGGCCGCGCGCGCGACGTCGCTGCGGCTGGCGAGCGAAGCGATCGACGGAATGCTGCGCCGCGCCGGCGCGCAGGTGCTGGTGGAGCCGACCTATGCCGGCGCGTGGCTGAGCGATCCGGTGTATGGCGACCAGTATAGCGGCCCTTCGTCGTCGGAACTGCCGGCGATTGCGGGCTATCCCAATCTCACCGTGCCGATGGGGCTGGTGAAGGGGCTGCCGGTCGGCCTGTCGTTCATCGCGACGAAGAACGGCGAGGCGACGGTGCTGGGCGCGGGCTATGCCTATGAACAGCGGGCCAAGGCACGGGTGGCGCCGCGCTATCTGCAACAGGCGGATGTGGGCGAGGGGCTGGAGGGGGTGCGGTGAGTCCGCGCTCGCTCTAGCGGGTCGGGGCGGTGGCCCAGCGGCGCGCGAAGCTCCGCTGCCACAGCATGAGCAGCGGCACCGCGCCGAGTTCCATCGCGAAGCCAAACAGATGCCCCGACGATGGCACGCCGACCTCCATCAGCGATACCAGCCGGGCAAGGCCGCCCGCGACCACCAAAGCGCCGAGCAGGCGGAAACGGAGGCCGGTGGCCTCGATCCGCGGCACGCAGCTGGCGAAGGCGATGCCGACGGCGAAGAAGATGCCCGATATGTAGCGGAAATGGCTGTCGAGATCGGTCGGGATCACCGGCGGATGGCCGAGGAAGCCCGGCCCGCGCAGCACGCTTTCGCCGCCGACGCTCAGCGGCACGAGGCAGGCCAGCGCCACCACCGCCTGCAGCAGCCGGCGTTCGGCGGCGAGCGTCACGACAGGATCTCCTTGCGGACATGGATCGCGCGCAGGCTGACCCGCACCTCCCACATGAAGGCGGTGAGGCAGCAGATCAGGAGGCTGACGGCGACGATGAAGACGAGCGCGATCCACGTGCCGATGTGGAATTTGGCGATATTGGCGATGAACAGCAGGGCGATGACGATGCAGGCCATCACCGCGCTGGATACCGCGAGGAACAGCGCGGCGTTGATGATCGACATGCGTTCGTCGAGCAGCTTCAATTCCCACACGTGCCGCTGGCGCTCGGCCCCCTCGGCATCGGGCACCCGCTCTTCGAGCGCGCGGGCGCGGTCGATGACGCGGGCGAGGCGGCCGGCAAGCACGTTGAGGATCTGGCCGATCGCCGCCAGCATGAAGACGGGCGCGAGCGACAGCTGGATCGTCTGCGCGATCGTGGAAACCTGAAGGAACACCGGCATGGCCGCCACCATAGGCCGGGCGGCATGCCGTGCGATAGGGTGCACGGCCCGCCGCAAGCCTGCACGCCTTGGTAACCGATGGCGGCTAAGCCCGCATGCGTGACCAAGCCGATGCTCCTCGCCGATTTCGAGCGGCTGCCGCCGGTGGCGCGCGGCAGCGTGACCGAGGGGCTGGCGGTGGCGATCGACCGGGTCGCCGCGCGCGCGCCCGCCAGCCACGCCTTCCTGCGCCACGGCTGGTTCGCCGCGGCTCTGGCGGCCTATGGCGGCGCGGCGCGGACGCTGCTGGTCGAAGAGGATGGCGAGCCGGTGCTGGCGCTGCCGCTGGTCGGCATGGGGCCGCCGGTGCTGCGCATCGCCGCGGTGCCCGGCTGCTATTGGCCGTTCCGCAGCTTTCCGATCGCCGAAGATGCGGGCGAGGCGGCGGTGAAGGTGGCGCTGGCGACGCTGGCGGGCACGGCGAACGGCGTGAGGATCGGGCCGGTCTATGACGGTGACCCGGCGGCGACGGCGCTGATCGCGGCGGCGCGGGTGGCGGGTTGGGCGGTGATCGACCGCTTCGTTGCGGACAGCTGGCTGCTCGACATGGCGGCGTTGCAGGCGGAGGGCGCTTGGCCGCGAGGGTCGACGCTGCGCAAGAACCGCTTCCACGAAAAGCATCTCGCCGCGCATGGCGAGCCCGCGTGGCGCTTTCTGGCGGGGGCGGACTGGCCGGCCGCCTTCGACGCGCTGGCGCAGGTCGAACAGGCGAGCTGGATCGCGGCGCGGACCGACGGCTCCGATGCCAAGTTCACCGCAACCGGCCATGGCGCCTTCTGGCGGGCCGCAGCGGCCGACCCGGTGGTGGCCGGCATGATGCGGGGAGCGCTGCTGACCATCGATGGCCGGCCCGCCGCCTTTTCGTTCGACCTGGACGCCGGCGACCTGACCCATGCGATCGCCAACAGCTACGACCCCGCCTACGCCAAGCATTCGCCGGGCAAGTTGCTGTATTACCGCAACCTCGTCGCGGCGATGGGGCGTGGCATCACCCGCGTCGACTGGGGCGCGGGCGACAGCGGCTACAAGCAGGTGATCGGCGCCGAGAAGGGGCCGGCGATTCGCGACTGGCTGCTGCTGCGGCCCGGCCTGCCGGCGCTGGCCGGGCGGCTGCTGCGGACTGCGTGGCGGCGATCGGGGCACTGAGGCGCCGCTGCCGCGTTATCCGGGTCATGCACGTCTTCCTCGATTTCGAAGCCTCGTCGCTCGCCAAGAAGAGCTATCCGATCGAGGTCGCCTGGGTGTTCGAGGACGGACGCGAAGAGAGCCACCTGATCCGGCCGCCGGCGCAATGGGACGATTGGGACGCGACGGCGGAGGCGGTGCACCATATCCCGCGCGCGACGCTGCTGGCGGAGGGCACGCCGCACGACGTGGTGGCGCAGCGGATGATCGCGGTGCTGACCGGGCACGACCTGTATGCGAGCGCGCCGTCCTGGGATGGCAAGTGGCTGAGCGCGCTGCTGCGGGCGGCGAAGCTGCCGCGCCATGCGCTGCGGCTGCACGATACTGAGGAGGCGCAGCGCGGCATCGCGACGGCGATCCTGCGCGATGCGGTGCCGGCGGCGGAACTCGGCCGGGCGGTGGCCGATGTAGTGGCGCTGGCGGAGGTGCGCGACCGCGACGTGCCGGCGCACCGCGCGCTGGCGGATGCGCGCGACGAGTGGCAGCGCTGGTGCCTGGTAAAGCGGGCGGCGGAGGAGATGGCCGGGCGATAATCCTTCCTCAGCCCAGCTGGGGAATGGCGTGTTCGCCCGAGTACGACGTGCATGGCTTACCTCCCCCTCCGTCAGCGCTTGCGCGCTGCCACCTCCCCCTGGCGGGGGAGGAGTGAAGCCATTCCTCCCTCGCTTAAGCGGGGGAGGGGGACCGCCGGCATAGCCGGGGGTGGGGGGGGGCGGTTCCGCGAGCGCGACGCTTATTGCTCCCTTTGCCAGCTTCGCGGTCGGATCGCGCCGGCGGGGGAGGCATGGTAGAGGGTTGGCCATGGCAGAGATCATCAACTTGCGGCGCGCGCGGAAGGCGCGCGATCGGGAGGCCGCCGGGCAGGCGGCTGCGGCGAACCGCGTGAAGTTCGGCCGGACCAAGGCCGAGCGGGATGCGGAGGCTCGGGAGGCCGCACGCGCTGCCCGGATCGTCGATGGCGCCAAGCTGGACGATTGACCCCGGCGGTACGTCGGCAGGCTAGCGCCGCCGCACCCGCCACGCCATCACCGCCACTAACAGGGCGAGGCCGAACCAGGTCAGCGCATAGACGAGGTGCGTGTTGCGGAAGCGGACCACGGTCAGGCCGCCACGCGGCCAGCCGGTGCGGGGTTGGTTTGCATCGATGAAATAGGGTGCGATCCGGCCGAGGCGCCGGGCGGCGGCGATGGCGGCGACGTCGCGCGAGTACCAGCGATCCCCGGCGGGATCGTTGTGGCGCAGGAAGCCGCCGCCGGGCTCGCTCAGCCGCAGCAGACCGCGCACGGACTGCACGCCCGGGGCGGGCGGCGCCTTGCCGCGCAGGTCCGCCGGTACGAAGCCGCGGTTGACCAGTATTGTGAAGCC
Organism: Sphingomonas cellulosilytica; assembly: GCF_052321755.1. Classification (NCBI taxonomy): domain Bacteria; kingdom Pseudomonadati; phylum Pseudomonadota; class Alphaproteobacteria; order Sphingomonadales; family Sphingomonadaceae; genus Sphingomonas; species Sphingomonas cellulosilytica. The sequence goes on from NZ_JBQRTT010000004.1 coordinate 122,851, forward strand.
GCGATCCGTCTCGAGCGGCGTCAGCACCCAATAGCCGCCGCCGAAGTCGGTCACCGCCTGCACATAGGTGTCTGCGCCAGACCGGTAGCGGCCGCTCGCCACCACCGGACGGTAGAGATCGGCGCTGCCGATGGCCGGCCATCGCGCCGGTCCGGGGGCGGCGACCGGCGGGCTCGCCAGCATCGCCTCAGTATGGGCGATCAGCGCCAGCTTCCACGTCCGCCGCTGCAGCTGCCAGACGCCGAGGCCGACCAGCAGCGCGATGACGGCCAGCAGGGCGCCGACCGTCAGCTTGCCGCGCATGGCGGTCACATCCCGCCCATGTCTCCGGGCTGCGGCATCATGTTGAGGTTCATGTGGAACATGACCCACAAGGATCCCGCCAGACAGATGGTGACGATGATGATCGTGAAGATCAGCGCCATCAGCGTCCAGCCGTTCTCCGACTTGGAGTTCATGTGCAGGAAGTAGATCATGTGCACGACGATCTGCACCAGCGCGAACACCATCACGATGCCGGCGGTGACCCGCGCGTCGGCGATGACGCCGCTCATCACCAGTCCGAAGGGAATGGCGGTGAGGATCACCGACAGCACGAAGCCGATGATGTAATCCTTGCGGGTGCCGTGCGCCTCGGCCGAGGAATGGCCGTGACCGTGAACGTTGTCGTGCGCATGGTCGTGGTGCGGCTGGCCCGCGACCGGGTTGTCGAGGCTCATCGCAGCACTCCCAGCAGGTAGACGAAGGTGAAGACGCCGATCCAGATCACGTCGAGGAAGTGCCAGAACAGCGACAGGCATTGCAGGCGGCGCTGGTTGGCGGCGATCAGCCCCTTGCGGCCGACCTGCACCATCAGCGTCACCAGCCAGATGATGCCGAAGGTGACGTGCAGGCCGTGCGTGCCGACGAGGGTGAAGAACGCCGACAGGAAGGCGCTGCGCTGCGGCCCGGCGCCCTCGGCGATCAGTTCGGAAAATTCGTATAGCTCGATGCACAGGAAGCCGAGGCCGAACAGGCCGGTGACCGCCAGCCAGCCCTGCACGGCGCGGACCTTGCCGTCGTTCATCGCCAGCATGGCAAAGCCATAGGTGATCGACGACAGCAGCAGCATAGAGGTGTTCAGCGCCACCAGCGGCAGCTTGAAGATCTCGTGCGGCTGCGGACCGCCCGCATAGCTGCCGCCGTAGACGCCATAGCTGGCGAACAGCATGGCGAAGATCAGGCAGTCGCTCATCAGGTACAGCCAGAAGCCCAGCATGGTGCTGCCGCCGGCGTCGTGGTGATGTTCGTCCGTCTCGTAGAACACCGGTGCCTGCGCACCGGGGGGAATGGTCGCTTCGCTCATGGTCCTCAGGCCCCCCGTGCGGCGAGTTGCTGTGTGCGCAGATCCTCGGCCTCGGTCACCTCGGCCGCCGGGATGTAGTAATCGCGGTCGTAGTTGAAGGTGTGGCCGATCGCGACCGCGACCAGCGCGACGAACGCCAGCACCGCCAGCCACCACATGTACCAGATCATCGCGAAGGCGAAGACGCCCGACAGCCCGGCCAGGATCAGGCCGGCACCGGTGTTGCGCGGCATGTGGATGTCGCGGAAGCCCCCGGTCGGACGCACGGCGTTGTTCGACTTCATGTCGTACCAGGCGTCGAGATCGCGGACGACCGGCGTGAAGGCGAAGTTGTAGGCCGGCGGCGGCGACGAGGTCGCCCATTCCAGGCTGCGACCGTTCCACGGATCGCCGGTGAAGTCGCGCAGCTGCTCGCGGTTGCGGAAGCTGACGTAGAACTGGATCAGGAAGGCGGCGATGCCGACCGCGATCATCGCGACGCCGATGGCGGCGATGATGAACCAGATCTGCAGGCTGGGATCGTCGAAGTGGCGCAGGCGCCGCGTCACGCCCATCAGGCCGAGCACGTAGAGCGGCATGAAGGCGACGTAGAAGCCGATCACCCAGAACCAGAAGCTGATCGTGCCCCATTTGCGATCAAGCTTGAAGCCGAACGCCTTCGGGAACCAATAGTTGATCCCGGCGAACATCCCGAACAGCACGCCGCCGATGATGACGTTGTGGAAGTGGGCGACCAGGAACAGCGAGTTGTGCAGCACGAAGTCGGCGGGCGGCACCGCGAGCAGCACGCCGGTCATGCCGCCGATCACGAAGGTGATCATGAACGCGATCGTCCACATCATCGGCAATTCGAAGCGGATCCGCCCCTTGTACATGGTGAACAGCCAGTTGAAGATTTTCGCGCCCGTCGGGATCGAGATGATCATCGTGGTGATGCCGAAGAACGAATTGACGCTCGCCCCCGACCCCATGGTGAAGAAGTGGTGCAGCCAGACGAGATAGGCAAGGATGGTGATGACCAGCAGCGCGTAGACCATCGACGTATAGCCGAACAGGCGCTTGCCGCAGAAGGTCGAGGTGACTTCCGAAAACACGCCGAACGCCGGCAGGATCAGGATGTAGACCTCAGGATGGCCCCAGATCCAGATCATGTTGACGTACATCATGGGATTGCCGCCCATGGTGTTGGTGAAGAAGTGCGTGCCGAAATAGCGATCGAGGCTGAGCAGCGCGAGCACCGCGGTCAGCACCGGAAAGGCGGCGACGATCAGCACGTTGGTGGTCAGCGCCGACCAGGTGAAGATCGGCATCTTCATGAGGGTCATCCCCGGCGCGCGCATCTTGACGATGGTCGCGAGCAGGTTGACGCCGGATAACAAGGTGCCGACGCCCGCCACCTGTAGCGCCCAGATGTAATAATCCACGCCAACGTCGGGCGAATAGTCGAGGCCCGACAGCGGCGCCATCGCCAGCCAGCCGGTGCGCGCGAATTCGCCGACGAACAGGCTGACCATGACGATCGCCGCGCCCGCCGCGGTCATCCAGAAGCTGAAATTGTTGAGGAAGGGGAACGACACGTCGCGCGCGCCGATCTGCAGCGGCACGACATAGTTCATCAGGCCGGTGACGAAGGGCATCGCCACGAAGAAGATCATGATGACGCCGTGCGCGGTGAACACTTGGTCGTAATGGTGCGCGGGCAGGTAGCCGTCGTTCGGGCCGAAGGCGATCGCCTGCTGGATGCGCATCATGATCGCGTCGGAGAACCCGCGCAGCAGCATGATGATGCCGAGGATCATGTACATGATCCCGATCTTCTTGTGGTCGACGCTGGTGAACCACTCCTTCCACAGATAGCCCCAGACCTTGAAGTAGGTGAGGGCGGCGACCAGCGCGATGCCGCCCAGCGCGACGCCGGCGAAGGTCGCGATCAGGATCGGTTCGTGGATCGGGAAGCTTTCGAGCGTCAGCCGCCCGAAGATGGTCTTGAGAAGCGAATCGGACATCGTGTCGGTCCTACGAACGGGCGGTCGCGACCCGGCCGGGGAGGGCGGTCGGGTCGAGCGAGGTCATGTTGCGGTTGGCGCCCGAACCGGGTTCGGTGCTGCCTTCGGGCTTGCCGCGCGGCTGGGTCATATGCGGGCTGCTGCCCTTTTCCTCCGGCTCCTTGAGGATCGCGCCCTTGGCGTCGCTGCCGCGCTGGTGCGGCGTGTCGTTGACGGCCGAGCCATGGCCGCCGCCGGCGTGCATGTCCTTCATCATCGTCGCCTGCATGCACGTCTCGCCGGGCTTGGTGCACATGCCGAGGATGCGGTCGAACAGCTGCGGGGCGGCGCCGGCATAGCGTGTGGGCGGCACGTTCTCGCTGGGACGTTCGAGCTGGTTGTAGGCGGCAAGATCGAGCCGCTGTCCGGCTGCGCGGGCCTTGTTCACCCAGCCTGCGAAGCCGGCATCGTCGGTCGCGGTGACGACGAAGTCCATCTCCGAGAAGCCGGCGCCGCTGTAGTTGGCGGAAAAGCCGTTGAACCGGCCGGGCCTGTTGAGCACCGCGTGCAGCCGCGTCTCCATGCCCGGCATGGTGTAGATCATGCCCGCCATGGTCGGCACGTAGAAGGTGTTCATCACCGACGACGAGGTGAGGCGGAAGCGGACCTGGCGGTTGACCGGCAGGACCAGCTCGTTGACCGTCGCCACACCCTGTTCGGGGTAGATGAACAGCCACTTCCAGTCGAGCGACACCACCTGGATCTCCAGCGGCTTGTCGGTCTTGGCGAGCGGCTGCCCCTTGGCGAGGCGGGCGAGCGGGCGATAGGGATCGAGCGCGTGGGTGCTAATCCAGGTCAGCGCGCCCAGCGCGATGATGATCATCAGCGGCGCTGCCCAGATGACGAGTTCGAGCCCCGTCGAATGGTCCCAGTCGGGCGCGTATTCCGCATCCTCGTTGGTGTGGCGGTATTTCCACGCGAACAGGATGGTGAGCGCGATGACGGGGATGATGATGAGCAGCATCAGCCCGGTCGACCACAGGATCAGGTGCGCCTGCTGGCGAGCGACATCGCCGGTGGGGTTCATGACCACCCAGTCGCAGCCGCCGAGCAGCAGCGGGGCGGCGAGCGCAAGGGCGGCAGCGCATGCGGAGCGGGCGCGGGGGAACGGAAGGGTTCGCATCGTCATCTCCGCTACGCCTGGCAAGTGGCCGGCGGAATAGGACATTTTGTCCTATCGAGCCGTAACATGGCTTGCGGTACACGAAGCCGCTTGCGCTGCACCCGAACGGGCAGGACATGCGTTTGTGACCGGTGGCTCCAGGGCCGCGAGACGACAGGACTGTGATACATGTCAGTGGCTTCCGCCCATTCCGCGCCGCTCGAACGCGATGCACGTGCCGTCAACACCCGGGGCGACCATGAGGTCCGTCCGGGCGAGATCGCGATCGGGGTCATCATCGGCAGGACGTCGGAATTCTTCGACTTCTTCTGCTATGCCATCGCCTCCGTCATCGTCTTTCCGGCGCTGGTCTTCCCCTATGTCGACCGGCTGACGGGCACGCTGTGGTCGTTCGCCCTCTTTCCGCTCGCCTTCATCGCGCGGCCGATCGGCACGCAGATCTTCATGTGGGTGGATCGTGAATACGGCCGCGGCACCAAGCTGACGATCGCGCTGTTCCTGCTCGGCACCTCCACCGTGTCGCTCGCCTTCCTGCCCGGCTATGCCGAGGTCGGCATGGCTTCGGCGTTCCTGCTTGCCGCCTTCCGTATCGGTCAGGGCCTTGCCCTCGGCGGTGCCTGGGATGGCCTGGCCTCGCTGCTGGCGCTCAACGCGCCGCCGGAGAAGCGTGGCTGGTATGCCATGGTGCCGCAGCTCGGCGCGCCGCTCGGCCTGATCGTGGCGAGCGCGCTGTTCGCCTTCCTGCTCGCCAACATGGAGGCGGTGGACTTCCTGTCGTGGGGCTGGCGCTATCCCTTCTTCGTCGCCTTCGCGCTCAACGTGGTGGCGCTGTTCGCCCGCCTGCGCATCGTGGTGACGCCGGAATATACCGAGCTGTTCAAGAGCCGCGAACTGACGCCCAGCCGCGTCACCGCGACGGTGAAGGCGCAGTGGCGCAACATCGTCATCGGTGCGTTCGCCCCGCTCGCCAGCTTCGCGCTGTTCCACATGGTGACGGTGTTCCCGCTCTCCTGGGTCGCGCTGTTCACCAAGGAGGATATCGCCCGCTTCCTCGGCATCGAGATCATCGGCGCGTTCTTCGGTCTGGGCTCGGTCGTCATCTCGGGCCTGCTCGCCGACCGGATCGGGCGGCGTTCGGTGCTCGGCTATACGGCGGTCGGCATCGCGGTGTTCAGCGGCTTCGCGCCGCAGCTGCTGGCGGTCGGCGATGCGGGCGAGCTCGCCTTCATGATCGGCGGCTTCGTGCTGCTCGGCCTGTCGTTCGGCCAGTCGTCGGGCGCGGTGACCAACAATTTCCCCAAGCGGGCGCGCTATACCGGCGCGGCGCTGACGTCGGACCTTGCCTGGCTATTCGGTGCCGGTTTCGCGCCGCTCGCCGCGCTGGTGCTGGCGAGCCAGTTCGGGCTGCTGGCGGCGGGTGGTTACCTGCTGTCGGGCGCGGTGGCGACGCTGGTTGCGCTGGGGCTGAACAAGGAACTGGCGCGCCGCCTCGATTGAGGCGGGAGCGTCTCGCGCAGGGAGTCGCGCGTCAAACCTGATCCGTTCGCCCTGAGCCTGCCCTTCGACAGGCCCAGGGCGAACGGGAATCTGGCGAGCCGGGTGCGCCGAATGTTTTAGTCGCCGCCGAAGCCGCCGCCCGCTCCCCCGAAACCGCCACCACCGCCGCCCCGCATACCACGGCCGCCGCCGCGATGGCCGCCGCCGCTCGGGCCGCCCTTACCGCGGCGCTGCGGGCCTTCCATCCGGCCGCTGACGTGGGGCAGCTCGTCCCAGGTGAGTTTGCCGTCCTTCCTTTTGTCGAGCGCATCGAAGCGCTTGTCGGCGGCGTCGGCGAATTCGCGGGCGTCGATACCGCGGTTGAAGTTGCGATCGGCCGAGGTCACCGGCTCGGGCAGGTCGAAATAGCTGAAGCGCGCCGCGCCCAGGCGACGCGAATCATAGGCGGGCGCTTTCGATTCGCCTTCCGATCCCGCCGTGCTCGCGCTGATCCCCGGCCCTTCGTTGGAGCGGACCTCGGGGGCGAGCGTGTTTTCGTAATAGTCGATGTCGTCGGGATCGATCTCGCCGTCATGCTTGCGGTCGAGGATCGCGAAGAAGCGCGCGGCGTCGGCGCGGAATTCGGCGGCGGTGACGATGCCGTCGCCGTTGGCGTCCACCGCGGTGAACCAGGCGCGTTCCGGATCGGGTGCGGTGTCGGTCGCGCGGAACGGCTGGCCCATCGGGCTGATGAAGACGCGGCGATGGGCCTGGGCGGATGCACCGGCCGCGGTGCAGCCGAGGGCGGTGGCGAGAAGGATGGCGATGGTACGGTTCATGGCAAGCGGCTCCCCGATGGTGGCGGCACCGAACCAGCCCAATGTTGCCGGCGAATGTCAGCCGCGCACATGGGCGCGGTGACCGGGCGAGCCTGCGCTGATATCCTGCGGCAACAAATCGCGGGCATGAAGGCAGCATGATGAGCCAACAGCATGACAGGGGCGGTTCGGGGGCGGGCCATCCGGGTGACGATCCCGCCGCGGTCCTGGTGGTCGACGACGATCGCGATATCCGCAGCCTGCTGACCCAGAGCCTCGGCGCGCGCGGCTACCGCGTCCATGCCGCCGCCAACACGCGCGAGATGGATGCGGTGCTGGAGCGCGAACGGATCGATGCGGTGCTGCTCGACGTGATGATGCCGGGCGAGGACGGCATCTCCGCCTGCCGCCGCATCACCCGCGATGGCGGGCCGGCGGTCATCATGCTGAGCGCGCTGGGCGAGGAGCGCGACCGTATCGTCGGGCTGGAGATCGGCGCGAGCCACTACCTGCCCAAGCCGTGCAGCGCGCGCGAGGTGCTGGCGACGCTGCGGGCGGCGCTGCGCAGCCGGCAGCAGGCGGAACCCGCCGACCGATCCCGCCTGACGTTCGACGGGTGGACGATGGACCTGCTGGCGCACGAACTGTTCGATGCGCAGGGCGTGCTCGTCGGCCTGACCGATGGCGAATTCGCGCTGCTGCGCGTCTTTGCCGAGCGGCCGCGCCGCGTGCTGACCCGCGAATGGCTGCTGGAGGCGGCACGCGGCCCGAATTCCGATGCCTTCGACCGGGCGATCGACGTGCAGATCAGCCGGCTGCGCCGCAAGCTGCGCAGCGGCGGCGACGAGATCATCCGCACCATCCGCAACGAAGGCTATCTGTTCGTGCCGCAGGTCAGCCGCCTGTGAGCATGGCGCGTCGCTGGAAGGCGGGGCTGGCGTGGGTGCGCAAGTCGCTGTTCTGGCGTATCTTCCTGCTGATGCTGCTGAGCGTCGCCAGCGTGCAGGCGCTGAACGTCGCGCTGGTGGTGTTCATCACCCCGCCGACGCCGCGCATCTATTCCGCGCCGCAGGTCGCCGCCGCCCTGCGCTCAGGCCGCGATGCGACGGGCGAGCTGTTGCTGGCACGCGACCCCGAAAATCCCGAGCCGTTCGACGAGCGCGGCACGCGGATCGGCGGGATCATCGCCGGCCTGCTGGGCGTGCCGGCCGAGCGGGTGCGGGTGCATTTCGGCGGGCCGCCGCCGATGTTCTTCGGCCCGATGCCGCATCGCCCCGGCATGCCGCAGCCGCCGCGATCGCCCGATGCGCGCAACCAGATCCTGTTCGGCCATTTCGCCGTGTCTGTGCAGCAGACGGACGGCAGCTGGCTGACCGCACGCGCGGCGCGGACCGGGTTCGAGAGCTGGCGGTGGCGTGCCTTCCTGTGGCTGCTGGCGGCGATGGTGGCGCTGGCGCCCTTTGCGTGGCTGCTGGCGCGGCGGCTGACCAAGCCGATCGCCGCCTTCGGTGCCGCGGCGGAACGGCTGGGGCGCGACCCGCGGGCGGCGCCCGTGCCGCTCGGCGGCCCGGCGGAAATCGCGGATGCGGCCGCGGCGTTCAACCGCATGCAGGCGCGGCTCAACCGCTATGTCGAGGACCGCACGACCATGATCGCGGCGATCGCCCACGACCTGCGCACGCCGCTGATGCGGCTGGGGCTGCGGCTGGAACAGGCGCCCGAGCCGCTGCGCCACGCCGCAGAGGCCGATATCCATGACATGCAGGCAATGATCCAGGCGGCGCTCGCCTTCTTCCGCGATGCGACGCAAGGCGGCGAGCGGCGGCGGCTGGACCTGCGCTCGCTGGTGGAAAGCGTGACCGACGATCTGGAGGATCGCGGCGAGGCGGTGATGCTGCACGATGGCGATCCGCTGGTGATCGAGGGCGATCCGGTCGGGTTGAAGGCTCTGGTCGCCAATCTGGTCGGTAATGCGCTGAAATATGCGGGCGATGCCGAGGTGTCGCTGGAGCGGATGGAAGGCCATGCGGTGATCGTGGTGCGCGACCACGGGCCGGGCATCGACCCCGACGACCTCGACCATCTGTTCGAACCCTTCTTCCGCGGCGAGCGCTCGCGCAATCGCGACACCGGCGGCATCGGCTTGGGGCTGAGCAGCGTGCGCGGCGTCGCGCGGGCACATGGCGGCGATGCGACGATCGCCAACCATCCGGACGGCGGCGCGATCGCGCGGGTGGTGCTGCCCGTTTAGAAGATGAGTCTGTCGACACGGCGCACTGCATCTCCGTTTGCCCTGATCCTGTCGGAGGGCATGAGACTCATCTGTGCTTCGACAGGCTCAGCACGAACGGTTTCCGTGGTGTCATCAGGCGATGCGGTTTCCGTGGTGTCATCGGGCGATCCGGTTTCCGTGGTGTCATCAGGCGATGGCAGGTGCGGCGCTCTTCGATCAGCCCAGCCGGTCGGCGATGATCCATTGGCGGCTGATCGCCGTGCGCATCAGTTGCAGGCCGCAGCAGCGGCAGCGCGCGCGGCGGACGCCGGCGTCCTCCGTCTGTTTGCGCGTCGGGCGGTGGCCGATGGCGATGCAGGTCGCGATCGATCGTGCTGCGGCACTGGGATGGACGGATGGCGCTGGCATGACGGGCGGGACCTCTTTCGGCCCCGCCATGCGACCGGCAGATTGCGCCGGAATGTCGCGCCGGACATATGGCGGCAACATGATTATGTGATAGGATCGCGGATCGGCGGCGTTCTCTCCCATACTGGCTCCGCCGATATCCGGGCGCTCCCCGGTGCCCGACGGTCGAGCTACGGGATCGCACGCGATCTCGTAGCTCGGCTCAGTCCGGCAGGTCGATCGGTTCGACGCCCAGCACCTCGATCGCATCGTCGCGCCCGTTGAACGGCAGCAGATCGCCCGGCTCCGCACCGATCAGGGCATGGGCGAGCGGCGCGCCATAGGCCAGCCGATCGGCGTGCGGATCCGCTTCGTCGTCGCCGACGATGGCGATCGTGCGGGTGCGATTGCCGAGGCGAATCGTGACGCGCGTGCCGAAGCCGGCGCTGCCGTCGGCGGGAGCGGGAGTCGGAATCGCGGTCGCGCGGCGGGTCTGCCAATAGCGCAGGTCGCGGCGCAGCGGCTCGGCCTCCTCCGCGGTCGCCTTTCCGAGCGTCCGCTCGATTTCGGCGATCCGCGTGTCGATCAGCGCCTTGCCGGCGCCAGTCACCAGATTGGGGCCGGCGGGGATCGGCAGTTCGAACTTGGGCTCCAGATGCTCCTCGTCGCTCTCGCGGCGGAATGCGACACTCATCGGTAAACCTCTCTCACCCTGTCCTGCGGCCTGTCCCATCCTCGGACAGCTGCGGCTTAACCACCTTTGCCGCTGGTCCCAATCGTAAACAAAGCGTTAACTCGCCCATGATGACCAGACGCCTCGTCCTGACCAACGAATCCGCCGGCCACCCGTTTCGACGGTCGCTGCCGCCCCCGGTGCTGCCCGATGTGCGCAAGCGCGACGACGAGGACTGGAAGCTGTTCCTGCTCAGCTTCGCGGCGTTCTTCACCTGCTTCTACACGTTCCTGCTCTGACGGCCGGGCCGGCCCTCAGTCGCAGGCGAGGTGGAGTTTCTGCGCGATCCAGGCGGAGATCAGGCACATGCCCGCCACCACCAGCAGCATGTCGACCGGGCGCACCCCCAGCATGTTGATGCCGAGCACGGCGATCGAGCCCAGGGTCATCGCGCCTGAATTGACGACATTGTTGGCCGCCACCGTGCGTGCGGTCTGATCCTTTTCCACGGTGGTGGTGAGGAAGGCGTAGAGCGGCACCACGAACATGCCGCCGGTGGTCGCGATGGCGAGCAGGCTGAGCATGATCGGGATGGCGCGCGGCTGGGCGACGAACTGGCTCCAGTCGTAATAATGGCCCGGCGCGGCCGGCATCCAGGTGCGGCACAGCAGCGAGAAGATCACCACGAACACGCCCATCGCGATCACCGATACCGGGGAATAGCGGGCGCTGATCTTGCCCTTCAGCATGGTGTTGATGACCACCGAGCCGATCGCGACACCGACCGAGAAGACGGCGATGGCGCCGCTCGCGACGCGTTCGTCGGCGGTCAGCACGTTCTTCACCAGGGGCGGGAAGACGATGATGAGCACCGCGCCGATCGTCCAGAAGAAGCTGATCGCGCAGATCGCCAGGAATAGCCGCGGGATGTGCATGGTCGCGCTGATCAGCCGCCACGAGGCGGTGAAGGGATTGTAGTTGAGCTTCAGCCGCGGCCCCTCGCGCGGGGCGGGCGGCACCTGCCGCGCGCAGATCCAGCCGATCGCGGCGACGACCAGCACCAGGATCGCGGCGCCCTCGATCGGGATCCATCCCGCCATGATCGTGCCGAGCAGGATGGCGAGGTAGGTGCCCGCCTCCACCAGCCCGGTGCCGCCCAGCACGTCGCAGGGTTTGAGATGCTGCGGCAGGATCGCGTATTTGATCGGCCCGAAGAAGGTCGAATGCACGCCGAGGAACAGCACCGCGCCCAGCATCAGCCCGACGCCGAGATGCGGCTGGCCGGCGCGCGCGACCATCAGCCCGGCCGCGCCGAGCAGCATGATGCCGATTTCCGCCGTCTTGACGATGCGGATGATGCGCGCCTTGTCATGGCTGTCGGCGAGCTGGCCGGCGAGCGCCGAGAGGAGGAAGAAGGGCAGGATGGCGATGCCGGTCGCCAGCGCGTTGAAATTCGCCTCCATGTGCGGGTCGTTGAAGATCGCATAGGTCGCGAACAGCACCATCGACGTCTTGAACAGATTGTCGTTGAACGCGCCCAGGAACTGCGTGGTGAAAAGGGGCAGGAAGCGGCGCTGCTTCAGCAACCCCATGGCATTCAACATGGCAGACGTCGGCCTTCGATCGTGGCGAAACTGCGGCGGGCATAGCCGAGTGCAGGGGCATCGCCAACGGGGTAGCGAAGAAGCGCGCGGCGACCGGGGCTTACGTCGGCGCGCGGGGCGCGGTAGGAGAGCGGGGATGCTGACCTTGCCCAACCTTTTGACGCTGTCGCGGATCGTCGCGGTGCCGCTGCTCGTCGCGCTGCTGTGGTGGCCGCGGTGGGAGGCGGGCTTCGGCATCGCCTTCGCGCTCTACTGCCTGATGGGCATCACCGATTATTTCGACGGCTATCTGGCGCGCGCGCAGGGGGCCGTCTCGAAACTGGGCATGTTCCTCGATCCGATCGCCGACAAGATCATGGTCGCCGCCGTGATCCTGATGCTGGTCGGCACGCGGCACGACGACATGGCGCTCATCACCGGCGTCCACCTGATCGCCGCGCTCATCATCCTGTTGCGCGAGATCGCGGTGTCGGGCCTGCGCGAATTCCTCGCCGGGCTGCAGGTGTCGCTGCCGGTGTCGAAGCTCGCCAAGTGGAAGACGACGCTGCAACTCGTCGCGTTCGGTGCGCTGATCCTGGCCGGCGCGTTGCCGGCGGAGGCGTGGATCAAGGTGACGGGCCTTGCCTGCCTGTGGGGGGCGGCGGCGCTGACGCTGGTGACGGGCTGGGATTACCTGCGCGTCGGCTTGAAGCACATGGATTGAGGCGGATGGGAATCGACCTGCTCTATTTCGCCTGGGTGCGCGAGCGCATGGGCCGCGGCGGCGAGGTGGTGACGCCCCCTGCCGAGGTGACGAGCGTCGCCGCGCTGGTCGACTGGCTCGCCGCGCGGGATGCGACGAGCGCCGAGGCGCTGGCCGATCGCGGTCGGTTGCGCGCAGCGGTCGACCAGGCGTTCGTGGCGATGGACGCCAGCATCGTCGGCGCGCGCGAGGTCGCGCTGTTCCCGCCGGTGACCGGGGGATGATCCGCATCGCCGTCGGGCCGGAGCCGATCGATATCGCCGGAGAGATTGCGCGCGCCGAAGCGGCGGACGGCTCGGGCGCGGTCGCCACCTTTACGGGGCTGGTCCGCGCCGATGCCGACGCGGCGGGCGGCGTCGCCGTGCTCGAACTCGAACATTATCCCGGCGCGACCGAGGCGGCGCTGACCCGCGTCGCCGAAGAGGCGGTGGCACGCTGGTCGCTGGAGGGCGCGACGATCGTCCACCGCGTCGGACCGATGCGGCCGGGCGAACGGATCGTCTTCGTCGCGGCGGCGGCGGCGCATCGCGCCGCGGCGCTGGAGGCGTGCGCCTATCTGATCGACCGGCTGAAGACCGACGCGCCGTTCTGGAAGCGCGAAACGCGCGGCGACGAGGCGCGCTGGGTGGAGGCGCGCGACAGCGACGCGGATGCGGCGGCGCGCTGGGGGCGGTAGCGGTGGCCGTCCGATGTGGGGGCGACGCGTTAGGGCCGGTTCTTCTCGCCCTCTGTACCGGCTAGGACATTCTGGCGTTGATCCACGCTCACCTGTGCTTCGACAGGCTCAGCACGAACGGTTTGGTGCCACCTCATCACGCTCTCGCCGGGCTGGTGAAGGAGGGAGCCCGTAATGACTCGTCAGGGGCAGGGTTGGCCTAACGCGGCAGGGTGGGCACCAGCACGCCGTTCACCACGTGGATCACGCCGTTGACCTGCGCGACGTCCGCTGCCTCGACATAGCTGCGGTTGCCGGTGGCGCTGGTCAGCGTGATGACGTTCCCCGTCATCGTCGCGGTGAGCGGCTGGCCGCCCAGCGTCGTCAGCACGGTGCGGCCGCCGCCTGCCTGGATGCGCTGCGTCAATTGTTCGGTCGTCACCGTGCCCGGCACGACATGATAGCGCATCAGCGCGACGAGCGCGGCGCGGTTTTCCGGTGCGAGCAGATCGTTGGCGATGCCGGGCGCGAGGCGGGTGAAGGCCGCGTCGGTCGGTGCGAACAGCGTGTAGTGACCGGGGCCGGCGAGCAGCGGGTCGAGCTCGGCGGTGCGCAGCTCGTTCGCCAGCGTGTGGAAGCCCGGCGTCGCGGCGATGGAGGCGGCGATGGTCGCCTCCGATCCGATCAGCGACGGATCGACCGGGACGGGGGCGGCGCTGACCACCGGCGGCGGCGTGACGACGGGGGCGGCCGTGGGGGGCACGCAGCCGGCCAGCAGGGCGGCGAGCAACGGCGCGGCGCGGCGCACCCTTCTGCGGATCGTAGGGATCATATCGCGGCCTCCTTGCATCAGCGCGCCTCCGCCAGAGCTTCGGCGAGCAGCTGGAAATCCTTTTCGCGCGGGGACGCCCGCCGCCACACCAATGCGATGCGTCGCACCGCATTGTCGGCGTCGAGCGGCCGGGCGACGATATCGGTATGGTCGAGGATGCCGGCCTTCAGCGCCATCTCGGGCAGCATGGTGAGGCCGAGGCCGTTGTCGACCATCTGCACGATGGTGTGCAGCGAGGTGCCGAGCATCGTCGCCTCCGCGCGCAGTTCGGGCCGGTTGCAGGCGGACAGCGCATGGTCCTTCAGGCAGTGTCCGTCCTCGAGCAGCAACAGCCGCGTTTCGTCGATCAGCGCCGCGGGTACCGCCGGCGGGTCGCTCGGCATGTCCTGCGGCAGATAGGCGACGAACAGGCGATCGTCGAACAAGGTCTGCACCGCCACCTCGCCGCAGGCGAACGGCAGGGCGAGCAGCACGCAGTCGGTGCGGCCGTTGTGCAGCCCTTCGCAGGCGGCGCCCGACGGCTCCTCGCGCAGGAACAGCTTGAGATCGGGGTAGTCGCGCCGCAGCCGGGGCAGGATGTGGGGCAGCATGAACGGGGCGATGGTCGGGATGACGCTCATCCGCATGTCGCCCGACAGCGGCCGGCCGGCGGCGCGGGCGATATCGCCCAGCTCCTCCGCCTCGCGCAGCACGCGGCGTGCCTTGTCGGCGATGCGGTCGCCCAGCGGCGTGAAGCGGACGACGCGGCGGGTGCGTTCGACCAGGGTGACGCCGATCAGCGTTTCGAGTTCGCGCAAGCCCGCCGACAGCGTCGACTGGGTGACGAAGCACGCCTCGGCGGCGCGGCCGAAATGGCCGGCGTCCTTCAGCGCGACGAGATATTGCAGCTGCTTGAGCGTAGGGAGGTAGGTCGCCGCCATGGCCGGCGAGATAGAGGGGCGGGGCAGGGGATGCCACCCCCTAAGTCCGCCCTGGCCTTGGCGCTCCTCCCCGGCACGGGGGAGGGACCGCCGCGTAGCGGTGGTGGAGGGGGCTCGCCGCGCAGGGTGTCGCATGAGGAAGCCCCCTCCGTCAGCGCTACGCGCTGCCACCTCCCCGTGCCGGGGAGGATGCACCATTCCTCCCCTGCGCAGCAGGGGAGGAATTGGAGATGCTATTCCGCGGCCTGTTCCCAGTCGTGGGTTTCTTCCGCGGGCAGGCGGATGAGGTGGTCGAAGGCCGCCAGCGCCGCCTTCGAGCCTTCGCCCATGGCGATGACGATCTGCTTAAACGGCACGGTCGTCGCATCGCCGGCGGCGAAGATGCCGGCGCGCGAGGTGTGGCCGCGATGGTCGACCTCGATCTCGCCGCGCGGGCTCAGCGCCACCGTGCCGGCCAGCCATTCGGTGTTCGGCACCAGCCCGATCTGTACGAACACGCCCTCCAGCTCGACGCGATGCAGCGTGTCGTGGTTGCGGTCGCGATAGGAGAGGGCGGTCACCCGCTCGCCATCGCCATGCACCTCCGTGGTGAGCGCCGAGGTGATGATCCGCACGTTGGGCAGGCTGGCGAGCTTGCGCTGGAGCACCGCGTCGGCGCGAAGGTCCGCATCATATTCGATCAGCGTCACATGCGCGACGATGCCAGCGAGGTCGATCGCCGCCTCGACACCCGAATTGCCGCCGCCGATCACCGCGACGCGCTTGCCCTTGAACAAGGGGCCGTCGCAATGCGGGCAATAGGCGACGCCCTTGTTGCGATAGGCGTCCTCGCCCGGCACGTTCATCGTCCGCCAGCGCGCGCCGGTCGACAGGATCACCGTGCGTGCCTTCAACGACGCGCCGTTCTCCAGCACCACCTCGTGCAGGCCGCCCTCGGTCGCGGCGGGGACCAGTCGCTCGGCGCGCTGCAAATTCATGATGTCGACGTCATATTCGCGGACGTGCCGTTCGAGATCGGCGGCGAGCTTCGGCCCTTCGGTGTGCGAGACGGACACGAAATTCTCGATCGCCATGGTGTCGAGCACCTGCCCGCCGAAGCGCTCTGCGGCGATGCCGGTGCGGATGCCCTTGCGCGCGGTGTAGATCGCCGCGGCGGCGCCGGCGGGACCACCGCCGACGACGAGCACGTCGAACGGCTCCTTGGCGGCGATCTTCTCCGCGGCGCGCGCACCGGCGCCGGTGTCGAGCTTGGCGACGATCTGTTCGAGTTCCATGCGGCCCTGGCCGAAGGGTTCGCCGTTGAGGAAGACGGTCGGCACCGCCATCACCTTGCGGCTGGCGACCTCCTCCTGGAACAGCGCGCCGTCGATCGCGGTATGGGTGACGCGCGGGTTGAGCACCGCCATCAGGTTGAGCGCCTGCACCACGTCGGGGCAGTTGGCGCACGACAGCGAGAAATAGGTTTCGAAGCGGAAGTCGCCGTCCAGCGCCTCGACCTGCGCGATCAGGTCCTGCGCGGCCTTCGACGGATGGCCGCCGACCTGCAGCAGTGCGAGCACCAGGCTGGTGAATTCATGGCCCATCGGCAGGCCGGCGAAGCGCACGCCGATATCCGTGCCGGTGCGGCGGATCAGGAAGCTGGGCTTGCGCGCGTCGTCGTCGGCGGCGACGGTGATCCGGTCGGACAGCGCGGCGATCTCGTCGATCAGCTCGCGCATCTGGCGCGACTTGGCGTCGTCACCCAGGCTGGCGACCAGTTCGATCGGCTGCCGGATGTTGACCAGATAGGCCTTCAGCTGCTGCGTCAGAGTGGCGTCGAGCATGGGTACTCCAGGAACAGGTAAAAGGGAGGGCCGCCGCCCCAGGGGCTACGCGGGGCGGCGGCGCGGGTCGTCAGATCTTGCCGACGAGGTCCAGGCTGGGGGCGAGCGTCTCTTCGCCCTCTTCCCACTTGGCGGGGCAGACTTCGCCCGGATGCGCGGCGATATATTGCGCCGCCTTGATCTTGCGCAGCAGTTCGGCGGCGTTGCGACCGACGCCTTCCGAGGTGACTTCGATCAGCTGGATCGTGCCTTCGGGATCGATCACGAAGGTGCCGCGATCGGCGAGGCCCTGGCCTTCGCGCAGGATCTCGAAATTG
This sequence comes from Sphingomonas cellulosilytica, assembly GCF_052321755.1. Taxonomy (NCBI): domain Bacteria; kingdom Pseudomonadati; phylum Pseudomonadota; class Alphaproteobacteria; order Sphingomonadales; family Sphingomonadaceae; genus Sphingomonas; species Sphingomonas cellulosilytica. The sequence goes on from NZ_JBQRTT010000004.1 coordinate 139,844, forward strand.
TTGCTAATCGCGTGGTTCTGGTCGCCGAGCATGTAGTAGTTGATCTTGCCGATCGCCGGCGAGCTGTCATGCCACGCCTTGTGGCTGAAGTGGGTGTCGGTCGACACGCTGTACACCTCGACGCCCATCTTCTGGAGCGTCGGATAGACGTCGGCGAGGTCTTCGAGCTCGGTCGGGCAGACGAAGGTGAAGTCGGCCGGGTAGAAGAAGAACACCGCCCACTTGCCGAGCACGTCCGCGTCGCTGACGCTGACGAACTTGCCCTGCTTGTAGGCCTGGGTGGTGAAGGGCTTCAGCTTGCTGCCGATGAGGGCCATGAGGAGGTCTCCGGTTGAATGGTGTGGGCCGGATATAGGTGCTCATGCCGCAGTGCAAAATTAATCTGTTTGCGCTGCGTGATCGGTTGAGGCGATCAGAAACCAAAACTTGTGGTGACAGGCGTTTAGGGATGGTTTCTCCAGCCGGTTGTCATCTCGCGAATGCAGCATAGATCGACCATGCGCTGGTCAGCGTCAGCAGCACGCCGACCAGCGCCATCAGCTGCCGGGTCGGCACTCGCTTCGCCAGCAGACCGCCGAGCGGGGCGGCGACGACGCCGCCGATCAGGATGCCGAGCGTGTGCAACGTGAACGCCGACCAGCCGAGCGCGATGAAGAAGGTGACGGACGCGGTCGCGGTCAGGAAGAATTCGGCGGTGTTGACGGTGCCGATCGTATGGCGCGGCGTCGCGCCCTGGATGAGCAGGTTGGACGTCACCACCGGCCCCCATCCGCCGCCGCCCGCCGCATCCAGGAAGCCGCCGACGAGGCCGAGCGGGGCGATGACGCGCGGTTTGCGCGGTTCGATTCGCCCCCTGATCGCGCGCAGCAGCAGGTATAGGCCGATGCAGGCGAGATAGATCATCACGAACGGCCGCGCGATCGAGGCGTCGACGGTGCTGAGGATCGTCGCGCCGAGGATCGCACCGATCATGCCGGGGATCACCAGCCGGCGGAACAGCTTCCAATCGACATTGCGATGGACGACGTGGCTGATGCCGGAGGCGGCGGTGGTGAACGTCTCGACGGCATGCACGCTGGCGGAGGCGACCGCAGGCGGCACGCCCATGAACGTCACCAGCAGCGTCGAATTGATGACGCCGAACGCCATGCCCAGCGCCCCGTCCACCACCTGTGCGGCAAAGCCGATCGCGATGAACGGCAGCACTTCGGTCCAGTCGATGGCGGTGAGGAAATCGGGCATGGACGACAACAACTCCGAAGCTACGCGAGGCGACCATCGTGCATCCTCGCGGCAATTCCTACAACAAAGCTGGAATTTGCCGCGGCCAAGCGACCGCGCGGGCGGCATGGAAATCGGCGGAACGAGCGACTACATCCAAGGCCAAGGGCCAGTCGGCCGAAGGGGACGTGACGGATGCTGGGACGGTTGGCCGCCTATCTCGATTCGATCAGGGCGCGCGATCCGGCGCCGCATTCGCGTGCCGAAATCCTGCTCTACCCCGGTGTCTGGGCGCTGGGCCTGCACCGCGTGGCGCATCGTCTCTACCGCTATCGGCTGTTCTTCCTGGCGCGGCTGGTCAACCACATCGCCCGCGCCTGGACCGCGATCGATATCCATCCGGGCGCAAAGATCGGGCGCAACTTCTTCATCGACCACGGTTTCGTCGTGATCGGCGAAACCGCCGAGATCGGCGACGACGTGACCATCTACCAATGCGTGACGCTGGGCGGCACCAGCCCCGACAATGGCGTCGCGGGCAAGCGCCATCCGACGCTGGCCGATGGCGTCATCATCGGTTCCGGCGCGCAGGTGCTGGGGCCGATCCTGGTCGCCACCCGTGCGCGGGTCGGCGCCAATGCGGTCGTCACCCGCGACGTGCCGGAAGGCGCGGTGATGGTCGGCATTCCGGCACGGCCGACGGTGGTCGAAGGCGGGGCTGCGGAGGCGCCGGCACGCTTCGTGCCCTATGGCACGCCGTGCAGCGCGCTGTTCGACCCGGCGACGCAGAAGATGGAGATCATGCGCTGCGAACTGGAGGCGATGCGCAAGCGGCTGGATGCGCTGCTCGCCGAACAGGGGCAGGATGCGGAGCGCGATCGCGCCTGATGGGAACCGTCACGCCCTTTCCGATCGGCGGCAAGCCGACGCAGGTCGCCTTCGACCGGCTGGAACTCACCCGCATCCTCGACCTGTACGGCCGGATGGTCGCCGCCGGCCATTGGAAGGATTATGCGATGGACCTCGGCAAGGATGCCGCGGTCTTCGCCGCCTTTCGCCGTGCCGCCGAGCGGCCGGAATTCCGCATCGAGAAGCGGCCGGCGCTGCGCGGTCGGCAGGGCATGTGGGCGCTGATCGGCGAGCAGGGTGCCGTGCTGAAGCGTGGCCACGAACTGGGCCCGGTGCTGGCACCGGTCGAACGGCGCCTGATGAAACTGGTCGATTGACGTCCCGTCGCGGTGCCGGCGCCCCGCGACTTGCCTGAACCGTTCGCGCCGGGCCTGTCGAAGCACAGGGGAAACCCGTGAACTGCGACAGGCTCCGGCCGAACGGAACGGGTCGATCAGGTCGAGGCCAAGACGCTCCCGGCCATCATGCCATCTGGACCGGCGGCAGGCGGTGGCGCAGCGACTGCGACAGAGCGGTCACCACGCCGCGGCGCATCGGCTGCCAGAAGGCGGAGAGCGACAGCAGCGCCGATCCGATGACGAACGCGGTCAGCGCCGCGCCGAGCTCGATCGCGCCGGCGCTGCGGAACAGCGCGTAGAGCGCGGCGAGCACATAGGCGAGGCCGGAGACGAGCAACGCGCGGCGATCGACGGCGAGCGCGATGCCGGCGAAGCAGACGTACAGCGCCAGCACCACCACCGCCATGCCGGCGCCGATGTCGCCGCGGAACACGCCCAGCATCTGGAAGATCGAATGGGCGATCATCGGCGCGGCGGCGAGGTGCAGCCAGAAGGCGACGTCCGCGCGCCGCGTCTTGCGCTCGGTATCGCTCATGTCCCAGCGCATGGCGGCGGCGAAGACGCCCAGCCCGCCGATCAGCAGCAGCGGCCACACCGCATCCTGGATCCCCGGTATCGCGGCGACGACGAGGCCGATCGCGGTGGCGACGATCGCAGCGGCGCCGGCGGCGACGGTGATCGGCACCATGAAGCGCCGCCAGTGCAGCCATGCCGCCCCCGCGGTGCACAGCGCGATGCCGGCGGCGGCGAGCGCACCGGCACGCTCGCCGAGATCCGAGGTGACCAGCGTCAGGCCGCCGAACAACGCGCCCGCGACGCCGCCGACGAACGCGATCAGCAGCAGGATGCTGGGCAGCGCCATCCGCCGCTTGGCCGTGAAATATTCCGCCAGGGACCAGGCGGCGGCAGCGACCACCGCGCCGCCCATGGGGCGAGCGATCGTCAGGCCGATCTGCCCGACGGCGACGAGCAGCAGCACGATCGCGATCGAGACGAAGATGTCGTTGAAGCCGGTGAGCAGCCGGAAATGCTCCTCGTCCACCGCCGGCGCGGCATGCACCGCCGCGACATGGGCGCGGAACGCGGCGGCCGCATCGGGGCTGATCGCCCCGGCGGTCACCGCGCCATCGATATCGCTTTCGCTATACATCGCATCCTCCCTGTTGACCGCGGGAGGCTATCATGTGTGTATTATCGAATCAATACACCTTGATGGCGTGATGAGCGGCGCAGGACGTCGTCAGCCCTGTAGCAGGCGGCCGATCGTCATCGCCTGTTCGGCGCCCGACTGGGGCACGATCTCGCCGGTGCGATCGGTGATCGCCGACAAATGCGCGGCGACGCCTTCCGGCGAGAGGTCGTCACCTTCGAGCAGCGCCCCGGGCGTGAGCGTGACGTACGAGGTCTGGAAGACGCCGGCGCCGGCACCCAGGATGACATTGGTGGGTGCGTCGTCGCTGACCAAGTAAAGAGCGCCGGGTGCTACCTTTTCGGGCGAGAATGCCTCGAATGCGGCTTGCGGGAACAGGTCCTGCGTCATGCGTGTGCCGGCAGTGGGCGCGATCGTGTTGACGCGGATGTCGTTACGGGCGCCTTCGAGGCTCAATGTCTTGGTGAGGCCGGCAAGCCCCATCTTCGCCGCCCCGTAGTTCGCCTGACCGAAATTGCCGAACAGGCCGGTCGAGGAGGCGGTCATCAGCACCCGGCCGTAATTCTGTTCGCGGAACGTTTCCCAACACGCCTTGGTCGCGAAGGCGGAGCCGAGCAGATGGACGCGAACGACGAATTCGAAATCGGCGGCCTCCATCTTGGCGAACGTCTTGTCGCGGAGCACGCCGGCGTTGTTGATGAGGATGTGGACGCCGCCCCAGGCCTCCCGGGCGCGGGCGACCATCTCGGTCATCTGGTCGTAGTCGGCGACATTGCCGCCGTCCGCCATCGCCTCGCCGCCGGCGCTGCGGATCGCCTCGACTACCGCGAGCGCCGCGTCCGAATGGCCGGTGCCATCGCGCGCTGCGCCGAGATCGTTGACCACCACCCTGGCCCCGCGGCGGGCGAGTTCCAGCGCATATTCCCGGCCGAGGCCGCCGCCGGCACCGGTGACGATGGCGACGCGCCCGTCGAAGCGGATGGTGGACATGGAAAAGGCGCTCCTCTCTGTATCGTGGAGCGCCTTCCCCTATCGTTTAGGTGGCATCATGCAACCGGTGACCGGTCGCGGCGGGCGTTACTTGCCGCCGCGCTGCCGGCACTGATCGTACTGGCCCTTCTTGCAGATCGGATATTCGGCAAGCGGCGCGGGCGGCGGGAAGGCCTGGTCCGGGGTCGGCGCCGGGCGGAAGACGGGCGGCAGGTTCGAACCGGGCGTGCCGCCGGTCACGGCCGGACCGGTCGGGGCATAGCCGCCGGCCGGGGTCGCGCCACCGGTCGTCATCGGCGCCGAGCTCGACATCTGCGGCGGCGGCGCGCCCGTGGCATCGGCCGGAGCGGGAGCCGCGGCGGGATCAGCCGGCGCCGGCGCGGTCTGGTCGGCGGGCGCCGTTGCCGGATCGGCGGGCGCGGTCTGCGCGTCGGCGGGTGCCGGGGCGGGTGTGGTCTGCGCCAGCACGGGGGCGGCGACCAGGGCGGTCGCGGCCAGCAGGATGAGCTTCATCGCGGAATCTCCTTCGAAATCTCATGCGTCGATCAGCATCAACGCTCCGGCCCAACGCCCCAATGCGGACTTTTATCCATCGTTTCGACAGCGATTCAATTCACGCGGATGATTTAGGACCAGTCGACATTCGATCCTCCCCCGCCAGGGGGAGGTGGCAGGCGTAGCCTGACGGAGGGGGAGGTAAGCGACGACCAGCGTTGGGAGTCCTCCCCCTCCGTCGCCTACGGCGCCACCTCCCCCTGGCGGGGGGGATGAAGAGGATCCCTCATCTTGAATGTCGATCAGTCCTAGGCGCCTGAATCGAGCGAATATCCTGCGGATCGCACGGTGCGGATCAGGTCGGGCCGGTTGCCGATGTTGATCGCCTTGCGCAGGCGGCGGATATGGACGTCGACGGTGCGGCTCTCGATATCGCTGTCGTGGCCCCAGACGGCGTCGAGCAGGCGTTCCCGGCTGAACACCCAGCCGGGATGTTCGAGAAAATGCTTGAGCAGGCGGAATTCGGTCGGGCCGAGCGGCACGACCTCGCCCGAGCGGCGCACCTTGTGCCCCACCGTGTCCATCTCGATGTCGTCATAGGTCAGTGCCTCGCCGGCGAGCGCGGGGCGCACCCGGCGCAGCACCGCGCTGACGCGCGCGACGAGTTCGCGTGGGGAGAAGGGCTTGGTGACGTAATCGTCGGCGCCCGTTTCCAGCCCGCGGATACGGTCTTCCTCTTCGCCGCGCGCGGTCAGCATGATGATCGGCACGTTCTGCGTCTCGCTCATGCGGCGCAGGCGGCGGCACACCTCGATGCCCGACAGCCCCTCGACCATCCAGTCGAGCAGCACGATGTCGGGTGCCTTCTCCTTGGCGAGCAGCAGTGCCTCCTCACCGTCGGGCGTGTGCGCGACGTCGAAATCCTCGCGCTTGAAATGGTAGATCAGCAGTTCGGCGAGGGCGGCATCGTCCTCGACCAGCAGCATGGATGCGCGTGCCATCAGCGTTCGTCCTCTGGGGTGAGGCCGCCGCGGTCGCGGTCGGCCATCTGGGTTCCGGTTGCGGCGAAATAGACCATCTCGGCGACGTTGGTGGCGTGGTCGCCGATCCGCTCCAGGTTCTTGGCGACGAACAGCAGGTGGGCGACCTGGCTGATCGTGCGCGGGTTCTCGACCATGTAGGTGACGAGGGTGCGGAAGATGCTGTCGTAGAAATCGTCCAGTGCGGCGTCGCTCTCCACCACGCGCAGCGCCGCCTCCGGATCGCGTGCGGCGAAGGCGTCGAGCGCGCGGCGCACCATGTCGCTCGCCATGCGCGCCATGGAGGGGAGCAGCGACAGCGGCTCGATGCGATGTTCGCCGCCTTCGCCAGGATCGGCGATCAGGGGAACGCGCTTGGCGATGTTCTTGGCATAGTCTCCGATCCGCTCGACGACGGCGGCGATCTTCAGCGCGGCGACGACCTCGCGCAGGTCGACCGCCATCGGCGCGCGCAGGGCGATGATGCGCACGGCGAGCCGCTCCACCTCCGCCTCGATCGTGTCGATCGCCTTGTCGTCGGCTCGGACGCGGGCGGCGAGCGCGGGATCGGGCCGCTGCAACGCCTGCATCGCCTGGCCGATCGCATCCTCGGCGAGGCCCCCCATCTGCGAGATCAGGCCCCTCAGCAGGCCGATATCGGCGTCGAACGCCTTGACGGTGTGGTCAACCATAACGCCCCGTGATGTAGTCGCGGGTGCGTTCTTCCCGCGGGTTGGTGAAGAGGTCGCTGGTCGCGCCGAATTCGACGAGCTGCCCCAGGTGGAAGAAGGCGGTCTGCTGCGACACGCGCGCCGCCTGCTGCATGTTGTGCGTCACGATGACGATGGCGTAGCGGCCCTTCAGCTCGTGGATCAGCTCCTCGATCTTGGCGGTGGCGATCGGGTCCAGCGCGCTGCACGGTTCGTCCATCAGGATCACCTCCGGATCGACGGCGATGGCGCGGGCGATGCACAGCCGCTGCTGCTGGCCGCCCGACAGCGCCGTGCCGCTGTCGGTCAGGCGATCCTTCACCTCGTCCCACAGGCCGGCGCGGCGCAGCGACTGTTCGACCATCCGGTCGAGGTCGGCGCGCGCCGTCGCCAGGCCGTGGATGCGCGGGCCGTAGGCGACGTTTTCGTAGATCGACTTGGGGAAGGGGTTCGGTTTCTGGAACACCATGCCGACGCGCGCGCGCAGCTGCACCACGTCCATGGCGGGCGCGTAGATATCCTCGCCGTCGAGCAGGATCTCGCCCGAGACGCGGGCCGAGGGCACGGTGTCGTTCATCCGGTTGAGCGTGCGCAGGAAGGTCGACTTGCCGCAGCCCGACGGGCCGATGAAGGCGACCACATTGTCCTGCGTCACGTCGATCGAGACATGGTCGATCGCCTGGGCGGCGCCGTAGAAGACGCTGACGTCGCGCGCCGACATCTTGGGCAGGGAGGGGGAGGTCACCAGCGGGTCTCGAATCGGTTGCGGAGGTAGATGGCGAGCGCGTTCATGGCGAGGAGCAGCACGAGCAGGACGATGATCGCCGCCGAGGTCTTTTCGACGAAGCCGCGGTTCACATCGTCGGACCACAGGAAGATCTGCACCGGCAGCACCGTGGCGGGATCGGTGAGGCGGGATGGCGGCGCCGCGATGAAGGCACGCATGCCGATCATCAGCAAAGGCGCCGTTTCGCCCAGGGCACGCGCCATGCCGATGATCGTGCCGGTGAGGATGCCCGGCAGCGCCAGCGGCAGGACATGGTCGAACACCACCTGCACCGGCGATGCGCCGACCGCGAGCGCGGCATCGCGCACCGAGGGCGGAACGGCGCGAATGGCGTTGCGGCCGGCGATGACGATCACCGGCATGGTCATCAGCGCGAGCGTCAGCCCCCCGACCAGCGGCGCCGAACGCGGCAGGTGGAAGGTGCCGAGGAACACCGCGAGCCCGAGCAGGCCGAAGATGATCGAGGGCACGGCGGCGAGATTGTTGATCGATACCTCGATCACGTCGGTCCAGCGGTTCCGCGGCGCATATTCCTCCAGGTAGAGGGCGGCGAACACGCCGATCGGAAAGGCGAGGCCGATGGTCACCGCCATGGTGAGCAACGATCCCTTGAGCGCGCCCCAGATGCCGACGCGGGTCGGATCGGTGGAGTCCGCCGCGGTGAGGAAGCGCCACGACCAGTCGATGCGGAGCACGCCGCGGGCTTGCAGGCGGGCGACGACCGCTTCTGCGGCGGGCGTGCCGTCATGCTTGGCGGCGACGTCGAGCGCGCTGGCGACGGGAACGGCGATCGTCGCGCGCGTGTGGAGCAGCGCAGGATCGCGCAGCACCGCATCGCGCACCACCAGCCAGGCGCCGTCGGACAGCAGGTCGGGGCCGCGCGGGCCATAGGCGCGGGTCGCGGCGCGATCGACGAGGCTTTCCAGCCCCGCACCGGCAAGCGCGAGGTCGGCACCGCGGCCGCGCAACCGCGCCGGCGTGACCTGCAGCCGTGCGGCGACGAAATCGATCGGCAGAGCGATGCGGGTGCTGCGGAAACCGCTCATCCCCTGCCACAGCATCGTCGCCAGCAGGAAGGCGAGGAAGCCCGCCGACAGGCAGACCGCGGCGAGCCCGAGCAGGCGGAAGCGCCGCTCGGCGGCATGGCGTCGCCGGCTGCGCCGCCGCAACGCCTCCGCCGTCCAGTCGGTGGGGAGCGGCGGGCTATTCATAGGCTTCCCGATACCGCTTCACGACGGTGAGCGCGACGACGTTGAGCGCGAGCGTGATGACGAACAGCGTGAGGCCGAGCGCGAAGGCGGCCAGCGTCTTCGCACTGTCGAACTCCGCCTCGCCGGTCAGCAGGTCGACGATCTGCTTGGTGACGGTGGTGGTGCTGGCGAAGGGATTGGCGGTGAGCGTCGCGACGCCCGAGGCCGCCATGACGACGATCATCGTCTCGCCGATCGCGCGGCTGAGCGCGAGGAGGATGCCGCCGACGACCCCGGGCAGCGCGGCGGGCAGGATCACCTTGCGGATCGTTTCCGATTGGGTCGCGCCCATCGCCAGGCTGCCGTCGCGCATCGCGGCAGGCACGGCGGCGATCGAATCGTCGGCCATCGACGAGACGAAGGGGATAATCATGATCCCCATCACCGCGCCCGCCGCCAGCGCGCTTTCCGAGGACGCGGACGCGATGCCGAGCGCGACGCCGAGTTCGCGCACCGCGGGCGCGACGGTGAGCGCGGCGAAATAGCCGTAGACGACGGTCGGCACGCCGGCGAGCATCTCCAGCACCGGCTTCATCCAGCGGCGGGTGCGCGGCTGCGCATATTGCGTCAGGTAGATCGCGCTCATCAGGCCGAAGGGGATGGCGACCGCCATCGCAATCACCGCGCCGATGAAGAAGGTGCCCCAGAACAGCGGCACCGCACCCAGGCTGGCGCCTGGATCGCGGGCGTCGATCACCTGCGGGCTCCAATGCGCGCCGAACAGGAAGTCGCCGACGTCGACGATGCGGAAGAAGCGGCCGGATTCATAGAGCAGCGATGCGACGATGCCGATGGTGGTGAGGATCGCGATCAGCGAGGCGGCGAGCAGCAGCAGCATCACGACGCGCTCGACCTGGGTACGCGCGGCGAAATCGGCACGTACGCGGGTGAAGGCGAGGATGCCGCCGGTCAGCGCGAGCAGCAGCGCGGCGGCGGTCGCGATCCAGTCGTAGCGCGCCTGCGCGGCGGCATAGGCGGGGGCGAGCCGCTGCGACAGATCGTGGAACGCGCCATAGCTGCGGCCGGCGCCGAGTTCGCGCGCCTCCGACAGGATCGAGGCGCGCTCAAAGCCGGGCGGCGGCAGCGTGGCGGCGGCGGGGGTGGCGATCACCGCATCGGTGACGAGCGCGGGCGAGGCGAGGCTCCACGCGCCGAGGAACAGCAGCGGCGGCACGAGCGCGCAGAGCGCAACGAAATAGCCGTAATGGACGGGCAATGCCGTGAACCGCGCGACGCCCGGTCGCCGGAACGTCGCCGCGCGCATCCGCGCGGCGAGCCAGCCGATCAGCGCGAGGCCGAAGACGACGAGGACGATGGCGAGCCCGCTCACGCGCCCAGCTCCGCGGGATCGAGCGGGGTCTGGCGCGCGACGATCGCCGCCGAGCGCGCGCGCACGGCGGGCGGCGCCGCGATCAGGCCGCGGCGGACGAGCGGTCCGCCCGGCCCCCAGGCGTCGGCGTAGAGAGCGAGGAAAGCCGCAAGGCCGGGAATGGCGCGCAGGTGCGCGGTCTTGACGTAGAGGTACAAGGGCCGCGAGCCGGGATAGCGGCCATCGGCGATCGTCGCATAGGTCGGCGCGACGCCATCGATCGCGACGCCGTTCACCGTGCCACGATTCTGTTCGAGGTAGCTGTAGCCGAAGACGCCGATCGCATCCGGATTGGCGGCGAGTTTCTGGACGATCAGATTGTCGTTCTCGCCCGCGTCGACATAGGCGCCGTCTTCGCGCACCCGCGTGCACAGCGCCCGGTGCGCGTCGGGATCGCGGATCGCGAGCGCTTTCGCGCGCGGGTCCACCGCCTCGCAGCCGCGGGTGAGGATCAGTTCGGCGAGCGCATCGCGGGTGCCGCTGGTCGCCGGCGGGCCATAGACCTGGATCGGCGTCGCCGGCAGCGCCGGATTGACGTCGCGCCAGGTGCGGGCGGTGTTGCGCCGGCCGCCGGGGGTGGCGGCGAGCGCGCGGTAGAGATCGGCGGGGGTCAGCGACATGCCGGGGCCGTCCTTCGCCTCGGCAAAGGCGATGCCGTCGATGCCGATCTGCACCTCCATCACGGGGCCGACGCCGTTCGCGGCGCAGGCGGCATATTCGCTGCGCTTCATGCGGCGCGAGGCGTCCTCGATATCCGGATGCCCGGCGCCGATGCCGGCGCAGAACAGCTTCATGCCCGCACCGGTGCCGGTCGATTCGATCACCGGCGCCCTGGCATCGGGATTGTTGGCGACATAGGTTTCGGCGACCAGCGTCGTGAACGGATAGACGGTGGACGAACCGACCGCGGTGATCCGGTCGCGCGAGCCGCTGCCGCCCAGCGCCTGATCCTGGCAGCCGGCGAGGCATAGTCCCATAGCCAGGAGAAGAAGGCGCATCGAATCCCCGTGAGGCGACTCGATCGCCTCTGAACCCGCCTGTGTGACGGTTCGGTTACCCTTTGATGACAGTGCCGCCGGGCGGCTCGTCCGCGGCGGGCAACGCGACCGACACGGTAGTGCCGACGCCGACCCTGCTGGCGATATCCAGCCGGCCGCGATGGCGCTCGACGATATGCTTGACGATGGCGAGGCCGAGGCCGGTGCCGCCGATGCTGCGGCTGCGCCCGGCGTCGACGCGGTAGAAACGCTCGGTGAGGCGCGGGATATGCTGGGGCGCGATGCCTTCGCCCTCGTCCGCCACGCTGACGCGCAGCAGCCCGGAGCGGTCGAGCGACAGGCTGGCACGCACGGGGGTGTCGGCGCGGCCGTATTTCATCGCGTTGCCGATGAGGTTGTGCAGCAACTGCGACAATTGCGCCTCGTCGCCGATCACCTGCGGCAGGTCGGGATCGATGGCGATGCCGACGTCGGCGGCGCGCGGGCTGCCGGCCGCCCGGATTTCGGCGGCGACGTCCTCCAGCAGTTCGCCGAGGTCGAGCCGGTCGCCGGGCAGGCGGTATTTCTCCGCCTCGATGCGGGAGAGCGAGATCAGGTCCTCGACCAGCCGCTGCATCCGCTGCGCCTCGGCGAACATCACCTGGAGGAAGCGGGTACGAAGGCCCGGATCCTCGCCCGCTTCGTCGCTCAGCGTCTCGATGAAGCCGAGGATCGAGGCGAGCGGCGTGCGCAGTTCATGGCTGGCGTTGGCGACGAAATCGACGCGCATTTTCTCCGCGGCGTGATTGCCCGACTGATCGACGAGGTGGACGATGCGCGCGCCGTCGGCGGTCTCACCGGTGCGCATCTCCCAATGCTGATCGGGCGAACCGAGGCCGACGAGCTCCACCGGACGATCGGGCAGCGGCGCTGCCGAACTCAGTCGGTCGGCGGCGGCGGGATGGCGGATGGCGACGCGCACGTCCTCCCCGACGATGTGCCGGCCGAGCAGCGCCCTCGCCGCCGTGTTGGCGCAGGTGACGATGCCGCCGCGCACCAGCAGCACCGGCTCGGCGATCACGTCCAGCACCTCGGCGAGCAGCAGCGTGGCGTCCGGGCCGCTCTGGCCCGCCGCGGCTTCGCCATCGTCGCCGCGGCCCAGCGCGGCGAGCGCCGCGGCGATCGCGCCGACCAGTGCCACCGCCGCCCCGTCCGGCCGCCCGTCGACCGCCAGCACGCCGATGCCGACGCCGAGCGCGATGGCCAGCGCGCCGCTCAATCGTCGGACGAATCGGGAGGTCATGCGCGCCTCGCTAGCCGAGGTTGCGTGCGAAGGGCAGGGGGCAGTCGATTCCGGCTTGGCCCGTCCCGCAGCGGTACGAGTCAGGCGCTTGCCAGTGGTTAGCGAATGTGAAACTCAGCGTCGGCTAGCAGGGGGCGATGAGCGACGAGATGCCGACCAACGGCCACGACCAGACCGAGGCGGCCGATGCCGTGCCGTCGCGGCGGCGCATGCTGATGCTGGGCGCGGTGAGCGCGGGAGCGGTGGTGTCGATCCGCCCGGCACTGGCGCAGACGGCGGGATCGGTGATGACCTGCGAGATCCCGGTGCCCGACATGGGCCGGGCGGGGCAGTTCATCGATCCGGCCGGCAATGTCGTCGCCGCCGGAACCAAGGGCGCCTTTCCGCCGGCATCGCGGCCGTTCAAGGGCGAAGAGGTGAAGCGCGCGCTGGCCGGCGCGCAGCTGCCCGGCACGACCTACGACAGCAATCGCGCCTATGTGAGCTATATCCGCCGGTTGCAGCGCGGGCAGGGCGGCTTCACCTGCTTTGCCTCCTTGCAGATGCCCCGCGGCTGAGGCGGTGCGCTATCGCGCGCCAGGGGGGGAGGCGCTGCTGAGCGTGGAGCTCGATGCCTTCGTCGCGCTGTTCCACCGCCCGTCCGGGATCACGCATCTGCTGGCCAGTCCGGCGCCCGAGATCCTGGCCGTGCTGGCCGAGGAGCCGCTGGCCGCCGACGCGCTGCTCGCGCGGCTCGGTGAACGGTTCGACCTGGCCGATGCGAACCGCGCGGCGTTGCTCGCGCGGCTCGATGAACTGGTCGTCGCCGGCCTGGTCGAAGCGGCATGAAGCACGTCTTCTGCGTGCGGATCGGGCCGATCGGTTTCCGTGTCGGCAGCGACTGGCCTGAGCCGATCGCGCTGCTGCGCGAACTCTACCGCTATTATCCCGCGCCCAATCTGCCCGATTTCACCGTTCGGCTGGAGGCGACGCGGCCGTGGCGCCGCTGGGTGCGGCCGTCGATCCGCATCGCCGGCGACTACATCCTGCCGGAGGCGGCACCGCTGCCGCTCGCGCAGGGCCTGCTCGCCGCCGAAATGGGGATGAACCTGCAGCTGGCGCTGGGCGGGCGCCGCTATCTCTTGCTGCATGCCTCATGCGTCGAGCGTGACGGGCGGGCGCTGCTGATGACCGGGGAATCGGGGGCAGGCAAATCCACGCTGGCGACGCTGTTGGCGGCCCGCGGCTGGCGGTTCATGGGCGACGAGTTCGCGCTGATCGATCCGGAGACGGGGCTGGTCCACGCCTTTCCCCGGCTGGTCAGCCTGAAGAATGCCGGCATCGCCGCCGCGGTCGCGGCGCGGCCGGAGGCGCGGCTCGGACCGCTGCTCGCCGGCACCCCCAAGGGCGATATCCGCCACATGGTGCCCGACGCGATCGCGGTCGGGGCGATGGACGAGCCGGCGGAGCCGGCGCTGCTGCTCTATCCGCGGCACGGCTTCGCCGCCGACGTGCGGCCGGTGCGGGCGAGCGAATCCTTCGTGCGGCTGACCCAGGCGTCGACCAATTACGTCGCGATGGGCGAGGCCGGGTTCGACGCGCTGGCGCGGCTGGTGAGGCGCGCGCCCGCGCACGCGATCGACTATCCCGACGGCGCGTCGGCGGTTCGCCAGGTGGAGGCGCTGTGGCAGACGCTCTGACCCTGGCGCAGGCGCTGGCCGAGCCGACCAGCCTGGCGCTCGACACCGACTGGACCGGCCTCATCACCGCCGCGCGGGCCGAACAGCTGCTGGGCACGCTCGCCTACCGGCTCGACGGGCTGCCGCTGCCCGAGGACGTCGCGCAGCTGTTCGCCGACGCCCGCGCCGCGGCGGAGAACGGGCGCCGCGCCGCCTTGTGGGAAGCCGAGATGGCACGCCGGGCGCTGGCGCCGCTGGGGTGTCCGGTCGTGCTGCTGAAGGGCACGGCGTTCGTCGCGGCGGGGCTGCTCGCCGGACGGGGGCGGTCGATCGGCGATCTCGACATCCTGGTGCCGCGTGCGTCGCTCGATGCGGTGGAGGCGGCGCTGATCGCGGCGGGATGGGAGTGGGTGAAGCCCGATCCGTACGACGATGCCTATTACCGCCGCTGGATGCACGAGCTGCCGCCGCTGATCCATCGCACGCGCGACCGGATGATCGACGTCCACCATACCATCCTGCCGCTGACCGCGCGGGTGACCCCTGACGCCGATGCGCTGATCGCCGCAGCGCGGCCGCTGGGCAATGGCCTGTCGGTGCTATCGCCGACGGACATGATCGTGCACGCCGCCGCGCATCTGCTGGCGGACGGCGATCTTGCCGGCGGCCTGCGCAACCTGTGGGACATCCACTGCCTGATCGAGGAACATGGCACCGCCGGGCTCGACGAACGCGCGGCGCACCACGGCCTCTCGCGCGAGGCGGCGCGGGCGCAGCGGCTCAGCCACCGCCTGTTCGCGACACCCGTTGCGCCCGAGCACCGCGGTCTGCGATCGTTCGACCGGCTGTACCTGCGGCGCCTGCTCGCCCGCGACGACTGGGGCCGCCCGATCCGGCCGTTCATCCGCTTCGCGTTCTACGTCCGCTCGCACTGGCTGCGCATGCCGCCTGCCATGCTGACGCGGCACCTCTGGACCAAGTGGCGGCGCGGCTAGGATATTGCGTGCATTGGGGGATCATTCCCGCCGTTACAGGTCAGGATGGTCGCCCGCCGCTCAGCCGCTCCAGCGTCGAGATCAGTTCGGCATAGCCGTCGATCACCGCATCGGCGCCCAGGTCCTCGACCGGCTGCATCAGGAAGCCGAAGGAGCAGGCGATCGTCGGCAGGCCGGCGGCCTGCCCGGCGCGGATGTCGAAGATCGAATCGCCGACGAACGCCGCGCGGCCGCCGCCGCAGCGGGCGAGCATCTCGTAGATCGGCTTGGGGCTCGGCTTGGCGTTGCCTGGTCCCATCGTGTCGCCGCCGATGATGCAGGCGAAGCGCTGCGTCAGGCCGAGCGCGTCCAGCACCTTGCGCGCCAATCCTTCCAACTTGTTGGTGACCACCGCCAGCCGCGCGCCGCGCGCGGCGAGGGCGTCGAGCGCGTCGAGAGTGCCGGGGTAGGGCTGCGTCAGGACGGCGATGTTCGCCTCGTAATGGGCCAGCAGGCGCCGGTGCAGCACGTCGAGCGTCGCGTCGTCGCAGCCGCCGGTCGCCGCCATGCCCTGCGCCAGCATGTGGCGCGCGCCGCCGCCGATCATCGGCTTGACCTGTTCGACGGTCAGCATCGGCCGGTCGATCGAGGCGAGCGCGTGGTTGACCGCGGCGGCGAGATCGCCGCTGGTGTCGAGCAGGGTGCCGTCGAGATCGAAGCCGACGATATCGAAAGGCGATGAATTCGTTGTCATGTCGGGCGGCGGTGACGGCTCGCTATGGAAATGGCAAGCCTTCCGTGGCAGGCGGTGCCGCCATGACCACGCCGATCGCCGTCATCATCCTCGCCGCGGGCAAAGGCACGCGGATGAAATCCGACCTGCACAAGGTGCTGCACCCGATCGCGGGGCGGCCGATGCTGCTCCACCTGATCGACAGCCTCAACCGCGCCGGCGCCACCCGCCGCGTCGTGGTGGTCGGCGCCTCGGGCGAGCAGGTGGAGGCGGCGGTCGCCGCGACCGGCGTCGAGATCGCGTGGCAGCGCGAACAGCTCGGCACCGCGCATGCGGCCTTGCAGGCGAAGGCGAGCCTCGCCGATTTCGACGGCGTCGCCATCGTCTGCTTCGGCGACACGCCGTTGCTGGCGACCGACACCGTCGCGCGGCTCGCAGCCCGGCTGGAGGCGCCGGATGCGCCGACCGTCGCGGTGCTCGGTTTCCGCCCCGCCGACGCGCGTGCCTATGGCCGGATCGTCGCGTCCGCCGACGGCACCATCGCCAAGATGGTCGAGTTCAAGGATGCGAGTGCCGAGGAGCGCGCCGTCGACCTGTGCAATTCGGGCGTCACCGCGGTGCGCACCCGCGACCTGTGGCGGCTGCTGGAGGCGGTCGGCAACGACAATGCGGCCGGCGAATATTATCTGCCCGACGTGGTGACGCTCGCCATCGCCGAGGGCGGCCGCGCGGTGGCGATCGAGACGGGCGAGGACGAGGTTGCCGGGATCAACAGCCGCGGCGAACTGGCGGCGGTGGAGGCCGGCTGGCAGGCGGCGCGGCGGCTGGCGGCGATGGCCGATGGCGCGACGCTGATCGCGCCCGAGACGGTGTGGTTCAGCCACGATACCGTCGTCGGGCGGGACGTGACGATCGCGCCCAACGTGGTGTTCGGCCCCGGCGTGGCAATCGCGGACGGCGCGGTGATCCACGCCTTCAGCCATATCGAGGGCGCGACGATCGGTGCGGGGGCGGAGGTCGGCCCCTATGCCCGGCTGCGGCCGGGCGCGGCGCTCGGCGAGGGGGCCAAGGTCGGCAACTTCGTCGAGGTCAAGAAGGCGAGCGTCGGCGCGGGGGCGAAGGTGAACCACCTGTCCTACATCGGCGATGCCGACGTGGGCGCGAAGGCGAACATCGGCGCGGGCACGATCACCTGCAATTACGACGGCTTCTTTAAATACAGGACGACGATCGGGGCGGGGGCCTTCGTCGGCTCGAACTCCGCGCTGGTCGCGCCGGTGGCGATCGGGGCGGGCGCAATCGTCGCGGCGGGATCGGTAGTGACGCAGGACGTCCCCGCCGACGCGCTCGCGCTGGTCCGCCCGGCGCAGGTCGCCAAGCCCGGCTGGGCCGCGCGCTTCCGCCAGCAGATGGCGGCGCGCAAGGCTGGCAAGTGATATCATCGCGTGATATCGTGCTTCCATGCGCACGCTGATCGATATCCCTGAGGAGGACATGCGGTGGCTGGACAATCGCGCCGTCATCGAGGGCAAGTCTCGTGCCGCGGTGGTTCGCGACGCAGTGGCCAAGTATCGCACGGCGAGCACGAGTGAGGGCATAGAACAGGCATTCGGCCTGTGGCGCGATCGGGACGACATCGGTGACTCGGTCGCATGGCAGCGGCGCATGCGTGCGGAATGGACGCGCCCTTGGGACGAGGATTACGATTCCGTCCGGGCCGAGTTCCCCGACCTGTTCGATGCGGAGGACGATCGCGAACGCGAATATTGGCGGACGCGTAAGTGAACGAGGCATCGTTCGACAGCAATATCCTGATCGACGCGCTGAATGGCGATCGACGGGCGCGCCTGGAGTTGATCCGGACGGAACGGCGTTGGATCAGCCGCGTCACCTGGATCGAGGTGATGTCGAAGGTGCGTTCGGAGGAGGAGGCCACGATGGCGCTCTTCTTTGAAGATTTTCTGATCGAAGAAATGACCATACCGATCGCGCGGCGGGCGGCTGCCCTGCGGTTCGAACGACCCAAGCTGAAGCTGCCGGATGCCGTGATCCATGCGTCCGCGCTGCTCGGCAACCGCATCCTCGTGACACGCAATACACGGGATTTCCCGAGCGACATGCCCGGCATCCGTGTCCCCTACACTCTTCATTCCTAAGGCCAGTCTCATGTGTGGAATCGTTGGAATCGTCGGTGCGGAAGATGTGGCCGATCGCCTGCTCGATGGGCTCAAGCGTCTGGAATATCGCGGCTACGATTCGGCGGGCATCGCCACCGATCATGACGGCGGCATCGAGCGGCGGCGGGCGTCAGGCAAGCTCGTCAACCTTGCCAGTGAGCTCGCCGCGCATCCGCTGCCCGGCACCACCGGCATCGCGCACACCCGCTGGGCGACGCATGGCGGACCGACGACCAACAACGCCCATCCGCATGCGACCGACGAGGTCGCGGTGGTGCACAACGGCATCATCGAGAACTTCAAGCCGCTGCGCGACGAACTGATCGCGCGCGGGCGCATCTTCACCAGCGAGACGGATACGGAGGTGGTCGCCCATCTCATCAGCGAAAAGGTCGAGGCGGGCATCGAACCCGCCGCGGCGGTGCGCGAGGTGCTGCCGCGCCTGCACGGGGCGTTCGCGCTCGCCATCCTGTTCCGCAAGCATCCCGAACTGCTGATCGGCGCCCGGCTGGGCTCGCCGCTGGTCGTCGGCCATGGCGATGGCGAAACCTACCTGGGCTCGGACGCGCTGGCGCTGGCGCCCCTCACCCAGCGGATCGCCTATCTGGAAGAGGGCGACTGGGTCGTCTGTACGAAAGAAGGCGCCGAGGTCTACGACCGCGACAATCATCCGGTCGAACGGCCGGTCACCATCTCTGGCGTGACCGGTGAACTCATCAGCAAGGGCAATCACCGCCACTACATGCTGAAGGAGATCTACGAACAGCCGATCGTCGTCGCCCAGACGCTGCGTTCGTACCTGCAGCGCATGGAGGATCGGGTGACGTTGCCGATCCCCGACTTCGATCTGGCGGGGATCAAGCGCGTCACCATCGTCGCCTGCGGAACCAGCTTCTATGCCGGCATGGTCGCCAAATATTGGTTCGAGCAGTTCGCGCGGGTGCCGGTCGACCTCGATGTCGCATCCGAATTCCGGTACCGCGCGCCGGTGATGGAGCCGGGCGGGCTGATGATCGTCATCAGCCAGTCGGGTGAAACCGCCGATACGCTGGCCGCGCTGCGCCACGCCAAGTCGGAGGGGCAGACGATCGCCGCGGTGGTCAACGTGCCGACCAGCAGCATGGCGCGCGAGGCGGACCTGCTGCTGCCGACGCACGCCGGGCCGGAGATCGGCGTCGCCTCCACCAAGGCGTTCACCTGCCAGCTCGCGGTGCTCGCCGCGCTCGCCGCCAACCTCGCCCGTGCCAAGGGCAAGCTGAAGGATGGCGAGGAGCGCGAGATCGTCCGTCACCTTGCCGAGGCGCCCGCCGCGCTCAACGGTGCGCTCGCCTATGACGAGGCGATCGCCGAAATGGCGGGCGCGGTCGCGGGGGCACGCGACGTCCTCTATCTGGGCCGCGGCACCGACTATCCGCTGGCGCTGGAAGGCGCGCTGAAGCTGAAGGAGATCAGCTACATCCACGCCGAGGGCTATGCCGCGGGCGAGATGAAGCACGGCCCGATCGCGCTGATCGACGAGAATGTGCCGGTGATCGTGATCGCGCCGTCGGGTCCGCTGTTCGACAAGACCGTCAGCAACATGCAGGAGGTGCAGGCGCGCGGCGGCAGAGTGGTGCTGATCAGCGACTATGACGGCATCCAGGCGGCGGGCGAGGGGTGCATCGCCACGATCACCATGCCCAAGGTCCATCCGCTGATCGCGCCTTTGGTCTATGCTGTGCCGGTGCAACTGCTGGCATACCATGTCGCGGTGGCGAAGGGCACGGATGTGGATCAGCCGCGGAATCTCGCAAAATCGGTGACGGTCGAATAGCCGCGCGCCACGCCATCGCGGTCGCCGGCTGCGGGCCGGCGGGGCTCGCGGCGGCGTTGCTGCTGGCGCGCGACGGACATCGCGTCACCATCGTCGAGCGTTTCGCCGCGCCGGCACCGATCGGGTCGGGACTGATGATCCAGCCGACCGGCCTTGCCGTGTTGCGGTCGCTGGGACTGGATGGCGCATTGATCGCGCGCAGCGCCCGGATCGACCGGCTGTCCGGCCAAGCAGGCGGCCGGACGGTGCTCGACGTCGCCTATGCGACGCTCGGGCAGGCCGGCCTGTGCGGGTTCGGCGTCCATCGCGCGACGCTCTTTTCCGTCCTGCACGATGCGGTGACGGCGGCAGGCATTCCGGTGGAAACCGGGCGGACGATCGCGGGCAGCGAGCCGGTCGCCGCGGGAGGGCGCCGTCTCGTCTTCGCCGACGGCACGCGATCGGCGCCGTTCGACCTGATCGTCGATGCGCTGGGCACGCGAACCCCGCTGGCGCCACCCTGCGGCCGTGCGCTGCATTATGGTGCCCTGTGGGCGAACCTCGATGCGGTACCCGGCTTTGCCGGCGATGCGCTCGAACAGCGCTACCGCCGGGCGAGCATGATGGCGGGTGTGCTGCCGATCGGGCGCCCGCCGGGCGCGGCGGCCGATCAGGTCGCCTTTTTCTGGTCGATCCGGGCCGACCGGGTGGCGGCCTGGCGACAGGCGGGCCTCGCCGCATGGCGCGACGAGGTGCAGGCGCTCTGGCCGGCGACCGCGCCGCTGCTCGAACAGATCGTCGATCCCGACTGTCTCACCTTCGCCCGCTATGCCCATCGCACGCTCTCGCGACCGGCCGGCGCGGCGATGATCCACATCGGCGATGCCTGGCATTCCGCCAGCCCGCAGCTGGGACAGGGCGCCAACATGGCGCTGCTCGATGCCTATGCGCTCGCCAAGGGCCTGCGGGAGGCCGATGGCGTCGCTGCCGGGCTGGCGGCGGCGGTGGCCCTGCGGCGCCGGCATGTCCGGCTCTATCAGGCGCTGACCGCGCTGTTCACGCCGGTCTACCAGTCGGACAGCCGGACGCTGCCGTTCGTGCGCGACAGGCTGGTGGGGCCGCTGTCGGGAACGTGGCCTGCAAACCGGATCCAGGCGGCCATGGTGAGCGGGCTGATCGGCTCGCCGCTCCGCCCGCTTGCTCTCGCCTAACCGTCCGGACTCGTCTAATCGGATGCCCCGAAGGAGAAAGCGATCGTGGTAAGCGTCCCCCCGTTGGTAGCCGGCATCGAATTGGGCGGGACCAAGATCATCTGCCTCCTCGCCCGCGGGCCGGACGCGATCGAGGATCGCGTCCAGTTGCCGACGACGCGCCCCGACGAGGCGCTGGCGGGGATCGAGCGGGTGCTGGACGGCTGGGGCACGTTCGACGCGCTCGGCATCGCGAGCTTCGGCCCGATCTCGATCGACCGCGAGTCCGCCGATTACGGCCACATCACCTCCACCCCCAAGCCGCATTGGGCGGGCACCGACGTCGCCGGCCGGCTCGGCGCGCGCTACGGCGTCCCGACCGGTTTCCACACGGACGTCGTCGGCGCGGCGCTGGCGGAGGCGCGCTGGGGAGCGGCCAGGGGCCTGCGCGACATCGCCTATGCGACGGTCGGCACCGGCATCGGCGTCGGCCTGATCGCCGGCGGCAAGCCGGTCGACGGGCTGACGCACAGCGAGTTCGGCCATATCCGTCCCGATCGCCTGCCGGGTGACGATTGGATGGGCATCTGCCCGTTCCACGGCGGCTGCCTGGAGGGGCTGGCCGCAGGCCCCGCCATCGGTGCGCGGGCGGGCAAGAAGGGCGAGGAGATCGCCGCCGACGATCCGGTGTGGGACCCGGTCGCGCACGTGCTTGGCCAGCTCTGCCACACGCTGGTGCTGACCGGGGTGCCGCGGCGGATCGTGATGGGCGGCGGCGTGATGGTCGGCAACGACCATCTGTTCCCGCGTGTCCGCGCCGCGATGGTCAAGAGCCTTGCCGGCTATATCGCGCTGCCCGATATCGCCGAGCCCGGCTTCGTCGTGCCGCCCGCCCTCGGCGGCAATGCCGGCCCCCTCGGCGCGATCGTGCTGGGGGCGCAGGCGCTGGAGGGGCAGCTGAAGTCGTTTACGACGCTTTAACCGCGTTCGCTTACGCCCTCGTCAACCATGTGAGGGAAGTTCGCACCCATGACCGTTGCCGCCCCCAAGCGCCTGCTGATCGTCGACGACGAACCGGCGATGCACGACAGCTACGCCCGCAGCTTCGCCAGCCAGCGCGGCGCGGACGAGGATGCCTTGGGAGCGATGGCGGCCGAGCTGTTCGGCGAGGAAGCGCCCGATGCCGCGGATGAGGCCGATCCGTTCGACCTGACGCATTGCCACCAGGGGCTCGACGCGGTCGCCGCCGTCGAGGCGGCGCTGGCGGCCGGCACGCCCTATGCGGTCGCCTTCATCGACGTGCGCATGCCGCCGGGGATCGACGGACGCGAGACGGCGCGGCGCATCCGGGCGCTGGACCCCGAGATCAACCTGGTCATCGTCACCGGCTTTTCCGATTTCTCGCCGATCGAGATCAGCAAGGTCGCCGGCCCGGCCGACAAGATCTTCTATATCGCCAAGCCGTTCGAGGTCGCCGAGATCGTGCAGACGGCCACGGCGCTGTCCCGCCGGTGGGAGGTGGACCGCGAACTCGCCGCCGCGCGCGCGCAGCTGGCCGCGCAGATCGTCCAGCTCGAGGAGCAGGGCGCGGAACTCGCCGCCAACGAGAGCCGCGCTATCCACATGGCAACGCACGATTCGCTGACCGATGCCCCCAATCGCCTCGCCTTCCTGCGCGCGCTGGGCGAGCGTGCCAAGCGGCCGGGGCTGTTCGCCACGGCGATGTTCGACCTCGACCGGTTCAAGATCGTCAACGATACGCTCGGCCATCTCGCCGGCGATGCGCTGATCCGCGAGGTCTGCGCCATCCTGCACGCCCATGCCCCGGAGGGGGCGGTGGTGGCGCGGCTCGGCGGTGACGAATTCGGCGTCCTGTTCGATGCGCCGGGCGAGGATGCGGCGGTGATGGCCTGCGACCGGATCGTCGCGGCCTGCACCGGCACGCATCAGGTCTTCGGCAATTCGGTGCAGAGCGGCGCGTCCGCCGGCCTCGTCGTGGTGGAGGGCGCCGGCGTGTGCGATCCCATCGACGCGCTGCGCCGTGCCGACCTGGCGCTCAACGATGCCAAGCGTGCCGGGCGCGGCGTCACCCGCCTGTTCGACGAGAGCATGGACGAAGGCATCCGCTTCCGCCGGCGCATCGAGCAGGGTCTCGCGCAGTCGGTGGCGCGCGGCGAGCTCAGCCTCGTCTACCAGCCGATCATCAGCCGCGATGCGCTGGAGGTGATCGGCTTCGAGGCGCTGGTGCGCTGGAATACCGAGGAATACGGGCCGATCAGCCCGGCGACCTTCATTCCGATCGCCGAGGAATCGAACGTCATCCACGAACTGGGCGACTGGATCCTCGACGAGGCGCTGAAGACGGTGCAGCAATTCCCCGGCCAATATGTGTCGGTGAACTTCTCGCCCCGCCAGTTCCGTCGCCACAACTTCGTCGGCCATATCATGGAAAGCGTGCAGCGTGCGGGCGTCGAGCCGGGGCGCGTGCAGATCGAGATCACCGAAACGGCGATCTTCGACGATGCGGAGCGGGCCGCCGAGACGCTCTACAAGCTGCGACAGATGGGCTTCCGCATCGCGCTGGACGATTTCGGCACCGGCTATTCCAGCCTCTACAACATCCGCAAGTTCGCGCTCGACAGCCTGAAGATCGACCGCAGCTTCATCGACGGCATGGGCCGCGAGCGCGAGAGCGCCGCCATCGTCCATTCGATCATCCATCTCGGCCGGGCGCTGGGGCTGGAGGTGATCGCCGAGGGCGTCGAGACGGAGGCGCAGGTGCAGGCGCTGCGGCTGGCCGGTGCCAGCCACCTGCAGGGCTATTTCTTCTCACGCCCCGTGTCATCGGACCTCGCGCTGGAGATCGCGCAGCAGCGCTTCTTCGGTGAGGAACCCGAGGAGGTGGCGGGCACCGGGACGCACGGCTGATGCGGCGCCCCGGGTCGGGGCGCGTTCGGGCGAGAGGCCCCGCGTCGCTCGGCGCCAAGCTGGTGCTGATCCTGACCGCGGTCGGCGCCGCCGGTGCGCTCGGCATCACGCTGCTGCTCGCGAGCGTCATCACCCCCAGTTTCCATGCGCTGGAGAGCAAGGCGATCGGCGGCCACGTCGAGCGCACCCGCGCCGCCTTGAGCGAATATGCCGCCAAGGTCGAAAATGCTGTGCGCGACTATGGCGACTGGACGCAGAGCTACGACTACATGGCGGCGCCGTCCGCCGCGTTCGAGCGCGACAGCTTTTCGCCGCTGGCGATGACCAACCTCGGCGTGCAGGGCATGGCCTATGTCCGCCCCGATGGACAAATCCAGATCGCGCGCTGGCTGGACCCCGCGACGGGGCGGGAGCGGCCGGACCTGCGCGCGGCGATGGTGCGCGTCGCGACGCATACCGACCTTCGCCGGATCGTCGGCCGCAGCAATTCGGGGCATTTCTATGCGCGCCTCGGGCCGGTCGTCGCGGCGGTAGGCGTGGCGCAGGTGCGCCGCTCCGACGGGACGGGCGCGTCGCGCGGCTATGTGCTGATGGCGCGGCAGATCACCTCCCGCCAGCTGTCGGACCTGTTGCAGCTCGATGCGCGGATCGACCTCAACGTCACCGGCGACCACGAACGCGTCGCCCCCGGCCGGACCATGATCGGCATCGCCGTGCCGATTCCGGGTGCCAACGGCCGGGCCGTCGCCGCCGCCCGGTTCCACATCGTGCGCGACGTGTCGCTGCTCGGCCGGCGCATGCTGTTGCTGGCGGTGGCGGGGTCGACGCTGCTGCTGCTGATCGTGCTGGTCGTGCTGCGCCGGACGATCTCGCGGCTGGTGCTGCGGCCGTTGCAGCGCGTCGAGCGCCATATGCAGCGGGTCCGCGCGTCGGGTTCGATGGCGCTGCTGGAGGATGACGGCCGGCGCGACGAGTTCGGCTCGCTCGGCCACAGCCTCAATGCCATGCTGTCGCAGCTGAAGGACCTGCGCGAACAGATCGAGGTGCAGAGCTTCGCGCTGGGGCGCACCGAGAGCGCGGTGGCGGTGATGCACAACGTGCGCAACGCGCTCAATCCGATCAGCACGATCCTGAGCCACGGCATCGCCCAGCCGCCGCCGATCGACCGGGCGACCGTGGACCGGGCGCTCGCCGAACTGGCGCTGGACGAACTGCCCGCCGGCCGCCGGGCCAAGCTGTCCGCCTTCGTCACCGCCGCACTGGCCGCCGAAGTGGCGGGACGCGAGACGATGCGCGGCGAATTGCAGGTCGGCCGCGAGGCGATGGCGCATGTGCTGGAGATCATCGGCGAACAGCAGAAGCGCGCGCACGAACGCCCGACGCTGGAACCGTGCGACCTCAGCGAGATCGTCGCGCGGAACGCCGCGATCGCGCGCTATTCGGATACCGCGTCGATCGCCTTCAGCTTCCCCGCCGAGCCGCATCATGCGTTGGCCAACCGCGTCATCCTCAGCCAGGTGATCGGCAACCTGCTGGGCAATGCCGCCGAGGCGATCGCGGCGGGCGGGCGCGACAGCGGCTCGATCGGCGTCACCATGTACCGAAACGGCGATTCGGTCTGCGTCCACATCCGCGACGATGGCGAGGGGTTCGATGCGGCGACCGGCGCGACGCTGTTTCAGCGCGGCTTCTCGACGCGCGAACACAAGTCGGGCGGCCTCGGCCTGCACTGGTGCGCCAATTCGATGAACGCGATGGAGGGCAGCCTGCGCCTGGAAAGCGAGGGGCGCGGCCGCGGCGCGGTGGCGATCCTGACGCTGCGGGCCGCCGACGTGGCGCGCCTGCCGCACGCGGCGTGAACCACGTCGCGGGTCGTTGCCGATGAAGATCCTGGTGCTGTCCAGCCTGTACCCCAACGCCGTGCAGCCGCGGCATGGCATCTTCATCGAACATCGTATCGCGCATCTCGCCGCGGCGGCGGGCGATGCGATCCGCGTGGTGGCGCCGGTGCCGTGGTTTCCCAGCCCGCGACGTGTCTTCGGCCGCTATGCCGATTTCGCCCGCGTGCCGGGTACGGCGGTGCGGCGCGGGATGGACATCCACCATCCGCGTTATCCGCTGCCGCCGAAGGTCGGCATGACGGCCGCGCCGTGGCTGATGGCGGCGGCGCTGTATCCGCACCTTGCCGCCTTGCGCCGGACGTTCGATTTCGACGTGATCGACAGTTATTATCTTTACCCCGACGGGGTGGCTGCCGGGCTGCTTGCCCGCGCCCTCGACCGCCCGTTCGTGATGACCGCGCTCGGGACCGATGTCAGCCTGATCCCGCGCCATCGCCTGCCGCGGCGCATGATCCTCGACGCGATCGGACGGGCGGCGGCGGTGACGACGGTGTGCGGCGCGCTGCGCGACGAGCTGTTGCTGATGAGGGCCGGCGCGGAGCGGGTGAGCGTCGTCGAACATGGCGTCGATCTCGACCTGTTCAGCCCGCCCGCCGATCGCGAGCGCCTGCGGCGTGAACTCGGGTTTTGCGGCCCGACGATCGTGTCGGTCGGTCACCTGATCGATCGCAAGGGGCATGACCTGGCGATCCGCGCCATCGCCGCGCTGCCCGGCGTCACGCTGATGATCGCCGGCGATGGCCCGCGCGAGGCGGCGTTGCGGGCGCTGGCGGCGGCGCTCGGCGTCTCGGAGCGCGTGCGGTTCCTGGGCCATGTCGACCAGCGGCAGCTGCCTGCACTCTACGGCGCTGCGGACGTGGCGGTGAATGCGGCGGATCGCGAGGGGATCGCCAACGTGCTGCTCGAAGCGCTCGCCTGCGGCACGCCGCTGGTGGCGACGCCGGTGTGGGGATCGCCGGAGGTGGTGCGGGTGCCCGAGGCGGGGCTGCTCAGCGCCGATCGGTCGGTCGCGGCGATCCGCGACGCACTCGGCGCCTTGCTGGCGAACCTGCCCGATCGGGCGGCGACGCGGCGCTATGCCATGCGCTACGATTGGCGCGAGACGGGGCGGCGGCATCGCGCCCTGCTCGCCGCCGCGGTGGAGGGCGTTGCCGTTTCCAGCCGGCCGGCTTAACGTGTTCCCGATATGGCCACCGACTTCCAGGAGCCGCCGATCGGCGTGCTCGACGCCCCCTTCGATACCGCGCTGTCGGACCGCTACCTCGTCTATGCGCTGTCGACGATCACGGCGCGCTCGCTGCCGGACGTTCGCGACGGGTTGAAGCCGGTGCATCGCCGCCTGCTGTGGGCGATGCGGCTGCTGCGCCTCGACCCGACGCAGGGCTACAAGAAATGCGCGCGCGTCGTCGGCGACGTGATCGGCAAATACCATCCGCACGGCGACCAGTCGGTGTACGACGCCATGGTCCGCCTCGCGCAGGATTTCGCGCTGCGCTATCCGCTGGTCGACGGGCAGGGCAATTTCGGCAACATCGACGGCGATAACGCTGCCGCGTACCGCTATACCGAGGCGCGGCTGACGCAGGTCGCGATCGACCTGATGGATGGGCTGGACGAGGATGCCGTCGCCTACCGCCCGACGTACAATGGCGAGGAGCAGGAGCCGGAGCTGTTCCCCGGCCTGTTCCCCAACCTGCTCGCCAACGGCGCCAGCGGCATCGCGGTGGGCATGGCGACGAGCATCCCGCCGCACAATGCCGCCGAACTGCTCGATGCGGCGATGATGCTGGTCGACAAGCCCGATGCGCCCGACGCCGCGGTGCTCGACCATGTGAAGGGGCCGGATTTCCCGACCGGCGGCCTTGTCGTCGATCCGGCGGCGGTGATTGCCGAAAGCTATGCCACCGGGCGCGGCAGCTTCCGGGTCCGCGCGCGCTGGACGGTGGAGCGTGAAAAGGGCGGCGGCTGGCAGGCGGTGGTCAGCGAAATCCCCTATGGCGTGCAGAAGGGCAAGCTGATCGAACAGATCGCCGGCCTCATCAACGACCGCAAGTTCCCCATCCTCGCCGACGTGCGCGACGAATCGGATGCCGAGGTGCGTATCGTCCTCGAACCGCGCAGCCGCACCGTCGATGCGCAGGTGCTGATGGACGGGCTGTTCCGCTTTTCCGACCTGGAAACGCGAATCAGCCTGAACCTCAACGTGCTCGACAAGGATCGCACGCCGCGCGTCATGTCGCTGGGCGGGGCGCTGAAGGCCTGGGTCGAGCATCAGTTCGTCGTGCTCGACCGGCGGACCCGGCATCGGCTCGGCAAGATCGCCGACCGGATCGAGCTGCTCGACGGCTATTTGATCGCATACCTGAACCTCGATCGCGTCATCGAGATCATCCGCACCGAGGATGAGCCCAAGCAGGTGATGATGGCCGAGTTCAGCCTGACCGATCGGCAGGCGGAGGCGATCCTGAACATGCGGCTGCGCTCGCTGCGGCGGCTGGAGGAGTTCGAGATCCGCGGCGAGCGCGACAAGCTCGACAAGGAACGCGCCGACCTGGAGGCGCTGCTCGCCGATCCGGCCAAGCAGAAGCGGCGGATGAAGCGCGACCTCAAGAAGGTGCGCGACCGCTATGGCCCGGAGACGGCGCTGGGCGCACGCCGTACCGGGATCGAGGAGGCGGCGCCGACCGGCGACATCCCGCTGGAGGCGATGATCGAGCGCGAGCCGATCACCGTCATCCTGTCGCAGCGCGGCTGGATCCGTGCGATGAAGGGGCACGGCGATCTCGCGTCCGCCGACACCCTCAAGTTCAAGGAAGGCGACGGCCCCGCCTTCGCCTTTCACGCGCAGACCACCGACAAGCTGCTGCTCGCGGCGGAGAACGGCCGGTTCTACACGTTGGCGGCCGACAAATTGCCGGGCGGGCGCGGCTTCGGCGAGCCGGTGCGCGCGATGATCGATCTCGACGGGTCGGTCGGCGTCGCGAGCTTCCTCAACGCCCGCGCGCAGGAGCAATTGCTGATCGCGGCGACCGACGGCCGCGGCTTTCGCGTGCCGGTGGCGGACGTGATCGCCGAGACGCGTAAGGGCAAGACGGTGATGACGCCGCGGGTCGGCCAGAAGCTGCTCGTCGTGCGTCCCGTTGCGCCAAACGCCGATTACGTCGCGGCGATCGGCGACAATCGCAAGTTCCTGGTCTTCCCGATCGCCGAACTGCCGGTGATGACGCGGGGGCAGGGGGTGCAGATCCAGCGGTTCCGCGAGGGCAGCCTGTCGGATGCCACCACCTTCGTCTTTGCCGAGGGGATGAGCTGGCCGATGGGCGGCGACACCGGCCGGACGCGGACGGAAAGCGACCTGTCGCTCTGGCGGACGGCGCGAGGGGCCGCCGGGCGCACGCCGCCGACCGGCTTCCCCCGCGACAACCGGTTCGGCCAGTAAAGGCCCCCGCACGGTTTTAGTCGGGCGCGGACGTAAATTTCACAATTTTCAGTGCCTCTTAACGTTCGGCACCTAGACAGACTGCATGGCCAGCGCCTCGCCAGATTTGGGTCGACCACCCGCCGCCGAGCTCGACCTGCTTGAGCGGGATCTGGAACTCATCCCGATTCCGACGGTGCAGGTCGCGCGGGCGGGCGACGGGTTCATGTTCCTGGCGGTCAATCGCGCGTACCGGCTGGCGGGGCTGGGCGTCATCGCCGACCGATCGCCGATGCTGGCGCTGCTCAGCAGCCGCATCGATGCGTTTCTGCGATCCACCGATATCCGCACCGATTTCGACTGGTCGATCGGCCAGGTTATCGATTCGCGCTATTATCGGGTCACGATCGCCCGGCCGAGCCCGGCGCTGCGCGACCGCTGCCAGATCGCCTTCATCGACCTCACCGCACAGGTCCATACCGAACGCTCGCTACGCCGCGAGATGACGACCGACAGCCTGACCGGCCTGCCGAATCGCGAAGGCTTCAGCGACATGATCGAGGCGGTGCAGGCAGAGCGCAGCTGCCATGCCGTGCTGGTCATCGACCTCGACCGGTTCGGGCGGCTCAACGCGTGCCTCGGCGGCCTCGCCGGCGACGAATTGCTCATCACGGTCGCGCGCCGGATCAAGGGTGTGCTGCGCGCGCGCGACGCGCTGGCCCGCATCGGCGGCGACGAATTCGGCATCCTGATGGCGGTGGACGACGATCCGGACGAGGCGGGACGGCTCGCCGAACGGATCCAGCGTGCGCTGGCTGCGCCGTTCCGGCTCAGCGATTACGAGATCGGCGTCGAATGTTCGATCGGCATCGCGCATGGCGACGACGCCATCGAGGACGTCGAGGAATTGATCCGCAACGCCCAGTTCGCCGTCAAGCGCGCGAAGACCGGGCGGCAGGTCGAAAGCTACCAGACCCAGGCCTTTACGCTGGCGCGCGAGCAGTTCGCGATGGAAACCGCGCTGCGCCGCGCGATCGAGGAGCGGCAACTGCGCCTCGCCTTCCAGCCGATCTGCGATCTGGCCAGCGGCTCGATCGTGTCGTTCGAGGCGCTCGCCCGCTGGCGTGACGATCGCGGCGTCGAGCACGAACCGAGCGCCTTCATCCCCGTGGCCGAGGAATCGGGATTGATCGTGCCGCTCGGCCGCTGGGCGATCGAGGAGGCGGCGCGGACCTTGCGCTGGTGGGACGAAGAGAGCGGCGGCCATTGCGGCATGCGGCTCGCGGTCAACCTGTCGGCGATCCAGATGCAGCGCGACGATATCGCGCCCGTCGTCGAAGCGGCGCTGATCCGCCACGACCTTGCCGGCGACCGCTTCAACCTGGAGCTCACCGAAAGCGCGATCGTCAGCGACCCCGATCGCATCGCCGGCATCATGCACGCGCTGAAGGCGCTCGGCACCAGCCTGGCGATGGACGATTTCGGTACCGGTTATTCGAACCTCGCCTATCTCCAGAAGCTGCCGATCGACATCCTGAAGATCGACCGCAGTTTCGTCACCGGCATGCTCGCCGACCGCGACAAGATCGCGATCGTGCGCGCGGTGCTCAGCCTGGCGCAGGCGCTGGGCATGCGGACGACGGCGGAAGGGGTCGAGAGCAACGAGCTGGCGCAGACGCTGGCGGCGCTCGGCTGCACCTACGGCCAGGGCTATCTCTACGCCAAGCCCCTGGAGGCGGCCGACGCACTGTCGCTGATCGCCGGGGTCAGGGCGGCGGCGACCGCTTCGTCGGCCAGCTGAGCGACGCGGGGTTCGCCGGGGAAGCCTTCGGCGATCCACGCTGCCTCGACCCGGCGCAGCACGCGCGCGACCTCCGGCCCCTTGCGCAGGCCGCGCTCGACCAATGCGCCACCGGTGATCGGTAGCGCCGGCGGCGTCCAGCCGACCACGTCATCCACCGGATCGCCTGCGAGCAGCAATCTGTCCACCGCGCTCGCCGTGCCGACCCGGTAGGCGAGGGCGCGTGGGCCTTCCTCGCCCGGCCCTTGGCTGGCGGCGACCAGACGCTTGCGATCGGCGTTGGACAATTTGAGCCGCGCGCCGACGGCCTCGGCCGTATCCGCGGGGATCAGGCTGGCGAGGCGGCGGATCGCATCGGGCGCGATGCCGACGGCGTCCTCGCGTGCAGTCAAGGCGGCCAGGGCAGTGGCGTCGGTGATTTCGGGCAGCACCGCACGCAGGATGCCGTGTTCGATCATCAGCGCCGTCACCGGCACGGCGGCGCGGGCGACCAGCAGTTTCAGCAGTTCGGCGGCGATCCGTTCGCGTGACAGAGCCATCAGGTCGTTGGCCCGCGCGGCGCAGGCCGCCAGCCCCTCCGCATCCACCGCATCGCCGAAGCGGGCATGGAAGCGGAAGAAGCGCAGGATGCGCAGGTGATCCTCCGCGATGCGGCGATAGGGATCGCCGATGAAGCGGACGCGCCCCGCCTCCAGATCGGCGAGGCCGCCGAAATAATCGAACAGCGCACCGCTTGCCGGATCGGCATAGAGCGCGTTCATCGTGAAATCGCGCCGGGCGGCATCCTCCGCCCAGGCATCGGTGAAGGCGACGATGGCGTGGCGCCCGTCGGTCGACACGTCGCGGCGCAGCGTCGTCACCTCGATCGGACCCGATGGCAGCACCGCGGTGATCGTGCCGTGCGCGAGCCCCGTCGGCACGGCGCGGATGCCGGCGGCCTGCAGGGCGGCCAGCACCGCCTCCGGCAGCAGGCGCGTGGCGAGATCGACATCGGCGGGATCGAGGCCGAGCCAAGTGTCGCGGACGACGCCGCCGACCAGGCGCGTCGTCGCCGCGCCGCCGAGCGCGTCGATCAGCGCGGTGAACCCGTCCCGCGCGACGATCCGATCGAGCGGCAGCGTCATGCCCATGCCAGCCGCCGCGACAGGTTGACGATCATCGCTGCCGTCGCACCCCAGATGCGGCGGCCATCCCACAGGATCTCATGGAAATGGCGGGTGCGCCCCTGCCATTCGGCGCTCGCCTCCACCTGATTGGCGGGATCGAGCAGGAAATCGAGCGGCACCTCGAAGACGCTCGCCACCTCCGCCTCGCTCGCGACGAGCGGCAGGTCGGGCGGCACGACGGCCAGCACGGGGGTGACGGCGAAACCGGTGACGGTGCGATAGCGATCGACCGCGCCGACGAGGGTCACCGCGCTGCGGGGCAGGGCGACCTCCTCCTCCGCTTCGCGCAGCGCCGCCTCCACCACCGTCTCGCCGGGATCGAGCCGGCCGCCGGGAAAGGCGATCTGCCCGGCATGCTTGCGCAGCGTCTCGGTCCGCTGCGTCAGGATCACGCCCGGGCGCGGACGATCGGTCACCGCCACCAGCACGGCGGCCGGCGTCAGGTCCGCCTCCGGGCGCACATCCAGCTCGCGCAGGTCGCCGGTGAGCAGCACCGGCGATCCGCCACGGCCCTGTTCCAACGCCTTCGTCAACCGGTCGACGAGTGCTGCCGTCACGCGGGGGCGTCCAGCGGGAAGAAGGCGCCATCGCTCCAGATGCCGGGCGCTGCCGCATCGTCGGCCAGCGCGCGTTCGGCGAGATCGTAATAGACCGGGCGGGCGACCAGCGCCTCCAGCCCGCCGCGGACATGCAGATAGGGGCGTGGCCCGTCCTCGCCCGCAGCGAAGCGCAGCGGATGATCGCGCCCCGCCGTCACCAGATCGCCGGTGTTGAGGCGAAAGGCGAGGCGGCTGTCCCGTCCGCTGCCTTCCGCCTTCATCTCCACCGCGACGAATGGGGCGTCCTCCACCGCGATGTCGAGCTTCTCGACCGGGGTGACGAGGACGTAGCGGCCATCCGCCTCACGGCGCAGGATGGTCGCGAACAGGCGTACCATCGCCTGCCGGCCGATCGGCGAGCCCTGATGATACCAGGTGCCGTCGCGGGCGATCCGCATCTCGCTGTCGCCGCAATGCGACGGGTTCCACTGGTCGACCGGCGGCAGGCGCCGCTGTTCGACGAGCGCGGCGATCTCGGCGAGGCTCAGGCTGGCGAGATCGGGAAGCTCCTCCATCGGCATGCGCCGCGAGGTAGGGACTGCGCGGCCCCCCGTAAAGGTCAGGCCGGGCCGAGCATCCCGGCAACGGCAGGGATGGCGTCGCCGCGGGCGAGCAGCCGATGGCGTTCCACCGGACCCGGAAGCCGCCACGCGCCGGTGCGCGCCGCATCGAAGCCGAAGAAGCGACCGTAATATTCCGGATCGCCGATCAGCATCAGCCGATCGTCCAGCCCCTCCGCCTGCGCCGCCGCGAGCATGCGGGTCATCAGGTCCCGCCCGATGCCGTCGCGCTGCCGATCGGGATCGACCGCGACCGGGCCGATCATCACGAGCGGGTGCGACCGGCCGTCATCGTCCATCAGGCGCACGGGCCAGCACTGGATCGTGCCGATCAGCCGGTCGCCGTGTGTCGCGGCGATGCTGAGCGCGGGGATCGGCAGGGCGGCGCCCCGCACCTTGTAGGCGGTGCGGGCATGGCGATCCGTGCCGAACGCGCGGTCGAGCAGCGCCTCCACGGCGGCTCCATCGACGGTGCTGAGCGGCACGAATGCGATCACGGCGAACTTCCTCAAGGCTGGCCCCGGCGGGCGGCGCGCCTTGCGGTGCATGGTCCCCGAACGCAAGCGGAATGCGACGCGCAATCGCAACTGTGCGCACCGCCCGGCGCTTGCTAGAGAGCCGCGCCATGCAAGACAGTCTTCAGCTGGAGGTCCACGACCTCGAGGTCCAGGTGCTCACCGGAATCTATTCGGAGGAGACGCATCTGCCCCAGCCGCTGCGTATCGACCTGACCGTCGACCTCAGCTGCCCGGACCATTTCGCGCCCGATACGCCGCTGTCGGCGTCGAAGAACTACCTCGACCTCAAACATGCCGCGACGGGCGCCTTGCCCGAGGGCGTGCACTTCACGCTGATCGAGGCGGTGGCGGACCACATCTGCGAGACGCTGTTCCTCGCCGACCCGCGCGTGCTGCGCGTGCGCGTCAAGATCGTGAAGCTCGCCATCGCCGAGGCGGGCGAATCGATCGGCATCACGCTGGTCCGCAACCGGCGCTGACGGTCAGCGGATCGTCCGCGTCCGGCCGCACGGCCCGAGCTGCTGCAGGATGAAGCCGTAATCCTCCCGCGCGATGCCGGCGTCGCTCTCCGCCAGTTGTGCGGTGCTGCGTGCGGGCAGCTGCGCCGGCAGCGCGCAGGCCAGCCGGTACCACAGCAATGTGTCGCGGGCCGGCGGGGCGGCCGCCTCGTCGACGATCTCCGACAGCGCCACCGCCCAGCGCGGCTGCTCGCCGGGGCGGCGCAGCACGGTCAAGGATACCGGCGCCCCGGTGTTGGTCGTCAGGAAGACCTGCGTCTCGCCTTCGCCGGGCAGGGCGCCCGGAACATGGAAGGCATTGCCGATGCCGGTGATGACCGGCGGGGCGTCGGCGGCGACCAGCGCCTGCGCGATCGCGCGGATGCGCTGGTCGTTGGCCGGCGTCCAGGCGACCTGCGCATCGGGGGCGACGAGCTGGATCTGATTCGGCATGCCGGCGACGGGACGGCCGAACAGCAGCACCCGCAGCTTCTTCAATTTGGGCAGTCGTCCTGACGAATCGGGAGCGACATCAAGCAGATAGCCGATTCGCGGGGGCAGGCCGCCGGCGCCTTTCACCAGTGCGACGAGGTCCGCTTCGACATAAAAACGCGTGAAGCCGGGCGCGACTCCGGCCGAGTCGGCACCTTTCAGCTTCACGGCCGAGCGGATGGCGGCATCGGCGATGATCGGCGAGGCGATCACGAGATCGGCAAGGTCCGCATAGCCCGGGCCGCCTTCGATCATGCCGGAAAGTGGCACATTCGGTGCACTTTGCGCCACGACCGGAGACGCCATGGGAGCTATGGCCAGCAACGTTGTGACGGCGAGGGCGGTTCGAAATCCCGGTTTCATGCGGATCGCGCTACCCCAGTGCGCCTGAACGATACAGAAATAATTCTGTCTCCAAGCGATTGTACGTTTGTTGCGTCCGACAAAGCGTTTGCACGCCGGGAAACGTGAGGATAGGGTTTGCGCTCTGCCACACACGGCGTCAGCCGGGGCAGGGGCCTACGTGCGTTCTTCCCCCGGGCGCTGCGAGGTCCACGAGATTAGGGAGTGTCGTTGCTGAATGGCCTATGCTGACCAGAAGATGTCCGGTGGCAGGGTGGTCGCGATCGTCATCGTCGTGCTCATCCATGCTGCGCTGGGCTATGCCTTCGTCACCGGGCTCGCGTACCAATACGTGAAGAAGGCCCAAGAAAAACTTAACACGTTCGACGTGGAGGAGCCGCCTCCCCCGCCGCCTGACGAGCCGCCGCCGCCGCCGCCGCCAGACACGCCGATGACGCCGCCGCCCGTGGTGTCGCCGCCGCCGATCGTGCAGAATCCGAACCCGCCGCCCGTGGTGATCCAGACGGTCGCGACGCCGCCGCCTGCGGTCGCGCTGACGCCGATCGCCGCACCGCCGGCTCCGCCTGCGCCGCCGGCACCTCCGGGTCCGCCCGTCGTCAGCAAGGCGGCCGGTGCGAAGGGCAATCCTGCGGACTGGATCACGAACGACGACTATCCGCCGAGCTCGCTCCGTAACAACGAAGAGGGTGTCAGCGCGATCGCGTGGACGATCAACACGCAGGGCCGGGTCGAGAATTGCCGTACCACCTCGTCGAGCGGTTCGACCGCTCTGGACCGGGCGGCATGCCAGGCGATCACGCGGCGGGGACGCTATACCCCGGCGCAGGATGCCTCGGGCAATCCGATCGCCACGACCCAGTCGCGTCGTGTGGTCTGGAAGATCCCCAAGGAATGATGCGGTCTCCGCCCGTCGCGACGACGGGCGGATCTCCCCCCGAACGTATACCCGTTTGATAAGGACTTAATTCAGATGCTCACCACCATTCTCGCGGCGGGCGGCACCGCGGCCGCCGAAAACCAGTTCGGCCTCCAGGCAGCGCTGAAGGAAGGCGGCCTCATCTCGCAGTCGGTCTTCACGATCCTCGTGCTGATGTCGATCGTCTCCTTCTACATCCTGTTCTCGAAGCTGTTCGAGCAGCAGAAGATCATCAACCAGGCCAAGCGCGTCCGCCAGGGTTTCTGGCAGTCGAGCAACCTGCGTGAGGGTGCGGCCAAGCTCGAGAAGAACTCGGCCTACAAGCAGCTCGTCGACGACGGCCTGCAGGCGCAGGACCAGCACGCCAAGCTGACCGATCCGGTCGAGGCGCACGACTGGCTGCACGGTTCGCTCGCCCGCTCGGAAGCGGCGATCAACTCGAAGCTGGGCGGCGGTCTCGCCTTCCTGGCGACCGTGGGCGCGACCGCACCGTTCATCGGTCTGTTCGGCACCGTGGTCGGCATCTACCGCGCGCTCATCAAGATCGGCGCGTCGGGCGATCCTTCGATCGACAAGGTCGCAGGCCCGGTCGGCGAGGCGCTCATCATGACCGCGCTCGGTCTGGTCGTCGCGGTTCCGGCCGTGCTCGCCTACAACTGGCTGCAGCGTCGCAACAAGTCGATCGCGGAAGACCTGTCGGCCTTCTCGAACGACGTGCTGGGCTTCCTCGCCTCGAACGGCGCGGTGAAGCCGACGCTGGCGGGCGCCGCTCCGACCAAGGCACCGGTGAAGCCGGCTGCGGCGACGACCACTGCCGGCCAGGCCGGCGGCGTGCAGACCCGCCCGTAAAGACGACAAGGCTGCGGGGGCGTCCATCTGGGCGGCCCCGCAACCGGCCGGTGGCGGCAAGCCGCCGGCATGATGGAATGGATAGGATAGCTCGCACATGGCGATGAGCGCTGGCGGAGGAGGTTCCTCCGAGAAACCGATGTCGGACATCAACACCACGCCCCTCGTGGACGTGATGCTGGTGCTCCTCATCATCTTCCTGATCGCCGTTCCGGTGGCGATCCAGACGGTCAAGGGCATCGTTCTGCCCAAGGTCCGCTTCGATCCGACGACGACCAAGCCCGAAAACGTCCTGCTCTCGGTCACGGCCGGGCCGGACGGCGCCTGCAAGGTGTATTGGGGTACCTCGCCGATCACGAGCAAGGACCTGCTGACCCGCGCCGTCGACAAGCTGAAGCTGGAAATCCAGCGTCAGGGCGGCGTCGGCAACCCGAATATCGAGCTGCCGGAGGTTCATATCCGCGGCGACGTCAGCACCCCCTACAAGTGCATCGGCGGCACGGTCTTCACGATGCAGCAGGCCGGGTTCGCCAAGGTCGGCTTCATCTCGCAGCCGCCCCCCGCGGGTGGTTGATCCCCAGACGAACCGGCCGACCCAGGAGTATCTGACATGGCAATGAGTGGTGGCTCGGACGACGGCGAGCCGATGATGGAAATGAACACGACGCCGTTGATCGACGTCATGCTCGTGCTCCTCATCATGTTCATCATTACGCTTCCCATCCCGACGCACGCGGTGAAGGTCGACCTGCCGGTCAACGATCCGCGCAACCGGACACCGCCGGTCGATCCGCAGAAGAACAAGATCGTGATCGACAAGGCGGGATTGGTGACCTGGAACGGGACGCCCGTCGACGAGGTGACGCTGCGCCAGTATCTCGATACGGCGGCGGCGATCAATCCGGAGCCGGAGCTGCACTTCCAGCCCGATCCGGAAGCCAAGTACGACAAGGTCGATCAGACGCTGGCCGTCATCAAGCGGTCTGCGGTGACGAAGCTCGGCTTCATCGGCAACGAGCAGTATCGCAACGACTTCTGATCCGATCGGGTCAGGATGAGGCAAGAGGGCGGTTCCGCAAGGAGCCGCCCTTTTGCGTTTGACCGCAGCGCGTTTCCGGACGCCCTATGACCCGACCGACGGACCGCTTCCGCGATCGCGGCCAGCCCGAGGGGGATGCCGATCGAGACTGGTCAACTGTGGTCTGGTAGCGTTATCGTCCACCCGATAGCAGGGAGGATGGTCATGGGGGCGATGGGGCGGGCGAGCCGGTTGTGGCTGGCAGGTGCGATGCTGATCGGTGCGGTTCCGGTGGCGGCGATGCCTCCGCAGGCACCCACGGCTGCACCGGCGGCCCGGCCGATCACGATCGATGTTCGCGCGCCGACCAGGCCGACCAGCCGCATGCCCGAATTTTCGATCGGCGCGGACTTCCCCGGCACGCTGGAACGCGACGACAGCCTCGCCCAATTGCGGATCGTGCAGCAGGAACTGGGCTTTCGCTACATCCGCTTCCACCATGTCTTCGCCGACCAGCTCGGCACCTATCGCTTGGTGGACGGCAAGCCGGTCTACGACTGGACCCGCATCGATCGCCTCTACGACCGCTTGCTCGCATTGAAGCTCAAGCCGTTCGTGGAACTGGGTTTCACCCCCGATGCGATGAAGACGTCCGACCAGACGATCTTCTACTGGAAGGGCAATACGTCGCATCCCCAGGCCAAGCCGTGGGATGCGTTGGTGGAGGCCTTCGCCCGCCACCTCATCGCGCGCTACGGCGCCGCGGAGGTGCGCAACTGGTATTTCGAGGTGTGGAACGAACCCAACCTCGCCGGTTTCTGGGAGGGCGCCGACCAACCCGCCTATTTCGACCTCTATGCGCGCACCGCCCGCGTGCTGAAGCGGGTCGACGGCGGGTTGCGCGTCGGGGGACCGTCGACCGCGGGCGCGGCATGGGTATCGGAATTCCTCGCCTTTGCCGATACACGGCGCCTGCCGGTCGATTTCGTGACGACCCACACCTATGGCGTCGAGGGCGGCTTCCTCGACGAGAAGGGCGAGGGCGACAACAAGCTGTCGCGCGATCCCGATGCGATCGTCGCCGACGTGCGCAAGGTGCGTGGGCAGATCGAGCGCTCGTCGCGGCCGGGGCTGCCGCTGTTCTTCACCGAGTGGAGCACCAGCTACAATCCGCGCGATCCGATCCACGACGATTATCTGTCGCCCGCCTACATCCTCGCCAAGCTGCACGGAGTGGAGGGGCTTGCGCAGGGCATGAGCTATTGGACCTTCAGCGACCTGTTCGAGGAGCCGGGGCCGCAGGCCAGGCCATTCGAGGGTGGCTTCGGCCTGATGACGCCGCAGGGCATCCGCAAACCGGCGTGGTTCGCATACAAGTATCTGAACGAACTGGGGCCGCGCGCGCTGCCGACCGGTGACGCGCAGAGCATCGCAGCGCTGAAGGGCAAGACGGTGCAACTGCTCGCCTGGCGCGACGTGTTGCCCGACCAGCCGGTGAGCAACCGCCCGTTCTTCACCAAGGTCCGTCCGCCGAAGGAGGCGGCGCCGCTCGCCGTGACGCTGACGGGCCTCGCGCCCGGACCCTACCGGGTCGCCGTGCGGCGGACGGGATTTCGGCACAACGATGCCTATACCGCCTACCTGGAGATGGGACGCCCCGCGACCCTCAGCGACGCGCAACTGGCAGAGTTGCAGGCACTGACGCGCGACGTTCCGGTCATGCAGACGCTGACCGTGGGCGCCGACGGCAGGGGAGCGATCCGGCTGCCGATGCGCGACCATGAC
This sequence comes from Sphingomonas cellulosilytica, assembly GCF_052321755.1. Classification (NCBI taxonomy): domain Bacteria; kingdom Pseudomonadati; phylum Pseudomonadota; class Alphaproteobacteria; order Sphingomonadales; family Sphingomonadaceae; genus Sphingomonas; species Sphingomonas cellulosilytica. The sequence continues at coordinate 179,697 of NZ_JBQRTT010000004.1, forward strand.
GTGGTGATGATCGCGATCGATCGCCGCTGAACGCCTGCTGCCGTCGGCAAGGCTGGCAGTACGGACGCGTCGGCCACTGGACCGCATCCTGTCTCCCTCGACCTGCACGCGTAGAGCGGGCCGGCTCACGTCATCGCGCTCCTGACCTGTGCGTCGAACTGCGGCGTGCCGGGCGGGGCGGTCACGTTCGCCTCAAGTCGAGACAGGCTTTCCATCGCCCCCTGTGCGGCCGCGATGCCGCTTGCGCGTTTGTCTTCGAAGTGACACACTCCTGTCACAAAAATGAAACCTGCCGGAGAGGCAGGGGAAGGAGACGATGCGATGCGTGTGATTGCAGGTGCGATGCTGGCGGCGGCATGTGTGGCGACGCCGGCGCTGGCAGCCGATCGGACGGGCTATCAGGCGATTGCCGCAGGGGACTTCACCGCGGCGGCGAAGCGGATCGAGGCGGAGCGGCGGATCTTCCCCGACCGGCCCGAACTGATGCTGAACCTGGCGGTGGCGTATGCGCGCACCGGGCGGAGCGCCGAAGCGCGGACCTTGTATCGCGATGTGCTGGACAAGCCCGCGGTGGCGATGGACCTGCCCAATGGCGCTGTCGTGTCCTCGCACGATGTCGCAAACCGCGGCCTGTCGCGACTGACGACGACGATCGCAACGCGCTGAGCTGCGGCGGCCGCCGCAGCGGGATCAGAGCCGGGGCAGGGTGACGCCGCGCTGCCCCATATATTTGCCGGCGCGATCGGCATAGCTCGTCTCGCACGGCTCGTTGCCCTGCAGGAACAGGAACTGGCACGCGCCCTCATTGGCGTAGATCTTGGCCGGGAGCGGCGTGGTGTTGGAGAATTCCAGCGTCACATGCCCCTCCCAGCCGGGTTCGAGCGGGGTGACGTTGACGATGATCCCGCAGCGGGCATAGGTCGATTTGCCGAGGCAGATGACCAGCACGTCGCGCGGCACGCGGAAATATTCCACCGTCCGGGCAAGCGCGAAGCTGTTGGGCGGGATGATGCAGACATCCGTCTTGCGATCGACGAAGCTGTTCGACGCGAAATCCTTGGGGTCGACCAGGGCATTGTCGACGTTGGTGAAGATCTTGAATTCGTCGGCCACCCGCGCGTCATAGCCGTAGGAGGACAGGCCGTAGCTGATGCAGCCTTCCCGGCGCTGGCTCTCGACGAACGGCTCGATCATCCGCTGGCCCAGCGCGGCCTCGCGAATCCAGCGGTCGGACAGGATGGACATGGCGGCTCCCCTTCGGATGCGCCTCTTCGCCGGTTCGGCGGTCGAGGGCAAGGTGCTGGCATCGGGCGGAGGTGCGGGGTAGCGCCCGACGATGCGTCCGCTGATCGATCTTGCCTATCGTCTCCGCCGGTTCGCGATGGCGCTGCTGCGCTGGCAGACCCGCGGGGTGAAGGCGATGGCCTTCGATCCCGAAGGGCGGTTGCTGCTGGTGCGCCATCGTTATGGCCGGTCGGACCTGTGGATGCTCCCGGGCGGCGGCATCGCCCGCGGCGAGGCACCCGCCGATGCCGTGGCGCGCGAGGTGCACGAGGAAACGGGCTGCCGCCTGACCGGCATCGCGCCGATCGCCACATTCATGACGCGGGCGGAGGGGCGGCGGGACACGGTGTACCTGTTCCAGGCGCAGACCTGCGATCGGCCGGTCGTGGACGGCGTGGAGCTTGCCGCTGCCTGCTTCTTCGCGCTGGACGCCTTGCCGGATACGGTGTCGCCTGCGACGCTGCGGCGGATCGCGGAATGGCAAGGCGGGCGGGTGCCGGACGGACGCTGGTAGCACGCGCAGCCGTGCGGCGCTAAGGCACGCGGCATGCTGCGCATCACCGATCTGAAGCTACCGATCAACCATCCCGAGGAGGCGCTCGCCGCAGCGATCCGCAACCGGCTGCGGATCACGCCGCGCGATCTCGTGCGCTATGCGATCGCGCGGCGTGCTAACGATGCGCGCGACAAGATGGATATCCAGCTTGTCTATTCGGTCGACGTCACCGTGAAGAACGAGGCGGCGGTGCTCGCACGCTGCAAGCGCGACCGCCACGTCGGGCCGACGCCCGATACCGGCTATCGCTTCGTCGCCATGGCGCCGGCCGATTATGCCGGGCCACGGCCGATCGTGGTCGGGGCGGGGCCATGCGGCCTGTTCGCCGGTCTGATCCTGGCGCAGATGGGATTCCGCCCGATCATTCTCGATCGCGGCAAGGTGGTGCGCGAGCGGACGCAGGACACCTGGGGCCTGTGGCGGCGCAGCAAGCTTGACCCCGAATCGAACGTGCAATTCGGCGAAGGTGGTGCCGGCACCTTCTCCGACGGCAAATTGTGGAGCCAGATCAAGGACCCCCGCCATCTCGGTCGCAAGGTGTTGACCGAATTCGTCAAGGCGGGGGCGCCGCCCGAAATCCTGACGGAGGCGCACCCCCATATCGGCACCTTCCGCCTGGTGACGATGGTGGAGAGCATGCGGGCCACCGTGGAAGCGCTGGGCGGGGAATATCGCTTCAGCCACCGCGTCGACGATCTCGCGATCGATACCGCGGCGGACGGCAGCCGGCGGCTGACCGCGCTGCACCTGTCGACGGGCGAGACGCTGGCGGCCGGGCCGGTGGTGCTGGCACTCGGCCACAGCGCGCGCGACACCTTCCACATGCTGCACGATCGCGGCGTGCATCTGGAGGCCAAGCCGTTTTCGATGGGCGTGCGGATCGAGCATCCGCAAAGCTGGATCGACGAAGCCCGCTTCGGCCCCTGCGCCGGGCATCCCGATCTGGGCGCCGCCGCCTATGCGCTGTCGCACCATTGCGCCAACGGCCGCACCGTCTACAGCTTCTGCATGTGTCCCGGTGGCACGGTGGTGGCGGCGACGTCGGAACCCGGCCGCGTCGCGACCAACGGCATGAGCCAATATTCGCGCAACGAGCGCAACGCCAATTCCGGCATCGTCGTCGGCATCGACCCGGCGCGCGACTATCCCGGCGGCCCGCTTGCCGGCATCGCGCTGCAACGCCACTGGGAAAGCCTGGCTTTCACCGCGGGTGGCGGCGATTATCGCGCGCCTGCGCAGCGGCTCGGCGACTTCCTGGCCGGACGTCCCTCGACGCGGCTGGGCAGCGTCATCCCCTCCTATCGGCCGGGTGTGCATCTCACCGATCTCGCCGCATGCCTGCCCGATTTCGTGGTAACCGCGATGCGCGAGGCGCTGATCGCCTTCGGGCGCGAAATCCCCGGTTACGATCACCCCGACGCGGTGCTGACCGGCGTCGAGACGCGGACCTCCTCACCCGTGCGGATCACGCGCGGCGCGGACTTCCAGAGCATCAATACCGCAGGGCTCTTTCCGGCGGGAGAGGGTGCGGGCTATGCCGGCGGCATCCTGTCTGCGGCCGTCGACGGGATCAAGATCGCCGAGGCGGTGGCGCAATCCCTCGTGGGCGGCGGCAAGCCTCTCGCGCATGCCGCCTGAGCCGCTTGCGTCCGCAGCGGACTTGTCTGCACGGCGCCGCCATTCTATACTGAGCGATATGGAAACCCTGGCCATCCTCCCGCCCAAGGGCCGTCCGCGGGAATTCTGCACCGACGCCGCGCTCGCCGCCGCCCTGCGCGTGTTCTGGAGCAAGGGGTATGACGGCGCGTCGATGGCCGACCTCACCGAGGCGATGGGCATCACCCGGCCGAGCCTCTACGCCGCGTTCGGCAACAAGGAGGCGTTGTTCCACAAGGCGCTCGACCTCTACGAAGCCGAGAAGCTGGAATATACCCGGCTGGCGCTGGAGCAGCCGACCGCGCGCGGCGTGGCGGAATGCTTCATGCGCGGGGCGCTGGCGATGCAGACCAGCCATGACGGGCCGAAGGGGTGCCTGGGCGTCATCAGCGCGGTCGCGTGCAGCCCGGAGGCGGAATCGATCAAGGCCGATGTGATCGCGCGGCGCGCCTCGTCGCAGGCGGCGCTGATCGGGCGATTCGAACAGGCGAAGCGCGATGGCGACCTGCCGGCGCATATCGATGTGCTGGGGCTGACCAGCTACCTCTACGCGCTGTTGCAAGGGATGGCGGTGCAGGCGGGCTCCGGCGCCAGCCGGATTGACCTCGAACGACTGGTCGACACCAGTCTCGCGATCTGGCCCAGCCGTTAGGCGGCGCTGCGACGCAGGGCAGGCGGATCGCCTGGCTCCTGCTGCTGGCAGGCGTGCTGGCGGCGGCGGTCGCGATCGGCAGCCGTTGGGCGCGTGACACGGCCGCTGTCGCCACCGATCGCGAGGCGGCGGCGTTCGCCCGCAGCCATGCCGAATTGCTCGACAGCGAATTGCAGCGATTTCGCCTGCTGCCGCTGGTGCTGGCGGAATATCCCGATGTGCCGGCCGCACTGGCCGGCGGTGATCCCGGCGCGGCGCGGCGGCTCGACGCGACGCTGGAATTGCTGGCCGCGCGGACGGATGCGGCGGTGCTTTACGCCATCGATGCGCGGGGGCGGGCGGTGGCGGCGAGCAACTGGCGGCTGCCGACCAGCTTCGTCGGCCAGGATTATGCCTTCCGCCGCTATTTCACCCAGGCCATGGCGCGGGGGCGATCCGAACTGTTCGCGCTGGGATCGGTCAGCGGCCGGCCGGGCCTGTATCTGGCGCGGCGGATCGACCGCGGCGGGCGGGCGCTGGGGATCATCGTCGTCAAGGTGGATTTCACCCGGCTGGAGCGCGAATGGGCCCGCGCACCGGGGGCGACCGTGGTCACCGACGCGGATGGCGTGATCCTCATCACCAGCGTCGCCCGCTGGCGCTTCCACCCGACACGCGATCTGTCGCCCGCGCGCATCGCGGCGCTGCGCGCCTCGCGTCAGTTCGGGGTTGCGCCGCCGACCGACCTCGCCTTCGGCGCGCAGGGTCGCGAGGTGATCGTCGGTCGCCGCCGGTATCGCCTCGCAGGAACGCCGGCGGCGCTGGAGGGAGGGCGGCTGCTCCATCTCCAGCCGCTCGCTCCGGCGCTGGCCGCGGCACGCACGCGGGCGCTGCTCTGGGGAGCGGGGCTGCTTCTGCTCGCGCTGCTCGGCGCTGCCGCGCTGCTGCGCGCGGGGGTGCAGAGGCGGGTGCACGCGGTGCTGGAGGAGGAGGTTTCCCGCCGCACCGCCGAATTGCGCGATGCCAATGCCCGGTTGGTGATCGAATCGGAGGAGCGCGCCGCGGCCGATCGCCGGTTCCGCGCGGCGCGCGAGGAACTGGCACAGGCCAATCGCTTAGGCTCGCTCGGGCAGATCACGGCGGGGGTGGCGCATGAGATCAACCAGCCGCTTGCCGCGATCCGCACCTTTGCGGAGAACGGCGGGACCCTGCTCGATCGCGGGGCGCCGGAGGGGGCGCGGGAGAACCTCGGCCGGATCGTCGCGCTGACCGAGCGGATCGGGGCGATCACCGGCGAATTGCGCGCCTTCGCCCGCAAACGCACGCCGTCGCGCGGCGCGCCGACGCTGGCGGAGGCGATCGAGGGCACGTTGCTGCTGATCGGCGAGCGGGCGCGGCATGTCGTCGAAGACCGCGTGCCCGTGGGCGTGCGAACCCTGCCGGTCGACGCGGATCGCATCCGGCTGGAGCAGATCCTGGTCAACCTGTTGCAGAATGCGCTGGATGCGGTGGCCGGCATGGATGCGCCGCGGGTAACGATCGACGCGGAACGGGAGGGGGGCCGGGTGACGGTGCGGATCGCCGACAACGGGACGGGCGTGGACGCGAGCCTCGCCGACACGCTGTTCACCCCCTTCGCCTCCGCCAAGCCGGAGGGACTGGGGCTGGGCCTCGCCATCGCGCGGGACATCGCGCGCGAATTCGGCGGGGAGCTGGATCTTGCCCACACAAGCGACGCGGGTGCCGCCTTCGTCCTGACGTTGCGACTCGCATGACCGGACAGCGCGTGCTCTTCATCGAGGACGATGACGCCTTGCGCATCGCGACGGTGCAGGCGCTGGAACTGGCCGGGCTCGACGTGCTCGCCTTTGCGGGAGCGGAGGCGACGCTGGCGGCGCTGCCGCCCGACTTCGACGGAGCGATCGTCACCGATATCCGCATGGGGCGGATGGACGGGCTGCAATTGCTCGGCCGCGTGCGGGCGCTCGACCCGGAGCTGCCGGTGATCCTCGTCACCGGCCATGGCGACGTGCCGATGGCGGTATCGGCGCTGCGCGACGGCGCCTATGATTTCCTCACCAAGCCGTTCGCGGTCGATCATCTGGTGGCGACGATCCGCCGCGCGCTGGAACGCCGCGGGCTGATGATGGAGAACCGGCGGCTGCGCACCGCCGCAGCCGAGGCGGACAGCCCGCTGGTCGGGCAGAGCACGGCGATGGTCGATCTGCGCCGTGCGATCGGGCAATTGGCGTCGGCCGATGTCGACGTGCTGATCGAGGGGGAGGCGGGCACGGGCAAGGACCTGACCGCGACCTTGCTCCACCGGCTGGGACCGCGACGGGCGCGGCCGTTCGTCGCGGTGGCCTGCGCGACGCTGACCGAGGAGCGCGCGACGATCGACCTCATCGGTCATGCCGCGGACAGCGTCGCGCATACCCGGCTGTCGCGCACCGGGGCGATCGCCGCCGCGCAGGGCGGAACGCTGCTGCTCGACGGGATCGATGCCTTGCCCGCGTCGCTCCAGGCGGCGATGCTGCGGGTGATCGAGGATCGCGAGGTGCAGCCGATCGGCGCGGCGCGAGCGGAACCCGTCGACGTGCGGGTGATCGCGACCAGCCAGGGCGACCTTGCACGCGCGGTGGCGGCAGGGCGGTTCCGCCAAGACCTGTACCACCGCCTCGCGGCGACGCGGCTGCACCTGCCGCCGCTGCGGCTGCGCGAGCAGGACCGGATGCTGCTCTTCGTCGGCTTCGTCGAGGAAGCGCGGGTGCAGCTCGACCGGCCCGACCATGCGATCACCGAAGCCGATCGGCGGCATGTGCTGGAGCATGGCTGGCCCGGCAACGTCCGCGAACTGCGCAGCTATGCGTTCGAGCGGGTGCTGGCGTCGGTGCCGGGGGAGGCGGCGGCGGAGGCGCAGGATCTGCCCGGTCGCGTCGCCGAATTCGAGGCGGGGGTGATCGTCGACGCCTTGCGCGCGTGCGACGGCAATGTCGTTCGCGCGGTGGAGCGGCTGGGTATCCCGCGCAAGACGCTGTATTACAAGCTGACGCGCTACGGCATCGATCCGGAGACGTTCAGACCGGGGCGTTAGGCGCGCGCGCGCGCCATGCCCGCTTCCACGCGCAGCGCATCGATATCGCGATCGATGATGTGGAGCAGCGAATGGACGAGCGAGGCGACATCCATCTGCGGCCGCACCAGCTGGTGATGGAGCAGCCCCAGCGACATGGTGAGGATGGTGTCGGCGAGCGCGACACGCTTGTCGGCCAGCGCTTCGCCGGGAGCGAGCATCGCCAGCGCATCGAGCATCAGGATGCGAACGTCATTGTGCGTCGCATCGAAGATCGCAGCGATGCGCGAATTGCGGCCTGCCTCCGCCATGATCTCGGCGAACAGGCGGCTGTCGTCCAGATCGTCTTCCGGCAGCACGAACTGGCGGATCCAGTCGCGCACCGCCACTTCGTCGCCCTGCTGGATGGCGAGTCGCAGCGCTTCGGCGGCCATGAACGAGCGGCAATCGGTATCGACGATGGCCGCCACGATATCTTCCTTGGCGGAAAAATCGCGATAGAGCTGGCCGACCGCAACGCCGGACTCGCGCGCGATCTGGGCGATGCCCGTGGCATGAAAGCCGTTTTCGATGAAGAGCTTACGAGCCTGATCGATCACCCGGCGACGGCGTATGTCAGCCTTGTTCCCTGGTGCGGTGCAACAAAAGCCCGAATCGATCATTCCATCCTCGTCCTAGCTGGCCTTGACGCCGCTTGCCAAGCGGTTGTAGCAGGCGGTGAGTGATCGATCACTCACAATTTTTTCAGCGGACAATTTGCATGACGAAACGGGGACACGGAGTAGCGGTGCTCGCCCTGGCACTGGCTCTGGCGGCGTGCGGGGGCGGTAACCAGCAGCAACAGCAGCAGGGTGCACCGCAAGGCCCGCCGCAGGTCGGCTATGTCGTCGTGCGCGACCAGTCGGTGACGCTGACCACCGAACTGCCCGGCCGGACCACCGCCTATGAGACGTCCGAGGTGCGGCCGCAGGTCAACGGGCTGGTGCTCGACCGCCTGTTCGTCGAAGGCGACATGGTGCGCAAGGGCCAGCCGCTCTATCGCATCGATCCCGCGCCCTATCAGGCGCAGGTCGCCAGCGCCCGCGCCGCGCTGACCCGCGCGCGTGCCAGCATCGCGTCGAGCGCCGCGCTCGCCCGCCGCTATGGCGAGCTGGTCAAGATCAACGCGGTCGCCCGCCAGGAACTGGAGAATGCGCAGACCAGCGCCGCCCAGGCGCAGGCGGACGTCGCCGCCCAGCAGGCGGCGCTGCGCACCGCGCAAATCGATCTTGCGCGCACGACCATCCGCGCGCCGATCTCGGGCCGCATCGGCCGCTCGCTGGTGACCACCGGCGCGCTCGTCTCCGCCGCGCAGACCAATGCGCTGGCGACGATCCAGCGGCTGGACCCCATCTATGTCGACATCCAGCAGTCGAGCGCCGACCTGCTCAAGCTGCGCCAGCAGATCATGAGCGGCCAGCTGACCCGTGACGGCAACGCCCGCGTCAAGCTGACGCTGGAGGACGGCACCGCCTACGGTCCCGAAGGCACGCTGCGCTTCGCCGACGTGACGGTCGATCCGACCACGGGATCGCAGGTGATCCGCGCGCTGTTCCCCAATCCCAACGGCCTGCTGCTGCCGGGCATGTTCGTGCGCGCGCAGCTGGTGCAGGGCACGCAGGCGAATGCGCTGCTGGTGCCGCAACGGGCGGTCAGCCGCGACGAACGCGGCAACGCCACCACGATGGTGATCGGCAACGACGGCAAGGTGCAGCCGCGCACGTTGCAGACGAGCCGCACGATCGGCGACAACTGGCTGGTCACCGGCGGCCTGAAGGCCGGCGACAAGGTGATTGTCGAGGGCGGCATGATGCTGCGCCCCGGCATGGCCGTGCAGGGCAAGCCCTGGAACCCCAATGCCAAGCCTGCCGCGCAAGCGCCGCAGGGCCAGGCGCAGGCGCAGGCCCAAACTCAGGCACAGGCGAAGTAACCAGCCATGTCACGCTATTTCATCGATCGCCCGATCTTTGCCTATGTGCTGGCGATCGTGGTGATGCTGGCCGGGATCCTCGCGATCCGCAGCCTGCCCATCGCACAGTTTCCCGCGATCGCGCCGCCCGCGGTGTCGATCACCGCGACCTATCCGGGCGCGGATGCCCAGACGCTCGAGAATACGACGACCCAAATCATCGAGCAGCAGCTGAAGGGCATCGACAACCTTCGCTACTTCTCGTCCTCGTCGTCGTCGGCGGGCTCGGTGCAGATCATCCTGACCTTCGAACAGGGCACCGACCCCGACATCGCGCAGGTTCAGGTCCAGAACAAGCTGCAGGCGGCGACGCCGCTACTGCCGCAGGAGGTGCAAAGGCAGGGGCTGATCGTCGCCAAGGCGACGCAGAACTTCCTGATGTTCGTCGGCCTCTATTCGGCGGACGGCAGCCACAATGATTCCGACCTGTCGGACTATATCGTCTCCAAGCTTCAGGACCCGCTCGCCCGCGTCAACGGCGTCGGCGACACGCAGGTGTTCGGATCGCAATATGCGATGCGCATCTGGGTCGATCCCATCAAGCTCAACAATTACGCGCTGACCATCGCCGACGTGACGAGCGCGATCACCGCGCAGAACGCGCAGGTTTCCGCCGGGCAGATCGGCGCGCAGCCGGCGCCCAAGGAGCAGATGCTCAACGCCACCGTGTCGGTGGAGTCGCGGCTGACCAAGCCCGAGGAATTCGCCGCCATCCGCCTCAAGAGCAACACCGACGGGTCGGTGGTGCGGCTGAGCGATGTCGCGCGGGTGGAGATCGGCGCGGAGAATTACGGCTTCTCCTCGCAATGGAATGGCAAGCCGGCGAGCGGCATCGGCATCAAGCTGGCGCCGGGCGCCAACGCGCTCACCACCGTCACCGCGGTGAAGGAGCGGGTGAATGCCATCGCCAAGCAGTTCCCGCCGGACGTGAAGGTCATCTACCCCTACGACACCTCGCCCTTCGTGCGGCTGTCGGTGGAGCAGGTGGTCCACACGCTGATCGAAGCGGTGGTGCTCGTCTTCCTCGTCATGTTCCTGTTCCTGCAGAACTGGCGCGCGACGCTGATCCCGACGATCGCGGTGCCGGTGGTGCTGCTCGGCACCTTCGCCATCCTGTCGGTCGCCGGCTATTCGATCAACACGCTGACCCTGTTCGGCACGGTGCTCGCCATCGGCCTGTTGGTCGACGATGCCATCGTCGTCGTCGAGAACGTCGAACGTCTCATCACCACCGAGCATCTGACGCCCAAGGAAGCGGCGCGGAAATCGATGGACGAGATCACCGGCGCATTGATCGGCATCGCGCTGGTCCTGTCGGCGGTGTTCCTGCCGATGGCGTTCTTCGGCGGATCGACCGGCGTCATCTATCGCCAGTTCTCGATCACCATCGTCTCGGCGATGGTCCTGTCGATCGCGGTCGCGCTGATCCTGACGCCCGCCCTGTGCGCGACGATCCTGAAGCCGCACGATCCCAAGCGGGTCGAGGGCAACGGCCCGCTCGCCCGCTTCTTCCGCTGGTTCAACGACAAGTTCGACCGCGGGCAGGCCAAGTACGAGCGCGGCGTGCGCCGGACGGCGCGCAGCTGGAAGCGGTCGATGATCGTCTACCTGCTGATCGTGCTCGGCATGGGCGTGCTGTTCATGCGTCTGCCGACGGGCTTCCTGCCCGAAGAGGACCAGGGCATCATGATCGCGCTGGTGCAGGGGCCGCCGGGCGCCACCACCGCACGCACCCAGAAGGGCCTCGATGCGATCAAGGACCATTTCCTCAGCCAAGAAGGCAACAACGTCCAGGGCGTGTTCACCGTCAACGGCTTCAGCTTCGCAGGCCAGGGCCAGAACAGCGGCATCGCCTTCATTCCGCTGAAATCGTGGGACCAGCGCGAAGGCGGCGCCAACAAGGCGCAGGCGATCGCCGGCCGTGCGATGGGTGCGCTGTCGCAGTTCAAGGACGCGATGATCTTCGCGGTCATCCCGCCTGCCGTGCAGGAACTCGGCAACGCGACCGGGTTCGACCTCCAGCTGGTCGATCAGGCCGGCATCGGCCACGCCAAGCTGATGGAGGCCCGCAACATGATGCTGGGCATGGCGAGCCAGGACAAGTCGATGGTCGGCGTGCGTCCCAACGCGCTCGACGACGCGCCGCAGCTCAAGATCGACGTCGATCAGGACAAGGCGCGCGCGCTCGGTCTAGATCTGTCGACGGTCAACAACACGATCTCGACCGCCTGGGGCGGCGCCTATGTCAACGACTTCATCGATCGCGGCCGCGTGAAACGCGTCTACATCCAGGCGGACGAACCCTATCGTCTGAAGCCCGAGGATGTCGGCAACTTCTACGTCCGTGGCGCGACCGGCACGATGGCGCCGTTCACCGCCTTCTCCACGCTGTCGTGGAAGCAGGCACCGGCGCAGCTGACCCGCTACAATGGGTTGCCCTCGATGGAGATCCTCGGCGCGCCCGCACCGGGAGTCTCGTCCGGCGCGGCGATGAAGGCGATGGAGGCGATCCACGCCAAGCTGCCGCCCGGTACCGCGCTCGAATGGACCGGCCTCAGCTATGAGGAGCGGCTGTCGGGTGGCCAGGCGCCGGCGCTCTACGGGCTGTCGCTGCTGATCGTCTTCCTCTGCCTCGCCGCGCTGTACGAAAGCTGGTCGGTGCCGATCTCGGTGCTGCTGGTGGTGCCGCTGGGCGTGCTCGGCGCCATGCTGGCGGCGACGCTGACCGGCCTCAACAACGACATCTACCTGCAGGTCGGCCTCATCACGACGATCGGCGTCTCGGCGAAGAACGCGATCCTGATCGTGGAGTTCGCGGAGGAGCGGATCAACGAGGGCATGAAGCCGTTCGACGCGGCGATCGAGGCGGCCAAGCTGCGCCTGCGGCCGATCCTGATGACCAGCCTCGCCTTCGTCTTCGGCGTGCTGCCGCTGGCGATCTCGACCGGGGCCGGTGCGGGCGGGCAGAACGCCATCGGCCGCGCCGTGGTCGGCGGCATGCTGTCGGCGACGATCCTCGCCATCTTCTTCGTGCCGATGTTCTTCGTCGTCGTCCTGCGCCTGTTCGGGCACGGCGGCGAGGAGGGCGGCGACGACCACCCGGTGGCGAAAGACGAGCCGCGCGACGGGGATGAACCCCACCACCAGCCTGCGCCCCAGGGAGCGTAAGACGTGACGTACAGCAAGATCATCCTCGGCCTGCTCGGCGCCACGGCGCTCGCCGGCTGCAATCTGGCCCCCACATACGTCCGCCCGGTCGGCGCCGTGCCTGCGGCGCTGCCGCAGGGCGGCGTCTATCCGGCGGCGGCGACCGATGCGCCCGACGTGACCAAAATCGGCTGGCGCACCTTCTTCACCGACGAGCGGCTGCGCAGCACAATCGCGTTGGGCCTCGAAAACAATCGCGACCTTCGCGTCGCGGCCGCCAACGTGTTGCAGGCGCGCGCCCAATATCGCATCCAGCGCGCCGACCTGGTGCCGTCGACCACGGCGTCGGGATCGGGGACCTATACCAACAACATCTTCGGCGGCGCGACGGCGGGCGCTGGGGCCGGGGCAGGGACCGGCACGGGAACTGGCGCCGGGACCGGTGCCGGTGCCGGGACGGGCGTCGGCACCGGAGCGGGTGCAGGGGCTGGCGCGAACGTCGGATCGACCTCGTCGAACCTGGAATTCTACTCCGCCAACGTCGGCTTTTCGGCGTTCGAACTCGATCTGTTCGGTCGCATCCGCAACCTCAACCGTACGGCGCTGGAACAATATTTCGCGACCGAGGAGGCGCAGCGCTCGACGCGGATCAGCCTGATCGCGGAGATCGCGACGGCGTGGCTGACGCTGGCGTCGGATCAGGACCAGCTGCGCATCTCGACCGAATCGCTGAAGTCGTTCGAACAATCGCTGGAATTGACCCGCGCGCAGTTCCGCATCGGCGTCGCCTCCGAACTGGAGGCACGGCAGGCGGAAACGACCTATCAGGCGGCGCGCAACGATATCGCGGTGCTGAAGACGCGGGTGGCGCAGGACAAGAATGCGCTCGACCTGCTGGTCGGCACGCCGGTCGGCACCGAACTGCTGCCGCAGGGCCTCGGCACCGGCGATGCGGCGTTGCAGGTGCTCCCCGCCGGCATCGCCTCCGACGTGCTGCTGCGGCGGCCGGACGTGTTGCAGGCCGAGCATCAGCTGATCGCGCAGAACGCCAATATCGGCGCGGCGCGGGCCGCATTGTTTCCGCGCATCTCGCTGACGGCGACGCTGGGGACGATCAGCACGGCGCTTTCGGGCCTCTTTGCCGGCGGCAGCTTCACCTACACCGGATCACCGTCGGTTTCTCTGCCGCTGTTCGATGGCGGCCGCTTGCGTGGCAACGTCGACCTCGCCCGCGCGCAGCAGCAGGCGGCGGTGTCGACCTATGAGAAGACGGTGCAGACCGCGTTCCGCGAGGTCGCCGATGCGCTGGCGCAGCGCGGCACGATCGACGAGCAGATCGCGGCGCAGTCCGCCCGCGTCGAGGCGGCGACCGTCGCGTTGCGCATATCGGACGCGCGCTACCGCGCCGGGGTGGAGTCGTTCCTGACGACGCTCGACTCGCAGCGCACCGCTTATGCTGCGCAGCAGCAGCTGGTGACGACGCGGCTGAACCGCGGGAGCAACCTCGTCGAGCTGTACCGGTCGCTGGGCGGCGGGCTGGAGTAGGCGCGGCTCGTTCAGGCGCGTGCGTCTGTCCCGCAGCAATCCGTCACCCCGGACTTGGTCCGGGGTTCACCGCTCCGCATATCCCATAGCTCCGAATGTGCGGAACGGTGGATGCCGGAACGAGCCCGGCACGACGGGTAGGAGCCGAGGCGGCCTGCGCTTCTCCCCACGCCTTTATTGCTCACGCCGCGTGCGCGTGCGCCGTTCCGATCGGGGCGAGGCTGCCGAGGAACTGGCGGGCGCTGTTCGCCCAGGTGAAGCGGCGGGCGTAGGCGACGCAGGCGGCGCGGTCGCGGGTGAGGGCGGCGGCGATCCCCGTCTGGAGGTCGGCATCGATCGCGCCGACAGAGGAATCGAGCACGTCGACCGGCCCCGGCGCAGGCAAGGCGGCGACCGGGGTGCCGCAGGCCAGCGCCTCGATCATCACCAACCCGAACGTGTCGGTGAGGCTGGGGAAGGCCAGCACGTCCGCGCTGCGGTAGGCGGCGGCGAGCGCCGGGCCGAAGCGCGGCCCCATGAAATGCGCGTCGGGGTAGCGCGCTGCCAGCGCCGCGTGCGCCGGGCCATCGCCGACCACGACCTTGGTACCCGGCACGTCGGCTGCGAGGAAGGCGGCGATATTCTTCTCCACCGCGATGCGACCGACGTAGAGCAGGATCGGGCCAGCAAGCGCATCGATCGCCGGGTCGGTGGCACCATCGGCGGAGAAGAGGGTAAGGTCCACGCCGCGGCCCCAGCGCCGCACCTGAGGCAGGCCGTGTTCGCGCAGCACCGCGTCGACCGACGGCGTCGAGGACAGGATCGCATCGGCGGGTCCGTGGAACCAGCGGATGTAGCGCCAGATCCACTGCGCGTTCACGCCGGTGCGCGCCGCGACGTAATCGGGAAACTGGGTATGGTAGGCGGTGGTGAAGCGCAGCCCCTCGGCCAGGCACCAGCGCCGCGCCGCGAGGCCGAGCGGCCCTTCGGTGGCGATATGGATCGCATCGGCGTCGAAGGCGCGGATCAGCTGGCCGACGGTGCGCCGACCGGCGAGCGCGAGGCGGATTTCGGGATAGCTCGGGCAGGGCAGGCTGGCGAAGCGATCGGGCGAGACGACGAGCAACTCGTGGCCCTGTGCTTCCAGTTCGCGCTTGATCGCGGTGAGGGTGCGAACCACGCCGTTGACTTGCGGGCTCCAGGCGTCGGTGACGAGCGCGATCCGCATCAGGCGGCTGCCACCGCGAGCCGGTCATCGGCGTCGCGCGCGGCGATCTCGTCCGCCCAGTGCAGCAATTCCATGCGGCCGTCGAAATGCTCGACCAGCGCGGTGCAGCCCTCCACCCAGTCGCCGTCGTTGTAATAGGCGACATCGCCGATGGTCCGGATCTCGGCGGTGTGGATATGGCCGCAGACCACGCCGTCGACGCCGCGCGAACCCGCAGCGTGCGCCACCACCTCCTCGAAATGCGAGATGAAGGCGACGGCGTTCTTGACCTTCGCCTTGGCATGCTTGGACAGCGACCAATAGGGCAAGCCCAGGCGGCGGCGAGCGGCGTTGACCCAGCGGTTCACCACCATCAGCGCGGTATAAGCGCTGTCGCCGATCAGCGCGACCCAGCGGTGGGCGAGGGTGATCGCGTCGAATTCGTCGCCATGGAGGACGAGCAGGCGCCGCCCGTCCGCGGTGGTGTGGATCGCCTTGCGCCGGATTTTGACGCCGCCGAAATCCAGGCCGGCGAACTGGCGGAACACCTCGTCGTGGTTGCCTGGGATGTAGGTGACGCGGGTGCCGCGCTTCGCCCGCTTCATCAGCCGCCAGACGACATCGTTGTGGCTGGCCGGCCAGTAGAATCGCTTCTTCAATCGCCAGCCGTCGATCATGTCGCCGACGAGGTAAAGCTGATCGCTGTCGACATGGTCGAGGAAGTCGATCAGCATCTCGGCATTGCAGCCGCGCGTGCCGAGGTGAACGTCCGAAATCCAGATCGTGCGGTAGCGGCGGCGGGTGACGCCCGTCCGCTCCGGCTGCGTCGGCCGGTGCGGCACGAAGGCGAGGATGTCGGCGCTTGCGTGATCGGTGGTGGTCATCATCGGCCCCCCGGAACCTGCTGTTCCCTGGGGACCGTCATGCCAGCGCGATGTTACGGGCCGGTCACGAATGCGTGACGGAAACGTTGCGCCGTCAGCTGGCGATCACCCCGCGTAACCCCGTCAGCAGGATCCAGTAGAGCACGCCGGCGAGCAGCATCGCGGCGGGCAGCGTCATCACCCAGGCGAGCGCCATGTTGCGGATGGTGCGCCACTGCAGCCCCGCGCCGTTGGCGACCGAGGCACCCGCGACGCCGGACGACAGGATGTGCGTGGTCGATACCGGCATGCCGCCGAACCGGTCGGCGAGCAGGATCGTGACCGCCGTCACCAGTTCGGCCGACATGCCCATGCCATAGGTGAGGTGCGTCTTGCCGATCCGTTCGCCGACGGTGACGACGATCCGCCGCCAGCCGATCATCGTGCCGAGGCCGAGCGCGATGGCGACCGTCACCTTCACCCACAGCGGGATGTAGCGCGTGCCCTGCTCCAGCGCGCCGGCATAGTTTTTGATCCCGTCGATCTCCTGCGCGGTGAAGCGGCCTTGCGCGCCCTTGTCGGCGATCACCATCTTGCTGGCGTCGAGCACCAGATACATGTCGCCGCGCAAATTGGGGGTGGCGGCGGCGGGAACCTTGCCGAGCGAGCCGTAGCTCGCCAGCTGGTCGCCGACGTCACGCGACAGCGACGACAGCGCGCCATAGACCGCGGGCGTATCGATGCGGCGGGTGGCGAGCCCCTGCGTCACGGTGGCACGGGCGACGTCGATCGAGCGCGGTTCGGGGCCGGGCTGGCGGGCGAAGATCGCCTCCGCCGCGCGCGCCTGCGCGACGAAGGCGGGGGTGGCGCTTTCGGGGACGGTGCGGTTCAGCGCATAGGCGGTCGGCGCGCAGCCGATCAGGATCAGCATGATGAGCCCCATGCCCTTCTGCCCGTCGTTGCTGCCGTGCGCGAAGCTGACTGCGGTACAGGTGAGGATCAGCGTGGCGCGGATGCCGCGCGGTGGCGGCGCATCGGTGCGCGGTTCGCGATAGAGCTTGGGATCGCGCAGGAAACGCTTCATCACCAGCAGCAGGACGAGCGCGCCGGCAAAGCCGATCAGCGGGCTGAACAGCAGCGCCGACAGCACTTTCTCCGCCTGGTGCCAGTCGACGCCCGAGGTGCCGCCGTTCCCACGCGAAAGCAGCTGATTGGCGAGGCCGACGCCGAGGATCGATCCGATCAGCGCATGGCTCGACGAATTGGGCAGGCCGACGTACCAGGTGGCGAGGTTCCACAGCACGGCGGCGAGCAGCAGCGCGAAGATCATCGCGAATCCGCCAGCCGAGCCGATATGCAGGATCAGCTCCACGGGTAGCAGCGTGATGATCGAATAGGCGACCGCGCCCGACGACAGCAGCACGCCCAGGAAGTTGAAGAACCCCGACCACACCACCGCGAGCGGCGCGGGCATGGCGTGGGTGTAGATCACCGTCGCCACCGCATTGGCGGTATCGTGGAAGCCGTTGACGAATTCGAAGCCCAGCGCGATCAGCAGCGCAAGGCCGAGGAACAGGAACACGCTGGTCGCCAGCGTCTCCCCCACCTCCGCGGTATCGGCGATGATGCTGCCGCCGGCATAGCCGAGCGCGCCGACCAGCACGGCGAGGAAGATCCAGCGTCCGGCCGGATGGAGATGCCCATCCAGCCGCGGACCCCGCGACGGCGCCGGGGCGGGAGCTGCGGATACCATGGTTGCCATGATGCGTGCGTGGACCCGGGATGTGACGAGTCCGTGACAACGTAGATCAAGGTGCGAGGTTGCGAGGATCTTCGCAATGCGTCCCCGGAAAGGCGAGGCCTATGCGAACGTCGCTTCGTTCCTCTCACCCGGTTCGTCACTCCGGACGTGTTCCGGGGTCCACCGTTCCGCAAAATCAGCGCCTTGGGATTCCGCGGCACGGTGGATGCCGGAACACGTCCGGCAAGACAATGAGGACTTTCGCAGAGAGCACAGAGGGGGGGCTTATGCCGTTCCCATCACCTGCACCGCGAACCGCTCCATCTCCTCTGCCTGCGGGCTCATCTGGAGCAGCAGCAGGTCGAGGCCGGCGGCTTCATATTCGGCGATCCGCTCCTTCAGCTGTTCGGGCGTGCCGACCAGATTGGGGCGCAGGCCGCGGTTGGAGACGGAATATTCCTGGATCTTGAGTTCCCGCTCCAGCTGCGTGCCCGACAGCCATTGATCGAAATTGGCGTAGCCGGCGGGCAATTCGCTGACGGTGGTGATCCGCTCCAGTTCGCGCTTCGCCTCCGCCTCGCTGTCGCGGACGATGGCATAGGCCGCCATGCCGTAGCGCATCGGAGCGCCGCCGGCCGCCGCACGTCGCGCTGCCATGTCGGCGATCTTGGGTGCGATCGCGCCGACCGGGTCGCCGTGCATGACATAGGCGTCGCATTGCGCGGCGATCATCGCCTTGGCCTTTTCGCTCTCGCCGCCGGCATAGACGGTCGGGCGGCGCACCGGCTTGGGCGCGCAGATCGCCTCCTCGGTACGGTAGAACTGCCCTTCGAAGCTGAAGCGCTCCTGCGTCCACAGCCCGTCGACGACGGTCAGCCATTCCTCGGTGCGCGCATAGCGATCGTCGTGCTGGTCGAATTGCAGGCCATATTGCCGCGCCTCGTCCGCCCACCAGGAGGAGACGACGTTGAGCGCGAGCCGGCCGCCGGAGATGCGGTCGATGTTGGCGGCGGCCTTGGCGAACAGGGCGGGATGGTGGAAATTGGGGCGGACGGCGACCATCAGCTCGATCCGCTCGGTCACTGCGGCCAGTGCCGCGGCGGTCGACCACGCATCGAGCGCGGGCTGTTCGATGCCCTTGATATCGTTGAGGTTGAGTTCGGCAATCAGGCTGAGGTCATAGCCCCAGCGCTCGGCATTGAGCGTCAGCCGCTTGGCATAGTCCCAGCTCGCCTCCATCCCCTCGTCGGGCACGTTGCGCAGCCAGCCGCCGAACACGGGCATCCAATAGCCGTAGCGCATCACAGGTCCTTCGACAGCGTGAGGAGATAGTCGACCAGCCGGTCGTGCGGATCATAGCCCAGAACCTCATGCGGCTTGGCCACGAAGTTCGACAAGGCATTGATATCGTAGAAACGCGCGACGCCATCGCGATCGTCGATCATCGCCTCGACGCCGCCGACGTCGAGGTCGACCGCGCGCGCAATCCGCTCGGCCCCCTCGACCAGCGCGGGCGGCGGGGTGATCGCGGTCATCGCGATGCCGCTGCCCGGTACGACGCAGGCATCGGCGGGGCAAAGGTCGAAGGCGCCGCCGCCCGCCACGTCGATCGCGTAGAGGAAACGGCGGTCCAGCGTTTCGATGCGGGTGATCGTGCCGCCGCGGGCGGGAACGTAATCCTGCACCAGCAGCACGCCGTCGATGCTGGTCGGCAGCCCGCCGTCGGCCACGGCGGCGCGCAGGTCTTCCATCGCATCGAAGCGGACGATGCCGGCGCCCGAACCGCCGATATTGGCCTTCACGACCAGCGGGAAGCCGATGCTCGCCGCCGCCGCTTCGACGTCGGCGGCGCGGTGCACGACGCGCGTTTCGGGAATCGCGAGGCCGAGCCCGGCGATCAGCGACAATTGCCGGGC
Source organism: Sphingomonas cellulosilytica (assembly GCF_052321755.1). Classification (NCBI taxonomy): domain Bacteria; kingdom Pseudomonadati; phylum Pseudomonadota; class Alphaproteobacteria; order Sphingomonadales; family Sphingomonadaceae; genus Sphingomonas; species Sphingomonas cellulosilytica. The sequence continues at coordinate 199,303 of NZ_JBQRTT010000004.1, forward strand.
CTTGGACGAATCGATCGCCAGCACGTCCGGGCCGTTGACGATCCGCGCGCCGCCGCGCCGCCAGTGATCGAGCAGGGCGGCGGCGTGGAAGATCGGATGCTCGCCGCTGCGCAGGAAGCTCGACATCGCGATCCGGTTGAAGACCAGCGGTGCGGGCAGATGCGAATCGGCGGGGTTCCAGTCGCCGTCGGGCTTCAGCGCGCGATAGGCGACACCGCGCCGGTCGAGCGCGGCGAACAGCGGCACGAACCAGGCGGGATGTTCGTAGAGGATGGCAAGATCGGTCATGGCTACAGGCGCTTAGCGGATGGATCGGGCGGGCGGAAAGCCCGGACTTGGATCAATGACAGATCGCTCGTGGTGGCCTATGCACCTGCGCGTGTTGTCGCTCCGCCACCTGCTGCTGGATCGTCGCCGGCTGGTGTTCCTGCTGGCGCTAACCGCATTGGCGGTGAAGCTGCTGGTGCCGAGCGGCTTCATGGTCGGCGTGGTCGACGGTCGCGCCATGTTGCAGGTGTGCAGCGGCGTGATGCCGGTCGAGCCCGAACCGATGGCGCATATGCACCATCGCACCGCTACCCACGACGATCGGCAGCATCCGGCGGCGGAGATGCCGTGCCCCTATGCCGCGCTGGCGCAGGCGGCGGACACGCCGATCGATCCGCTGGTGCTCGCCGTAGCTCTGGCCTTTGCACTGGCGCTGGGATTGCGGATCGTCGCGGGGCCGCGGGTCACCGCTGCGCCACACCTGCGGCCTCCTTCGCGAGCGCCACCGATCCTCGCCTGATCCTCCGATAATCACAGACATGGCGCAGCGTCCGGGAGAGGGCGCGCGCCCGGATCAGGACCAGCATCGATGACCCCATTTCCTACCGCGGCGGCGGCGGCCGCGGCGCTTGCCTGCGCGACACCGGCAGTCGCGCAGACCGCCGACCACGCCCATGACGCCGCGGACGTGGCCCGCGATACCAGCTTCTCGGTCGGCGACATCGTCGTCACCGCACGCGACATGGCGCGCAGCGCCAGCCCCGTCCTCACCTCGGTCGATCGGCTCGGCGGCGACATCGCGCAGCGACAGAGCGTCGACAACAGCTGGGAACTGTTCGCCCGGCTGCCCGGCGTCTCGCTGACCGACTTCAACCAGGGCACCACCTCCGGCCGCTTCTCGATCCGCGGCTTCAACGGGGAGGGGGAGATCAACGCGGTCAAGCTGCTGATCGACGGCATCCCCGGCAACGCCAACGACGGTGGCATGATGTTCATCGACGACGTCATGCCGCTCGACATCGCGCAGATCGATCTGGTGCGCGGCACGGCCGATCCGCGCTACGGCCTGCATGCGATCGCCGGCAGCGCCAATATCGTGACGCGGATCGGCGGCAACTACCTGGACGTGCGCGGGCTCGGCGGCGCGTTCGGCACCGCCGAGGGACAGCTTGCCGCCGGCGTCGAGACGGGGCGACTGAGCCAGAATTATTTCGTCGGCTATCGCCGCAGCGACGGGTTCCGCGACCATTCGGCGCTGGAGCGGGTCAGCCTCGCCGGCAAATGGTTCTACGATTGGGGCGGCGTAAGGCTGGGGGGCATCGCACGGGTGTCGCAGGCGGATGCCGAGGAGCCGGGCTATCTGACCGATGCCGACGCCTATACCAACCGACGCCGCTCCTATGCGGTGTCGGCGAGCGACGGCGGGCGGCGGCAGCTCAACCAGTACAGCCTGCATCTCGACGCCGATCTGACCCGCGACCTGGGGTTCAGCGCCAAGGCCTATGCCAACGGGCTGGAGGACGACCGCTACGTCCGCTTCTCCGCCGCGGTCGCGCAACAGCGGCGGCTGACCCGCGAACAGCAATATGGCGGCATCGCGACGCTGCATTACCACCCCAGCGTCGCCTTCGTGCACCGGCTGATGCTGGAGGCCGGCGGCGACGTGCAGGTGCAGGACAACGAGAGCCTGCGCTGGCTGACCGCCAACCGCAGGATCACCAGCCAGACGCGCGACCAGGCCTTCGCGCTGACGGTCGCGGGTGGCTATGTGCAGGCGGTGGTGGAGCCGACCGCCTGGCTCAGCATCACGCCGGGCTGGCGTTTCGACACCGTGTCCGGGCACCTCGACAACCGGTTGAACGGGCAGCGCTATCCGATCAACGCTTATGGCACGATCAGCCAGCCCAAGATCAGCGTCGCGATCACGCCGGCCGCCGGTGTGACGGCCTATGGCAATTACGGGCGCACCTTCCAGATCGGCGTCGGGGCGGGCGCCTATAAGGTGCCGCCGCGCACCACCGATCTCGCACCCTCGATCAACGAAGGCTGGGAGGCGGGCGTGAAATTCGCGCGCGGGCGCTGGCTGGAGGCGCGCGTGGCGCTGTGGGAACAGACCGCGAGCGGCGAGATCAAGCGGCTGCTCAACGATCCCTCCGGCGATAGCGCCAACCTGGGTTCGACGCGGCGGCGCGGGCTCGACGTGCAGCTGAGCGTCACGCCGGTGGCGGGTGCCAATCTGTGGGGCGCCTATTCCTACCAGCATGCGCGCATCATCGTGCCCGATCCGGCGACACCGTCGCAGGCGGGCAATTGGATCGACCATGTGCCGCAGAACCTGTTCTCGGGCGGCCTTGACGTGACGCCGGCGGCGCGCTGGCGCGTTTCGCTGTGGGGCAACGGCCAGTCCAGCTACGCGCTGACGCCGGCCAACACCCTGCCGCGCTACGGCGCCTATCTGGTGGTGACGGCCGAGGTGGCGTGGCGGGTGCTCCCCAAGCTGGAGGTGGCGGCGCAGCTCAAGAACATCGGCGACTGGCAGTACGAATACGTCTGGTACGACGGGACGCAGGTGCTGCATTCGCCGGCGGACGGACGCGCGCTCTACGGCAGCGTGCGGCTGACGCTGTGACGACGCCGGTGCAGCGGGTGCGCATCGCGGTGCGGCGCGTGCACCTGTGGCTGGGGCTGAGCGTCGGGCTGTTGTTCGCGGTGACCGGGCTGACCGGCAGCGTGCTGGTCTTCTATCCCGAGATCGACGGCGCGCTGCATCCCGGCCTGTCCGGTGTCGCCGCGGGCGTGCGGCCGCCATCGTGGCAAGCGGTGTACGATGCACTGCATCGCGCCGAGCCGCAGCGGACGGGCGCGTGGCGGATCGAGGTGACGCCGGACGGCGGGCCGATCCCGGTGCGCTATTATACGCCGGTCGAAACGCGGGGGCAGGCGTTCGCGCCGCTGATGCTGTGGCTCGATCCCGGCAGCCTGCAGGTGGTGCGGCGCGGCTTCTGGGGCGGCTATGCGACGACGTGGATCTACGATCTGCATTACCGGCTGCTGCTGGGAGCGCCGGGGGCGATCGGGATGGGGATCGCCGGCATCGTGATGCTGGCGATGCTCGTCACGGGGCTTTGGGCGTGGTGGCCGCGGATCGGCGGGTGGCGGCGCTCGCTCGCCTGGAAGCGGCAGGCATCGCGGTCGCGGCGATTGTACGACCTGCACAAATGGACCGGACTGGCGGGCGCACCGGTGCTGCTGGTGGTGACGGCGACGGGCGCGATGCTCGACCTGCCCGATCAGGTGCACCCGCTGGTGGCACGGGCCTCGCCGCTGTTCGCGACGCCAAGGCCGGTCAGCGTGCCGCGGCCCGGCGGGTTCCTGCCGCTCGATACGCTGGTACGTCGCGCGGAGGCACGGCTGCCGGGGGCGGCGCTTGCCTGGATCGAGACGCCCGCCGACGCGCACGGAACGGTGCGCGTCAACCTGATGGTGGTGGGCGAGCCGAGCCGGCGGTTCCCGCGCAGCAACGTGTGGCTCGATCCGTACGACGGGCGGGTGCTGGCGGTGCGCGACGAACGGGCGGACTCGGCGGGCGATACGGTGCTTGCCTGGCTGCATCCGCTGCATGGCGGCGAGGCGCTGGGGCTTGCCGGACGGTGGCTGGTGTTCGCGTCGGGGCTGCTGCCGGCGCTGCTGTTCGGCACCGGGCTGTGGCGATGGGCGTTGCGGCGTTCGCACATGCAGCATTAATTCCACGGGCGAGGGAGCTTTCGCGGCGGTCGGGCGTGATTACGTCTGATGCGGATGCCGTGGCTCGATCTCGACCTGCCCCAATGGGTCGCCAAGCTGGCGGGCGTCGCCGCCTTCGTGCTGGTGGTGGCGCTGCTCCATCGCGTGCTGTTCGCGGTGCTGCGGCGCTTCGCCAGCCGGACGGCGACCAAAACCGACGACATCCTGATCGCCCGCCTCGGCAGGCCGACCTTCTGGCTGGCGATCGGCATCGCGCTGGCGGCATCGGGGCCGGGGCTCGACCTGCCGCGCTATTGGGAGACGATCTGGCAGCGGGTGCTGGGGCTGCTGACGCCCGCCGTCTTCGGCTGGATGCTGCTCGCGGTGCTGACCGCCTATCGCGACATCAGCGAGGTGCGGTTCGACATCACGGCCGCCGACAATTTGAGGGCGCGGCGGCGGCGAACGCGGATCGGCATCCTTCACCGCATCGGCGTGTTCGTGCTGATCCTGCTGACCGCGATGATGATGCTGATGAGCATCCCCTCGGTCCGTACCATCGGCGTCACCCTGGCCGCCTCGGCGGGTGTCGCCGGCCTTGCCATCGGTGCCGCGGCGCAGCCGGCGCTTAAGAACCTGATCGCCGGCATCCAGATGGCGTTCACCGAACCGATCCGCATCGACGACGTCGTCATCATCGACAGCGAATGGGGGCGGATCGAGGATATCCGGCTGACCTATGTCGTGGTGCGGCTGTGGGACGAACGGCGGCTGGTGGTGCCGGTTTCCAAGTTCCTCGAAAACAGCTTCCAGAACTGGACGCGGGAAACGAGCGCGCTGCTCGGATCGGTGTTCTGGTACCTCGATCCTGCCGCCGACGTGCCGCGGATCCGCGCCAAGCTGGAGGAGGTGGTGCGCGCCAACCCGCGGTGGGACCAGCGTTTCTTCAACCTGCAGGTGACCGATTCGAAGCCCGACGGGACGATGGAGCTGCGCGGATTGATGACCGCCAAGGACGCCTCCACCGCCTTCGACCTGCGGTGCGACGTGCGCGAGGCGATCTATGCCTTCCTCCGCACCGAAATGCCGGAAGCGCTGCCCAAGACCCGGCTCATGCCGGCTCCTGCTCCATCTCCAGCGGCGCCTCCATCAGCGCATCCGTGAAGGTGCGGCGCCACCAGCCGATATCCTCGCGCATGATGACGTCCATCATCTTTTCCCAGCGCGCGATCCGCTCTTCGCGCGGCATGCGCAGCGCCAGCATGATCGCGTCGGACATCTCCTCGGCGGAATAGGGATTGATGAGCACCGCGTCGGTCAGTTGACAGGCGGCGCCCGCGAAGCGCGACAGGATGAGGACGCCCGGATCCTCCGGGTTCTGAGCCGCGACATATTCCTTGGCGACGAGGTTCATGCCGTCGCGCAAGGGGGTGACGAGGCCGATCTTGGCGGCGCGGTAGATGCCCGCCAGCACGTCGCGCGGATAGCCCTGGTTGACGTAGCGGATCGGCACCCAGTCGATATCGGCATAGGCGCCGTTGATCCGGCCCGCGAGCCCTTCGAGGTTGCTGCGGATCTTCTGATAGCTGCCGACGGTTGCGCGGCTCGGCGGCGCGATCTGGAGCAAGGTCACTTCCTTGCGCTCCTCGGGATGCTCGACGAGGAAGCGTTCGTAGCCGAGGAAACGCTCCTCCAGCCCCTTGGAATAATCGAGCCGGTCGACGCCGACGATCATGTCGCGCCCGACCGCCGCATCGCGCATCTGGCGGAAGGCGAGGCGGCCGCGCGTGCTGGTGGCGAGGCCGGCGAATTCCCGGGCATCGATGCCGATCGGGCAGGCCATCACCTTCACCCGCCGGTCGCCGAGCACCAGCTCGTCGCCCTCGCTGACCGCGCCCAGTTCGGCGACCGCATAGTCGCGGAACGACGACAGCCATTCGTCGGTGTGGAAGCCGATGACGTCATAGGCGAACAGGCCGCGCACCAGATCCTGCGCTTCGGGCAGGATCGCGAGCAGTCGGCGTGGCGGCCAGGGAATGTGGAGGAAGAAGCCCAGGCGGTTCTTGGCTCCGCGCTTGCGCAGTTCCTGGCCGAGCGGAAACAGGTGGTAATCCTGGATCCAGACCGCATCCTCCTCCTCGATCAGCGGCTGGACGGTGTCGGCGAAGCGTTCGTTGACGCGCTGGTAGCCGCCGGCGAATTCGCGTTCATATTCCGCGAGATCGACGCGATAGTGGAAGAGCGGCCACAGCGTACGGTTGGCGTAGCCGTTGTAATATTCCTCGATATCCTGCTCTTCGAGGTCGACGGTCGCGGTGGTGACGCCTTCGTTGCGCTGGAAGGTGATCTGGCCGGTATATTCGTCGGTCTGCTCGCCCGACCAGCCGAACCACATCCCCTTATATTCCCGCAAGGCGGAGGCGAGCGCGACGGCCAGCCCCCCCTGTGCGCCGGATTTGGAGCCCGACGGGGCGGATACGCGATTGGAAATGATGATAAGGCGGCTCAGCGGATCGAACTCCACGGTTTGGACAGCATGGCGGCACAATTTATCATGCCGACCAACGAATAGGTCTGGGGATAATTTCCCCATAGTTCACCGGATGTTGGATCGATATCCTCGGACAGCAAGCCAGCTGCGGTGCGCCGTGCCAGCATCTCCTCGAACAGAGCGCGCGCATCGTCCGTCCGGCCGGTGGCGTGCAAAGCCTCGATCAGCCAGAAGGTGCAGACGTTGAACGCGGTTTCGGGCAGGCCGAAATCGTCCTCGGTATCGTAGCGCAGCATGAAGCTGCCGCGGCGCAAGCCGTGCTCCACCGCCTCCAGCGTACCCAGGAAGCGCAGATCGTCGGGCTGGAAGAAGCGCAGGTCGAGCAGCTGGATCAGGCTGGCATCGAGGTCGTCGCCCGAGAAGGTCGCCGACATGCGATTGGTGTCGGGCCGCCACGCCTTGTCCTCGATCACGCCGCGGATGTGGTCGGCGCGTTCCTGCCAGAAATCCCGCCGCTCCGGCATGGCGAGCACGTGCGCGGCATTGGCCAGGCGGTCGCACGCCGCCCAGCACATCGCGACCGAATAGGTGTGCACGCTCTGCCGGGTGCGCAGCTCCCACAGCCCGGCGTCGGGCTTGTCGTAATGCGTCCAGGCGCGCTCGCCGACCTGCTCCAGCCGGTGGAAATCCTCGACCGTGTTGGGGCGCAGCAGCCGCTGGTCGAAGAAGGCGTGGACGCTGCACAGCACGATCTGGCCGTAGGCGTCGTATTGATGCTGCTCGTACGCCGCATTGCCGACGCGCACCGGCCCCATGCCGCGATAGCCGGCGAGGGCGGGGGCGAAGCGTTCGGTCAGCGTCGCCTCGCCGAGCACGCCATAGAGCGGCTGGATATGGCCGCCGCGCGCATCGTCGACGATGTTGCGCAGATAGCCGAGGTAACCCTCCAGCACGTCGAGCGCGCCGAGCCGGTTCAGCGCCTGCACCGTGTAGTAAGCGTCGCGAATCCAGCAGTAGCGATAATCCCAGTTGCGCTCCGACCCGGCATGTTCGGGGATCGAGGTGGTGAGCGCGGCGACGATCGCGCCGGTTTCCTCATGCTGGCACAATTTCAGGGTGATCGCCGAGCGGATCACCACATCCTGCCATTCCAATGGGATGGCGAGGCTGCGCGTCCATTCCTGCCATTCGGCGGTCGTCTGCGCGAGCATCGCCTCCACCGATTCGGCAAGATCGCCGGTGAAGCTTTCGTCCGGCCCGAGGAAGAAGTGCAGCGGCCTTTCGAGGCGGAAGGTGCGCTCTTCCTGCACCATGCCGATTGGCGCGGTGGTGGTGAGGCGCATCTGCATCGCGTCGAGCATGATGCGCAGATGGTTGGACCCGCCGACCTGTTCGCGGCAGGCGCCGCCCCAGCCGCAGGTGGTGCGCAGCTGCATCGTCATGCGCGGGCTGCCCGCGATCGGACGGACGATGCGGGCGAAGGCAACCGGGCGATAGGTGCGCCCGAGGCGATTGAAGCGCGGGCAGAAATCGATCACCTCCAGCGCGTTGCCGGCGGCGTCGGTATGCGTGCTGACCAGGATCGGGGTGTTGCGGATGTAATGCTGCTCGACGCTGACCGATCCTTCGATCGACACGGCCCAGAAGCCGCTCTCCGGCTCGGCACCGCCGACCAGGGCGGAGAACACCGGATCGCCGTCGACGCGCGGCGCACAGGCCCAGACGAAGCGGCCGGCGCGATCGATGAGTGCGCTCACCTGGCAATTGCCGATCGGCCAGAGGTCGACGCTGGTCTGCGGCATGGACGTCATCGGCGGAGGCTTTCGGTTGCGGCGTGGAGCCAGGACAGGGTGTCGGCAACGCCGGCGAGGCGCCAGGCGGCGGCGGTGGGACGGGGTTCGCCGATCAGCACGCCCGCGCCGCCCAGTGCGGCGGCGGCGGCCATCGCCGGTTCGTCGGTGTCGTCATCGCCCAGGAACACGGGTCGGTGGCCGGCCATGGCGGGGGCCTGCATGAGGGTGGCGAGCGCCGTGCCCTTGTCGGCACCGGCGACGCGCACCTCGATCATCATCTTGCCGGTCTGGAGGTGCAGGCCGCTGTCGGTGGCGAGGCGGGTGGCGAGCGCATGCGCCTCTGCCTCCGCTTGCGGTGCGGCGCGATAGTGGAGCGCGGCGCCGAGCGGCTTTTCCTCGACGAGGACGCCGTGCGTTGCGGTGGCGAAGACGGTCATTCTGTCGACAATAATGTCGAGGGCGGCGGGACGTTCCGCGCGCGTCTGGCGGCCGTCGGGCCAGGCGACCTCCAGCCCGTGGCTGCCGGAGATGGCGAAGGGCGGATCGCCGAACAGCGCGCGGATGCCCTCCACCGGCCGGCCGGAGATGATCGCGACGCGCCCGTCCAGCGCCTGCGACAGTTCCGCCACCAGCGCGGCGAGACGGGCGTCGACGCGGACCGCCTCCGGGCGCTCCTGCAATTCGACGAGCGTGCCGTCGAAGTCGAGGAACAGGGCGGCATCGCGCAACAGGTCGGCGGGGGGCGGGGGCAGGTGGGTCACGCCGCGCCTGTCGGGGATCGGGCCGGAGGGGTCAAGCCGGGCAGGGCCGACATCCCGAGTCGGCAGCCTCGGAAGTTGACGAAGTTTACGGCACGTGCGCGTCGAAATGGCCCTCCGCACCCGGCCGCCGGGAGTGGCGGCGCGGTGCTGGACATGGGCGGGCATCCGGGCCGTATAGCGGATGCGACGGGGTGTAGGACAGCGCCGGATCGATAGCGGGTGGCGCTCACCCTCACCCCACCGCGCCTGCGGCGCTCCCTCCCTCTCCCGAGGGGAGAGGGAGACGGCCTGCCTTACCGGTAGGCGGTGATCTTGCCGGACTGACCCAGCGTATAGAGCGTGTTGTTCACGACGATCGGCGGCAGCGCATAGCTGTCCTTCGTCTCGATCGTGTTGACGACGCTGCCGTCGCCCGGCGAGACGGAGACGATCTGGCCGAGCGAGTTGGTCAGCAGCAGGCGGCCGCCGGCGAGCACCGGACCGAACCAGGTGACCTGCGGCCCCTTGTTCTTCTTGGCGTTCTTGAAGCGCTGCAACTGGGCGATCCAGCGTGCCTTGCCGTTCGAACGCGCGAGGCAGACGAGGCGGGCATCGTCGGTGACGACGAACAGCCATTCGCCCGCGATCCACGGCGTGGAGATGCCGGCGAAATTCTGTTCCCACAGGCGCTGGCCGGTGGCGAGGTCGAGGCTGACCATGCGGCCGCCCTGGCCGACCGCGAAGACGCGGCCGTTGTCGATCACCGGATCGGCATCGATATCGGACAGGCTCGACACCGAGGTGGTGATCGAGGTGCGCGACAGGGCATCGCCCCACAGCACGCGCCCGTTCTCGTAGCGATAGGCGTTCAGTTCGCCGCTGGAGAAGCCGGCGACGATGGTGCCCTGGCTGGCGGCAGGTGCCGCGACGCCGAACACGCCCTGCGTTTCCAGCGTGCCGGACTGCGCCCACTGCACCTTGCCGTCGTTCTGGTCGAGCGCGAACAGCTGGTTGTCCTGGCTCTCGACATACACCGATCCGTTGGCGACCGTCGGCGCGCCGCGCAGCGGGCCGCCGGGCTTGGCGCGCCAGATCTCCTTGCCGTCCGCGGCGTTGAACGCGACCACGTCGCCGACGCCGTCGGTGGCGAACACGCGCCCGCCTTCATAGCTGGCGCCGCCGCCGAAGCGCGCCGCGCGGTTTTCGTCGCCGGTGCTGACCGAGGCGGTCCACAGGCTGGCGCCGGTGTCCGCGGCGAAGGCGTGGAGCTGCGCCTCGACATCGACGACGAACAGCTTGTTGTCGGCGACGACGGGGGCGGCGCCCAGCCGTTCGCGGGGGGAGCCGCCGGTGACCGATGCCTGCCAGGCACGCGCCGGCGATTCGGCGAGCACCAGCTGGCCCATCGATTTCGCGGCGTTGCCGCCCGGCTGCGTCCAGCTGTCGTTGGGGGCGGGGGCGGGCAGCGTCACCTGGATGTCGGCGATCGTCTTGTCCGCCTCGATCGCATTCTCCGACGACAGGATCGGCACGCGCTCACCGACGGTCGGCGTCTTCTTGGGGCCGCCCTTGAAGATGCCGCAGGCGGACAGGGCCATCAGCGCGGCGAGCCCGACGGAGGTGCGGAACCGGCGGCCGCTGGTGATGGTCGTCATTGCGCGGGTGCTTCCTTGGGTTGTGCGGCGGGGCGGACGATGCGCACGTCGGCGGTGCCGCTCGCATCCGTGGCGACGCCCATCGTGCCGGCCATCTGAACGGCGCGTTGACGGATCGAATCGGGCACCGCGTCATTCTGCGCGAGCTGGCCGAACAGCTGGCCGGCAAGATCCTTGCGGCCGCTGTCGAGATAGGCGATCGCGACCAGCTCGCCCGCGCTGCCGAAATAGGCGTTGCCGGGGACGGCGAGGGCACGCAGCCGCTCGATCACCACCTGCGGCTTCAGGGCGTCATATTCGGCGACGGTCTGGCGGATCAGCGCAAGATCGCGGAACGGCTGGGCGATGCCCGTATCGGCGGCGATGCCGGCGAACTTGGCGGCGGCGGCCTTGTCCTGCTTCTTGCTCAGCAGGATGTCCGCCTCCGTCATCAGCGCCAGCGCCTTGTAGCCGTCGCGGTCCGACGCGGCGATCGGCGCGAGCGCCTTGGCCGCGGCGTCGGTCTGCCCGCTGCCGAGCGAGTCATACGCCGCCTGCAGCTGCTCGCCCTGTACCCCGGCCGCCTCGCGCTGGTGGTGCTGCCAGTAGAGGACGCCGCCGAACGCCGCGAGCGCGAGCACGATCGCCGCGATCGTCCAGCGGCCGTAGCGCTCCCAGAAGGTCATCAGCTGATCGCGGCGCAGCTCGTCATCGACTTCGCGCAGGAACGCTTCGTTGTTTTGCGGCGTAAGGGCCAAGGAGGGCTCCGAAAGAGAGACGAGGGTGAACGGCGCGCACTCTTAGCGGTGGCCGCCGCGAAACAAAAGATGGGCGCGGTTCACCCCTTCGAGGGGTAGATCTGCTCCGCCCCCGGGAAGCTGCGCGCCCTGACCTCGGCGGCATAGGTCTCGGCTGCGGCGGAAATGCGGCCGGCCATGTCCTCGTAGCGCTTCACGAAGCGCGCGGTGCGCTCGAACAGGCCGAGCATGTCCTCGGCGACCAGCACCTGCCCGTCGCAGCGGGCCGAGGCGCCGATGCCGATCGTCGGGCAGGCGATCGTTTCGGTGATGCGGATCGCGATGGGCTCCATCACGCCCTCGATGACGATCGCGAAGGCGCCCGCATCGGCGATCGCCACCGCATCGGCGAGGATCTTTGCCGCCTCCGCCTCGCTGCGCCCGCGCGCGCCATAGCCGCCGAGCACGTTCACCGCCTGCGGCGTCAGGCCGACATGGCCCATCACGGGCACGCCGCGTTCGGACAGGAAGCGCACCGTCGGCGCCATCGCCTCGCCGCCCTCCAGCTTCACCGCGGCGGCGCCGGTCTGCTTGAGCAGGAAGGCGGCGCTCTCGAACGCCTGCTGGGGAGAGGCCTCGTAGCTGCCGAACGGCATGTCGATGACGACCAGCGCATGATAGCTGCCGCGCACCACCGCCGCGCCGTGCGCCGCCATCATCTCCAGCGTCACCGGTACGGTGGAGGGCAGGCCGTAGATCACCTGGCCCAGGCTGTCGCCGACCAGCAGCATGTCGCAATGCGGATCGAGCAGCTGCGCGGTCCGCACCGTATAGGCGGTCAGCATCACCAGCGGCCCGCCCCTGTCCGGATCGCCGCCCTTGCGCCGCCGAATCGCGGGGATGGTCAGGCGCTTGGCCGGCGCCGGCGTCGGATTGGCGCGGCTGGTCGCGGTGTCGATCGTGTAGGTGGTGGACATGGCGCGCGATGTACCGCGTGGGCGGCGCGCGATCCAGAGGCCAGCCTCATCCGCCGCCCGGGGGGCATCAGGAGAAGGCGGCGCTCCAGTCCGCGGGCTTGAAGCCGACCAGCAGCGTGTCGCCCGCTTCCACCACCGGGCGCTTTATCATCGACGGCTGCGCGATCATCAGCGCCATCGCTTTCTCCGCGTCCAGTCCTGTCTTCTGGGCATCGGGCAGCTTGCGGAACGTCGTGCCGGCGCGGTTGAGCAGCACCTCCCAGCCGAGACGGTCGACCCACCCCGCCAGCCGCTCCGCGTCGACGCCGGCGGTCTTGTAATTGTGGAAGGTGTAGGCGACCCCGGCGGCATCCAGCCACGCGCGCGCCTTCTTCACCGTGTCGCAGTTCGGGATGCCGTAGAGGGTGGTCGTCACTGTCTGCCGCCTCGTGATGAACGAACCGCGTCGTAGAGCATGATGACGCTACTTAGAACCGCTCGTGCTGAGCTTGTCGAAGCACGGGTGAGACTCCGGCCCTTCGACGGGTTCGAGTCGAATGGCGAGTGTGGATCTACCTGACGTCACCGAGCACTGTCCGCCTCGGGCAGCGCGACACAACGTGCGTAATCGCCCGGATGGCGCACTTTCGGGGTCGTGCTAGTCTCCACCGCGGAAGGACGGTTGATGTTCATGATCGCTGCCGCGCTGGTGTTCATGCTGGTCTATGTCGGTGTCGCTATGCGAGCGAATGCCGGGCTTCGGAACCACGCGCGTCTGCCGATGCAATGGTCGTTCACCGGGGCCGTCACATGGACTGCGCCGCGCGTGATCGGGCTTGCCCTGATACCGGTGTTGGGGACGGTGTGTCTGGTCGCCTATATCGTGATGGGCTCCTGCGTGAAGCCAAGGCTCGGTGACGAAGGGGTGGTTTGGCCGGTCTTCCTCGCGCTGGGGGCGGGCTTTCTGGTGATCCAGCTCCTGCACCTTGTACTGGCCGCAAGGACACTGCGCGGGGGCCGCTGCTGAACCTCGTTTCGGAGAGGCCGGGCAAACCACGCTAACCCCCGCGGATCGCCTCGGGCGTCGGCACGTTGCATGGGTGGTATCCCCCTTCCGACACGGCTAGCACCCCGCCCATGACCGATGCGTTCCTTTCGATCCACCGCCACCAGATGGTCCGTGTCGCCGCGGCGACGCCGCGGGCGAGTGTGGGGGATGTCGCCGCCAACGTCGAGGCGGCGGTGGCGATGGCGCGCGATGCGGATGCGCGCGGGGTCGACCTCGTGGTGTTTCCCGAACTCAATCTCACCTCCTATGCGATCGACGACCTGCACCTGCAGTCCGCGCAGCAGCGGGCGAGCGAGGCGGCGGTGCTGGCGCTGGAGGAGCAGACCGCGGGGCTCGCGCCGCTGCTGCTGGTCGGCGCGGCGCTGGTGCGGCAGGGGCGGCTCTACAATTGCGCGGTGGCGCTGCATCGCGGTCGCATCCTGGGCGTGGTGCCCAAGAGCTTCCTGCCCAATTATCGCGAATATTACGAAAAGCGCTGGTTCGCCTCCGGCCTCGGCCTCGCCGGGCTGACGATGCGGCTGGGCGATGCGGAGGTGCCGTTCGGCACCGACCTGCTGTTCGCCGCCGACGACGTGCCGGGCTTCGTCGTCCATGCCGAGATCTGCGAGGATTATTGGGCGCCGACGCCGCCCTCGACGATCGGCGCGCTGGCCGGGGCGACGGTCTGCTGCAATCTCAGCGCCTCCAACATCATCATCGGCAAGGGGCGCGAGCGGATGCTGCTCGCCGAGGCGCAGTCGGCGCGCACCTCGTGCGCCTATGTCTATTCCGCCGCCGGGCCGGGGGAGAGCACCACCGACCTCGCCTGGGACGGGCAGGGGATGATCTACGAACTGGGCGACCTGCTGATCGAATCGCGGCGCTTCGTGCAGGAGCCGGAGCTGGCGGTGGCGGACGTCGACCTCGAACGGATCGTCGCCGAGCGGCTGCGCAACGGCACGTTCAACGATTCGGCGATGGCGGCCGGGCACCCGGAGACGCGCTTTCGCCGCATCGGTTTCGACCACCGGCCGGCGCTTGCCGATGCCGGCCTTGCCCGCAAGGTGCGCCGCTTCCCGTTCGTGCCCGACGAGCCGGCGCGGCGCGACGAGGATTGCTACGAGGCATTCAACATCCAGGTGGAGGCGCTGGCCAAGCGGCTCGCCGCGACCGGCTCGAAGACGCTGGTGATCGGCGTGTCGGGCGGCCTCGATTCGACCCATGCGCTGATCGTCGCGGCCAAGGCGATGGACCGGCTGGGGCGGCCGCGCGCCGATATCCTCGGCTTCACCATGCCCGGCTTCGCCACCGGCGATACGACCAAGGGCAATGCCTGGGCGCTGATGCGGGCGTTGGGATGCACCGCGGACGAGATCGATATCCGGCCCGCCGCGCGGCAGATGCTCGCCGACATGGACCATCCCTTCGCGCGCGGCGAATCGGTGTATGACGTGACGTTCGAGAATGTGCAGGCGGGCCTGCGCACCGATTATCTGTTCCGCCTCGCCAACCAGCGCGGAGGCATCGTGCTCGGCACCGGCGACCTCAGCGAGCTGGCGCTCGGCTGGTGCACCTATGGCGTCGGCGACCAGATGAGCCATTATGCGGTCAACGCCGGGGTGCCGAAGACGCTGATCCAGTTCCTGATCCGCTGGTGCATCCGGACCGGGCAGTATGACGAGGCGACCAACGCGGTCCTCTCGACCATCCTGTCGCAGGAGATTTCGCCCGAGCTGGTGCCCGCCGATGCCGATACCGGTGCGATGCAGAGCACCGAATCGATGATCGGCCCCTATGCGCTCAACGATTTCTTCGCGCATTATGTCGTCCGCTACGGGCTGGCGCCGTCGAAGATCGCCTTCCTCGCCTGGCACGCGTGGCGCGATGCGGGGCAGGGCGAATGGCCGGAGGACTTCCCCGCCGACGCGCGGGTCGCCTACGACCTGCCGACGATCCGGCATTGGCTGGAGCGGTTCGTCGTCCGCTTCTTCCAATTGAGCCAGTTCAAGCGATCGGCGATTCCCAACGGTCCCAAGGTGTCGGGCGGCGGCGCGCTGAGCCCGCGCGGCGACTGGCGGGCACCGTCCGACGGGACGGCGGCGGTGTGGCTCGACGAATTGCGGCGAAACGTGCCGTCGAACCTTTAGTCGATTGTTGCGTTTGCGCCTGTAGAGGCGCATTATGAACGCCTGATGACACCGCCGCCCCGGGATGGCTCGCGCGATCGCCGGATCGAGGACCCATCGAATCTTTACCTGATCCATCCCGCGTCGCACGCCTTGCTGCCCTTTGCGCTGCGGCAGGGCGTGTCGGCCAATGCGGTATCGGTGATGGGGCTCGGCTGCGGGACCGCGGCGGCCTTCGCCTATGCGAACTGGCACCACCCCGCGCTGGCGCTGCTCGGCCTCGTCCTGTCGGTGGCCTGGCTGGTCGCCGATGGGCTCGACGGCATGATCGCGCGCGCGACGGGCACGGCGAGTGCGCTCGGCCGGGCGCTCGACGGCTTGTGCGATCATGGCGTCTTCGCGCTGATCTACGTCGCGCTCGCCTGGAGCGTCGGGACGGCGGAGGGCTGGCTGCTCGCCATCGCCGCCGGCGGCTGCCACGCGGTGCAGTCCAGCCTGTACGAGGGCGAGCGTGCGCGGTTCCATCGTCGCGCCCGCGGGATCGCGCTTGCCAGCGTGCCGGTGCCGACGGGCATGGCGCTGGTCCGCTTCTACGACAGTATCGCGGGCTCGGTCGATCGCATCACCATGCCGTTCGAGCGGCGCTTCGGCGCGGCCGAGGCGCAGGGCGGGGATCGCGACGCCTTCGCGCGCGCCTATGCCGCCGCGGCGGTGCCGGTGATGCGGCTGGAAAGCCTGCTGACCGCCAACGTGCGGGTCTGGGCCATCGCCATCGCCTGTCTCGCGGGCAATCCGCGGCTGTTCTGGTGGTTCGAGATCGTGCCGCTCACCGCGGTCACCGCCCTCGGCCTCCTTCTCCACCGGCGCGTCGAGCGCCGTTTCGTTCACGGCGCAGCGCCGCAATCTATTCTTCTTTCAAGCGAACAGGGTCATTCATGAAGAGCATCAACATCGCCATCGTCGGCATCGGCAACTGCGCGAGCTCGCTCGTCCAGGGGCTGGAGCATTATCGCGAGGGGACCAACGATGTGGTCGGCCTGATGCACTGGGAAGTCGGCGGCTATAAGCCCTCCGACATCAAGGTCGTCGCCGCCTGGGACGTGGATGCGCGCAAGGTCGGCAAGGACGTCGCCGAGGCGATCTTCGCCAAGCCCAATTGCACCGCGGTGTTCGCCGCCACCATCCCGTCGACCGGCACGGTGGTGAAGATGGGCGCGGTCTTGGACGGCGTCGCCGACCATATGAGCGAATACAAGGACGACCGCACCTTCGTGGTCGCCAACGACACGCAGCCGACCAAGGAAGAGGTCGTCGCCGAACTGAAGCGTTCGGGCACCGACGTGCTGATGAACTACCTGCCGGTCGGCAGCCAGGAGGCGACCGAATTCTACGCCGAATGCGCGCTGGAAGCCGGCGTCGCGTTCGTCAACAACATCCCGGTCTTCATCGCCTCCAACCCCGAATGGGCAAAGCGCTTCGAGGATGCCGGCGTCGCGATCATCGGCGACGACATCAAGGCGCAGCTGGGTGCGACGATCGTGCACCGCGTGCTGACCGACCTGTTCGCCAAGCGCGGCGTCAAGCTGGATCGCACCTACCAGCTCAACACCGGCGGCAACACCGACTTCCTCAACATGTCCAACCACCGCCGCCTCGCCAGCAAGAAGGTGTCGAAGACGGAAGCCGTGCAGTCGGTCGCGGCCGAGCGGCTGGAGGACGAGAACGTCCACATCGGTCCGTCGGATTACGTGCCGTGGCAGAACGACAACAAGGTCTGCTTCCTGCGCATGGAAGGCCAGCTGTTCGGCGGCGTGCCGATGAACCTGGAACTGCGCCTGTCGGTCGAGGATTCGCCCAACAGCGCCGGTGTCGCGATCGACATGATCCGCTGCGCCGCGATCGCCAAGGATCGCGGCATCGCCGGCGTGATCGATCCCGCATCCGCCTATTTCTGCAAGCATCCGCGCACCCAGATGACCGACGACCTCGCCCAGATCGCGGTCGAGGACTTCATCAAGGCCGCCTGATGCTCACCACGGGCCTGCTGCTCGCCGCCGGACAGGGCAGCCGGCTCCGTACGGTGACGCCGTACAAGCCGCTCTGCCCGGTCGGCGGGCGCGCGCTGATCGACCATGCCCTCGACGGCATGGCGGCGGCGGGCCTGACCCGTGCGATCGTCTCGCTCGGCTATGGTGCGGAGGCGATCGCCGCGCATCTCGCCGCGCGGGCGTGGCCGCTCGAGGTGCTGACGGTGATGACCGACTGGCACCAGCCCAACGGCGTCAGCGCGCTGGCGGCGCGCGCGCTGGTGGGCGAGGAGGGCGCGGTGCTGGCGATGTGCGATCACCTCGTCCGCCCGCGCCACTACCGCCGGCTCGCCAAGGCGGGCGCAGGCGAGGGGCTGCGGCTCGGCATCGACCGGCGGCTGGGGCATGCCTGGGTCGATCCGCTCGACGTCACCTGCGTCGCGACGCGCGGCGATGCGATCGTCGCGATCGGCAAGGGGCTGGAACCGCACGATTGCTACGACACCGGCGTGTTCGCCGTGGGCCAAGCCTTCTTCGCCGCGCTGGCGACGCTCGACAGCCCGTCGCTGACCGAGGGCGTGCGCATCCTCGCCGCCAGGGGCCATGCCAAGGTGGTCGATTGCAGCGACCTCGATTGGCTCGACGTCGACGATGCGCCGGCGTTCGCCCATGCCGAAGGCTGGATGACCCGGCTGGCGGCGTGATGTGCTCAATCCTCCCCGGAACGGGGAGGGGGACCGCGCCGCAGGCGTGGTGGAGGGGCAGCCCCAGGCGATAGAACTGCTTGGCTGCCCCTCCCTCACCGCTGCGCGGCGCCACCTCCCCGTTCCGGGGAGGAATGGACAGCCGGTTCCCTTAACCTCTCGCGTCTTCTAAGGCCGCATCATGTCCCGTCTTCCTACCGTCGCGATCGTCGGCCGTCCCAATGTCGGCAAGTCGACGCTGTTCAACCGCCTGGTCGGCAAGAAACTCGCGCTGGTGGACGATCGCCCCGGCGTGACGCGCGACCGGCGGGAGGGCGATGCGACGCTGATCGGCCTCGATTTCCGCGTCATCGACACCGCGGGCTACGAGGATCACGACGCGCAGACGCTGCCCGGCCGCATGCGCCTGCAGACCGAGGCGGCGATCGGCCAGGCCGATGTCGCCTTGTTCCTGGTCGACGCGCGCGCGGGCATCGTGCCGCTCGACGAGGAGATCGCCCGCTGGCTGCGCCAGTCGCGCACGCCGGTGGTGCTCGCCGCCAACAAGGCGGAAGGCCGGGCGGGCGAGCAGGGCGTGCTGGAAGCGCTGGCGCTGGGCTTCGGCGATCCGGTGCAGCTGTCCGCCGAACATGGCGAGGGGCTGGGCGACCTGTTCGAAGGGCTGCTGCCGCATCTGGAGGCGGCAGCGGCGGCGATGCCGGAGGAGGAGGAGGACGACGAGCGCCCCGATGCGCCGCTGAAGCTCGCCATCGTCGGCCGCCCGAATGCGGGCAAGTCGACGCTCATCAACAAGATGCTGGGCGAAGACCGGATGATTACCGGCCCCGAGGCCGGCATCACCCGCGATTCGATCGCGGTCGACTGGACCTGGTACGATCGGCTCGGCGCGCCGCGTCCCGTCCGCCTGATCGACACCGCCGGCATGCGCAAGCGCGCCAAGGTGCAGGACAAGCTGGAAAAGCTGTCGGTGGCCGACGCCCTCCACGCGGTCGACTTCGCCGAGGTGGTGGTGCTGCTGCTCGATGCGACGCTGGGGCTGGAGGCGCAGGACCTGCGCATCGCCGACCGCGTGCTGGAAGAGGGCAGGGCGCTCGTCATCGCGCTCAACAAATGGGACGTCGCCGAAAACGCCTCGTCCTTGTTCAACGGCGTCAAGCGGGCGCTGGAGGATGGCCTCAGCCAGGTGAAGGGCGTGACGGTGATGACCGTCTCCGCCGCCACCGGCAAGGGCATCGACCAGCTGATCGACGCCTGTTTCGACACGCGCGAGGCGTGGTCGAAGCGGGTGGGGACGGGTGAGCTCAATCGCTGGTTCGAACGCGCGATCGAGGCCAATCCGCCGCCCGCACCCGGCGGCAAGCGGATCAAGATGCGCTACGTTACCCAGGTGAAGACACGCCCGCCGAGCTTCGTGATCTTCGGCACGCGCGTCGACCAGTTGCCGGCGAGCTACGAACGCTATCTGGTCAATTCGATGCGCAAGGAACTGGATTTCGGCGCGGTGCCGGTGCGGCTCACCTTGCGCGCGCCGAAAAATCCCTTCGACGCCAAGGAATAGGGCAGCCACGGCAACGTCGTGTTTACCGCTTCGGCCTAAGCGTGGATCCCGAACCTGAGCGGGGTGGGTCCCGCGGCCGAGGGAGAAGGCAGTGTCGTTCGAAGGCAGCACGTTGGTGGATTGGGCGGCGTTTGCGCAGGCGCGCAGCGAGCTCGGCGCCGGATTCGTGCGCATCCTCGGCTATTTCCGCGAGGACGGGGTGAAATCCGTCGCGGCGATCGAGCAGGCGATGCGATCGCACAGCTCCGCCGCGATGGTCATCCCCGCGCACACGCTGAAGGGCGAGGCGCGGCAGTTCGGGGCCGAACCGCTCGCCGCGGTCGCCGAGACGATCGAGGAGATCGCACGCGGCTGCGTCGAGCGTCAGGACACCTGCGAAGAGGCGCTGGAGCATGTCGTGCGCCTGCGCCCGCTGTTCTTCGAAACGCTGGCGCTGCTGGAGCGCGAGGCCAATCCGCTGGTGTCGCGCCGTCCGCTGGGCAATGGCGGTTTCGGTCGTCGGACGACGGGGGTCTGACGCGCGGGCGCGACGCGGTGACCATACCCGGTCAGGCCGCGGCGCCGGTTTCCAAATAGCGGTTGAGCCAGGCGCCGATGCCTGCATTGTCGCTGGCCTCATCGAGCGATCGGATCGCACCGGCGCGCAGGTCGTCGCCGATATCCGGGGCGCTATGTGCCGCGACCAGCGCACAGGCATAGGCAGCATCGAATTCCGGATGGAATTGCAGCGTCAGTGCCGCGCCATCGGCATAGGCCAAAGCGGCGCAGGGGGTGAACGCGCTTTCCGCCAGCACCGTCGCTCCGGCGGGGGCCACCACCACCTGATCCTGGTGCGACGCCATCGCGCTCACCCGATCGGGCAGGCCGACGACCGGATGCGCGAGATCATAGCGGTGCAGGCCGAGTCCCCAGCCTTGCGGCGCCTTCACCACCGTTCCGCCAAAGGCATGCGCGATGATCTGATGGCCGAAGCAGATGCCGATCAGCCGCGCCCGGCCGCGCGCCGCCCGCAGGAAATTCGCGAGCCGCTCCACCCACGCCAGTCCGTCGTTCACCCCGGCGGCGGAGCCGGTGACGACATAGGCGTCGCACGTGTCAGGCCGCTCCGGCAGCACGCCGGCACGCACGTCGTAACAGGTGTAGCTATGCTGCGGGCCGAGCAGGCGGGCGACCATCGCGCCATAGCTGCCATGCACGGCGGCCAGATCGCCGGGAGGCGCGCCGGTTTCGAGGATGCCGATATGCATGGGTCGGGATCAGCCTTGCGCGGAAGGAACCGCGGGGGAGAATCCGGATACGCCGATGGACTCGATCCCCCGCACCCGACGCGCCGGTGCCGGTTTCACCGGCGGCTCCGCTCCGTATATCTCGTTGACGGCGCGTCTTTGGGTGACGACCCCCTACGCGGGACGGCGGCCAAAAAAAAGGCCGGTCAAAGACCGGCCGGAAAGTTTTTAGGAGAGGATGCCTGAAAGGCACAGTCGTTGTGCGCCGCAGCACGATTCTCCGCAACTGCAAAAAGCGCAATCAGCGTTTTGTTCCAAGCAATCGTCTGATTCGACGGGCGTTTTCGCGGCTGTTGCGCCGAAGGCGAGGAGCGCATAGCGCGGAGGCATGATGCGTCCTTTCCTCGTTCCCCTCGCAGCCGCAGCATGGCTCGCGATCGCCCCTGCCGCCCAGGCGCGCGAACCCGCGATCGTCCGCGTGCGACTCGACACCGCCTATGGCCCGATCGTGCTGGCGCTGGAGGCGAAGCGCGCGCCGCAGACGGTCGCGAACTTCATGGGCTATGTCGACGACAAGCGGTTCGACGGCATGACCTTCTACCGCGCCGCCCGCAATCGCAGCGCGCCCGGTCGCGGCTTCGTGCAGGGCGGCATCCGGACCGATGCGCGCCGTATCCTGCCGCCGTTCCCGCTCGAAACCACGACGATGACCGGGATCAAGCACCTCGACGGCACGATCTCGATGGCGCGGCGGGCGGAGGCGGGATCGGCCGGCGGCAATTTCTTCATCACCCTGGGTGCGATCCCCAGCATGGACGCCAAGGGGAGCTATCCCGGCTATGCCGCCTTCGGCCATGTCGTGTCGGGGATGCCGGTGCTGCGGCGGATCCTGGCGCAGCCGACCGGCGGCGGCATGGGCGGGCAATTGCTGATGCAGCCGGTCAAGCTGATCGCCGCCCGCCGCCTCAACGGCACGCCGCGCCCGACCGGCCTCGTCAAACCCTGGCTGGTGAAGACCAAGCCGGCGGCGCCGCGGAACGCCCCTGCAACCAAATGAAGATCCCTGCGGTTATCCCCGATCATCGCAAGGAGGATCACCGATGAAGACCGGACTTCTCGCCGCGCTGGCGGTCGTCGCCATGGCATCGCCCGTGACGATGGCCCCCGCCATGGCCCAGCGTGGCGACTATCGTTGGCAGGGCGACAACGATCGCAACTGGGAACCGTCGGATCACTATCGCGACGGCCGCTACCGCGAGCGGCGGCTGGGACGTAACGACCGTATCTACCGCGGCCGTGACGGTCGGGCCTATTGCAAGCGCAACGACGGCACCACCGGCCTGGTGGTCGGCGCCGTCGGTGGCGGCGTGCTCGGCAATCTCGTCGGTGGCGGCACGCTCGGCACGCTGCTCGGCGCGGGCGGTGGTGCGTTGCTCGGCCGGTCGGTCGATCGCGGCAAGGTCAAGTGCCGCTGACCCTGTTCTGATTCCTCCCTCGCTTCAGCGGGGGAGGGGGACCGTTCGCGAAGCGAATGGTGGAGGGGGCCTGTCCGCGATCACGGCGTTCGCCGCTTACCTCCCCCTCCGTCACCGCTGCGCGGTGCCACCTCCCCCTGGCGGGGGAGGAGTTCCGCGATTACCCCTTCAGATACGGCGCGGCGCCGGACTTGGGCGAATCATGCTCGCTGATCGAATTCAGCTGCACGTAATTGTGGATGCCCATCCGCTCGATCATCTCGAACTGGCGCTCCAGCGTGTCGACATGCTCTTCCTCGCTGGCGAGGATGCGCGCGAACAGGTCGCGGCTGATATAGTCCTTCACCTCTTCGCAATAGGCGATCGCGCCTTTCAGCTGCTCGACCGATTCCAGCTCCATCGCGAGGTCCGACCGCAGCACCTCTTCCACCGTCTCGCCGATGCGCAGGCGGCCGAGCAGCTGGAAATTGGGCAGGCCATCGAGAAACAGGATGCGCTCCGACAGCCAGTCGGCGTGCTTCATCTCGTCGATCGATTCCATCCGCTCGTACTGGGCGAGCTTGTAGACGCCCCAATGGTCGAGCATCCGGTAGTGGAGCCAATATTGGTTGATCGCGGTCAGCTCGTTCTTGAGCGCCTCGTTCAGAAATTCGATGACCCGCGGGTCGCCCTTCATCGCCATGGCTCCAACACCTTATATCGTCGTACCGGCCGATATTAGGCGCCGGGTCGGCCCTGCGGCAACCCGGAAAATGGCGGAAATCTGCGGTTTTTCGTGGCTGCGAACGTTATGCAGCAGCGCGCTCGGTATCGATAATGGCTCGCGCTACCACCGTGCACTGGCCGCATTTCGGCGCACAGCCGAGCGACCTATACGCCTGGCACGCGGTCATGCAGCCGCTGCGCGCCGCGGCGCGGACCTCGGATTCGCGGATGGCATTGCAGACGCAGACGACCATGAACGCTCCTTCGCTTCACCCCGGGGAATAGGGCTAATGCGAAACGGTCGCAAGTGCCTGTGCGAGTGATTCGCAGTCGCTGATGCTCGGTTCGTCGCATCTGCGCATCTGCGTAACTCCTCCCCCGCCAGGGGAAGGGGGACCGCTCGGCGTAGCCGAGTGGTGGAGGGGGAGGTAAACGACGAAGGCTCCGTCAGGGGACGTCGCTTACCTCCCCCTCCGTCACCGCTGCGCGGCGCCACCTCCCCCTGGCGGGGGAGGACTCAGGCCAGTGCCCCGTCGACCCCCATCAGCTTGGGGAAGAAGCCCTCGTGCGCGGCGCGCAGTGCGTCGAGGGTCACCACGTCGTCGCGATCGGGGCGTTCGAAGATCAGGCGCTTGCCGCCGGTGCGGCCCAGCGGCTCGGCCTCGACGCCGGCTGCATGCGCGGCGCCGAGGAAGTCGAGCAGCGCGTGGTCCTCCACCGTCACGACATAGACGCCCTGGTCCTCGGCGAAGAAGGAGCGGGCGCAGCCGAAGGGCTGCTTGCGGTCGATCATCGCGCCGATATTGCCGGCGAGTGCCATTTCGGCGAGCGTCACGGCGATGCCGCCGTCCGACACGTCGTGGACGGCCGACAGCTGCCCGGTGGCGATCGCGCTGCGGATCAGGTCGCCGGCCTTGCGCTCGGCGGCGAGGTCGACGGGCGGGGGCGGGCCTTCCTCGCGGCCGTGGCATTCGCGCAGGTAGAGCGACTGGCCGAGGTGACCGCCGCGGTTGCCGACGACCAGGATCACGTCGCCCGTGCCCTTGAAGGCGATCGTCGCGTTCTTCGTCCAGTCCTTGAGCAGGCCGACGCCGCCGATCGCCGGGGTCGGCAGGATCGCCGAGCCGCCGCCGGTCGCCTTGGATTCGTTGTAGAGCGACACGTTGCCGCTGACGATCGGGAAGTCCAATGCGCGGCACGCCTCGCCCATGCCCTCCAGGCAGCCGACGATCTGGCCCATGATCTCGGGCCGCTGCGGATTGGCGAAGTTGAGGCAGTTGGTGATGGCGAGCGGCGTCGCGCCCACCGCGGTCAGGTTGCGCCATGCTTCGGCGACGGCCTGGCGACCGCCCTCGACCGGGTCGGCGAAGCAATAGCGCGGCGTGCAGTCGGTGGTGATCGCCAGCGCCTTGGTCGTCCCGTGGACGCGTACGACCGCGCTGTCGCCGCCCGGCGCCTGCACCGTGTCGGCACCGACCATGTGGTCGTATTGCTCCCAGATCCAGCGGCGGCTGGCGATATCGGGCGAGCCCATCAGCGTCAGCAGGTCGGCGGCGATGTCGCGGCTTTCCGGCGCATTCTCCAGCGGCGCGGGCTTGGGCGTCGGCACATGCGGCCGGTCGTACAGCGGCGCTTCGTCGGCGAGGGGCCCAAGCGGAATGTCGCACACCGTCTCGCCCTGCCACGTGAGCACCATCCGCCCGGTATCGGTGACGCGGCCGATGACGGCGAAATCCAGTTCCCATTTGCGGAAGATCGCCTCCGCCTCGGCCTCGCGGCCGGGCTTCAGCACCATCAGCATGCGCTCCTGCGATTCCGACAGCATCATCTCGTACGGGGTCATGCCCGTCTCGCGCTGCGGCACGTCGTCCATGACCAGCTCGATGCCGACGCCGCCCTTGGACGCCATCTCGACCGACGACGAGGTGAGGCCGGCGGCGCCCATGTCCTGGATCGCGACGATGACGTCGGTCGCCATCAGTTCCAGGCACGCCTCGATCAGCAGCTTTTCGGTGAAGGGGTCGCCGACCTGCACCGTCGGGCGCTTGGCGTCGGCATCCTCGCCGAAGTCCGCGCTCGCCATGGTCGCGCCATGGATGCCGTCGCGGCCGGTCTTGCTGCCGACATAGACGATCGGATTGCCGATGCCCGACGCGGCGGAATAGAAGATCTTGTCCGTGTCGGCGATGCCGACGGTCATCGCGTTGACCAGGATGTTGCCGTCATAAGCGGGGTGGAAGTTCACCTCGCCGCCGACCGTGGACACGCCGACGCAATTGCCGTAGCCGCCGATGCCGTGGACGACGCCGCTGATGAGGTGGCGCATCTTCGGGTGATCGGGCCGGCCGAAGCGCAGCGCGTTCATGTTGGCCACCGGCCGCGCACCCATCGTGAACACGTCGCGCAGAATGCCGCCGACGCCCGTCGCCGCACCCTGATAGGGTTCGATGTAGCTGGGGTGGTTGTGCGATTCCATCTTGAAGATCGCCGCCTGACCGTCGCCGATATCGATGACGCCCGCATTCTCGCCGGGGCCGCAGATCACCTGCGGGCCTTCGGTCGGCAGCTTCTTCAGATGGATGCGGCTGGACTTGTACGAGCAATGCTCGGACCACATCACCGAAAAGATGCCGAGCTCGACGAGGTTCGGCTCGCGGCCGAGCGCGTGGAGGACGCGGTCATATTCCTCGGGGGACAGGCCGTGGTCGGCGACGATCTGGGCGGTGATCTCGGTCATGCGCGGCGCCTTAGCGGGGCGGGGCCGCTTCGTCACCTCCCGTGGCGGGTGGGGGACCATGATCACATCCGTTCGTCACCCGGACGTGTTCCGGGGTCCACTTGGCCACTCGGGTGAAGCAAGAGGCTCTAGCTATTCCCCTCGCCGCGGAGTGGACCCCGGAACACGTCCGGGGTGACGGTGGGTTGGCTGCATACGTATGCTTGCCCCCGCATCGTTGACGCTCCCTCCTCCACCGATCAGACCGGCCGCGACAACCGGGAGAGAGATCGATGCGCGCCGCCACCCTGATGGCCATGACCGCCCTCGCGAGCGCCGCCGCGCCGGCCTTTGCGCAGCAGGTGACCGCGCGGTCCGACGGCGCCGAGGTGCGGCAGGGCGCCGCGACCGTCCGCGTCGTGGCGCTGACCGATTCGATCCTGCGCGTGCGGGTGGCGCGCGACGGGGCGATGCCGGAAGACGCCAGCTGGGCGGTCGACGCCGCGACGCGGGCGGCCCATGTCGCGGTCGCCCCCGCCGCGGACGGCTTCGCGACCAAGGCATTGCGCGTCCGCTTCGCCGCCGACGGACGGATGACGGTGGAGGACCTCGCCGGCCAGGTCATTTCCGCCGATGCGACACCGGTGCGCCTCGACGGCACCGCCTTCACGCTCGCCAAGACGATGCCGCAGGCGGAGCATTATTTCGGCCTGGGCGACAAGACCGGCGGCCTCGACCGCCGCGGCAAGAGCTTCGTCGACTGGAACACCGATGCCTTCGGCTTCGGCAGCGGCGACGATCCCATCTACAAATCGATCCCCTTCTTCCTCGGCGTCGGCGGCGCGGGGGGCAGCTACGGCATCTTCCTTGACAACACGTGGCGGACGTGGTTCGATTTCGGCCATCGCGATGCGACGACGCTGAGCTTCGGCGGGCCGGACGGGCCGATCGATTACTACCTGATCGCCGGACCGACCACGGCGGAGGTGGTGCGCCGCTACACCGACCTCACCGGCAAGGCGCCGCTCGTGCCGCAATGGGCATTGGGCTACCAGCAGTCGCGCTACAGCTACATGACCGCCGACGAACTGCGCACCGTCGCGGCGCGGCTGCGGCAGGAGCGGGTGCCGACCGACGTGCTGTGGCTGGATATCGACTGGCAGGACCGCAACCGGCCGTTCACCGTCGATACCAAGGCGTTTCCGGACATGAAGGGCCTGCTCGGCGCGTTGAAGCGCGACGGGTTCAAGGTGGTGACGATCACCGACCTGCACGTCGCCCGCGCGCCCGACCAGGGCTATCGCCCGTATGACGAGGGCGCGAAGCGCGACGCCTTCGTCCATCGCGCCGATGGTTCGGTGTACGTCGGGCCGGTATGGCCGGGCCCGTCGGTGTTCCCCGACTTCACCGAAACGAAGGTGCGCGACTGGTACGGCACCCTGTTCAACGATCAGGTGAAGATGGGCGTCGCCGGCGCGTGGAACGACATGAACGAGCCGGCGATCTTCGAAACGCCGACCAAGACGATGCCGGACGATGTCGTCCACCGCATCGCCAGCGACGGTTTCGCGCCCCGCACCGCCAGCCATGCCGAGATCCACAACGTCTACGGCATGCAGAACACGCGCGCGACCTACGACGGTTTGCGCCGCCTCGTCCCCGACGAGCGCGCCTTCGTGATGACGCGGGCGAGCTATGCCGGCGGCCAGCGCTATGCGGTGACCTGGACGGGCGACAATCTGGCGACCTGGGATCACCTGAAGCTGTCGGTGCAGCAGATCATCAACCTCGGCCTGTCGGGCTTTTCCTATGGCGCGGCCGACGTCGGCGGCTTCGCCGGCGGGCCGAGCCCGGACCTGCTCACCCGCTGGTTCCAGATCGGCGCCTTCTACCCCGTGTTCCGCGATCACAGCGCCAAGGGCACGCCGCGCGCCGAGCCCTGGGTCGACGGGCCGGAGCACCTCGCCATCCGCCGCCGCTTCGTCGAGGAACGCTACCGGCTGATGCCCTATCTCTACGCGCTCGCCGACCGCAACGCGCGCACCGGCGATCCCATCCTGCGGCCGGTGTTCTACGATTATCCGGCTGCGCTGCGCATGGGCTGCGACCAGTCGTGGACGTTCACGCTCGGCGGTGCGCTGCTGGTGGCGCCGCCGCCCAACCCGGAACAGCCGCGCGCCTATGACGTGTGCCTGCCGGCGGGCGGCTGGTACGATTACTGGACCGGCAGCCGCGCCGGCGTGCCGCAGCGGCAGGATGGCCCCGGCCAGATCCAGTCGGCGACGCAGGCGACGGGCCAGGCGACGGTGCTCGGCGACCGGGTGACCGAGACGCCGCGGCTCAACCGTCTGCCCGTGTTCGTCCGCGCCGGCACCATCCTGCCCCGCCAGCCGCTCGTGCAGCATAGTGCGCAGGTGCCGGATGGCCCGTTGCAGCTCGACGTCTATCCCGGCGACGATTGCCATGGCGACCTCTACGCCGACGACGGCCACTCGATGGCCTACACCAGGGGCGATTACCTGCGGCAGGCGATGACCTGCACGGTGACGCCCGCGGGGATCACGCTGCGCTTCGCAGCCCGCACCGGCCGCTATCGCCCGTGGTGGAAGCAGATGCGGGTCGTGGTCCACGGCTGGGACGGGGAGGGGCAGGTAACCGCGGCGCGCCGGCCGGTGACGGCGCAGGCCGATGCCGCGGCGGCGACGCTCGCCTTTACGCTACCCGACCAGCGCCGGGCGGGTGACGTGACGATCGCGCGGCGATAGGGGGGGCGCACCCTCACCCTTCGCCGCCTTCGGCGTCTTTTCCCTCTCCCATCGGGAGAGGGAGGGAGCGGCGTCCCGCCGCGGAAGGGTGAGGGTGAGTGACACCCCCTCTCGTTTCGGACGACCCATGGCCAACATCCCCTTCGACATTCCCCACACCCTCGGCCGCGACGAGGCGCGACGGCGAATCGAGGCGGGGCTGCCCAAGCTCGCGCAGCACATCCCCGGCGGCGGCACGGTGGATGCGCACTGGACCGGCGACGACGCGCTGACGCTGGCGATCGTCGCGATGGGGCAGAAGGTGGCGGTCGACATGACTGTCGGCGAGCGCGACGTGGCGGGTACGGTGAAGGTGCCGATGATGCTGGCGATGATGTCCGGCCCGATCGCCGACTTCGTGAAGACCAGCGCGGAAAAGATGCTGGCGAAGGGCTGAGCTTTCCCGATTCACCGTCATCCCCGCGCAGGCGAGGATCCATAATCACGACGGCGCCTGACAGAGCAGCGCCGTCAGCCAGTATGGATCCCCGCCTGCGCGGGGATGACGGGCGGGGGCAGCCCTACCCCAATCGCGCCGCGTGCCAGGCGAGGTGGTCGGCCATGAACGTCGCGATGAAATAATAACTGTGGTCGTAGCCCGGCTGCATCCGCAGCGTCAGGTCGATCCCCGCCGCGGCGCAGGCATCGGCGAGCAGCTGCGGCTTCAGCTGCTCGCTCAGGAACTGGTCGGCATCGCCCTGGTCGACCAGCAGCGCCGGCACCCGCGCGCCGTCCTCGATCAGCGCGACCGCATCGTGGCGGCGCCACGCGGCACGATCCTGCCCCAGATAGCCGCCGAGCGCCTTCTCGCCCCATGGCACCTGCGCGGGCGCGACGATCGGCGCGAAGGCGGACACCGCCTTGAACCGCTCCGCCAGCGTCAGGCCGATGGTCAGCGCGCCATGGCCGCCCATCGAATGTCCCATGATCGACTGGCGGCGCGTGTCGGCGGGGAAATTCGCGCCGATCAGCGCCGGCAGTTCTTCGGTGACGTAGGACCACATGCGGAAATGCGGCGCCCAAGGCGCCTCGGTCGCATCGACGTAGAAGCCCGCGCCCTGGCCGAAGTCATAGGCGGGATCGTCCGCCACGCCCTCGCCGCGCGGGCTCGTGTCGGGCGCGACGAAGATCAGGCCGAGTTCGGCGCAGGCGCGGCGGTATTCGCCCTTGTCGGTGAAGTTGGCGTGGGTGCAGGTGAGGCCGGACAGATACCAGACCACCGGCAGCCGCGCGCCCTCGTCATGCGGCGGCACGTATACCGAAAAGGTCATCGGCGTGCCGGTCGCCGCGGATTCGTGGCGGTAGACGCCCTGGGTGCCGCCGAACGCCCTGGCGCTGGAAACCGTCTCGATCGTCATCGGAATACCACCGTCCTGTTGCCGTTGAGGAAGACGCGCCGTTCGCCGACCCAGGCGACGGCGCGGGCGAGCACCTGCGATTCGATGTCGCGGCCGATGCGGATCAGGTCGTCGACGCTCGCGCGGTGATCGACGCGCTCCACCGCCTGTTCGATGATCGGCCCTTCGTCGAGGTCGGAGGTGACGAAATGCGCGGTGGCGCCGATCAGCTTGACGCCGCGGGCATGGGCGCGGTGATAGGGCTGCGCGCCCTTGAAGCCGGGCAGGAAGCTGTGATGGATGTTGATGCAGCGCCCGGCCAGCGCCGCGACCAGTGCGGGCGAGAGCACCTGCATGTAGCGGGCGAGCACCAGATAATCGGCCTGCGCCCCGTCCATCAGCGCCAGGATCGCCGCCTCCTGATCCGCACGCGTCGCCGCATCGACGGGCAGGTGATGCCACGGCAGGCCGTGCCATTCGACCAGCCCGCGCAGGGCATCGTGGTTGGACAGGACGCCGGCGATCTCCACCGGCAGCGCCCCCGTCTGCCAGCGATGCAGCAGGTCGTTGAGGCAGTGCGATCCCTTCGACACCGCGATCAGCACGCGCGGCCGGTCGGCGGCGGCGGTGAGGCTCCAGTCGAAGCCGAAACGCTCCGCTACCGGCGCGAGGGCGGCATGCACGGCCGCGGGCTCGGCCGGGAACCGGTCCCCGCCGCGCACGAAGGCGACGCGCATGAAGAAGCGCGCCGTCTCCAGATCGGCATATTGCTGGCTGTCGAGGATGAAGCCGTCGATCCCCGCCAGCGCGCCCGCCACCGCCGCGACGATGCCGACGCGGTCCTGGCAGGTGAGGGTGAGGACCTGGACCGCGCGCCGCTCGCTCATGCCGGCATGCGGTGCATCGCGCAGACCTTGTTGCCGGCGGGATCGCGCAGATAGGCGAGGTAGAGCGGCCCGAACGGCGACTGGCGGACGCCCGGCGCATCCTCGATCGGCGTGCCGCCCGCTTCCGTGCCGGCCGCGTGCCATGCGTCCACCGCCTCCGGCGACGACGCCGCGAAGCCGACCGTGCCGCCGTTGGCGTGGCAGGCCGGCTCGCCGTTGATCGGATGGCTCAGCATCAGCGTGCCGCCGGGGTGCATATAGGCGGTACGACCCTTCGCATCGCTGCGACCGGGGCCGACGCCCAGCGTTGCCAGCGTCGCATCGTAGAAGGCCTTGGACGCGGGCATATCGTCGGTGCCGAGCATGACGTGACTGAACATGGTGCCTCTCCTGTGTGTGTCGTGGTTGCGTGGTAGCGGCATTGCGGCCCCGCCGTCACGCCGGATGTTGGGCGCCTGAGCCTGTCATTGTTCCGACGTCATCCCCGCGCAGGCGGGGATCCATAATCACGACGGCCTGCGGGAGGAGCCGAAACGTCAGCCAATATGGATCCCCGCCTGCGCGGGGATGACAAAGGTGGCAGGGGGGCGGAGCACTGGTCAGTAGATCACCACCGAGCGGATGCTTTCCCCGGCGTGCATCAGGTCGAAGCCCTTGTTGATCTCCTCCAGCGTCAGCCGGTGGGTAATCATCGGGTCGATCTGGATCATGCCGTCCATGTACCAGTCGACGATCCTGGGCGTGTCCGTCCGCCCGCGCGCGCCGCCGAAGGCGGTGCCGCGCCAGTTGCGTCCGGTGACGAGCTGGAACGGGCGGGTGCTGATCTCCTTGCCCGCTTCCGCGACGCCGATGATGACGCTGGTGCCCCAGCCGCGGTGGCAGCATTCCAGCGCCTGGCGCATCACGTCGGTGTTGCCGGTCGCATCGAAGCTGTAGTCGGCACCACCGTCGGTGAGCTGGACGATATGCGCGACGATGTCGCCCACATCGCGCGGATTGGCGAAATGCGTCATGCCGAAGCGGCGGCCCCAGTCCTCGCGGTCGGGATTGATGTCGACCCCGACGATCATCGTCGCGCCCGCCAGCTTGGCGCCCTGGATGACGTTGAGGCCGATCCCGCCCAGCCCGAAGACGACCACGGTGTCGCCCGGCTGCACCTTGGCGGTATTCACCACCGCGCCGACCCCCGTCGTCACGCCGCAGCCGACGTAGCAGCTGGTGTCGAACGGCGCGTCCTTGCGGATCGTCGCGACGGCGATCTCCGGCAGCACGGTGAAGTTCGAGAAGGTGGAACAGCCCATATAGTGGAAGATCGGCTGCCCCTTGTAGCTGAAGCGCGTGGTGCCGTCGGGCATCAGCCCCTTGCCTTGCGTGGCGCGGATCGCGGTGCACAGGTTGGTCTTCTGGCTGAGGCACGACTTACACTGGCGGCATTCGGGCGTGTAGAGCGGGATGACATGGTCGCCGACGGCGACGCTGGTGACGCCCGCGCCCACTTCGCGGACGATGCCGGCGCCCTCATGGCCCAGCACGCTCGGGAACAGCCCCTCGCTGTCGAGCCCGTCCAGCGTATAGGCATCGGTGTGGCAGATGCCCGTCGCCATGATCTCGACCAGCACCTCGCCGGCCTTCGGGCCTTCCAGATCCAGCTCGACGATCTCCAGCGGCTTCTTCGCTTCGAACGCGACGGCGGCACGTGTCTTCATGGCTAAACTCCCGCATTGGCTGGCGCGGCGGTTAACGCCTCAGCCGCACCGGGGGCAAGCGGCGATGGCGGCCCGCCCGCCGCCGATCCGCCCCATCCGGACGCATCGGCGGTTGCGTTACGGGTGATGCTATATCATAGCGTTGCACCAAGGAGCCCGATCATGCCGACCGCCGCCGCTATCCTGCCATTCCCACCCAGGGTGTCGACCGCGACCGCCGCCACTGCCGCGACAGGCACGCGGATCGGATCGATCGACGGATTGCGCGGGCTCGTCATGCTGCTGATGCTGGTCGATCATAGCCGCGAATTCTTCTTCTTCGGCCATCAGGTGTCCGATCCGATGGACCTTGCCGTCACTTCGCCGGGATTGTTCTTCACCCGGCTGGCCGCGCATCTGTGCGCGCCGGTGTTCATCGCGCTCGCCGGCACATCGGCCTGGCTGTTCGGCGCCCGTCGCACGCCCGCGGAGACGGCGGCGTTCCTGCTCAAGCGCGGCCTGTTCCTCGTGGTGCTCGAACTGACCGTGGTCGGGTTCGGCTGGTCTTTCTCGCTGTCGCCGGACACCTATTTCCTGCAGGTGATCTGGGCGATCGGCTGGTCGATGATCGCGCTCGCCGCGCTGGTCCATCTGCCGCGCACGTGGATCGCCGGCATCGGCATCGCCATCGTCGCCGGCCACAACCTGCTCGATCCCGTCACGTTTCCGCCGGAGGCACCGGGGCATGCGCTGTGGGCGATCCTGCACGATCGCGGCTTCATCGACCTGTGGGAGGGCGTGCGGGTGCGGACGTCCTATCCGGTGTTGCCGTGGATCGGCGTGATCGCGCTGGGCTATGCCGTGGGGCCATGGTTCGCCGCGAGTATGCCGGAGGCGAAGCGCACGCGGCTGCTGGTGTCGGCTGGGGCAGGGCTGCTCGTCGCCTTTTGCCTGATCCGCGGGATCAACGGCTATGGCGACCCGACGCCCTGGGTGGCGGGCGCGACGCCGCTGGTCAGCGTCATGGCATTCCTGAACCTGACCAAATATCCGCCCTCGCTCGATTTCCTGCTGCTCACCCTGGGCATCGCCGCGCTGCTGCTGGCGGTCTGGCCGGAACGGGGCGGGCGCTGGCTGGCGGTGTTGGGCGGGGCGCCGCTCTTCTTCTACGTGCTGCACCTCTACGTCCTCCACCTGGTACGGCTCGCCACCGGACCCGGCGACGTGCCCGGCGTCGGCTGGCTGTGGCTGATCGCCGCGGCGCTGGTGCCGCCGCTGTGGCTGGCGACCCGCTGGTTCGCCGCGCTCAAGCGCCGCAGTGGGCAGGCCTGGATGCGCTATTTGTAAGGTGCGGATGATAATCATTCGCAAGAATATTGAACTGGTCGCACCGCCCCGCTAATCGGGGGCGGTGACCCGTATCGAATCCATCGCCCCGGCTGCCGCATCAACCCGGCGCGCCAATCCCAGGCGCAAATGGCGCGGCTGGTGGCTGAAGCAGCTCCACACCTGGCATTGGATGAGCGCCGCGGTGTCGCTGGTCGGCATGCTGCTGTTCGCGATCACCGGCATCACGCTCAACCATGCCGCGTCGATCGGTGCGACGCCGGTGGTGACGGACAAGGCGGCGACGCTGCCGCCGCCGCTGCTGCGCGACCTGCAGGGGAGGGCGCCCGACAGCCCGCTGCCGCCACGCGTCGCCGCCGCGGTCGAGCAGGCGGTCGGGCTGGATCCCGCCGGCCGACCGGGCGAATGGTCCGACGCCGATGTCTATATCGCGCTGCCGCGGCCGGGCGGCGACGCGTGGGTCAGCATCGATCGCACGAGCGGCGCGATCACCTCGGAAGTCACCAGCCGCGGCTGGATCGCCTGGCTCAACGACCTGCACAAGGGCCGCAACGCCGGCACCGCGTGGAGCTGGTTCCTCGACGTCTTCGCCGCCGCCTGCATCCTGTTCACGCTCACCGGGCTGCTGCTGCTCCAGCTGCATGCCCGCCACCGGCGCTCGACCTGGCCGATCGTCGCGGCCGGCGTCGCGATCCCGGCCCTGCTGATCCTGCTCTTCATTCACTAAGGGGGAATATCATGCGTCCATCGACCTTCGCCCTGCTCGGCGGCGTCATCGCCGCGCCGGCCAGCGCATCCACCGTCACCGTCACCATCCCCAAGCAGGATGTGGCGGAATATCACCGCCCCTATGTCGCGATCTGGCTGGAGCCGGCGGGCGGCGGCGCGATGCGCACGGTGGCCTTGTGGTACGAGACGAAGAAGACCGGCAAGGAGGCCGGCACCAAGTATCTCGCCGACCTGCGCGCCTGGTGGCGCAAGGGCGGCCGGTCGATGACCGTCCCCGCCGACGGCATCACCGGGGCGACCCGCGCACCGGGGCAATATAGCGTGAAGCTGCCCGACAATCTGAAGCCGGGCGCCTACGTCCTCAACGTCGAGGCGGCGCGCGAAACCGGCGGGCGCGAACTCGTCACCCTGCCGCTGACCGTGCCCAATCCGGCCGCCCGCGCCACCGGCAAGTCCGAACTCGGCGCCGTCACCGTCTCCGCTCGCTAAAAAGAAGGGGAATAGCCATGAACCGTCTCGCCACGCGCCTGCCCGTGCGCCT
This sequence comes from Sphingomonas cellulosilytica, assembly GCF_052321755.1. Lineage (NCBI taxonomy): Bacteria > Pseudomonadati > Pseudomonadota > Alphaproteobacteria > Sphingomonadales > Sphingomonadaceae > Sphingomonas > Sphingomonas cellulosilytica. Next base: position 234,559 of record NZ_JBQRTT010000004.1, read on the forward strand.
GCCCGTGCGCCTGCTGGCCGCCGCCGCGCTGATCGCCGTGCCGACGATGCTGTCGGCGCACCGCATGTGGATGCTGCCGTCCGGCACCGTGTTTTCCGGCACGGACAACTGGGCGACGATCGACGCCGCCGTCTCCAACGACCTGTTCTTCTTCGATCACCAGCCGCTGCGCCTCGACGCCGTCAAGGTGTGGCAGCCCGACGGCAGCGAGGGCAAGTTGCAGAATGGCGCCACCGGCCGCTACCGCTCGGTCTTCGACGTCGAACTCGACAAGCCGGGGACGTGGAAGGTCGGCACGCAGATGTCCGGCGTGATGGGCAGCTTCAAGGCCGACGGCGTCGAAAAGCGCGTCGGCGGCCGGGGCGGCCCACCGCGCCCGGGGCAGCCCGCGCCGCTGACCGTCGCCGACATCCCGGCGAACGCTACCGACGTGAAGCTGACCGAGGTCTCCTCGCGCAACGAGGTGTTCCTCACCGCCGGTGCGCCGACCACGACCGTGCTCAAGCCGACCGGCAAGGGACTGGAATTCGCGCCGATCACCCATCCCGACGAACTGGTCGCGGGCGAGGCGGCGAAGTTCCGCTTCCTGATCGACGGCAAGCCGGCGCCGGGCCTCAAGGTCACCGTCATCCCCGGCGGCAAGCGCTATCGCAACGACGAAGGCGCGATGAACCTCACAACGGGTGCCGACGGCGTGCTGAGCGTCACCTGGCCGGCGGCGGGCATGTACTGGCTCAACGCCACCGCGACCGACGGCAAGACGACGACGCCGCGCGCCACCGAACGCCGGATGAGCTACGTCACGACGCTGGAAGTGCTCACCCCCTGATGCGCATCGCCCTGCCGGCGGTGATCGACGGCGCTGCGCTGGCGTGCCTCGATCCCGCCGCGCATGTCACCGATCTCGGCGGCGAGACGATGGGGACGCGCTGGAGCGTCCGTGCGACGCTGCCCGGCCGGCTGGAGGCGGCGGCGGTGCAGCGCGCCGTGACGGTGCGGCTCGACGGCATCGTTGCCGAGATGAGCCACTGGTCGCCCACGTCGCTGCTGTCGCGCTTCAACGCCGCACCGGCGGGCAGCTGGGCGACGCTGCCGCCCGATTTCGCGCATGTCATCGCGGCGGGGCTGCGCATCGCCGCGGCCAGCGGGGGCGCGTTCGATCCGGCGATCGGCCGGCTGGTCGACCTGTCGGGCTTCGGCGCGCATCCGGTGGCGGAACCGCCGGACGATGCGGCGCTGGCGGCGGCGCGGGCCACGTCCGGATACCGGCGGCTCGACTGGTCGCCGGGCGACCGCCGGCTGCGCCAACCCGGCGGATTGTCGCTCGACCTGTCGGGGATCGCCAAGGGCTTCGCCGTCGATGCGGTGGCGGACCTGCTCGGCGGCATGGGCATCGTCCACGCGCTGGTCGAGATCGGCGGCGAACTGGTCGGGCGCGGCGTGCGCCCCGATGGCCAGCCGTGGTGGGTCGACCTGGAGACGCCGCCGGGGATCGACCTGGCGCCGCTCCGCATCGCGCTGCACGGGCTCGCGGTAGCGACCTCGGGAGACTATCGCCGCGGCCGGCATACGCTCGATCCGCGCACCGGACGGTCGGCCGACACCGGCATCGTCTCGGTCAGCGTGATCGCCGACACCGCGCTGGCGGCAGACGCCTGGGCGACGGCGCTGACCGTCATGGGGGTGGCGCAGGGACTGGCGCTCGCGACCGCCGGAGGACTGCCGGCGCGGATCGTCACGGCGGAGCCGCCGCACGAACATCTCACCCCAGCGTTGCTGGCCATGCTCGCCGACTGATCCGCGGACAGTCGCCGACGTCTTCCAGCCTTGCAGCGCGCCCGCCGGTCCGTTGGAAACAGACCGGCGTCACCAGCCGGCCTGGATGGCCCAGCCCGTGCTCATCTGCGATCGTCCAGCCAGTCGGCTGTGATCTCGCCCCGATGCCCTTCCGGCGCCAGCGCGACGCGGAGGGCCTCCAGCAGAGGCGGCAGCGCCTGCATGAAGGCATAGGGTGGATTGACGATGAAGAGGCCCGCGCCGTTATAGATGCCGGGGCGATCGGCATCATACAGCCAATGCTCCACCGACAGGAACTTGGGGATCGCAAGCCGGCGCAAGTCGCCCTTCCACTGCTGGTGCGTCGCTCGATCTTTCAGCGGGTACCAGATGACCGTCACGCCATGCGCCCATTTGCGGTGAGCCGCCGCGAGGGTGGCGGTGATGCGGGCGCGTTCGTCGGGCTGCTCGTACGGCGGGTCGACCACCACCACGCCGCGCGCCGTCCGGGTAGGCAGCATCGCCAGCCACAGTTCGTAGGCGTCGCGTTCATGCACGGCAGCCGGCGTGCCGCGCATCGCACCACGCAGTGCGCGCGCATCCTCGGGATGCTTCTCGTTGAGGATCAGCATGTCGTGCGGGCGCAAGAGCTGCGCTAGGAACCGCGGCGAGCCGGGGTAGAGGCGCGGCTCCATCCCGACGTTCACCGCCTGCACCGCGGCGCGATAATCGTCCAGCAAGGGGTTCGGATCGGCAAAGGCCTGCACCACGCCGTGTGCGGCTTCACCGGTGCGTTGGGCCTGCTCGCCGCCAAGGTCGTAGAGCCCGCAACCGGCATGCGTATCGATCAGGGTCAACGCACCCTGTTTCTGCTGCAACGCCCGGATCAGGGCGATCAGCAGGCTGTGCTTCACGACGTCGGCGCTGTTGCCGGCATGGAAGGAATGGCGATAATTCATCGAAATCCAGAATCCTGCCGATCTGTCTTATGATTCCTGCTACCGGCTCCGCCCGAACCCGGAAGCTCTTGGAACTCGCCCGGCGCGATCCCGGCGACGGACCAGTCGCCGATCGACCAGCGGACCAGCCTCAGGGTGGGCAACCCGACCGCCGCCGTCATCCGGCGCACCTGCCGGTTGCGCCCTTCGCGGATGGTGATCGCGAGCCAGCTGTCGGGGATGAACCTGCGCTGGCGTATCGGTGGATCGCGCGGCCACAGGTCGGGTGCGTCGATACGCACGACATCGGCCGGCAGGGTCAGGCCGTCCTTCAACTGGACACCCCGCCGCAAGCGCTCCAGTTCCGGTTCCTGCGGATCGCCTTCGACCTGCACGAGGTATGTCTTGGGCATCTTGAAGCGCGGGTCGGCGATGCGCGCTTGCAGTCGCCCGTCGTCGCACAACAGCAGCAGGCCTTCGCTGTCCCGATCGAGCCTCCCGGCGGGATAGACGCCCTCCACGTCGATGAAGTCCGACAATGTCGACCGAGCCGATGGCGATCCCCGGTCGGTGAATTGCGACAGCACCCCGAAGGGTTTGTTGAACAGGAGCAGCCGGGTCATCGCGCGCTCATATCGTTCGGCTGCGGCCATGTCTTCTGGCGCATGCCGCCGAACGGGCTGCGTCCGCCGGACTCGGCCGACGCTGCCGGTCGGTCTGCCAGCGAGCGTCGGCCGGTCGGCTACGGGGCCGAACCTGGTCGATCGAACGCTGCATGCGTGGATACTCGATTGACGACTTCCGCCGCATCCCGGCCTATCGTCTGGAACATCAGGGGCGATCGCGCCGAAGCCTTGACGATGCGCCATCGCCGCGTGCTTGCCGCCCATGCCGGAGATAGCGTCTGGCTGGCGTTGTGAAGGAGGACGAGAGTGAGCCATCATCGACCGGGCGTATCCCTGCTCCTGACCGCGGCCTTGGCGGTCGTGACACCGAGCGCGCAAGCGGCCCAATCGGACGTGACACCGGCCGAGTTGCGGGCCCATTCGGCCGAGTTCCGGCGGGATCTGATCCGCGTCGCCGATGGCGTCTGGATCGCAGTCGGCTATGCCGCGAGCAATGTCATCCTGATCCAAGGCAAGGATGGCGTCATCATCGTCGACACGTCGCCCAATCCGACCCAGGCACGCACGATCAGGACGGTGTTCGCCACGGTTGCGAAGGGGCCGGTGCGTGCGATCTTCTATACGCACTCGCACCCCGACCATACCGGCGGCGCGAGCGTCTTCGCCGGCGACGATCATCCACAGATCATCGCCGGGTTTGCTGGTGTCAGGACACCGATCGGCCGGCCCGACCAGGACGGCGCCGACCAGTTCGGCATGAAGGTGCCCGACGCGCTCTACATCAATGCCGGCGTCCAGCAGGAATATGGGCGCGAAGTTCCGCCGACGGATGCGGGCTATCTTGCCCCGACCCGCGTCGTCACCACGCGTGAGACGATGACGGTCGCCGGCGTCACGCTGGAGGTGATTCCCACCCCTGGCGAGGCGGGCGATTCCATCTCGATCTGGCTGCCCGAAAAGCGGGTGATCGCGTCGGGCGACGACGTGCTCAAGACCTTCCCGAACATCGCGCCGATCCGCGGCGCACCGATGCGTCCGCCCGGGCAGTGGATCGCCAGCCTCGACACGATCCTCGCGCTGGACCCTGCGGTCCTGCTGCCGGGCCACATGCGACCGATCACGGGCGCGGCGGAGGTGCACGGTGTCGTCGCTGCCTATCGCGACGCCATTCGCTCCATCAACGACCAGACCCTGTCGGGGATGAAGCGGGGCGAGCGGCCGGACGCATTGGTTCGTACCGTGAAGTTGACGCCTGCGCTCGCCGCCAACCCCTGGCTGCGGCAATATTACGGCACGGTCGAATGGATGGTCCGGGGCATCTATGCCGCGGAACTCGGCTGGTTCGACGGGAATGCGACGGATGTATTCCCCTTGTCGGCCAGGGCGCGCGCGGCCGATCTGCTGCCGATGATCGGCGGCAAGGCCGGTGCGATCGCGGCGGGAGAAGCCGCCTTGCGTGATGGTAAATACCGTTGGGCGGCGGAATTGGCAGACCTCGTGCTGGTCGGAGACGGGACCGATGTCGCGGCGAAAAGCCTCAAGGCTCGGGCGCTTACCGAGCTTGGCAAGCGCGAGGGCAACGCCATCGCGCGCAACTGGTATCTGTCGGTTGCCGCGCATCTGTCGAAAGATGACCCGCGCCGGTGAACGGTGTGTCCCGATCCGGCGAAACCCGGACGCCTGCGCAAGCGATTGATACACACATCGGCAGCGATCGCAAAGGGCAAGGGTAAGCGGGCGTCAGCCCCGTGAGAGGCACGCTTTTCAGTTTCTCGCACCATCCCCGGCACCCGCCGTCACGAAACTGTCGCGCGGCCGTAACGAAAGCGTCGCCGAACTCTCACGCAGGCGTCACGCGACGCTCCTAGGCGCCGCGGCAGGGATCGGCGTGAGGGGGAGCCTTGGCCGATCGCACCAACGATCATCGACCGGGAGCTTTCGATCATGGCGAGCAACATGCGCATCGGCACTTTCCTCATGGCCTCCACGGCCTGCCTCGCGCTGGCCGGCTGCGGCGGTGCCGACAACGTCGCCTCGCCGGGCGCCGGCAGCGTGACGATCGTGCCGCCGGCACCGACGCCGAGCCCGACCGCGCCCACCCCCACGCCGACCGCGATCACCGCCGCGCAATTCGCCGCCGTCACCGCGGTCAACGGCATCTCGGTAACCGCCGACGAACAGCTCGCCATCGTCAACGCCGGCAGCAACAACAATGTCAACGGCACCGGCGCGCAGCTGAACGGGGTCTACCCGGTGTCGGCCACCTCGCTGACCACGGCGGTCGATCCGTCGACGATCAGCAGCTTCTTCACCAGCACCAACTATGTCGGCGCGCTCAACGGCCCGAACGACACCAGCTTCCAGGGCTGGACCTGCAATTCGACCGCGGCGGAGTTCGGCGGATCGGGCGCGCGCTGCACCGCGGTGCCGGCGATCGGCACGCTGGCGAGCGGCGCGGCCTGCCCGACCGGCACGGCGACGGCGAGCGGCGCGGCCGGTTCCGCGACCGCGGCGACGGTCGGCGGCTTCAAGGTCTGCGACATCCCGCAGGCGATCACCACCAGCCTCACGCTGCCGCGTATCCCCGGCATCGCCTATCGCTTCACCGGGCAGACGGAGGTCGGCACCGATCTCGGCGCGACCGGCGGCACCGGCGTCACGCTGACGATCGAACCGGGCGTCACCGTCTTCGCCAATGCCAACGAATCGACCAACGACCTGCTGCTGGTCAACCGCGGGTCGAAGCTGAACGCGATCGGCACGCGCGATGCGCCGATCATCTTCACCTCGCAGCAGAACGTCACCTCGGCGACCGGCGAATCGGAAACCAGCCAGGGCCATTGGGGCGGCATCATCCTGCTCGGCCGCGCGCCGACCGCGGTGTGCGCGGCGGGCAGCGGCGGCACCACCGGCGTTCCCTGCCAGCTGGCGATCGAGGGCGTCACCGGCCGCTTCTACGGCGGCAGCAACGCCGCGGATTCGAGCGGCCAGATGTCCTACGTGCAGATCCGCTATTCGGGCATCGCGATCAGCGACGGCAACGAGCTGCAGGGCCTGACGCTCGGCGCGACCGGCTCGGGCACGGTGCTGGATCATATCCAGAGCCATAACTCGGCCGACGACGGCATCGAGATCTTCGGCGGCACCAGCAACCTCAAATATATCGCGATCACCGGCGCCGACGACGACGGCTTCGATATCGACAACGGCTATCGCGGCTTCATCCAGTTCATGATCGCCGCGCAGCGCGTCGGTGGCGCGACGGTGGACAGCTTCTCGACCGAGATCGACTCGAACAACGCCGAGGACCTGCTGCCGCGCACCTTCGCCACCTATGCCAACTTCACCTTCATCCAGACCGCGCTGGCGCCGGCCGCGATCCGTCAGCGCGGCGGATCGGACATGCGCTTCGTCAACGGCATCGTGAAGACGGTGAACAACGTCGCCTGCGTCAACATCGTCGCCGGCGAACAGACCAGCGGCGGCCGCAGCACGGTGCGCCCGGCGGACTCGGCGCTCCAGGACTTCGGCCCGCCGTCGTTCAACTCGGTCTACTTCGCCTGCCAGGGCCGCTGATGACCCAGGGGCGGCGCGCCGCCCCGTCACAGCCTTGGGTTCCGGGGTGGCGGCAACGCTGCCCCGGACACCTGTATCACAGCCTCCTGATCCGGGATTGACGGTCATGCCGCAGCGGTTCGCTCTGCCCACGCTCCTCCTCGTTACCTCCACCCTCGTGGCGCCCGCGGCCCTCGCCCAAAGTGCTACGGCGCCGGCGGGCGGCACGGCAGCGCCGACCTCGCCGCCGGCGCAGACCTCGACGCCTGCCACCTCCAGCCCCAGCGGCACCGCCGATCCGCAGGGCGCCGCGCCGACCTCCACCGACCAGCAGGAGGCGCCCGCCCCCCAGGAACAGGTCGAGGTGTCGGCGCCGGGGATGAACGGCGATGTCGAGGATATCGTCGTCGTCGGCCGCAACATCCCCAATGCGGTGCGCGCCACGGCGCAGATCGTCTCCGTGCTGTCCACGGCCGATATCGCGCGGACCGGCGAGGGCGACATCGCCGGCGCGCTGACCCGCGTCACCGGCCTGTCCGTCGTCGGCGGCGGCTTCGTCTACGTCCGCGGCCTGGGCGATCGCTATTCCTCCTCGCTGCTCAACGGCTCGCCGCTGCCCAGCCCCGAACCGCTGCGCCGCTCGGTGCCGCTCGATATCTTCCCGACCACGATCGTCGGCTCGGCGCTGGTCCAGAAGACCTATTCGGTGAACTATCCCGGCGAATTCGGCGGCGGCGTCATCAACCTCACCACCAAGGCGATTCCCGACAAGAACTTCCTGTCGTTCGGCGCGACCATCGCCGCCGACGATGCGACCACCAGCGAACTCGGCTACACCTATTACGGCGGCGACTACGACTGGATCGGCTTCGACGACGGCACGCGCAAGGTGCCGTCCTTCATCCGCAACGCGCCCAACGGCAGCGGCATCATCCCGGCGGCGCAGGTGGCGCAACTGTCCAACGCCTCGACAACCCTGCTCCAGCGCAACAACCAGCTGCCGGCGAACTGGTCGGGCGAGATCAGCGGCGGCTCGGTGTACGACATCGGCGGCTCGCGCCTCGGCGTCATCGCATCGCTCAGCGCCAGCAACACCTTCCGCACCCGCTTCGCGACGCAGCAGGACAGCGTTTCGGTCGACGGCACGCTGCGCAACGATTTCAGCACGCTGCTGACCGACAACCGCATCGTCGCCAACGCGCTGATCGGCCTCGGCCTCGAATTCGGCGAAAACACGATCCGATGGACCAACGTCTACATCCACGACACGCTGAAGCAGGCCCGCGGCTCCGCCGCGACGCTCTACAACAACGCCAGCGGCCTGCGCTTTCAGCAGAACACCAACTGGTTCGAACGCCAGCTGATCGAAACCCAGCTGGTCGGCGAATTCAAGCTGTCCGACGCGCTGAAGGTCGATGCTCGTGGCGCCTATGCCAATTCGAAGCGCAATGCGCCCTACGAGCGGCAGTTCGACTATCTCTGCTCGACCACCACGACCAACGGCCTGCCGATCACCAACGACGGCAACCAGCAGGCATCGGGCTTCCAGTGCAACGGCGCCTATCAGGTGTCGCAGCGCTTCACCCCCTTTGCCTCGATCATCTTCAGCGAGCTGAACGAGAACCTTTGGACCGGCCAGGCCGACGCCTCGTACAAGATCGACGGCGATCGGCCGATCACGCTGTCGGCGGGCTATTTCTACCAGGGCACGGATCGCACCTCGTCGCGCCTCGTCTTCAACTACCAGACCTCGCGCGGCGGCGGCACGGCGCCGGGCTACCCCTACAATCTGCTGCGCCCCAACTATCTGCTCAGCCCGGACGTGCTCAACAACGCCTGTCCGCTCGACGGCACCGGCGCGTGCACGATCCAGCTGCAATTCAACACCGCAGCGGGCGCCTATCGCTACGATGCGAGCCTCGACGTCCACGCCGGCTACGTCCAGGCCGAGGCGGAGGCGCTCGACGGCCTGCGCGCGGTGATCGGCGTGCGCTACGAGAGGGGCGATGAGCGGGTCACGCCGTTCGGCGTCACCACCGGCGCGGCGCGGCTCAAGAACGACTATTTCCTGCCCGCCTCGACGCTGACCTGGAACTTCGCCGAGGACATGCAGCTGCGGGCGAGCGCCGCCAAGACCATCTCGCGCCCGCAGTTCCGCGAGCTCGCGCCGCAGCAGTTCCGCGATCCGGATTCCGATCGCCTGTTCTTCGGCAACCCGCTGCTCCGCGACAGCGAGCTGTACAATCTCGAAGCCCGCTACGAATGGTTCTTCAAGCGCGATCAGCGCTTCACGCTGGCGGGCTTCTACAAGCGGATCGACAATCCGATCGAACAGGTCGGCTTCTACACCGGCGCCGACGATCGGTTGCAGACCGGCTTCACCTACCTGCCCAAGGCGACGCTGTACGGCGGCGAGGTCGAGTTGCAGAAATACTTCCCGCTGGCGGACGTGTTCGGCGGTGATTTCTTCGCGACCCGCCGCGCGCTGCTGATCGCCAACTACACCTACACGAAATCGCGGATCACCGCGGACCGCAGCTGCGTGCCGTCGATCTCATCCTCGACGCAGGGCGTTGCCGGCTGCCAAATCGGCTTCGCGCCCGCGGTGACGCTGTTCCGCAACGGCGCGCCGCTGACCGGCCAGTCCGACCACCTCGTCAACGTGCAGGTCGGCATCGAGGACAAGGATGCGCTGTCGCAGGTCACCCTGCTGTTCAACTATGCGAGCGACCGCGTCACCAATCGCGGCCCGTCGCTGCTCGGCGGCAACGGCTTCCAGCCCGACATCGTCGAGCATCCCGGCATCCGCCTCGACCTCGTCGCGCGGCAGGGCGTGTCGCTGCTCGGCGGCCAATTCGAGATCAAGGCGGAGGCGCGCAACCTCACCCGCACGCGCTATCGAGAAAGCCAGACCTTCCCGAACGGCAAGGAGGTGTTCATCAACCGCTACAACCTCGGCCGCGTGTTCAGCCTGGGGGTAAGCGCGACCTTCTAAAAGTTGCCGCATCCGTCATCCCCGCCGCGCGGGCGGGGATGACGATGCGGGGGTTCAGGCCAGGGCCTCGCCCATCGCGCGCACCGCCGCCACTTTGGCATGGAGCGCCGACCAGTCGTCCTCCGCCGCGATCGGCGCCCAGATCGCCTCCACCTCGTCGATCAACATGCTGCACGGCGCACCCTGCCAATAGCCATGATCGCGCTGCTTACGCGGGCCGTAGGGCGCCAGCGCCCCGCGTACCGCCTCCCACTCTGCGCCATAGCCATCGGGCAGACCGCCGCCGAACACATCGAAGAAGAACCGGTCGAGGGGAACGCCGGTGCTGCGCAATGCCCGCTCCACCGCCTGCACCAGCGCACGATCCTCCGCCGCCTCCCGCGGCACGACCCCCAGCCGCCACAGCATGGCATCGGCGATGGCCGCCTGATAGCGGGCTGCGAAGCCCTCCAGGCTCGCGATCAGCGGATCGCTCTCGGCCACCAGCCGCAGCGAGGCGGCAAGCTGCATCACGTCCCAATGGATCGCCTCGGGCTGGCGGCCGAAGGCGTAGAGGCCGGCATGGTCGAAATAGGCGGCGGTGAATGCCGGGTCCCAGGTCGCCGCGAACCGCCACGGTCCGTAATCGAAGCTTTCGCCGGTGACGTTGATGTTGTCGCTGTTGAGCACGCCATGCACGAACCCCGCCGCCATGTAGCGCGCCCCCAGGGTCGCGGTCCGCGCGACGACGTGGTCGAGCAGCCGGATCGGGTCGTCGGCCTCCTCGCCATACAGCCGCTCCAGCACATAGCGCACCAGCGCCCGCATGCCGTCCGCATCCTGGTGGTAGGCAAGCCGCTGGAACGTTCCGATGCGGATATGCCCGTGGCTGAGCCGCACCAGCACCGCCGATCGCGTGGGGGAGGGCTCGTCGCCGCGGACCAGTTCCTCGCCCGTCTCGATCAGCGACAGCGTGCGGCTGGTCGGCACGTTCAGCGCCTCCAGCATCTCGGTCGCCAGGATCTCGCGCACGCCGCCCTTCAGCGTCAGCCGTCCGTCGCCGAACCGGCTGTAGGGCGTCTGCCCCGATCCCTTGGTGCCGAGGTCCATCAGCCGCCCGTCGCGGCTTCGCATCTGCGCGAAGGTGAAGCCGCGGCCGTCGCCGATCTCCGGATTGTAGGACCGGAACTGATGCCCGTGGTAACGCAGCGCCAGCGGCTGCGGCAGCGTGCCGGGCAGGGGGGCGAAACGGCCGAACGCCTGCACCCATTCGGCGTCGTCGAGGCTATCGAGCCCGACCTCCCGCGCCGCGGCTTGGTTGCGGAAGCGCAGCCGCGTGTCGGGAAAATCGGCGGCCTCGACCGGGTCCCAGAACGACGGGCCGAGATCGAGGAGGGCCGCTGCGGGCCGGTACGCTTGCGGGTCGGTAGGCATCCGTGGATATGGAGGGCGCCGCCCCGCCGGCGCAACCCCGAGGATCCGTCCCCGGGATTTTGCCCCAAGGATATCGCCATGGTCGCCTACGAACATTGCTATTGGACATCCGGCGACGGGCTGAAGCTGCATTACCGGCTCTACGCCGGCGACGAAGGAGCGCCGCCGGTCGTCTGCCTGCCCGGCCTCACCCGCAACGCCCGCGATTACGAGGGGCTGGCCGAAAGGCTCGCCGGGCCGCGGCAGGTGATCGCGGTCGATTTCCGTGGCCGGGGAAAAAGCGAATATGCGCGCGATCCGATGACCTATGTGCCCGCCACTTATGTCGCCGACGTGCAGGCGCTGCTCGCCGCGCGCGGGATCGGCCGCTTCGTCGCGGTCGGCACCTCGCTGGGCGGGATCGTGACGATGCTGCTCGCCGCCGCCGGCGCGCCGATCGCCGCCGCGCTGCTCAACGACGTCGGGCCGGAGATCGACCCCGCCGGCATCACCCGCATCCGCGGCTATGTGGGCAAGGGGAGCAGCTGCCCGACCTGGATGCACGCCGCGCGCACCCTCGCGGAGGCGAACGGCGACGTCTATCCGGACTGGACGATCGAGCAATGGCTGGCGATGGCCAAGCGCGTCTACCGGCTCAACAGCGCCGGGCGGATCGTGCTCGATTACGACCTCAAGATCGCCGAGCCCTTCAAGGTGCCGGGGAACGAGGCGGCGCCGGATATGTGGGGGGCGCTCGCCGCCCTGCGGACCGTGCCGGTGCTGGTGGTGCGCGGTGGCCGGTCCGACGTGCTGGCGCCCGCTGTTGCGGAACGGATGGCGGCCTCGCTCGATCGCGCCGAGTTGGTGACGGTGCCGGGCGTCGGCCATGCCCCGACCCTCACCGAAGCCGACGTCGCGGCGCCGATCGACCGGCTGCTGGCACAGGCGTGATCGCCGCCGCCGACGAACCGGACGGCGCGCCGCGGATCGCGACGCTCGATATCCTGCGCGGCCTCGCCATCCTCGCCATCCTGTTCATGAACGTCACCGAGATGGGCGCGTCGATGACCGCCAACTGGTCCGACATCCGCCATCTCGGCTGGAGCGGCAGCGACCAGCTGGTGTGGTGGGCGCGGACGCTGATCGTCGAAGGCACGGCGCGCGCCTTGCTCGAGATGCTGTTCGGTGCAGGCATGCTGATCCTGACCGAGCGGATCGCCGCCGCGTCCGATCATCCGCTGGCGGTGCCGCTGCGCTACGGCTGGCGCAATGCCGTGCTGTGGGCGTTCGGCATGGCGCATATGCTGCTGTTGCTGTGGCCGGGCGACATCCTCCACACCTATGCGGTCGCGGCGCTGCTCGCCTGCGCCTTCCGCTCCCTGCCGACCCGCGCGCTGCTGGCGCTCGGCCTGTCCTATGCCGCCTTCACGCTCGCGATCGGCCTCGCCACCCATATCCCGGCCGCCACGCGCGCGGCCATCGCCGCCGCCGATGCCGCTGCGGTGCTGCGCGAGGATGCCTTCGGCCGTGGCACGATCCACGCCTGGGTCGCCGGGCAGCGCCACGTCGCGCTCGATCGGCTCGGCGGCGACGAGATCACCTTCATATGGGAAGCGGCCGCGACGATGCTGGTCGGTGCCGCATTGTTCCGCGTGGGAGCGTTGCAGGGCGATTGGCCGCGGCGGCGCTACGCCGTCATGCTGGCGATCGGCTACGGCATCGGCCTGCCGCTGCGCATCTATGCCGCGTGGGAGGCGACGCGCTTCGACGGCGCCGCCCCGATCGCCTGGATGTGGGAGGATGTCGCCCGGCTCGCGACAACGCTCGGCCATGTCGCGCTGGTCGTGCTCGCGCTGTCGACGGCGCGCGGGCGTCGCTGGCTTTCCCCCTTCGCCGCGGCGGGGCGCAGCGCGTTGACGCTCTACATCGCGCAGACGCTGATCGTGTCGTGGCTGGTCTTTTCCCCCTTCGGGTTCGGCCTGTACGGGCGGATGCACTGGACGGCGATGCTGGCGCTCGCGCTCGCGGTCGACGCGCTGCTGCTGTGGGCAGCGGTCCTCTATCTGCGCCGCTACCGCATCGCGCCGGTGGAATGGGCGTGGCGCTCGCTGGTCGAACGGCGGCTGTTGCCGTTCCGCTGAACCGCGTTACACGGTCCGGCATGCCGCAACCCGTCCGCATCCTGCATCTCCATTCCAGCTTCAGCCTGGGCGGCAAGGAGGCGCGGGCGGTCCGCCTGATGAACGCGTTCGGCGACGCCGCGCGCCACACGATCGTCAGCGGCGTACCCGGCGAACTCGGCGCGCGCAGCGCCATCGACCCGCGCGTCCGCTACGAAATCGCGCAGGATCCGCCGCCGCTCACCGGCCGCCCGTCGGTCGCCCGGTACGAGGCGCTGGCGCGCTACATGCGCCGCTTCGACCTGGTGCTGACCTATAACTGGGGCGCGATCGACGGCGTGATGGCGCGCCGCGTCTTTGCCAGGGGCGCGCCCCCGATCGTCCATCACGAGGATGGCTTCAACGCGGACGAAGCGGGCGGGCTGAAGATCGAACGCAACGTCTACCGCCGCATGGCGCTGGGCGCCGCCCACGCGATGGTCGTTCCCTCCGCGGTGCTGGAGGAGGTGGCGCTGAACACGTGGAAGCAGCCGCCCGCCCGCGTCCACCGCATCGCCAACGGCATCCCGACCGCGCTCTATGCGAAAAAGCCCGATCCGCGCGCCATCCCCGGCTTCGTACCCCATGCCAAAGAGGTGACGATCGGCGTCCTCGCCGGCCTGCGCGTGGTGAAGGACCTGCCTCTGCTGGTGCGCGCCTGCGGCGGGCTTGCCGGGCGGTTCCGGCTGGTGATCGTCGGGGAAGGGCCGGAGCGTGAGACGATCCTCGCCGCCGCGCGCGCGATGGGCATCGCCGACCGGCTGGTGATGCCGGGTTTCCTGGATCGCCCGCATCGCTTCGTCGGTGCGTTCGACATCATGGCGCTGTCGTCGCGCAGCGAACAGCTGCCGATCAGCCTGGTCGAGGGCATGGCCGCCGGCCTGCCGATCGTCAGCACCGCCGTCGGTGACATTCCCCGCATGGTGTCGGAGGCGAACGCCCCGTTCATCGTCGCCGGCGACGAGGTGCAACTGCGCGACGCACTGCGGACGCTGATCGCGAACCCGGATCTGCGGGCCGAGGTCGGCGCAGCCAACCGGGCGAAGGCGCGCGCGGATTATGACGAGGCGACGATGATCGCCCGCTACCGCACGCTGTATGAGGACGCGCTGGGCCGGGCAGGAGCGCTGGCCTGAACGCTCGAGGTGCAGTGCCTCTTCCCTCTTGCAGTGACGAGGGAAGAGGGGAGGGAGCGGCACCTTAGAGCATCAAAGCTCTTCCATTTCCTCGCCATTGCGCAAGGCGAAGGCGAGGTCGGCAGCCGCCATATCGCCCGACGTCACCAGCGCGAGGTCGGTGGCGCCCTGCATCATGCCGTCCTCCACCTCCGGCTCGTGCGCTTCGGCGGCGGCGACCGTCTGCGCCAGGCAGGCACGCGCCGCATCCTCGCCATAGGTCATCGCAAAGGCGGTCAGCGCGACGCCGAAACATTCCTGGTCGCTCGCCGGGGCGGCATCCTGCTGTTGCAGCGACGCGCAGGCGGCGCCCAGCACATAGGCGCGCGACCAGGCCGAGCCGGTCGGGCCGTGGATCGGCACCGTACCGGCGACGAGGCCCAGCCGCTCGAACTGCGGCAGCAGCAATGTGCCCAATGGCGAGCGCAGCGCAGCGGCGAGTTGCTTGCGCGCCGGCCGCCTGGGCGCGATCAGGTGATTGAGGACCCCCATCGGTCGATTCCCTCGGATTGCGATAACGTGCTGGGCATCGCTCTGCCCGATCAGGGTTAACGGGCACCTAAGCCTGCGCCGTACCGGCTGTCCTACACGGAGAAGGGCGTATACCTTCGCGCCATGACCAATCCGTCCGCCACTGCCGCCGCCGACCGCCGCGTGCCCCTGCGGAACCGGATTCTGACGCGCACGTGCCGTAAACTTCGCCAACTTCCGCGGCCGCGACTCGGCGGCGGCGTCGCGTGAACGGGGTTTGGCGGACGCGGTGCCCAATGGCTTCGCATCGCCGCATCCTTTCTATATAGCCGGCCGTATTTACCCCCGAGGAGGTGTCGTTTCCCGTGTTCAAGGGCCTTAAGCCGATCGTTTACAATGGCCGCGAGGTCTGGCCGCTCGTCGAGGGGGGCAAGGGCGTCGCCGCGACGAATCACGCCTCGGCAGGGGCCTGGGCCGCAGCGGGCGGCATCGGCACGGTGTCGGCGGTCAACGCCGACAGCTACGACCCGGACGGCAAGATCATCCCGCAGATCTACCGCGCGCTCACCCGGCGCGAACGGCACGAGGAGCTGGTCGAATACGCCATCGAAGGTGCGGTCCAGCAGGTGAAGCGTGCCTTCGAGATCGCCGGTGGCAAGGGCGCGATCAACATCAACGTGCTGTGGGAAATGGGCGGCGCGCAGCGGGTGCTGCACGGCGTGCTGGAGCGGACGCGCGGCATGGTGGCCGGCGTCACCTGCGGCGCGGGCATGCCCTATAAGTTGAGCGAGATCGCCGCCTCCTACGAGGTGTCGTATCTGCCGATCGTGTCGTCCGGCCGCGCTTTCCGCGCGCTGTGGAAGCGCGCCTATTCCAAGGCTGCGCAATGGCTTGCCGCCGTGGTGTACGAGGATCCCTGGCTCGCCGGCGGCCACAACGGCCTGTCGAACGCCGAAGACCCGTTGAAGCCGCAGGATCCCTATCCCCGCGTCGCCGAACTGCGCAGCGTGATGCGCGAAGGCGGCATCCCCGACAGCACGCCGATCGTGATGGCGGGCGGCGTCTGGTACCTGCGCGACTGGAACGACTGGATCGACAATCCCGAACTCGGCACCATCGCCTTCCAATACGGCACGCGGCCGCTGCTGACGCAGGAAAGCCCGATTCCGCAGGACTGGAAGGACAAGCTGACCCAGATCGAGGAAGGCGAGGTGCTGCTGCACCGTTTCTCGCCGACCGGCTTCTATTCGTCCGCGGTGCGCAATCCCTTCCTCCGCAACCTCGAAGCGCGCTCGGAACGCCAGATCGCCTTTTCGACGCAGGAGGCGGGCGACCACGTCTTCCAGCTCGACGTCGGGGTGAAGGGCAAGAACTTCTGGGTGACGCGCAACGACCTGCTGCGCGCGCGGCAATGGTTCGGCGAGGGCTATACCGATGCGCTGAAGACGCCCGACAATACGCTGGTGTTCGTCACGCCGACCGAAAAGGGCATCATCCGCAAGGACCAGGCGGACTGCATGGGTTGCCTGTCGCAATGCTCCTTCTCGAGCTGGGCGGATACCGAGACGAATTCCACCGGCCGTCTCGCCGACCCGCGCAGCTTTTGCATCCAGAAGACGCTGCAGGACATCGCGCACGGCGGCGATGTCGACCAGAATTTGATGTTCGCCGGTCACGCCGCCTATAATTTCAAGCGCGACCCCTTCTATTCCAACGGCTTCGTGCCGAGCGTCAAGCAACTGGTCGACCGCATCCTGACGGGGGATTGATGCTGCTGATCGCGGGGACGGTCCGGCTGCCGGCCGACCGGCTGGCGGCGGCCCGTCCCGCGATGCGGACGATGGTGGAGGCGAGCTGCGCCGAGGACGGATGCCTCGCCTACAGCTACGCCGAGGATGTGCTGGAGCCGGGGCTGATCCACGTCGCGGAACGCTGGCGGGATCGCGCCGCGCTCGATCGTCACCTCGCGGCGCCACACCTCGCCACCTGGCGAGCCGGCTGGGCTGATCTGGGCATCCACGACCGCGCGCTGACGCTGTTCGAAACCGGAGGCGGCGAACCATTCTGATCGCCGCAATCGACGATCCGCGACAGGGCGGGGCAGGGATGGACACCGAGACCACGGCAGCCCTGATCGCCGTCGCTCGGGTGATGCGCCATGCCGAAGACGACTGGTGGATCATCGGCAGCGCGGCCGTGGCGCTACATGGCGCGGCGACGCCCGTGGCCGACATCGACCTGCTGACCAGCGAACGCGATGCACGCCGGCTCATCGCCACGCACCGGTTATCGATCATGCAGCCGGACGATCACCCGCTCTTCCGCTCGCAGCTGTTCGCACGCTGGCCAAGGCAGGATCGCACCGTCGAAATCATGGCAGGACTGGAGGTTCGCGACGGTGCAGGGTGGACGCCTGTCGAACCGCGTACGCAGATGTGCCGGACGATTGCCGGCGAGGCGATCTACCTGCCCGATCGCATGGAGATGATGGCGATCCTCGATCGCTTCGGCCGCCCCAAGGATCAGGTGCGGCGCGCGTTGCTCGCCGCCATGTGTACGGGAGCGCCGGGTTGAGGCGCTCGACGCTCCCGAACCCTTTAGTCGGCGACGGTGCCGACCACCGCGCCGGCCGTGCCGCCGACCGCAGCGCCCTTTTCGACGCTACCGCCGGTCGCGGCGGCGACACCAGCACCGCCCGCGGCACCGATGCCGGCGCCCTTCAGCGTCGAGCAGGCCGACAGGCTGAGCGCGGCGAGCGCGAGTGTTGCGGGCGCGGCGAATGGCTTGATGTTCATCGTTGATGTCCCTCGTGTTGCTGGATGCGCGGTCAATGTTGCTGCGCAGCAAGGGTTCCGGACGGCAATGATTTATCACGCAATAGCGCGACGTTCAGGCCCAGCCTTCCAGCACCTGGTCGGGCGGGCGGTGGCCGTCGGCCCACATCCGGATGTTCTGGATCACACGCTCGCCCGACGCCTGCCGCCCCTCCAGCGTCGCCGACCCCATGTGCGGCGTCATCACGACGTTGGGCAGCGCCAGCAGGCGCGGATCGATGCGCGGCTCATGCTCCCACACGTCCAGCCCCGCGCCTGCGAGCCGCCCCGCCTCCAGCGCATCGACCAACGCGGCCTCATCGACGATGCCGCCGCGCGAGGTGTTGATGAGGTAGACATGCGGGCGCATCAACCCGATCCGCCGCCGGTCGACGAGGTCGCGGCTGTCGGCGTTGAGCGGAGTATGGATGCTGACGATGTCGGCGACGCCGAGCAGATCGTCGAGGTCGGCGTGGAAGGTCGCGCCCAGCTCCGCCTCGACCACGGCGGGCAGGCGGCGGCGGTTGTGGTAATGGATCGCCAGGCCAAAGGCGCGGGCGCGACGCGCCACCGCTTGGCCGATACGACCCATGCCGACGATGCCCAGCGTCTTGCCGCCGATCCGCCGGCCCAGCATGCCGCCGGGGCTCCAGCCGTGCCATTCGCCCGATCGCACCAGCTTCTCGCCCTCGGCAAGCCGCCGCGGTACGGACACGATCAGCGCCATCGCCATATCGGCGGTGTCTTCGGTGAGCACGCCCGGCGTATTGGTGACGATGATGCCGCGCGCGCGCGCCGCCTTCAGCGCGATGTGGTTTACGCCGGCGCCGTAATTGGCGATCAGCTTCAGCCGCTCGCCGGCGCCCGCGATCAGGTCTGCATCGATCTCGTCGGTGACGGTCGGCACCAGCACGTCGCAGTCCGCCATCGCCGCGGCGAGCCGCTCCCGGCTCATCGCCGCATCGCCGCGGTTGTTGCGGGTGTCGAACAGCGCCTCCAGCCGGTCCATCACCGTGTCGGCGAGTTCGCGGGTGACGATCACCTTGGGATTGCGGCGGAGTTCTGGCATCGCGGCACCGGCTTGGCGATACATCCGCCGCACGTCAACGGCCCGTTGCCAAGCCATCCCGCGGCGCTAGAGAGGACGCACAGGGACAAGGACAGGAACGATGCGCCATCTGGCATGGGCAACGGCCGCGGCGCTGGCGATGCTGGCCGCCGAGGGCAGCGCGCTGGCGGCGGAGGCCAAGAAGACGCTGCCGTATTTCGCGTCGATCAGCGCCGGCCGCGCGCGAATGCGCACCGGCCCCGACAAGACCTATCCGGCGAGCTGGCTCTACCAGCGCGCCGATCTGCCGGTGCGCGTGATCGCGACCTTCAAGCAATGGCGCAAGGTCGAGGATCCGGACGGCACGCAGGGCTGGATGCTCGCCGCGTTGCTCAGCGAACGGCGCACCGCCATCATCCGCGGCCCGCAGCCGATCGACATGCGCGATCGTCCTGCCGGCGGCGCCCGGCTGGCGTGGCGTGCGGCGCCCGGCGTCGTCGGCCGCCTCAGCCAGTGCGGCGGCGGCTGGTGCCGCTTCGATGTGAAAGGGCAGGCGGGCTATGTCGAGGTCGGCAGCCTGTGGGGCGTAGAGCCGACCGAGCGACTGCCGTGATGTGGTGGTGCGGCGGCGGATGCGACGATCCGCCGCCGCACCATCCTTACAGCAGTTCCACCGCCATCGCCGTCGCCTCGCCGCCGCCGATGCACAATGATGCGAGTCCGCGGCGCTGGCCGTTGGTCTGGAGCGCCGACAACAGGGTCGCGAGGATGCGCGCGCCGCTCGCCCCGATCGGATGACCGAGCGCGCAGGCGCCGCCGTGGACGTTGAGCCGTGCCGGATCGAGGCCCAGGTCGTGGATCGCGATCATCGAGACGGCGGCGAAGGCCTCGTTCACCTCGAACAGGTCGATATCGTCGCGGGTCCAGCCGGCGCGGTCCATCGCCTTGCGCATCGCGAACACGGGGGCGGTGGTGAACTTCGCCGGATCGTGCGCATGGGCGGCATGTGCGACGATGCGCGCGATCGGGTTGAGGCCGAGCCGCTCGGCAACGCTCGCCCGCGTCATCACCAGCGCCGCCGCTCCATCGGAGATCGAGGATGCGTTGGCCGCGGTGATCGTACCCTCCTTCGAAAAGGCGGGCTTCAACGTCGGGATCTTGGCGACATCGCCCTTGGCCGGCTGCTCGTCCTCGGCGACGGTGACCGAGCCCTTGCGCCCCTTCACCTCGACGGGCACGATCTCGCGCTCGAAGGCGCCGGAGCGCTGCGCGGCCTGTGCCCGCGTCAGCGATTCGATCGCGTAATCGTCCATCGCCTTGCGGGTGAACTGATAGTCCACCGCGGTTTCCTCGGCGAAATTGCCCATCAGCTTGCCGGGTTCGTAGGCGTCCTCCAGCCCGTCGAGATACATGTGATCGTAGAGCGTATCGTGGCCGATACGCGCGCCGGAGCGATGCTTGCGCGAGAGATAGGGCGCGTTGGTCATGCTCTCCATGCCGCCTGCGACCAGCAGGTCGACCGATCCCGCTGCGAGCGCATCGGCGGCGAGGATCGCGGCCTGCATGCCCGATCCGCACATCTTGTTGACCGTGGTCGCTTCGACATGCGTGCCGAGCCCGGCGTTGATCGCCGCCTGCCGCGCGGGCGCCTGGCCGAGGCCGGCGGGGAGCACGCAGCCCATGTAGATGCGCTCCACCGTGTCCGCCGCGGCGCCGCTGCGCTCCACCGCGGCCTTCACCGCCGCTGCGCCGAGATCGGTGGCGGATGCGCCCGCCAATGCCCCCTGGAACGAGCCCATCGGCGTACGTGCATAGCCGAGGATGACGACGGGATCGGTGGACATAGGCTCTCCGTGATCTTTTCGAGGTTGCGCGCGATCTAGGATAGCGGGCAGGGCAGGGCAATGAGGAGCATGGCCGGGAAACATCGCGCCGTTCGCGCGCTACGCCGCCATGGACAACTTTATCGAACCGATTCGATGGTTTGCCTCGATCAGCGGCATGATCGCCGCGACCATCGTGTCGCTCGACTGGGGGCGGCGCGACACGGGTTGGGCGATGGTGCTGTTCTGCCTGTCCGCCGTCGCCTGGATCACCGGCGCGGTATTGATGCGCGACTGGGCTTTGGGATCGCAGAACGTCGTGCTGCTGCTGATCGATCTGCTCGGCGTCTACCGCTACCTGATCCGCGACCGGAACACCGCCGAGGCGTGAGATGAGCGCCGCAGTCGGCTGGCCGCTGGCGCTTGGTGTGTTGGGGGCTCTGCTCGGCAGCTTCATTGCGGCACTGGTGATCCGCTGGCCGCAGGAACGCTCGGTGACCCGCGGCCGCTCCGCCTGTGACGGGTGTGGCCACGCGCTTGGGCCAAGCGAATTGGTGCCATTGCTGAGCTTCGCCATGCAGCGCGGCCGGTGTCGACGGTGCGGTGCGGGAATCGACCCGCTGCACTGGCGGATCGAGGCGGCGGCGGCGGCGGTCGGTGCGCTGTCGGGCTGCGTCGCGCCGAGCTGGATCGGGCTGGCAGGCGCAGTCTTCGGCTGGCTGCTGCTGGCTTTGGCCGCGCTCGACCTGGTTGCCTTCTGGCTGCCCGACCGGCTGACCGGGCTGCTCGCGGCAACGGGTGCGGTGGCCGGCGTCATCGGATCGGACCCGCCGCTCGCCGACCGGTTGATTGGCGGCATCGCCGGCTATGCCGTCCTTGCCGGCATCGCCCGGGGGTACAAGGTGTGGCGCGGGCGCGACGGCATGGGCGGCGGCGATCCCAAGCTGCTCGGGGCGATCGGCCTGTGGCTCGGCTGGCGGATGCTGCCGGCGGTGCTGGTGATCGCCAGCCTCATCGGGCTCGGCATCGCAGTGTTCGCGCAGGTGAGGGGCCGCGGCCTCGCGCGCGATACGGCGTTGCCCTTCGGCGCCATGCTCGCGGCGGCGGCTTACCCGGCGTGGCTGGCCATGATAATGCTGGCGCCATGATCGCGCTGTTACTCGCCGTCGCGGCCCAGGCCGCTGCCGTTTCCCCGGTGCTCGGCCCGATCGGCCGGCAGGAATTGCCCGCCAAGGGCTGTGCCGCCTATCTGTGGAGTGCCGCCGATCGTCAGCTGGTGGCGATGGCCACCGCCGATCCGGGAACGTTGCGCCTCTCGCTGGGCGGCAAGACCGTCGACCTCGCCCGAGTGGCCATCGAGGGGCCGGCACGGTTGGGCTTCCCGGCCAGCGCTGATTATCGGGGCGGAGCCGTCAGCGCGCACCTGACCCTGGAGGTGATGCAGCAGGAGGGCCTGACCGCCGGCGCCCGTGTGCCGAGCGGTGCGTTGCAGATCGATCGCCCCGGCGAGGACGGGATCGTGGTGCCCGTCGCCGGGCTGGTCGGCTGCCGGGCATGACCACGGCGGCGCAGGTGCTGGCGGCACAGCGCGCCGCCTTCACCGCGGAATTGCCGGTATCGCTGGCGGTGCGCAAGGATCGGCTGACACGTGCCGCAGCGATGATCCGCGACTGCGCGGATCGCTTCTGCGATGCGCTCAGCGAGGATTTCGGCCACCGCAGCCGCGACCAGTCGATGCTGACCGATATCGCCGGATCGATCGCGCCGATCGCTCACGCGCTGAAGAGGCTCGATGCCTGGGCGAAGCCGGAACGGCGCGGGGTGCAGTTTCCGCTTGGGCTGCTCGGCGCGCGGGCCTGGGTGGAGTATCAGCCCAAAGGCGTCGTCGGCGTGATCGCGCCGTGGAATTTCCCGGTCAATCTGGTGATGGGGCCGATCGCGGGTGCCTTCGCCGCCGGCAATCGCGTGATGGTGAAGACCAGCGAATTCACGCCCGCCACCGCCGCGGTGTTCGAGGATGTCGTCGCCCGCTATTTCGCGGCCGAGGAACTCGCCTTCGTCACCGGCGGCCCGGAGGTCGGCAAGGCCTTTGCGGCGCTCCCGTTCGATCATCTGCTGTTCACCGGCGCCACCGGTATCGGCCGGCACATCCTGCATGCGGCGGCCGACAATCTGACGCCGGTGACGCTGGAGCTCGGCGGCAAGAGCCCGGCGATCGTCGGGGCGGGAGCGGATATCGGCCGCGCCACCGAACGGATCGCGCTCGGCAAGATGCTGAATGCCGGCCAGATCTGCCTCGCGCCCGATTATGTGCTCGCCCCTGCGGATCGGGAACAGGCGGTGGTCGACGGCCTCACCGCGGCGGTCGGTGCGATGTACCCGACGCTGCTCGCCAATCCGGATTACACCGCGGTCATCAACGACCGGCATCACCGCCGCCTGCACGAATGGCTGGACGATGCGCGGGCGAAAGGCGCGCGCATCGAGGTGGTCAATCCGGCGGATGAGGATTTCGCCGCCTCCAACAGCCGCAAGATGCCGCTGCACATCGTGCGCGATGTGACCGACGCGATGACGCTGATGCAGGAGGAGATCTTCGGCCCGATCCTGCCCATCGTCCGCTACGATGGGATCGACGAGGCGATCGCCCGCATCAACCGCGGTCCGCGTCCGCTCGGCCTCTACCATTTCGGCACCGACGCCGCCGAGCGCCGCCGGGTGCTCGATCGCACCATCTCCGGCGGTGTGACGCTGGACGACGTCGTGCTGCACGTGTCCATGGAGGACCTGCCGTTCGGCGGTGTCGGCGCATCGGGCATGGGCAGCTATCACGGCATCGATGGCTTCCGGACATTCAGCCATGCCAAGGCGGTGTTCCGGCAGTCGCGCTTCGACGTCGCCCGGATCGCCGGGCTGAAACCGCCCTACGGCAAGGCGTTGGCCGCCACGATCCGGCGGCAGGTGAAGGGATGAAGCGGTCGTCATCCCGTTGGAAATCTAAGTAATTCCCCCAGGGCCGATGGAAAAACCGATGCGGCAGCGCAACCAAGCTGCATGTGCAACGTTTCCGTCAGGCTTGGGGGTGGATTCGAACGCGAACGCTTCCGCAGAGGGGAACGAGAACGCGTGCGAGTATCCACTGGTCGACATTATTGGCTCGCCTTCGCGCTCGTCGCGTCGGCGTCTGCGTCTGCACAGTTCAACCAGCAGCAGGGCAAGGCTCCTGCGCAAGGGCCCGATGCGCCGAAGGCTGAGGCGCGGACCCAGCAAACCACCACCGCCGCCGATCCGACCGACCCCGCGGGAAACGCGCCGATCGTTCCCGAGGCTCAGTTCGAAGCCGCCCTGCCGCCGCTGAGCGGCGACATCAACGCACCGCTCGAGCCGATGCCGGCAGAGCAGGCGGGCACCCCAGCCGCAACGCCGGCCCAATCCCAATCCGCGCAGCCCCAAGCCGTACCGCCGCAGACCGTGCAGCCGATCGGCACCGCCGCAGATGGCCTGCCACCCGCCACGCCCGAAAACCCGGAACTCGCCCAGCCGTTGACGCCGCTGAGCGCCTTCAACACGGTGCCTTTGCAGACCGAGGCCGACATCAAGTCCGCCAACGCGCCGCAGATCCGCTACGAAACCGTGCTGAAGGGGCTTGAGCCACTGCATCTGGAGGGCGAGTTCAAGTCGCTCTCGGCGCTGGAAGACGGCAAGGGCAAGGCGGCGAATGCCACCCAGGTCGCCGCCCGCGCCCGCGAAGACGAAGCGCTGGCCGTCCGCCTGATGAAGTCGCTCGGCTATTACGACGGTACCGCGGTGTCGGTGATCGAGCCGGTCGCCAACGCCGCCGATCCCAACAAGCCCGGCACGCTGCGCGCGATCGTCACCGCGACGCCTGGCCGCCTGTACCGCCTGTCGTCGGTCACCGTCGACGCGCAGCCGGTGACGCCGCCCGATCTCATCACCCGTAACCTGCCACTCAAGGTCGGCGACCCGATCGAGGCGGCGCGCATCCAGGGTGCCGAGGCGAACGTCAGCCTGGTGCTGCCGCAGCGCGGCTATCCCTTCGTCAAGGTCGGCGAGCGCGATATCCTGCTCGACGACGTGTCGGCCAAGGCGACGGGCGCCTACACCCTGCCGGTCGATACCGGTCCGCGCTCCAGCTTCGGCAAGCTGACGACGACGGGCGATCCGGTCTTCGGCCTCGACCATCTCAACGTCTTCCCGCGCTTCGACACGGGCGATCTTTACGACAGCCGCAAGACCGACGATCTGCGCGATGCGCTGGTCGCGACCGGGCTGTTCTCCAGCATCGCCGTCGAGCCGCAGCGCACCGGCCGTACCAATCCCGATGGGACGGAGGCTGTCGACCTGCTCGTCCGGCAGACGGAAGGACCGGAACGCAGCCTGGCGGGAAGCGCGGGCTATTCCACCGGTCAGGGCTTCAAGGCAGAGGGCAGCTGGACGCACCGCAACCTGTTCCCGCCCGAAGGCGCGTTGATCGGATCGATCGTCGCCGGTACGCAGGAACAGGGCGTGTCGGGCACCTTCCGCCGCTCCAACGCCGGCAAGCGCGACCGCACCTTCACCGTGATCGCCGCCGCCAACCACAACAATTACGACGCGTTCGAGGCCTATACCGGTACGCTGTCGGCGCGCTGGAGCTACGCGTCCACGCCGATCTGGCAGAAGCGCTTCACCTATTATTACGGCGGCGAACTCGTCGGGACGAACGAAAGCGTCTACGATTTCACGCAGGGACGTTCGGTCCGTCGCACCTATGGCATCGCGGCGCTGCCCGGCCAGGTCGAATGGGACACGTCCGACAGCCTGCTCAACCCGACGCGCGGGTATCGCCTGCAGTTGAACGTCAGCCCGGAAGCATCGGTCAGCGGCGCCTTCCGCCCCTACGTCCGCACGATGATCCAGGGGACCTTCTATTACCCTGCGACCCAGAGCCTGGTGATCGCCGGTCGCGCGCAGGCGGGGTCGATCCAGGGCATCTCCCGCGACGATCTCGCACCATCGCGTCGTTATTACGGCGGCGGCGGCGGATCGGTGCGCGGCTATGGCTATCAGCGGCTTGGGCCGTTCGATCCCGACGGCAATCCGGTCGGCGGCCGCAGCCTCAACGAATTTTCGATCGAGGCGCGCTACCGGTTCGGCAATTTCGGCATCGTGCCGTTCCTCGATGCCGGCAACAGCTATGAATCGAGCCTGCCGACCGCATCGAACCTGCGCTTCGGCGCCGGCATCGGCGGCCGCTTCTACACCAATTTCGGACCCATGCGGATCGACGTGGCGACGCCGCTCAATCCGCGGCCGGGCGATGGCAAGATCGCCCTCTACATCTCGATCGGGCAGGCATTCTGATGGCGCAGGATACGCCCGCAACCGAGACGACCGACACCGTCGTCGTCAAGCGCCCGCTGTGGCAGCGCATCCTGAAATGGGTGCTGTTCCTGATCCTCGGCCTCGTGCTGCTGGTCGGCATCGTCGTGCTGGGGATCAACACCGATCCCGGCCGCCGCTTCGTCGCCAATCGCATCGGCGGCTATACGACCGCATCCGGCCTCAACATCAAGGTGGGCCGGATCGACGGCTCGCTCTACGGCCAGATGGTGCTGAGCGACGTGCGCGTCGCCGATCCCAAGGGCGTGTTCCTCACCAGTCCGAAGCTCGCCGTCGACTGGCGGCCCTTCGCCTTCATCAACAATCATGTCGACGTGCGGTCGCTGTCGACCGATCTCGTCACGCTCGCGCGGCGGCCCGAGTTGAAGCAGACGCCGAGCGACCCGAACGCGCCGCTGCTGCCCGATCTCGACATCGACGTGGACCGGCTGCACGTCGGCCGGCTGGTGCTGGCCAAGCCGGTGACCGGTCAGACCCATATCGTGCGTATCGACGGCAAGGTCCACATCGCCGATCGGCGCGCGCAGCTCGTCACCGATGCCGCAGCGCTGAAGGGGGCGGGGGTCGCAGGCGGCGATACGCTGCACCTCAAGCTGGATGCGGTGCCCGAGCAGAACAAGCTCGATGTCGATCTCAAGCTGAACGCGCCGGTCGGCGGCGTCGTCGCCACCATGGCCTCGCTGAAGGCGCCGTTGACCGCCACGGTCGACGGCCGCGGCAGCTGGCAGGCCTGGCAGGGACGTGCCGCGGCGACGCTCGGCGCAGGACAGCTCGCCGACCTCAACGTCACCGCGCGCAACGGCCATATCGAGGTGCGCGGCTTCGCGATTCCCGGACTCTATCTCCAGGGCCCCGTCGAGCGCCTCACCGCGCCACGGCTCGATCTAGCGATCGACACCACGCTGAACGACCGCAAGGCCGACACGCGGATGACGTTGAAGTCCGACGCGCTGGCGGTGGATGCCGGCGGCCTGCTCGATCTCGCCAACAGCCGGTTCGGGAATTTCGCGGTCAACGCGCGGCTGCTGACGCCCGGCGCGATCGCACCGAACCTCACCGGTCGCGATGTCATGGCGCGGGTGGTGCTCGATGGCGCCTTCGCGACGCCGACCGTGGATTACAAGGTCACCGCCGCCGCCATCGGCTTCGGCACGACCACGGTCGAGAACGTGTATGCCGAAGGGCTGGCGCGGGTGAACAGCGACCGCATCCTGGTGCCGGTCAATGCCCGCGCGCGGCGCGTCACCGGGCTGAACGCCGCGGTCGGCGGCCTCGCCAACAACGTCCGCATCCAGGGCGATTTCGCCATCTCGATGCCGAACATCCTGTCGGACAATCTCAAGATCCGGTCGGACAACATCGATGCCACCGCGGTGGTCGTGGCGAACACCGCCACCGGCCGCTATACCGGTGCGCTGAAGGGCCGGGTGAACAACTACCGGCTGGAAAGCATCGGCATCCTCAACCTGTCGACCGATGCCAAGCTGGTACCCGGCGCCAACGGCGGGTTCGGCATCACCGGCCGCGTCGTCGCGCAGACCAAGCAGCTTTTCAACAGCGGCGTCCGCAACTTCCTCGGTGGCAACGCCGTGGTGCGGAGCGACATCGGCTACAGCCCGGAAGGGATCGTCACCTTCCGCAACCTCAGGATGAATGCGCCCCAATTCCGCATCAGTCGCGGCGAAGGGCGTTTCGATCCCGCCAACGGCAGCGTGGCGGTCAGCGCGGACGCCTATTCGACGCAATATGGCCCGCTCACTGCGCGGGTGACCGGCAGCGCGACCGCGCCCGTGGTGGTGCTCCGCGCACCGCGCCCGGGTGTCGGAGTCGGTCTGGTCGATCTCAATGCGCGGGTGGTCGGGCGCAACGGCGCCTATGCCGTCACCGCCAGCGGCGGCACCAACTACGGACCGTTCACCGCGGACGTGCTGGTGCGGCCGAGCCCGCGGCTGACCGTGGACGTCAACCGGGTCGTCTTCGCCGGCATCACCGGCAGCGGGCGGATCGCAGCGACCCCGGCCGGACCGTTTGCGGGCGCACTGCAATTCGCCGGCCGCGGCATCAGCGGCAATGTCCGCCTCGCGGACCAGGGCGGCTATCAGCGCGCCGACGTTGCGGCGCGCGCCTATAACGCGACGATCCCCGGCCAGTCGGACTTCACCATCGGGCGTGCCATCGTCAATGCCAGCGTCGTCATGCTGCCCAAGGCGCCGCAGGTCGTCGCCGACGTGCAGATCGCCGACACGCGCTACAACAGCTTCGTCATCGAGGCGATGCGTGCGAAGGTGAACTATGCCGGCGGCCGCGGTACGGCGCAGGCCGTGCTCACCGGATCGAGCGGCGTGCCGCTGCGGCTGGCGGTCAATGCCCGCCTGTCGCCGGACAATTACCTGGTGGCCGCGCAGGGGCAGGCGAACGGCATTCCGTTCCGCACCGCCAACCCGGCACGGATCAGCAACGTGTCCGGCACCTACCGGCTCGCTCCGACGCGGATCGACTTCGGTCAGGGGCCCACGGCGGGTTCGGCGCGCGTGGCGGGCTCGTTCGGCGGCGGGGTCACGGCGGCGCAGGCGCGGCTCGATCGGCTCAACCTGTCGATGCTGTCGGCGTTCATGCCCAGCCTCGGCCTTTCGGGCGCGGTCACCGGCAGCCTCGATTATCGCCAGCAGGGCAGCGCCATTCCGCAGGCCGACGCGCGCCTCACGATCGCCAACTTCCAGCGCACCGGCCTTGCCGCCGTGTCGGAGCCCGTCGACGTGCAGTTCGTCGGACGGCTGCTGCCGGATGGCGGCGAGGCGCGGGCTCTCGTGAAGCGGGGTCCGGATACCGTCGGCCGCATGCTCGCGACGCTGCGTCCGTTGCCGCCCGGCGCGGGATCGTGGACGACGCGGTTGATGCAGGCGCCGCTCTCCGGCGGCATCCGCTACAACGGCCCGTCGGCAGTGCTGTTCAGCCTGGCGGCGCTGCCCAACCAGCAGCTGTCGGGGCCGATCGCGATCGCTGCCGATTTCTCCGGCCGCGTCGCTGCGCCGCAGCTCAATGGCCTGATCCGCGCGGATAACCTCACCTACGACAACGAGACCTATGGCACCCGCCTGTCGCAGATGAAAATCGCAGCGCGCTTCAACAACGATCGCCTGGAACTCACCAATCTGTCGGCGCGCGCCGGCGACGGCACGGTGCAGGCTCAGGGCACCGTCGGCCTCGCGTCGGAAAGCGGCTTCCCGATCGATCTGCGCGCGACGCTGAACGATGCGCAGCTCGCCAAGAGCGATGCGCTGGCGGCGACCACGTCCGGCACGATCCGCTTCACCTATGGGCGTGACGGCGGGCTGTTGCAGGGCAATCTCACCGTGCCGAACGCGCGATATGAGATCATCCGCCAGGGTTCGGCCGAGGTGCCGGAGCTGACCGGCGTCCGGCGCAAGAGCCAGATCGTCACGCCGCGTCCCACCGATCGGCCGAAGCCGGCACCGGTGAGCGTCATCAAGCTCGACCTGACCGTGAGCGCCGAGAACCAGCTGTTCGTGTCGGGCATGGGCCTCGAATCGGAATGGGAGATGAACCTCAAGATCGGCGGCACCTCTGCGGCTCCGACGATCAGCGGCGGGCTCGATCTGGTGCGCGGCACCTATTCCTTCGCCGGCAAGCGGTTCGACGTCACCCGTGGCACCATCCGCTTCCGTGGCGGCGCGATGACCGATCCCGATATCAACATCCAGGCGCAGACCACGGTCAACGGCATCACCGCGGTGATCGCGATCACCGGTACCGGGCAACGGCCGCAGATCGCCTTCACTTCGACGCCGGCGCTGCCGCAGGACGAGGTGCTCAGCCGCCTGCTCTTCGGTACCAATCCCGAAAACCTGTCGGCGACGGAGGCGATCCAGCTGGCCAGCGCGCTCAATTCGCTGCGTGGCTCGGGGGGCGGCTTGAACCCGCTCGGCAAGTTGCGCTCGGCGACCGGCTTCGACCGGCTGCGGGTGCTCGGGGCGGATGAGGCGACGGGGCGTGGCACCAGCCTCGCCGCGGGCAAGTACATCACCGACAATATCTACGTCGAGATCGTGACCGATGCCCGCGGCTTCACCGCGACGCAGCTGGAGATCGCGCTGACCAAGTCGCTCAGCCTGCTCACCTCGACCGGATCGCAGGGTGGGTCGGACGCCCGCCTGAAATATTCGAAAGACTATTGAGGCGGATTAGGGTAGGTCTCTCCACGAAACCGAATAACGGGTATGGTGGAGGGGCCGATGGCCGAGCATATCGACGTGGTCGTTGTGGGTGCGGGGATATCCGGCATCGGGCAGGCGTATCATCTGCAAACCCGCTGTCCGGATCGCTCTTATGTCATCCTGGAGGGGCGGGCGGCGATCGGTGGCACCTGGGACCTCTTTCGATATCCGGGTATCCGGTCCGACAGTGACATGCACACGCTGGGTTTCGGCTTCCATCCCTGGACCGACGCCAAGGCGATCGCCGATGGTCCGTCGATCCGCGCCTATGTCGAGGAGACGGCGCGCGCCTATGGCATCGACCAGCACATCCGGTTTCGCCACCACGTCGTGTCGGCCGCCTGGTCCACCGAGGATGCGCGCTGGACGGTGGAGGCGACCGGCCCCGATGGCGCGCTGACTTTCACCTGCAATTTCCTGTGCATGTGCTCGGGCTATTATAACTACGCCAAGGGCTACACGCCCGAGTTCGCCGGTGCCGAGCAGTTCGCCGGGCGGATCGTCCATCCGCAACTCTGGCCGGACGATCTCGATTATGCGGGCAAGCGCGTGGTGGTGATCGGCAGCGGCGCGACCGCCGTCACCCTGGTGCCGGAGATGGCCCGAAAAGCCGCACATGTCACCATGCTGCAGCGGTCCCCGACCTACGTCGTCTCACGCCCGGCGGAGGACAAGGTCGCCAACTGGCTGCGCGCCAAGCTGCCTGGCAGGGCCGCTTATGGGGTGACGCGGTGGAAGAATGTGCTGCTCGGCATGCTCTTTTATCGGATTGCCAAGAAACGTCCCGAAAAATTCAAGGCGCGGTTGATCGGCATGGTTCGCGACCATCTCGGTCCGGACTATGACGTCGCCACCCACTTCACCCCCCGCTACAACCCCTGGGACCAGCGGCTGTGCCTGGTGCCGGATGCCGACCTGTTCCAGGCGATCAAGCGCGGCGATGCGGCGGTGGCGACGGGCACGATCGAGCGGTTCACCCCCGCCGGCATCCGCCTGGCCTCGGGCGAGGAGCTTGCCGCCGACATCATCGTCACCGCGACTGGGCTCGAGCTTCAGTTGCTGAGCGATGTACGCTTCAGCAAGGACGGCGTGCCGATCGATCTCAGCAAGGCGTTGCAATACAAGGGCATGATGTTTTCGGACGTGCCGAACCTTGCCTATACGTTCGGCTACACCAACGCGTCCTGGACGCTGAAGGCGGATCTGGTGGCGACGTACGTCTGCCGTTTGCTCAACACGATGAAGAAGCGGGGGTTGCGGCAGGCCACGCCGCAGAACAGCGATGCGGATATGGCGACGGAGCCGTTCGTCGACTTCACCTCCGGTTACATTCAGCGCGCCGAGCATATGCTGCCCCGGCAGGGTGCTCGCAAACCGTGGAAGCTGAACCAGAATTACGCGCTCGATGTGCTGGCGCTCAGGCTGGGCTCGGTGGACGACGATATGGTGTTCAGCAATCCAGGCCCTCCGCCTGGTTCCTTGGCCGCCTGACGGAACGAAAACGGTCGATCCCCGTCAGCTGTGCGTGACCGCCGGAGCGGTGCACCATTCTTATTCCATCATCGAAAATCGGCTCGGCCGTCGCTGTGGAGGGTCAGAGACGCCCGCATCGGCGACGATCCGAGCCGGGTCGCATTCACCAAGGCGGAATGTTGACGCTGATGGCCGCCAGGAACTCTGCGAAAAATGCGTACATGCTGATCTCCCTTATCGTGGCACCTCAAGGATGCGTGTTAACCTTAACGGAAAATTAAGCATGTCACAATGTCGATCCCTCCGGTTGGCAGGGTGGCCGCACGATTAATTTTATCTTCAAATCTCGTGGGTAAGCCGGGGCGGTCATGACTGCCGCGCCCCGCCCGGACTCCGTGCCAACCCGATTCGCCGAACCTCGCGGCGAACCGCCCGTTTCGGGAGGCGAGGCCTTCCGTTTTCACCTGCTGGTGGAGATCGCCAACTTCGCCGTTCTGCGGCGACGGCTGGGGTGCGAACGATCCGCCTTGCTCTCCAGCCTGGTCAGCGAACGAATCGGCCGGGTCGCGCCGATGGCGAGCATCGCGATCCTCGGGCGAACGCAATTGTCCTGCTGTTTCCGCGACACGGATGCCGAGGCGATCGACAAGCGGATCGAGGCGATCGAACGGGCGTTCCAGCAGCCGTTCATCGTCGACGACCAGACGATGACCGTGGCGCTGACGTTCGGCGGCGCGACCGCTCCCGATGCCCATGTCGATGAGGTTGCCCTGGTGGAGCAGGCCGAATCGGCGTTGGCCGAGGCACGGATCGCGTATCGTGCGATCACCCACGCCGTGCCGGCCCGCGCGCGACTCGACACGGTCCGGACCGCGCGGGAACTCGACACGGCCATCGAACAGGACCAGCTCGTCCTGCATTACCAGCCCAAGGTGCATGTCCGCCGACAGGAGATCACCAGTGCCGAGGCACTGGTGCGTTGGCGCCACCCCACGCGCGGGCTCGTCATGCCCAACGATTTCATTCCGGTGGCCGAGGAATGCCACCTGATCGACCGCATGACCTTGTGGACGATCCGCCGCGCCATTGCGGACCAGCGCGATCTGGCTGCGCGCGGGCATGATCTGCGCCTGTTCATCAATATCGCCGGGCAGCTGCTCGCCGACGACGCCTTCGTGCGCGAAGCCTGCGATCTGGTCGGGGGCAGCGACGCGCGATTAGGCTTCGAGATCACGGAAACATCCGTCATCCGCGATCCGGCAAGCGCCATCGCCAACCTTCAGACGTTCGCCGATTTCGGGATTACGATCGCGATCGACGATTACGGCGCCGGCCTGTCGTCGCTCGCCTATCTGAAGCAGCTGCCCGCGCGCGAACTGAAGATCGACAAATTGTTCGTCACCCAGCTGACCAGTTCGAACCGCGATCCGCTGATCGTCCGGTCGACGATCGATCTGGCGCATGCGCTGGAGATGGAGGTCGTGGCGGAGGGGGTGGAAACCCATGCCGCGCTCGCGCTCCTGACGGTGATGGGCTGCGACATGGTGCAGGGGTTCCTCATCAGCCGTCCGGTGGTGCTCGAGTCCTTCATCCAATATCTCGATGAAGGGCGGCACCGCGCGCCCGCGCCCGATCCGCTGGCTGCCTTTGCGGGATTCGCCGCGAACCGACGCGGCCGCTGAGGCCTATGGCAATGATGGGAAATGCTCGAGTCGTCGTGCGGGGCGTGACGCTGGTGCTGGTGGCTTTGTTCTGCGCAGTATCAATGGCCAGCGCTACGAGCGTTCAAGGCCAATTCGACGCACTCGTTGCCGATGCCCGCGCGGCGATGCTGAGCGATCCACATAAAAGCGTAGAGAAAGCCCAAGAGGCGGCGCGATTCGCCGACCGCCGGCCCCCATCCGCAGAGCGTTCGCTGATGCAGGGCACCGCATCGTGGCTGCGGGGTGAAGCGCTGATGCGCCTTAACGACGTCAGGGGTGCAGAACCCCTCGTAGCGCGCGCTGTTCGGATATCGACCCGGCTGGCGCCGGGATCAAAACTGCAAGGAGACGCGCTCCTCGCAAGTGGTTGGATCAATGCCCAACAGGGGAAGGTTGCGAAGTCACTCGCTGATTACCAGCATGCGTACACGATATTCCAGAAGCTAGGAGAAACCCGCAGTCAGGCCAAGGCTCTGCAGGCGATTGGATCGCTTTACGGCGTCGCGAATGATTATGTGAACGCCTTGCGTTACTATGAGCAGGCGATAGCGACCTACCGGTCGGACCCGATGCTTTCTTTGACCCTTCTGAATAACAGAGGTAACGCCCTAAAGGATCTTGGGCGGTACCATGAAGCGGAAATTCAGTTCCGCAACGCTTTGAAGTTGGCGCAAGGTATGGAAAGTTCGCTTTTGCGCGTGCTGGTTCTCGGCAACATCGCCGAAGCGCGTTTATTAGATCATGATGTGCGAGGCGCCGAGCGCGCCATCAACCTGGGTTTGGCGCTTTCCGCGAACGGCGAGGGTGGAGAGTATCGGCAGATACTGATCGCGCTTGCCGCGAGGGCCGCCTACCAGAAAGGAGATTTGAGACAGGCATCGCGTCTGATCGGAGAGCGCTTTCCCGATGAGGATTTCTCCAAATCCACGCTGATAGACCGTGAGGCGCATCGCACCGCCTATACGATCTACCGGGCGACCGGCGAGCATGACCTCGCCCTGCAGCATCTCGTCGCGTTGAAGCGGCTGGATGACGAAGCGACGACGCTGGCCCGCTCGACGGGCGCGGCGCTGATGGCGGCGCGGTTCGACTTCGCGAACCAGGAACTCAAGATCGCCAATCTCCAGCGCGACGAGGCCCGGCGCAGCGTGGCGTACGAACAGGCGCGCGCCCATACGCAGCGCACCATCTTCCTCGTCGCGGCGGCGGCGACCGCCATCGTCGTCGCGTTGCTCGGCTTCGGGCTCATCACGATCCGGCGCAGCCGCAACGAGGTGCGC
The DNA here is from genome assembly GCF_052321755.1 of Sphingomonas cellulosilytica. Taxonomy (NCBI): domain Bacteria; kingdom Pseudomonadati; phylum Pseudomonadota; class Alphaproteobacteria; order Sphingomonadales; family Sphingomonadaceae; genus Sphingomonas; species Sphingomonas cellulosilytica. Next base: position 269,424 of record NZ_JBQRTT010000004.1, read on the forward strand.
GCCGCCAACGACGATCTCGCCGTCACCAACACCGCCCTCGGCAAGGCACTGGCGGCCAAGACCGAATTCCTCGCGACGACGAGCCACGAGATCCGCACGCCCCTGAACGGCATCCTCGGCATGACGCAGGTGATGCTGGCCGATCGCAGCGTCGCCGATGCCACCCGCGAACGGCTGACCGTCGTGCACAGCGCCGGCGTGACGATGCGCGCGCTGGTCGACGACATCCTCGACGTCGCCAAGATGGAGACGGGCAACCTCGTCATTGAAAAGGCGCCGTTCGATCTTGCCGCGATGCTCGCGGAATCGACGCGGCTGTGGGAGGATCAGGCGCAGGCGAAGGGGCTGACCTTCGAACGCGATCTCAGCGCCTGCCCGCACCATATCGTCGGCGATTGCGCGCGGCTGCGGCAGATCGTGTTCAACCTGATGTCCAATGCCCTGAAGTTCACCACCACGGGAACGGTGACGCTGAGCGCCGCTGCATCGGCCGACGGCGATCGTCTGCGCATCGTCATCGCGGATACCGGCGTGGGCATCGAACCTGCGAAATGCGAAGAGATCTTCGAATCGTTCCGCCAGGCCGATGCGAGCACGACGCGGCAGTTCGGCGGCACCGGGCTTGGCCTGTCGATCTGCCGCAATCTCGCCCGCGCGATGGGCGGGGACGTGGCGGTGACGAGCCGCATCGGCGAGGGCTCGCGCTTCACCGTCGACCTGCCGCTGATCGCCGCGCCCGAGGCGGAGCAGACGAGCGGCGAGGCCGCCGCGCGTCCGCCCCTGCTGATCGTCGACCGCAATCCGATCACGCGCAGCCTGCTCAAGACCTTGATGATGCCGCATGCCGAGGAGATCGCGCTCGCCGCGTCGCTGGCGGAGGCGGAGGCGGCGCTCGCCAAGGGCGGTATCGCCGGCGTGCTGGTCGATGCGGCCGTGCTGCCCCCCGACGACGCTGTCGCCGCAGCGCGCCGCCTGAGCGATGCGGCCGGGGTAGCGCGCACGATCATGCTGTGGCCGGCCGGCAGCGATGCGAAGGTCGAGGCATTGGCAGCGGTCGATAACCTCACCTGTGTTATCAAACCGGTGAGTGGTGCGTCATTGGTCGCAACCGTCTACCCGCCACGCGACGCGGCGCTTGTATCGCAGGCGGCATGAAGCGTAGACGCAAGCCCATGCTCAGGCCCCAATCTCCTCCACGACAGATGGCTCGCCGATGAACGTGCTGTTCATCGAGGACGATCGGATGAACCGGCGCGTCGTACGGGACATGCTGGATGTGGCAGGCGCCAGCATGACGGAAGCGGAGAATGCGGAGGCGGGGCTCGCGGCGCTGGAAGCGCAGGATTTCGCCATGCTGCTGATCGACCTGCGCATGCCCGGCATGGACGGGATCACCGCGATCGAGCATATCCGCGCCCGTCCGGACGCGAAGGGCAGCGTGCCGATCATCGTCATCACCGCCGATACCGCGCTCGACCTGCGCGAGCGTTGCATGGCCGCCGGGGCGGACGAGGTATTGTTCAAACCCGTGGCGATGGACGCCTTGTTCGAAGCGATGGGCCGCATCCTGGCGCGCGACGCCGATGGCGGTATGCTGGTCTGACGGGAAAGGCCTGCGGCAATTGCCGGGGGCGCGTCATGCTTTCGGCCGATCAGTCCTGCGGCGGCCTGAGCGCGGCAGCCAGGGAGGCGGTGGCGCTGCCCCGCCGTGCGGGCTGGGGTTGCGACGCATCGGGGGCCCAGCCGGTCAGATAGACGATCGCGAAGCGTTCGGTGGTGCGCCCATCGGCATCCGCCGCCGCCGCGAAGGCGGCTGCCGCACGCGCCAGCGTGCCACGGGTGAGTCCTGATCGGCCGGCGAGGATGTTGCTCGCCGCCATGCCGCGCAGATCGTCGAGCAGCCGGCCGAAGCTGGCGTAGCGGACGTCGACCGTCTCGATATCGGCGACCGGCAAGGCAAAGCCCGCCCGCATCAGCAGGTCGCCCGCCGATCGCACGTCGATCTGCGGATGGAGCCGCGCCGCCGGGCGCTCCCCTTCGGCGGTACGGAGGGCTGCACGCAGCGCCGGCAGGCTGCCGCCGCCGAGGAAGGCACCCAGAAACAGCCCGTCGGGCCGCAGGATACGGCGGATCAGCGTCAGCGCGCCGGGCAGATCGTTGACCTGATCGAGCACGCCGGCGCTCAGCACCGCATCGAAGCTCGCGTCGGCGAACGGCAGCCGGTCCTCGTCCGCCTGCACGCCAGCGGTGTCGCGGGCGAAGCGGAAGCCGGCGTCGACATGCGCGATCCGCGCGCCCGGCACGGCGAGCGTCCGGTCGCTCGCACCGATATCGAGCACCTCGCCGAAATCGCGCTTCACCGCGCCCAGCCGTTCCAGCAGCCCGTCCACCATCACGTCGCGCAGGAAGCTGTGGGCGGCGGTATCGCCTGCGGCGGCACGGTCGCGACGCGCGCGGCGCGCGTTGCGGTCGAAGATATCGGCGGGGGCATCGATGGCGGTCACCGGCGGCTTGTGCCCGCGCCGCCCGCGCGCGACAAGCGCCCATGGGGCGGAACGGGGCAGGGCGGCGGCTGGCGGCATGGGTTGGCCGCGCGGCGGGGCATATCGCCGCCCTGGCGTTGCCGCCACGCTGCCCGGGATGCGGCATGCCGGTCGCCGCCGATCATCGCTTTTGCGCGACCTGCTGGAGCGGGCTGCGGCTGATCGCGCCGCCATGGTGCGCGGGATGCAACCTGCCGTTCGCGCATGATCGCGGCGAGGGCGCGCGCTGCGGCGCGTGCCTGGCCGATCCACCGCGCCATGCCGGTGTCCGGGCCGCGGTGGCCTATGGGGCGGTGGCGCGTCGGCTGGCGCTCAAGCTCAAATATGGTGGTCGCATCGGCGTGGCGGCGACGATGGCGGAGCGGATCGCGCCAACGGTGCCGCGCCATCTCGACCTGCTGGTGCCGGTGCCGCTCCACCGCTGGCGGCTCTGGTCGCGTGGCTACAATCAGGCGGCGCTGATCGCCGCGGCGTTGCGGCGGCGGACGGGGATCGACCACGATCCGCTGGTGCTGGTCCGGCGTCGGCGGACCGTGGTGCTGCAAGGGCTGGGCAGCCGCGGCCGGCGCCGTGCGGTGGCGGGCGCCTTTGCGGTGACCGGCGCTGCGCGCGTCCGCGGCCGGTCGATCGGGCTGGTCGACGATGTCTACACCAGCGGCGCGACGGCGGCGGCGTGCACGCGCGCCCTGCTCGCCGCGGGTGCGGCGTCGGTCACCATCCTGTGCTGGGCCCGCGTGATCCCCGGCGAGGACGATGCGGCGGCCGATGGAGGGACATCGACGGCCCTCGATTGACAAGGGCGGGTCGAACCCACACTTCCCCTGCATGGCAAAGGTCGAAATCTACACCAAGGCATTCTGCCCCTATTGTTCGCGTGCGATGCGGCTGCTCGCCGCCAAGGGCGTCGAGCCGGTCGAATATGACATTACGCTGGGCGGGCCGCAGCGCGGCGAGATGATCCAGCGGGCGGGGGGCCGTACCACCGTGCCGCAGGTGTTCATCGACGGCCGGCACATCGGCGGGTCGGACGATCTCGCCGCGCTCGACGCCCGCGGGGGACTGGATCCGCTGCTCGCCGCATGAGGATCGCGCTGCTGCAGATGACCAGCGGGATCGACCCCGCCGTCAACGGCGCGGATCTGCGCCACGGCATCGCGGCGGCGGCGGCCAATGGTGCGGTGATGCTGTTCACGCCCGAAATGTCCGGGCTGCTCGATCGCGACCGCACGCGCGCTGCGGCATCCCTGCACGACGAGGCGGACGAGCGCGTGCTCGCCGAGGTGCGCGAGGCGGCGGCCAAGGCAGGCATCTGGGTTCATCTCGGCTCGCTCGCCGTGCGGCGCGCGGATGGCCGGCTGGCGAACCGCGCCTTCGTGATCGATCCCGCCGGTGCCATCCGCGCCCGCTACGACAAGCTGCACCTGTTCGATGTCGATCTGCCGACCGGCGAGAGCTGGCGTGAATCCGCGGCCTATGCGCCGGGGGAGGGCGCGATCGTGGTCGATACGCCGGCTGGCGCGCTGGGCCTGTCGATCTGCTACGATCTGCGTTTCGCTGCCCTCTATGCGGCGCTGGCATCCGCGGGCGCACACATTCTGGCCGTGCCCGCCGCCTTCACGCGCCCGACCGGTGCCGCACATTGGCATGCGCTGCTGCGCGCCCGTGCGATCGAGACAGGCTGCTTCGTGGTCGCTGCGGCGCAAGCCGGCGCCCATGAAGACGGACGTACGACCTACGGCCATTCGCTGGTGGTCGATCCCTGGGGCGACATCCTGCTCGACATGGGCGAGGGACGCGGCCTGGGCTTTGCGGAGATAGACCTCGCGCGCGTCGACGAGGTCCGCGCCCGCATCCCGGTGCTGACGCACCGGCGGCCGATCCCGCCGGTCATCCGGGCATGATCGTCTTCGATCTGCGATGCGGGGCAGGGCACGTCTTCGAAGCCTGGTTCGCATCGAGCGGTGCCTATGAAGACCAATGCGCCGCCGGCCAGGTCGCTTGCCCGCTGTGCGGCGACACCGCCATCGCCAAGGCGGTGATGGCGCCCCGCATCCCTGCCAAGGGCAACCAGCGCGACGACACGCCACCGCCGGCACGCATCAAGGATGCGCTGCGCCAGCTGGCCGAGGTGCAGGCCAAGGCGCTGCAAGGATCGCAATGGGTCGGCAACGACTTCGCCACCCGCGCCCGAGCGATGCACGCCGGCGAAGAGGACACCCAGCGCATCCACGGACAGGCGAGCCTCGCCGAGGCGAAAGCCCTGGTGGAAGAGGGCGTTTCCGTCGCGCCGCTGCCCCTGCCGGTGGTGCCGCCCGAAAAGGCGAACTGACGCTGGACCCTTTCGTGCACGGCTTGTATCACGACACGCGTTGGCCCCGTAGCTCAGCCGGATAGAGCGCCAGATTCCTAATCTGTAGGTCGCGCGTTCGAATCGCGCCGGGGTCACCACCGTTTCCCTCCGTCATGATGGCCGATGCGCCGAGGACCCTCGCTCCCTACGGGGTGCGCGCCATCAGGGCGGACGTCAGGTGTTCGGGTGCGTCGCGCGATGCTGCCGGGGGCGCTGGTGCGCTTGGGCTAGCGGCTTGTTTTTGCGGCATGGCGCACCCATTTCCCGGTCCGGTACGGCGGTCCGGGCCTCCCCCCGTTGCTCCCGCCGTGCCACCCCGCGACCCGTGAACGTCGGCGGCGATTGCAAAACGGCCGCAACAAACGCATTGTACCGATGGGGCCGGATCACTCCGGTGGGGAGATAGACATGCAACATTCTTCGATGGGGAGCGCCCTTCGGGCGCGTGCCTGACCGTGCGGCCGATCAGTTTCTGGCTGTATGTCGCTGCGGGGGCGGTGATGATTATCCTGTCGGCGATCGCTTTGCCGTTCGTGCCCGCGCGCTCGCGCTGAGGCCTCCGCCGGACGATGCCCGGAATACGGTAGGATCAGCCCTCCTGCGTTCGTGCTGAGCTTGTCTTGGCACGATGAGTGCCATGCCCTTCGACAGGATCAGGGCGAAGGGGGAGGGGCGATCGACCCGGCGCTACCTTGCGCCGGAGGCGCTGCGCCGAACCATCTGTAGGCAAAGCCCGCTGTCGGGAGCATCGCAGGCCGATACGGCGCGATGCTCCCGACCGGAACCGCGTCTGGTCCTCAGGCCTTTACGTGCTGCGAGATGTACTTGTTCATCTCGAACATCGTGACCTTGTCCTTGCCGAACACCTTCTGCAGCTTGTCGTCGGCCAGGATCTCGCGCTTGTTCTCCGGGTTCTGCAGGTTGTTGGACTTGATATAGTCCCACACCTTGCTGATCACCTGGCTGCGCGGCAGCTTCTCGTTGCCGACCACCGCGCCGAGCTCGGCAGAGGGTTGCACGGGGGCGTGGATTCCGCCGGTCTTGGGTGCAGTAGCCATCGCATTCCTTCCTGTTGGCGCCCGGTCCAGCCCGGGCGATGAATCGTTACGCCTTCTTGAGCGCGTCCGCCTTGTGCGCCGCCTTTCCGCCGTTGTCACTCTTTACGATATATTGCGGGTCGTCCTTGGAGGCGCGGACGGTATGGCCCTTGATGTGCGTGTCGCTCGTCTGCTTCTTTTCGACCTTGCCGTGCGCGGTGCCGCCATGGCTCTTCCACGTCACCTCGTCGCCCTTCTTGAGGTCCGTCATCGTCCGTCTCCTGCTGGTTGTCCTGCATCAATCGAGCGGAGGCCCGAAGGTTGCGGGCTCAGAACTTGAAGCCGGCCGCGACGCCGTAGCGCCGCGGTTCGATCGTGAAGATGTTGGTGTAGAGGCCGGATGATTGATCCGCCACCGCCTGGCCGGTGATCGCGTCGTTGTTGGTCAGGTTCTGCACGAAGGCGCGCAGGTAGAAGCGGTCGTCCGGCGCGTTGACCTGCACCTGCGCGTTCACCACCTCGTATCCCGGCACGCGGTCGATGTTGAGGTTGAAGACGCTGGCCGAGAAATTGCCGGTATAGTTGAGGTCCGCGCGCGGCACCACGGACCAGCCGCCCGCCATGTCGATCGTGTATTGCGCGCCCACCGCCCATTTGTAGGTCGGCGCCTGCGGGAGCGCATTGCCGTTGAGGCCGACGGCGACGCCATCGGTGACGGTGACCGGCGTGTTGGTCGCGGCAGCCTGCGCCTGGAGGACGGAGCAGATGCCGAAGGCGCCGGTGGTGCCGGTGCCGGAAATCGCCGTCGGCGCGCGCAGGCCGACCGCCTGGTTGACGGCGGTCACGAAGCCGTTCGCCACCGCCGCGCCGCCGGCATTGGGAATGACGACGCAGTTCGATGCGTTGGTGATGTCCTTGATGATGACGGTGTCGTTCCGCCCGCCCGAGGGAAGGCGCGGGTTGATGAGCGCCTTGCTGCCCGTGATCTCGCTATGCAGGTAGCTGGCGTTCATGTTCACGACGAAGCGCGGGATCGGCATCAGCACCGCCTCCGCCTCGACGCCGTAGATATTGGCATCGACATTGTCGTTCACCGCCGTGCGCGCGACGATGCGGCTCAGCTGTAGCCCCTTGTACTTGTAGTAGAAGCCGGTGAGGTTGAGGCGCAGCGCGCCGTTGCCGAAGGTGTTCTTGGAACCGATCTCGAACGCATCGACCTGTTCGGGGGCAAAGGTCGTCGGCACCGAGAAGCTCGCGGCCACCGGCGGGTTGATGCCGCCCGATTTATACCCGCGCGAATAGGATGCGTAGAGCAGCTTGTCGTCGTCGATCTTGAAGTCGAACACGGCGCGGCCGGTGAGGCGGCCGAACGACACGCTGCGGCGTGCATAGTCCTGGATACCGGGCGTGGTCGGATCGAAATCGACCGCGGCATAATTAAGCCCGTTCTCGATCCCCGCGGCGCTATACGGGGTCAACACGCTGAGCGTCAGGTTGCGTGCCTGCACCGACTTGTCGTCGTGATTGTAGCGCAGGCCGAGCGTCAGCTTGGCTCGGCTGCTGAATGCGAAATAGGTCTCGCCGAAGATGCCGTAGGATTTCAGGCGAAAGCGCTTGGTGTCGTTGCGGTAGAAGGGCGGGCCGAGGAAGGCGGCGCCACCGACGCCGGGGATCGCCGCGGACGATGCCGCGCCGAGGATGCCGGAGGCGTAATCGAGCCCGAAGGCGTTGACGAAATAGTCGTTGTTGCGGCTGAGATTATCCAGATAGATGCCGCCGATCAGGAAGTTGAACGCGCCATCGAACTGGCTGTCGATATGCGCTTCCGCGGAGAACTGCCGATGCGAAATCCGCGAGCGGTCGAAATCCAGGCTCTGCGGGAAGCAGCCGATGGCATTGCCGCCATAGACGCCCAGATTGTTCGGGTCCGCCGCCGACTGGCAGATGCCGCCCGCCGGGCCGTTGGGGATCAGCGCCTGCCGCACGCCATTGAGGAACGGCGCCCCGCTGCCGGTACGCCCGAAGGCGTTGAGGGCGGCAAGGCCGGGATTGCCGGCGAGCGGGGCCTCCACCGCGAGGTTGAAGTCTGTGGTGCTGTCCACCGAGTTGCGGGCATAGCCGCCGGTGAAATTGAAGCTGACCGGCCCGAAATCGTGGAAGATCTTGGCGGTATATTGCTCTTCGTCGGCGAAATAGGTCGGGTTGTAGTCGATGCGGACGGTGCGCACGTCGGCGGGGTTGACCACGCCGGCATAGGGATCGGCGCCATACAGGCTCTGTAGCGCGAACGGCGCGAGCGCGGCATTGTTGACGCGGAAGAATTCGGTGGAGGTCAGCACGGCGGCGAGCGTGGAAAGGCCGTTGGTCGTCTCATAGGCCTTGGTATCGGGCAGGCAGCCCAGCACGCCGGTCGGATCGCGATGGCAGAGCTGCTTCTGGATGCGGCTGCGATTGTCCTTTTCGCGGAAATAATAGCCGATCAGGTCGACGCGCGTGTCGCTGGACGGCTCCCACGACAGCGTGCCGCGCACCGCGTACAGGTCGCGGCCGTCGATGCGGCTGTTGTCGTAGGTGTTGCGGGTATAGCCGTCGCGGTTGAGGTAGGTGCCCGCGACGCGGATGCCGATCGTGTCGCCGATCGGCAGGTTGAACATCGCCCGCGCCCGTTTCGAATCGTAATTGCCATATTCGAACTCGCCGGCGGCGTGGACGCCGCTGAGGTCGGGCTTGGCGGTGATGAAATTGACCACGCCCGACGTCGCGTTGCGCCCGAACAGCGTGCCCTGCGGGCCGCGCAACACCTCGATCCGTTCGAGATCGAAGAATTCGCTCTCGAACAGCCGTGTCTGGAATAGTGGCATGTCGTTGACGTGAACCGCGGTCGCCTGGTCGCAGGTCGCGCCGACGCACAGGTCGCCGATGCCGCGGATCGTGAAGCTGGAGGTGGTGAAGTTCGTCTTGGTGAAGGTGACGTTGGGCAGCGTCTGTTGGAGCGCGGTCGGATTGACGATCTGCTGCTTCTCGATGTTCTGCGCAGTGAAGGCGCTGACCGCGATCGGCACGTCCTGCAGCCGTTGCGACTGGCGTTGCGCGGTGATGACGATATCGCCGTTGTCGACCGCGGCCGGCGCGTCCGAGGGCGCCTCCTGGCCGGGGCCGTTGGTGGGTGCCGTATTCTGTGCCGACGTGGTATCGGCGGTCTGCGCGGCGGCGGGAGTCGCTGCCAGCATGGCGAAGGCGGATACGGCGGCGGAAGCGGCAAGCAGCTCGAACTTCTTCATGGTGGCATCCTCTCCCTGTCCGCTCGCCCGGTCTTTTGCCGGTGCTGGCGAAACTTCCTGTTTCGGGTATGGCGAAGCTAGCCTCCGGGAATTTCTGAGGTCAATGGATTTTTGCAAGGAAAGTTCGTGCTCTGCTCGTCGAATTGAAAAGAGCCGGTTGCAAAATCGAACTTACGGTTGGGCGCGCAGGCGCCGCATATGGGCTTGAATGAAAGGCGAAGGACGATGAGCGATCGACACGGGTCACCGGCGGATGGCGACCTGATCGAGGCAACGGGGCAGGCGGCGATCCCGGAGGATGTCGCGGCGGCGATCCGCACCCTCATTCGCTGGGCGGGCGACGATCCCGCGCGCGAGGGGCTGGTCGATACCCCGCGCCGGGTCGCCAAGGCGTGGAAGGAATATTGCGCCGGCTATGGGGACGATCCCGCCCACCATCTGTCGCGCGTGTTCGAGGAAGTCGGCGGCTATGACGAGATCGTGCTGCTGAAGGACATCCCGTTCCAGTCGCATTGCGAACATCACATGGCGCCGATCATCGGCGTCGCGCATATCGCCTATCTGCCGCGCGACCATGTCGTCGGCATCAGCAAGCTCGCCCGCGTGCTGCACGGCTTCGCGCGGCGGTTGCAGGTGCAGGAGCGGCTGACCGCGGAGGTCGCCGACTGCATCTGGGACAATCTGAAGCCGCAGGGCGTGGCGGTGGTGATCGAGGCCAGCCATGCCTGCATGACCGCGCGCGGCGTGCGGACCCCCGGCGTCGGCATGGTCACCAGCCGGATGATGGGCGTGTTCCGCGAGGACGAGCGCAGCCGCAAGGAGGTGCTGTCACTGATGGGCCTGCGGAGCTGATGACGCGGCACGTGCTGGTCACCGGCGGCGCCAGGCGGCTGGGCGCGGCGATCGCCCGTGCGGCGACGGCGGCGGGCTGGCGGGTGGTGATCCACTACGGCCGCTCCGCAGAGGCGGCGCAGGCGCTGGCGGCGGAACTCGGCGCGGCATGCGTGCAGGGTGACCTGGCCGACAGCGCCGGCGCGGCGGCGCTGTTCGCGCGCGCCCGCGCCGCGGCCGGCGCCCCGATCGCGGGGCTCGTCAACAGCGCCTCGGCCTTCGAGTTCGATCGGCCGGAGGCGATCGATCCGGCGCTCGCCGCGCGGCTGCATGCGATCAACGCCGTCACGCCGGCGCTGCTCGCCGCGGCTTTGGCGGCGCAGGAGGACGTGGGGGAGGGCGCGGTGGTCAACCTGCTCGACCAGAAGCTCGCCAATCCCAATCCCGACTTCTTCAGCTACACGCTGAGCAAATATGCCTTGGCGGGCGCGACGACGATGCTGGCGCAGGCGCTCGCCCCCAAGGTGCGGGTCAATGCGGTCGCACCCGGCATCACCCTGCCGAGCGGCGACCAGAGCGCGGCGGAGTTCGCGCGCGTCGCCGCCGACAACCTGCTGCGCCGTCCGGTCGGCGCGGAGAATGTCGCGGACGCGGTCGCCTATCTGCTCGATGCGCGCAGCGTCACCGGACAGACGCTCTACGTCGACAGCGGCCAGCGCTTCGTGCAGCGCGACGGCGACGTGATGTTCGAGGGACGCGATGGCTGACTATACGACGATCCTCGACGGGCTGGAGGTGATGATGCGTCTCGGCATCCACCCGCATGAGGCGACGCCGCAACGCGTGCTGCTGTCGGTGCGCATGACCGTCACCTATCCCGCCCCGCCCGGCGGCGATGCGATCGAGGAGGTGCTCGATTACGACTTCGTGCGCACGGGCATCCGCGCACTGGCCGAAGGACCCGGCTTCGCCTTGCAGGAGACGCTGGTCGAGGCGGTCGCGGCCTTGTGCCTCGGCGATCCGCGGGTGCGCGAGGTGCAGGTGCGATCGACGAAGCCGGACGTCTATCCGGATGCCCGTGTCGGGTGCGAGATCGTGCGGAGGCGCTGACGACCTTTCGGTCGATTTCGCGCGTTGACGTTATGGCCGGTCAAAGGCTGCCGACGGGCGTGCCTGGCCGTGGCGCAGCCGCCATTCGCGCGGTGACAGGACTTCCTCGAACGGCACGTCCAGCAACTGCTCGCCTGTCGGGTCGCAGATGACGTAGCCGGCGCTCATCGGATCGCAGCCATCGATCAGCATGTCGCGGGCAGTGTCCGGAATCAGTCTGCATACGTCCAGATAGGCCGCCTCCAGATCCGGAAACTCGATCCCGAGGTCGTCCGGCTGGATGCTGGAACGGCGGCGGAGGTGGATCTTGTAGACGGGCATGCGGCGTTCTTCCGTTCGGCCCGTCCGCAGCAAGGCCCGGGCTGCTTCGGCGCCAAACAATACCGGAGCAGAAGACACGGCGAAATCGATGCAGGTTATAGATGTGGGATAAGATCACGGCCCTTGCGAGCGGCAGCAGGATCATCGGCCCCGCGCCCGGGCGGGGCCGTCGATCAGGCGCGGTTGGCGGCGCTCAGCACCGCGCGCACGCTGGCGGTCGCGATGTCCGTATCCAGGCCGACGCCGAACACCGTCCGGCCATCCGCCGTGCGGCATTCGACATAGGCGGCGGCCTGCGCATCGGCACCATGGCCGATCGCATGCTCGCTGTAATCCACCACGTCGAGATCGGGTCCGGTCTCGCCCAACGCGGCGATGACGCCGGAGATCAGGCCGTTGCCCCGCCCGGAGATCGATCGCTCCACGCCGTCGACGGCGACGCGGCCGACGAACAGGCGGTCGCCGGCATGGCCGCTCTCGTCATAGTCGCGCAACACGAAGCGATCGGCGGCGCGCGGCAGGTACGTCTCCTCGAACCGGCGCCAGATATCGGCGGCGCCGAGTTCGCGGCTGGTCTCGTCGGCGAGCGCCTGCACGTGACGGCTGAAATCGGCCTGGAGGCGCTTGGGCAGCTTCAGGCCCTTGTCCTGTTCGATCACCCAGGCGACGCCGCCCTTGCCCGACTGCGAATTGACGCGGATCACCGCTTCGTAGCTGCGGCCGAGATCGGCGGGATCGATGGGAAGGTAGGGGACCTCCCACAGTTCGTCGTTGCGCTGGTCCTGCGCGGCGAAGCCCTTCTTGATCGCGTCCTGATGGCTGCCCGAAAAGGCGGTGAACACCAGGTCGCCCGCATAGGGCGTACGGGGGTGGACCGGGATGTTGGTGCAATAGGTGACGGTGTTCACCACCGCATCGATATCCGACAGGTCGAGCCGCGGATCGATGCCTTGCGTGTACATGTTGAGCGCTACGGTCACGAGGTCGCAATTGCCGGTGCGTTCGCCGTTGCCGAGCAGGCAGCCCTCGACGCGATCGGCCCCCGCCATCAGCCCCAGCTCCGCCGCGGCGACGCCGGTGCCGCGGTCGTTATGGGTGTGGAGCGAGATCACCACCGCGTCGCGATTGGGGATGTTGCGGCCGAACCATTCGATCTGGTCGGCATAGACGTTGGGCGTCGTGCATTCGACCGTCGCGGGCAGGTTGAAGATGATCGGTTTGTCCGGCGTCGGTTGCAGCACGTCCATCACCGCGGCGCAGACCTCGACCGAGAAATCGAGTTCGGCGGTGGAAAAGGTTTCGGGGCTGTATTCGAAATGCCAGTCGGTGCCGGGGCGCTTCGCCGCCTCGTCGCGCAGCACCTTGGCGCCGTCGACCGCGATCTGCTTCACCTCCGCACGGCTCATGCCGAAGACGATCTTGCGCCACGCCGGCGAAACCGCGTTGTAGAGGTGGACGATCGCGCGGGGCGCGCCGTCCAGCGACGCGAAGGTCGTCTCGATCAGGTCGCGGCGCGACTGGGTCAGCACCTGCACGAACACGTCGGCGGGAATGCGCCCGTCGCGCACCAAACCGCTGATGAAGTCGAATTCCGTCGCGCCGGCGCTTGGAAAGCCTACCTCGATCTCCTTCAACCCCACCTTGACGAGCAGCTCGAACAGCCGCGTCTTCTTTTCGGCGTCCATCGGGTCGATCAGCGCCTGGTTGCCGTCGCGCAGGTCGGTGGAAAGCCAGCGCGGTGCCTTGGTGATCGTGCGCAATGGCCATTGGCGGTCGGCGATGTCGATGGTCGGGAAGGGGCGGTATTTGGTCGAAGGATCGCGGAGCATGTGTCGGTCCCGTCTGTCGGCGCCGCGGGACCATCGGGGTCGCGCGCGGCGGAGTGGCGCTGAAGCGTTATCCGGCCCTTAGGGGAGCGTGCACGAGCAACCGCCGCCCTAAGGGCGGATAAGTCGAAGCAGGGTGATCGTGCAATCCATCTCGACCGCGTTCATGGCCGAGGCGGGCGGGCTTGTCCAGCCATCGGCGCGCCGCGCATCGTTGACCTTGCGTTAAGCACCGCGCGGTATCGCAAGAAGGGACGCGGGGGCGTGCCTCTAACCTGTGTTGGGAACGACTTACGATGCGTCAACTCGTCTATATCAGTAGCATGCGGCGCCAGGCTGCGGTCGATCCCGCAGCGATCCTCGCCCAGTCGCGGCGCAACAATGCGCGGGCGCGGGTGACGGGCCTGCTGTTCTTCGACGGCAAGCGCTTCCTGCAGGCGCTGGAGGGGGACGATGCGCAGGTCGATGCGACCTTCGCCCGCATCCAGCAGGACGAGCGGCACCATGCCCTGGTCGTGCTGTCCAACCGCGAGGTCGAGACGCGCGAATTCGGCGAATGGGCGATGGCGTTCAACGTGCCGGGCGACGGCGATGCCGATATGCTGGAGCGGGTCGCGAAGCTGACCGCGAACGCCGACCCGGCGGTCCGGGCGACGTTCGAGGGCTTCGCCAAGGTGCGGCGCGCGGCCTGAGCCGCGCGCGACTGACTTATTGGGCGGTGAAGGCGGCGTTGATGTCGAGCTTCACCGTGTCGGCGACCACCGGCGTCGCATAGCCGAGGCCGAAGTCGCTGCGCTTGATCGTCGCCGTGCCGCGGAAGCCGAAGTTCAGCTTCTTGCTCATCGGGTTGGTGCCGGCGCCGACGAAGGTCGCATCGATCGTCACCGGCTTGGTGACGTTCTTGATCGTCAGATTGCCGGTGATCCTGGCGCCGTTGCCGGTGGCGACGACGCCGGTCGAGACGAAGCGCGCGGTCGGATAGGTCGCGGCATCGAAGAAGTCCTTCGACTTCAGATGGTGCGCGAACTGTTCCGAGGTGACCGACAGCTGGTCGATCGCAAAGGTCACGTCGAGCTTGGTGGCCGCGGGCTTGGCGGGATCGATGGTCAGCGTGCCGCCCTGTGCGCCGAACTGGCCCGACAGCATGCTGAAGCCCATGTGGTTGAGCGTCCAGGTGACCTGCGTGTGCGCGGGATCGACCGCATAGGTGCCGGCGGTGACCGCGGCCTTGTTCGGCGTGCCGGGCAGGCCGGTCTGCGCGATGGCGGGGACGGCAACCGCGACGGCGGCCGAAATCAGGACAGGAAAGAGACGCATGATGGAAGCTCCGTGGGATCGTTGCGGAGGTTTAATCATGCCGCCAGCCGGCGGGGAAGGGGGCAGTTGCGAAACGGATCGTTGCGGGTGAGCCATTGACCGTCCCGCACTCACCCTCACCCTCTCGCCGCCTGCGGCGTCTTCCCCCTCTCCCGATGGGAGAGGGAGGGAGCGGCGGAGCCGCGGAAGGGTGAGGGTGGGCGCCCGACGTGTCAGTTCTTCGCCTTGTCGACCAGCTTGTTGGCGCCGATCCAGGGCATCATCGCGCGCAGTTCCGATCCGACCTGTTCGATCGGATGCGCGGCGGCCTGCTTGCGCGCGGCCTTCAGCTCGGGCTGGCCGGCGCGGTTGTCGAGGACGAAGTTCTTGACGAAGCGGCCCGACTGGATGTCGGCGAGCACGCGCTTCATTTCCTTCTTCGTCTCGTCCGTGATGATCCGCGGGCCGGTCACGATATCGCCGTACTCGGCGGTGTTGCTGATCGAATAGCGCATGTTGGCGATGCCGCCTTCATACAGCAGGTCGACGATCAGCTTCGTTTCGTGAAGGCATTCGAAATAGGCCATTTCCGGCGCGTAGCCTGCCTCGACCAGCGTCTCGAACCCCGCCTGGATCAGATGGGTGACGCCGCCGCAGAGGACGGCTTGCTCGCCGAACAGGTCGGTTTCGCATTCCTCGCGGAAGTTGGTTTCGATGATTCCGGAGCGGCCGCCGCCGACGCCGCTGGCATAAGCGAGCGCCACGTCATGGGCGTTGCCGCTGGCGTCCTGATGAATGGCGATGAGGCAGGGAACGCCGCCGCCGCGGACATATTCGCTGCGCACGGTATGGCCCGGCCCCTTGGGCGCGATCATGATGACGTCGATATCGGCGGGCGGCTCGATCAGCCCGAAATGCACGTTGAGCCCGTGCGCGAAGGCGAGCGCCGCGCCGGGCTTCATGTTGCCCTTGAGGTCCGCGTCCCAGATCGCCGCCTGATGCTCGTCGGGGGCGAGGATCATGACGATATCGGCCCACTCGGCCGCTTCCTTGTTGGACTTCACTGCGAAGCCGGCGTCGATCGCCTTCTTCGCCGTCGGCGATCCCTCGCGCAGCGCGATGGCGATGTCCTTGACGCCCGAATCGCGCAGGTTCTGGGCGTGGGCATGGCCCTGGCTGCCATAGCCGACGATGGCGATCTTCTTGTCGGTGATGAGGTTCAGATCGGCGTCGCGATCGTAATAGACTTTCATGATGATCCCTTTCGTGAAGTCCGTCATGCCGGCGCAGGCTGGCATCTCATGCGGCAAGGGCGGTGCGCTCTAACCTGGAGACCCCAGCCGGCGCCGGGGTGACGATGGTTGCGTAACGTGGAGTTAAAGGCGTTCAGGCCGCCTCTTTCCCGCGGGCGATGGCGACGATGCCGGTGCGCGCGACCTCGATCAGGCCGACTTCGCCCATCAGTTCGACGAACTTGTCGATCTTCTCGATCGACCCCGTCACCTCGAACACGAAGCTGGTCGTCGTCGCATCGACGACGCGGGCGCGATAGACGTCGGCGAGGCGCAGCGCCTCGATGCGATGGTCGCCGGTGCCCGCGACCTTCACCAGCGCCAGCTCGCGCTCGACGTGCGCACCCTGGGCGGTGAGGTCGGTGACCTTATGCACCGGCACCAGCCGCTCCAGCTGGGCGATGATCTGCTCCATCGTCGCCGGCGATGCGCTGGTGACGATCGTGATGCGGCTCACCTGCTTGTCGGCGGTGATCTCGCTGACCGTCAGGCTCTCGATATTATAGCCGCGCGCGGTGAACAGGCCGGCGATCCGCGCGAGGATGCCGGGTTCGTTGTCGACGATGACCGCCAGCGTGTGGCGTTCGGTGGCTTCGGTCTTGATGTGCATGGGACCTCTTCCCCCCTCCCGCTTGCGGGAGGGGTCGGGGGTGGGAAAGCCGCGAGCGGGACGGCAGGTGGATAGGCCCACCCCCAGCCCCTCCCGCAAGCGGGAGGGGAGTTACACCAGCGCCTTCGCCTCGTCGTCCATCGTGCCGGACACTTCGTTGGCCTGCAGGATCATGTCGGTATGCGCCGCGCCCGACGGGATCATCGGGAAGCAATTGGCGAGCTTCGCGACGCGGCAATCGACGATCACCGGGCCGTCATGGTCGAGCATCGCCTGGATGCCATCCTCCAGATCGGCGCGATGGTCGATGCGGATGCCCTTCCAGCCATAGGCTTCGCCGAGCATGACGAAGTCGGGCAGCGAATCCGAATAGCTCTCGGCATAGCGGCTCTCGTAGGTCAGTTCCTGCCACTGGCGGACCATCCCCATATATTCGTTGTTGAGTATGAAGATCTTGACCGGCAGCCGGTATTGCGTCGCGGTCGCCAGCTCCTGGATGTTCATCTGGATGCTGGCTTCGCCGGCGATGTCGATGACCAGCGCGTTGGGGTTGCCGAGCTGCGCGCCGATCGCGGCGGGCAGGCCATAGCCCATCGTGCCGAGCCCGCCGCTGGTCAGCCAGGTGTTGGGCTTTTCGAAGCCGAAATGCTGCGCCGCCCACATCTGGTGCTGGCCGACCTCGGTGGTGATGATCGGATTGCGGGCGTGCGTCGCCTCCCACAGCGCGCGGATCGCGCGTTGCGGCATGATCGCGTCGCCGGCGGTTTCCGGAAAGTCGAGGCTCTTGACCGCGCGCCAGCCGCGGATGCGCTGCCACCAGTCGGCGGTGTCGGGCTTGGGATGCTGGCGCGCCTTCCAGATGCGGACCATGTCCTCCATCGCGTGGCCGGCATCGGCGATGATGGCGAGGTCGACGCGGACGTTCTTGTTCACGCTCGACCGGTCGATATCGATATGGACCTTGCGGCTGTTGGGACTGAACGCGTCGAGCCGGCCGGTGACGCGGTCGTCGAAGCGGCTGC
Source organism: Sphingomonas cellulosilytica (assembly GCF_052321755.1). Taxonomy (NCBI): domain Bacteria; kingdom Pseudomonadati; phylum Pseudomonadota; class Alphaproteobacteria; order Sphingomonadales; family Sphingomonadaceae; genus Sphingomonas; species Sphingomonas cellulosilytica. The sequence continues at coordinate 286,943 of NZ_JBQRTT010000004.1, forward strand.
CGATCGCGACGATCAGGTCGGCCTGATTCATCGCCATGTTCGCCTCATAGGTCCCGTGCATGCCGAGCATGCCGAGGAACTGATCCGACGATGCCGGAAACGCGCCCAGCCCCATCAGCGTCGAGGTGACCGGCGCGCCGGTGATGCGGGCGAGCTCGCGCAGCAGCTGCGATGCCGCGGGTCCGGCGTTGATGACGCCGCCGCCGGTGTAGAGGATCGGCCGTTCGGCGGCGGCGAGCATATCGACGACCTGCTCGATGTCACGCTGCGGCGCCTTCACCTGCGGGCGATAGGTCTTGTGCTGGATCGGGCCGGGCTTGGTGTAGCGCGCGGTCGCGACCTGCACGTCCTTGGGGATGTCGATCACCACCGGGCCGGGGCGGCCGCTGGTCGCGATATGGAACGCCTCGTGGATCGTCGGGCCGAGCTTCGCCGGATCCTTCACCAGGTAATTGTGCTTGGAACAATGGCGGGTGATGCCGACGGTATCCGCCTCCTGAAAGGCATCGGTGCCGATCAGCCCGGTCGGGACCTGGCCGGTGATGACGACCATGGGAATGGAATCGAGCAGCGCATCGGTGATGCCGGTGATCGCATTGGTCGCGCCGGGGCCGGAGGTGACGAGCACGACGCCGGGCTTCCCCGTGGAGCGCGCATAGCCTTCCGCCGCATGCGTCGCCGCCTGTTCGTGGCGGACGAGGATGTGCTTGATCCGCCCCGACCGGAACATCGCGTCGTAGATCGGCAGGACGGCACCGCCCGGATAGCCGAACACGACCCCCACGCCGAGATCGCACAGCGCCTCGACCAGGATGTCTGCTCCGCTTTGTTCGCCCACGGTTCGTCTCCGCCTGAAGGTTGGTGCGGCGGCGGGTAGCGGGGCAGGGACGGGGGGTCAACCCCGTTCTATAATAAACTTGCTATGATCGCCATTAAATCATTCGAATCTGTCGCGCGCATCCAGGTTGTCGGCGGTTGATGTCGGAACCAGGTATATTGGCGCTTGGCGTAGCGCCGCGTGTCGAGCTGGATGCTGTCCAGCATCCGGTCGTAAGATGCTGCGCCTGCGAGATAATCCGCGATCGGCGGGACACCGATGGCGCGCCGGATCGGCGCATCGGCCGCCACGTCGCGGCGGGCGAGCAGGGCGGCGACCTCGTCGATCGCGCCGCCTGCCAGCATGGCGACGCAGCGCGCGTCGATCCGGTCGAGCAGCGTGTCGCGATCCGGCAGCAGGATGGCGGCGGCGAGGGCGATCGTGTCGCCGATGCCGCCCGTCGTTGCGGCCTGCCAGTGCGCGAGCGGCCGGCCGGTCGAGCGCACGACCTCCAGCGCGCGGGCGACGCGCGTGGTGTCGGCGGGGGCGAGCCGGGCGGCGGCGGCAGGATCGGCGAGGGCGAGCAGGCGGTGCGCCTCGGCGACCGGCAGCGCGCGCACCTCCGCGCGGATCGCGGGATCGATGGCGGGCACGGGGGCGATACCGTCGATCAGCGTGCGCAGGTAGAGGCCGGTGCCGCCGACCAGGATCGGCAGCCGGCCGGCGGCATGGGCGGCGGCGATGGCCTCGCGCGCCTCGGTCGCCCAGCGCGCGGCGGAATAGCCGGCATCCGCGGCATCGACATGGCCGAACAGACGGTGCGGCACGCGCGCCTCCTCGTCCGCGCTCGGGCGGGCGGTGAGGATGCGGAGGTCGGCATAGACCTGACTGGCGTCGGCGTTGATGACGACGCCATCGTACCGCTCGGCGAGACGGATCGCCGCGGCGGACTTGCCGCTGGCGGTCGGCCCTGCGATGAGCGCGACCCTAGGTTTCGGGTGGGAGGCAGCGATGTTCACGGCGACGCTCATAGGCGATGCGCTGACCGGAGGCGACCTGTCGGCGGCCGCCGATCGGCTGGCGGCGGCGGGCTGCGCGCCGGGCGCCGCGGCGTGGCTCGACGAGGGCGCCGCGGCCGACATCGGCTTCGCCGACGATCCGGCGGCCGCCCGCCAGGCGCTGGAGGGCGCCTTCGCCGGCACCGACGTCGTCGTCCAGCCGACCGCGACCCGCCGCAAGCGGCTGATCGTCGCCGACATGGATTCGACCATGATTACCGTCGAATGCATCGACGAACTCGCCGACTATGCCGGCATCAAGGCGGAGGTCGCGGCGGTGACCGAGGCGGCGATGCGCGGCGAACTCGATTTCGAAGGGGCGCTGGACGCCCGTGTCGCACTGCTCGCCGGGCTCGACGAGCGGGTCATCGCGCAATGCCTCGCCGAGCGCGTCCACATCATGCCGGGCGCCCGGGCGCTGGTCGGCACGATGCGCGCGAACGGCGCGGAGGCGGTGCTGGTGTCGGGCGGCTTCACCCGCTTCGCCGAGCCGGTGGCGGCGGCGATCGGCTTTTCACGCGCCATCGCCAACGTGCTGCTGATCGAGGACGGGAAGCTGACCGGCACCGTCGCCAAGCCGATCGTCGGGTCGGCGACCAAGGAGGAGACGCTGCTCGCCGCCATCGCGGCCGGCGGGATCGATTCGGCGCTGAGCCTGGCGGTCGGCGACGGCGCGAACGATCTCGCGATGATCCGGCGCGCCGGCCTGGGCGTCGCCTATCACGCCAAGCCGATCGTCGCCGCCGCGGCGGCCGCGCGGATCGATCACGGTGACCTCAGCGCGCTGCTCTATGCACAAGGCTATCGGCGCACCGACTGGGTGGCCTGAGCCGCCGGCTTACGGCGCCACCACCACGCACGGCACGCCGGACGCCGCGCACGCCTTTTGCGCCGCCGCCTTGGAGGCGAAACCGCCGGCCTGCAGACGGATGACCGAGCCGGCCTTCACATAGGCGGGTTCTGCGCCGCCGATCCTGCCGCGAACGCGCGCCCATTGCGTGCTGGCGTTCGCCTGGGTGCTGAAGGCGCCGAGCTGGATCCGCCAGCTGCCGCCGCTCCGTTCGGCACGCTCGGGCTGCGGGCGGGGAGGCGCAGGACGGTGTTCCGCCCGCTCCGGCGCCGGACGGGCGGGGGCGGGGCGGTCGGGTGAGGGGACCATGGCGGGGCCGCCCCGCGCCAGCGGTCCCGCGGCCGGGCGCTGTTGCGCCAGCACGACGCGCGGCGGCGGGGCATCGTTGGCAGGCACGCTCGCCAGGGTGGCACGGCCGCGCGCGGCGGATGCGCCGGGTGCCGCCGCCGCATAGCTCTGTGCCAACCCAAGCCCGCGCTCGCGATCGACGGGGGTGACGTACTGGTCCATCTGCGCCAGCGTTTCGGACGCCGCCTTCAACCCCGCCTGCGAGGCGAGCGTCATCAGTGCATAGGCGCGGGGGTAATCGCGCGGCACGCCGTCGCCGTTGAACAACATGGTGCCGAGCACCAGCTGCCCGCGTGGCTCGCCACGGCGCACCGCCTTCTCCAGCCAGGGTGCGGCCTCCGACTTGCGGCCCGCCTGGAACAGGGCGAGGCCGTAATTGTCCTCCGCCTGCGGATGGCCCTGCAATGCCGCCTTGCGGAACCAGCTTTCGGCGAGCACCGGGTCGACCGGCACGCCGCGGCCGAGCTTGTAGGCCTGGCCCAGGTTGAACTGCGCGTCGGCATCGCCGGCCACCGCCAGGCCCCGCCATTGCGCGACCGCCGCGGGGAAATCGCCGCGGCTCCACGCATCGACGCCGGCCTTGACGGTCTGTGCCACAGCCGGTGCGCCCGCGATCGTCAGTCCGGCAGCGACCCACAGGATCGTACGCATGCTTGTCACCCCTTTAACCCTTGCCGCTGCCTTCATGCCCCGGCGCGCCGCCCGAGCAAAGCGTCATCGCGCATCCGCAACCATTAACGGCTTTTTAGGCCGGTTCTGGCAGGTCTGCTGGTGGAATAACGCTAATTTTCTCAAAGGGGGCCTATGCGCGTTCTCGCGATGGCATCGCAAAAGGGCGGTTCGGGCAAGACGACCTTGTCAGGCCACCTCGCCGTGCAGGCGCAGCTGGCGGGGCATGGGCCCGTCGTGCTGATCGACATCGATCCGCAGGGCAGCCTGGCCGACTGGTGGAACGAACGGTCCGCCGAATATCCGGCCTTCGCCCAGACCACCGTCGCGCGGTTGCAGGCCGATCTGGAGGTCCTGCGCCAGCAGGGCTTCAAGCTCGCCATGATCGACACTCCGCCCGCCATCACCATGGCGATCCAGAGCGTCATCAACGTCGCCGAGCTGGTCGTCGTGCCGACGCGGCCGTCCCCGCACGATCTGCGTGCGGTCGGCGCCACCGTCGACCTGTGCGACCGGGCGGGCAAGCCGCTGATCTTCGTCGTCAACGCCGCGACGCCCAAGGCCCGGATCACCTCCGACGCCGCCGTCGCGCTGTCGCAGCACGGCACCGTCGCGCCGATCACCATCCACCAGCGCACCGATTTCGCCGCGTCGATGATCGACGGGCGCACGGTGATGGAGGTCGATCCCAACGGCAAATCGGCGGGCGAGGTGGCCCAGCTGTGGACCTATATCGCCGATCGCCTCGAAAAGAATTTCCGCCGCACCGTGTTCAGCGTCCCGACGCTGTCGGGCGGTCCCGGCTTCGGCCAGCGGACCGCGGCGAGCGGCTTCGGCCGCCGCGTGGTGGGGGGCTGAGCGCGATGTTCGGATCGTCCAAGCCGATGGCGTCGCTGTCGTCCGGCCTGCTCGCCCGCAAGGGGCAGGCCCGCCCGGCGATGCGCAGCCAGGGATTCGGCGGCTTCGGCAGCCACAACCAGGGGCCGGACGATCTCGGCTGGAACGACATGGGGACGGAGCCTTCGCCCGTCGCTGCGCCCGTGCCGGTCGCCGTGCCCGCCGCGGCCGAAGCGCCTGCGCCGGTTCCGGCACCTGCGGCGCCCGCTGCCGCCGCCGAACCGGTGCCGACGGTGCTGGTGCAGCGCGAATTGCTCGCCGCGCAGATCGAATCGCCCGAGGCGGTGAAATCCGTCTCGGTCGCCACCGCGACGCGCATCCGGCGCGAGACGCAGCATGGCGGCAAGGCGGCCTTCACGCTGCGGGTCGACGCAGACCGGCACCTGCGGCTGCGCCTTGCGTCCGCGATCACGAACCGGTCCGCGCAGGATCTGGTGACCGAGGCGCTCGATGCGCTGCTCGGCGCGGTGCCCGAGGTGGAGGCGCTGGTGGCGCAGCTGTCGCCGGCGAAGTCCGCCCGCTGAGCCTTTTGGGGAATATGCGATGACGCCTCGTTTGATCCTGACCTTCGGCCTGTCCGCGCTGGTGTTCGGCGGCACGATGGTCGGCTGCACTGCCACGTCCGATCCGCTGGCCAAAGCCAGCGATCGCAGCACGGCGCGCGCGACGAAATCTGCCTCGCGCGACGCTGCGAAGGCGATGAAGGCACTGAACCACCGCGATGGCACCGCCGCTGTGCCTTATGCGGAAAGCGCCGTGGCGCTGGCGCCGCAGGACGCCGGCTATCGCATGGTGCTGGGCCAGGCGTATCTACAGGCGGGGCGGTTCGCCTCGGCGCGCGACACCTTCGCCGACGTACTCCAGCTGAACGGCGCGAACGGCAAAGCGGCGCTCAACCTCGCGCTGGCGCAGATCGCGACGGGGGACTGGGCGAGCGCGCGCGCGACGCTGGAACGCAATGCGGCGATCATCCCGATCGGCGATCTCGGCCTCGCCACGGCACTCGCGGGCAATCCGGCAGGCGCCGTGGCGATGCTCACCGATGCGGCCCGCACGCCCAGTGCCGGGCCGAAGGTGCGGCAGAATCTGGCGCTGAGCTATGCGCTCGCCGGCCAATGGGGCATGGCGCGCGTCGTCGCGGCGGCGGACATGTCGCCGGCCGATGTCGATGCGCGCATCGCGCAATGGGCGGCCTTCGCGCAGCCCAAGGGCGCGTCGGACCAGGTCGCCTCGCTGCTCGGCGTGACGCCGGTCGTCGACGCCGGCCGCCCGGTCGCGCTGGCGCTGACAGCGCCGGTGCAGGTGACGCCGATCGCCGATACGCCGATCGAGACGGCTGCACGTACTGACGCTGCCGTGCCGGCTGCGGCCGCTGCGGCAGCGAGCGTCGAGGCTCCCGTCGCCGCGCCGTCACCGGCCGCGACGCAGCAATTTGCCAAGGTGGTGTTCGGCCCGCGCAATCCGGTGGTGCAGCCGCTGCCGACCATGCTGATCCGGGCCGATGCGGCGCCTGCCAAGCTCGCCCTGGCGCAGGGCGGCGCTCGCGCCGGCGGCAGCCGCGTGGTGCAGGATGTGCCTGCGGCCATCCCCTTCGTCCGCAAGCCCGCCGCGGGCGGCGGCGACTGGTATGTGCAACTCGGCGCGTTCAGCAATGTCGCCATCGCCAAATCGGGCTGGGACCGCGCGACGCGGCGCTTCGCCTCGCTCTCCGGCCATCAGCCGACCGGCACGCCGATCGCCGCGCGGCAGGGATCGCTGTACCGCCTGTCGGTGGGCGGCTTCACCCGCGAGGACGCCGACCGGATGTGCCGCCGCTACCGTGCGCAGGGCGGCGACTGTTTCGTCCGGCGCGAGGCCGGCGACCGCATGGCGCAATGGCTCGCCACGCCGGTGCGGCTCGCCTCGCGAGGCTAGGCCTCTCGACAGGGCTGAGCCGCAGGCGTTCACACCTCGCGGCCGCCCTTCCACAGGCGCAGCACGCGGCCCTGCACGGGCAGGCCGTCGAACGGCGTATTGCCGGCCGACGCCGTGAAGGCGGCGCCGTCGATCTGCCACGGCGCATCGGCATCGAACAGCATCAGATCGGCAGGCTTGCCCGGTTGCAGCGTGCCGGTATCGAGGCCGAGCACCTGCGCCGGATGGGCGGCGAGCATCGCCATCAGCCGGTCGAGCGGCAACAGGCCATCGCGCACCAGCATCAGCGCCAGCGGCAGCAGCGTCTCCGCCCCCGCCATGCCGGCCGCCGAATCGGCGAGCGGCAGGCGCTTCGCCTCCGGCCCATGCGGATCGTGCGCGGAGGCGAGCACGTCGATCGTGCCGTCGGCCACCGCCGCCCGCGCCGCCTGCCGGTCGGCCTCGCTGCGCAGCGGCGGCGAGAGATGCGCATAGGTGCGGAAATCGCTCATCGCGATCTCCGACAGGTGCAGGTGCGCTGGCGTGATGCCGCAGGTGACGCGCACGCCGCGGCGCTTGGCGGCGCGGATCAGGTCAAAGGCGGCGGCGGTGGTCGCCTGGCGGATGTGGAGCCGGGCGCCGGTCTCCTCGGCAAGCATCAGGTCGCGCGCCACCGCCAGCGCCTCGGCGACCGCAGGGGCGCTGGCGAGGCCGAGCCGCGTCGCCGTCTCGCCATCGGTCGCCACCGCGCCGGCGGTGAGGCCGCCGTCCTCGGCATGCGTGACGACGGCGATGTCGAGGTCGCGCGCATAGCGCAGCACGCGCAGCATCACACCGCTGTCGGCGATCCAGCCGCGTCCCGTCCCGACCGCCCGCGCGCCCGCCGAGGCGCAGATCGCCATCTCCGCCATGTCCTCGCCGACGAGGCCGCGCGTGGCGGCGGCGATCGGATGGATCCACAGGTCGGGCTTGCCGATCAGCGCGGCGCGCTGGACGATGCCGGGATCGTCGAGCACCGGATTGCCGTCCGGCATCAGCGCGACGCGGACGATGCCGCCGGCGCGGCAGGCGGCGCGATCGACCTTGAAGACGCCGAGGTCGACGATGCCGGGCGCCAGCGTCTTGCCACCGCAATCGACCGTGATCGCATCGGCCGGAGGCGCGACGGCGCCGGTCGCGGCGATGACGCCGTCGCGGACCAGCAGGCTGCCCTGGGCGACGCCGGTGGCGGGGCAGGCGAGGCGTGCGTTGACGAAGGCGATCGTGCTCATGCCCAGCCCTCCACGCCGCGTGCGCGCCGGGTGAGGACGTCGAGGCAGGCCATGCGCACCGCCACCCCCATCTCAACCTGTTCGGTGATCGCCGATTGCGGCCCGTCGGCGACCGCCGAGTCGATCTCCACCCCGCGGTTCATCGGCCCGGGATGCATGACGAGGGCGTCGGGCAGCTTCGCGAGCCGCTCCGGCGTCAGGCCGTAGCGGAGGCGATATTCGCGGCTGGACGGGATATAGCCGCCCGCCATCCGCTCGTTCTGGACGCGCAGCATCATCACCACGTCGGCACCGACCAGCGCTGCGTCGAAGTCGGTGAACGGCGTCACCCCCATCCGCTCGATCGCGGCCGGCATCAGGGTGGATGGCGCGCACACGCGCACCTCGGCGGCGAGCGCGGTCAAGGCCAGGATATTGGAGCGCGCGACGCGGCTGTGCAGCACGTCGCCGCAGATGACGACCCGCTGGCCGGCGATCGACCCCTTGCGGCGGCGGATGGTGAGCGCGTCGAGCAGCGCCTGGGTCGGATGTTCGTGGCGCCCGTCACCGGCGTTCAGCACCGGGCAGTCGACCTTGTCGGCGATCAGCCGCACCGCTCCCGACGCCATGTGGCGGATGACGATCACGTCGGCGCGCATCGCGTTCAGCGTCTGCGCGGTGTCGATCAGCGTCTCGCCCTTCTTCACGCTCGATTGCGCGGCATGCATGTTGACGACGTCCGCACCCAGCCGCTTGCCCGCGATCTCGAAGCTCAACAGCGTGCGCGTGCTGTTCTCGAAGAAGGCGTTGATCTGCGTAAGCCCGGCGAGCCGCTTGTCCGGCGCGGCATGGCTGCGGTTCGCCGCCACCCACGCTTCCGCCTCGTCGAGCAGGAAGGCGATCTCATGCGGCTGGAGCCCGTCGATGCCGGTGAGGTGCCGGTGCGGGAAGACGGCGCCACCCTGGATCAGGGTGGCGGGACGGTGATCGGAGGCTTGCATCAAGCGCGCCGGGTAGCGCCGGCGGGGGACGGGGGCAAGCGGGACGCCCGATTCGGACCATGATCGAAGGGCGCGGAAGTTGTCGAAGTTTACGGCACGTCCCGCTCGGAATCGCTTCCCGCACGGCTCCGTCGCGGATGGGCGGCGGCACGAAGCGGGGATGGGCATTGTGGCAGTGTGGCAGAAACCCCGCCTGTAGGACAGCGTGGTCAGGCTGCCTCCGCCAGACGCTCGACCTTGATGTCATGCTCATGCGCACGCAGCTGCGCCAGATCATAGGTCAGCTGCATGCGCAGCAGCGTATCCGCGCGGACGCCGAATGCCTTCTCGAAGCGCAGCGCCATATCCGCCGACAGTCCGGCGTGGCCGTTCAGCAGGTTGCTCAACGCCTGCCGCGATACGCCCAGATGGGCAGCCAATGCCTTCACCGTTACGCCGTGCGGCTCCACGATATCCGTCTTCAGCCAATCGCCGGGATGCACGGCAAGCGCGGGATGCATCTTAAGCGCCATGATAATCCTCCAGATCCATATCGATAAGGGCGCCGTCGGCGTTGACCGCAAAGGTGATGCGCCAATTGCGGGTCACCGTCATCGCCCATGTTCCTGCCCGATCGCCGGTGAGCCGATGCAATCCATAATTCGGCGGCACCGCCAGTTCGTCCAACGATCCGGCCGCATCGATGAAGGCGAGCATCCTGCGGATTCGTGCCGTGTCGCCAACCAGCCCCTTGGTGTTGCCCGCTTCGAAGAACCTGCGCAGGCCCTTATGCACGATGCTGTCGATCCGCATGTGTCAAGCGATACTTGACACCATCGACCTTGTCAAGCCTCGGTTGACACGCGACCTTGCCTCACACCATCACCAGCGCGTCGATCGCCGCTTGCAGGATGTGCGCGGCGGCGAGATTGTCGATCCGTTCGGCACGCTTGGCGCGGCTCATGTCCTGTTCGATCATCGTGCGCTCCACCGCCACCGTGCTCCAGCGCTCGTCCCACAGCAGGATGGGGAGGGCGAGGTCGGCGCAATTGCGGGCGAAGGCGCGGGTCGACTGGCTGCGCGGGCTCTCGCTGCCGTCGAGGTTGAGCGGCAGGCCGAGGACCAGGCCGCGGACCTGCTGCGCGGTGGCGAGGGCGGCGAGCGCCGCCTTGTCGGCGGTGAACTTGGTGCGGCGGATCAGTTGCGCGGGGCTGGCGAAGCTCCAGCCGGCATCGCACAGCGCGGTGCCGATCGTCTTGGTGCCGAGGTCGAGGCCGAGCAACCGGCCGCCGCCGGGCAGCGCCTCGCGAAAGGCGGCGCGGTCGAGGGTCATCATCGCTTCGCCCCGAACGCGGCGAGGCGGCGCAAAGCGTCGGCGCGGACGTTGGCCCAGAACAGGCTGTAGTCGTACACGTGGAAGTTGTTGCCGGGCAGCACGTAATTGCCCAGTTCCGGCGGCTCGCCGATCAGCAGGAAGCCGCGCGGACCGCAGCGGGCGGGCACCTTGGCCGGCGTGATGACCGCGGTGGCGAGGTCGGCGGAGGGGTAGAGCGCGCCGAGGTTGGCGCTCGCCGGGGCGGCGGCATCGGCGGTGCCGGTCAGCGGGTTGGTGCAGACCAGCGGCGTGTCCTTGCGCGTGCGGCCATCGAAGCCGGTCGAGCGATCGTAGAGATCGGTGACGAGCGACGGATCGGCGGGTTCGGCGAAGCTTTCCCACGACAGCAGGCAGCGGGCCTGATCGGGCCGGGTGCATTGCGGCAGGCCGAGCGCGGCGAGATCGGTGCTCTTCGACACCGGCCAGCCGACGACATAGGCGGCGACGATGCGCCGCGCGATCGGCTTGCCCGCCACCTGTTCGCGCAGCAGACGGGTGAGGTGGAGCGCACCCTGGCTATGCCCGGCAAGGATGATCGGGCGTTTCGGATCGACCTGCTTCACGAACGCGGCAAAGGCGGCGGCGACGTCGCCATAGGCGAGATCGAGCGCGCGGTTGGCATCGGCGACGCTGGTCAGGAAGGCGCCGAACGTCGCCTGGCGATAGCGCGGCGACCACACGGCGCCGGCCGCGTTGAACGCGCTCGCCTGCCCGCGCAGGAAGATCGCGGTGCGCGCGTTGGTTTCGGGATCGTCCAGCGCCGCATTCCAATGGTCGCGGCCGATGTAGGAGGTCGGATGGATGAAGAACACCGCCGCCTGCGGCTTGGCCGCGGGCTGGTAGCCGGCCGGCGTCCACAGCGAGGGGTTGCCGGCGATGTCCGGCCGGGCGACCCACATCCTGGCGTCGGCATACACCTTCGGGTCGACGCGCGGCTGGCCGCGGAACTGCTCCGTCGGGACGAGCGCCAGGCGCAGGATCTCGACGCCGTACAGCCGGTAGGCGATGCCGCCGGCGATCACCAGCGCGATGAGAACGGCGAAGACATAGAGGAATTTACGGGCCAAGGCGGACGGGTTCCCGGATGGGCGGGGGAGGCGCCCTGATGGACGAGCGTCGCGTCGCGCGCAACACGAGGTTGCAAGGGCGGCGACGCCTCTGCTAGCCGCAGGCCATGTCCGTAGACACCGCCACCGTGAAGAAGGTCGCCGCGCTCGCGCGCATCGCGATCACCGACGAGGATGCGAGCCGCCTCGCCCCCGAACTCAGCAACATCCTCGGCTGGATCGAGCAACTGGGCGAGGTGGATACCACCGGCGTCGAGCCGATGACCGCCGTCATCCCCAACCGGCTGCGGCTGCGCGAGGACGTGGTCAACGCCGATCCGCTGACCGGCGGCGGCATCCGCGATGCGCTGATGGCCAACGCCCCCCAGGCCGAGCACGGCTTCTTTACCGTTCCCAAGGTGATCGAATAATGGCCGACCTGACCGACCTCGGCATCGCCGCCATCCGCGACGGCGTGCGCGCCGGCACCTTTTCCGCGGTCGAGGTGGCCGACGCCTTCGTGGTGAAGGTGGCCAAGGCCAAGCCGCTCAACGCCTTCCTGGTCGAGACGCCCGATCATGCACTGGCCGCGGCCCGTGCCGCCGACGCCGCGCGCGCGGCGGGCGAGACGCTCAAAGCCCTCGCCGGCGTGCCGATCGGCATGAAGGACCTGTTCTGCACCAAGGGCGTCGCCACCACCGCGGCGAGCGACATCCTGGGCGGCTTCACCCCGCCCTATGAATCGACGGTGTCGCAGAACCTGTGGGACGCCGGCGCCGGCATGCTCGGCAAGCTCAACATGGACCAGTTCGCGATGGGCTCGTCCAACGAGACGAGCGCGTTCGGCAACGTCCTGTCGCCCTGGCGCAAGGCGGGCAGCAATGCGCCACTGGCGCCGGGCGGCTCGTCGGGCGGCAGCTCGTCGGCGGTGGCGGCGCGGCTGTGCCCCGGCGCGACGGGTACCGACACCGGCGGATCGATCCGCCAACCCGCCGCCTTTACCGGCATCAGCGGCATCAAGCCGACCTACGGCCGCTGCTCGCGCTGGGGGACGATCGCCTTCGCCTCCAGCCTCGACCAGGCCGGGCCGATGGCGCGCGACGTGCGCGACTGCGCGATCATGCTGGAGGCGATGGCCGGCTTCGACGCCAAGGACGCGACCTCGCTGCAACTCGACGTGCCGCGCTGGGAGCATGGCCTGTCGCCGAGCCTTGCCGGCAAGCGCGTCGGCATTCCCAAGGAATATCGCGTCGACGGCATGCCCGAGGAGATCGAGGCGCTGTGGCAGGCCGGGATCGACTGGCTGAGGGATGCGGGCGCCGAGATCGTCGAAGTCTCCTTGCCGCACACGAAATATGCGCTGCCCGCCTATTACATCATCGCGCCGGCGGAGGCCTCGTCCAACCTCGCGCGCTACGACGGCGTGCGCTACGGCCTGCGCGACCTGCCCGATGGCGCCGGATTGCAGGACATGTATGCCGCGACCCGTGCCGACGGCTTCGGCGCGGAGGTGAAGCGGCGCATCATGATCGGCACCTATGTGCTGTCGGCCGGCTTCTACGACGCGTACTACACCCAGGCGCAGAAGATCCGCACCCTGATCGCCCGCGACTTCGAGCGCGCGTTCGAGACGTGCGACGTGCTGCTGACGCCCACCGCCCCGTCGGCGGCGTTCGCGCTGGGCGAGAAATCGGCCGATCCGATCGCCATGTACCTCAACGACGTGTTCACCGTGCCTTCGAGCCTGGCGGGGCTGCCGGCGATGAGCGTGCCGGGCGGGCTCGACAAGGACGGGCTGCCGCTGGGCCTGCAGATCATCGGTCGGCCGCTGGACGAGCAGGGCGTGCTGAATGCCGGCCTCGCGATCGAGCAGCGCGCCGGCTTCACGGCGCGGCCGGATGCGTGGTGGTAGACGATCGGGCAACCCAGTGTTACCTTGGTAGTGCCGGAGGTAGACGATGAACGCGCCGCTCGAAAAGCGCACGACGACCAACATGACCAGCAAAGGTCAGGTGCTGATCCCGAAGGACGTGCGCGATGCCATCGGTCTGGTGCCCGGGCTGCCCGTGGACGTCGGGGTCAACGATCGCGGCGAAGCGGTTGTCGTGCCAGGGCGGCGCTGGCCGGACGAGACGCCTGAGCAGCGCACCGCGCGGATAGAAGCGTTCTTCGCACGGATGCAGGAAAATCCGCAGTTCACACGGCCGACCGACGAGATCATGCGGGACATCCGTGGTGACGAACCGTTGCCGTGATCTTTGTCGATACGAATATCATCATCGACCTTCTAGGTACGCACGACACCCCAAGTGCGTCTTGGTCGCGCAAACGTTATGCCTCGGTGTTTGGCGTGGAAACGCTCGTCTGCAACCAGCTGGTGCTGGCAGAGGCTGCGGCCGGCGCGGAACGTCCTGCGGAATTGCTCGGCGACCTGGAGCAGCTGCAGATAGACATACTTGTCTTGACCGACCAGGTCGCACTTGCCGCCGGCAAGGCCCATGGCGAATATCGCCGGCGCGGCGGAACGCGGCAGCGGGTGCTGCCCGACTTCCTCATCGCCGGCCATGCCGCGACGCTGGGCGCCACGCTGATGACCCGCGACCGTCGCCTCGCCAGTTATTTCCCCGATCTCACCCTCATCACCCCAGAGACGCATCCATGACCGAGACCAGCTATCGCATCCAGGGCGCCACCGGCGAGTGGGAGGTCGTGATCGGCCTGGAGGTGCACGCGCAGGTGACCTCCGAGGCTAAATTGTTCTCCGGCGCGGCGACCGCGTTCGGTGCGGAGCCGAACACGCAGGTCAGCCTGGTCGACGCGGCGATGCCGGGCATGCTGCCGGTGCCGAACATGGAGTGCATCCGCCAGGCGGTGCGCACCGGCATGGCGATCGACGCGCAGATCAACCGCTGGTCGCGGTTCGATCGCAAGAACTATTTCTACGCCGATCTGCCGCAGGGCTATCAGATCAGCCAGCTCTACCACCCGCTGGTCGGCGAGGGTGCGGTGGAGATCGCGCCGGACGACAAGAACCCGGACGCGACCAAGACGATCGGCGTCGAGCGCATCCACGTCGAGCAGGACGCGGGCAAGCTGATGCACGACCAGCATCCGACGCGCTCCTATGTCGACCTCAACCGCTCGGGCGTCGCGCTGATGGAGATCGTCAGCCGGCCAGACATGCGTTCTCCCGCGGAAGCAGGGGCTTACCTGACGAAGCTGCGATCTATCCTGCGCTACGTCGGCAGCTGCGACGGCAACATGGACCAGGGGTCGATGCGCGCCGACGTCAACGTCAGCGTGCGCAAGCCCGGCGAGCCGTTCGGCACGCGCACGGAGACCAAGAACGTCAACTCGGTCCGCTTCGTCATGCAGGCGATCGAGCATGAGGCGAGGCGCCAGGTCGAGGTGCTGGAGGACGGCGGCACGATCGTGCAGGAGACGCGGCTGTTCAACCCCGACACGGGGCAGACGCGGACCATGCGATCCAAGGAAGATGCGCACGATTACCGCTACTTCCCCGATCCCGACCTGCTGCCGTTGGAGCTGGAGGAGGCGTTCCTGGAGGAATGCCGCGCCAGCCTGCCCGAACTGCCCGATGCCAAGCGCCAGCGCTACGAGGGGCTGGGCATCTCCGCCTATCAGGCGGGCGTGCTGACCGCCGAGGTCGAGGCGGCGCGCTGGTTCGATACCCTGCTGGAGGCGGGCGCCAAGCCGGTCGCGGCGGCGAACTGGACGACGTCCGAACTGTTCGGCGCGCTCAATCGCACCGGCAAGGGCATCGCCGAATCGCCGGTGTCGCCGGCGCAGGCGGCCGAGCTGCTGGCGCTGGTCGCCGATGGCACGCTGTCCGGCAGCCTCGCCAAGCAGGTGTTCGAGGTGATGCTGGAGACGGGCGACGCGCCGACGAAGATCGTCGAGGATCGCGGCCTCAAGCAGACCAGCGACACCGGCGCGATCGAGGCGGTGATCGCCGAGGTGCTGGCGAAGAACCCCAACCAGCTGGCGCAATATCGCGGCGGCAAGGAGGCGCTGTTCGGCTTCTTCGTCGGCCAGACGATGAAGGCGATGGGCGGCAAGGCCAACCCCGCCGTGGTCAACGACCTGCTCAAGACCGCGATGGCCGGCTGATGCGCGAGCGGGTCGCCCGCTGCCGGTGCGGGCAGCTGCATGAGCCGCCTCGAACGCCAAAGCTGATCGACATGCAAGATTAGGGACCTTCTTCATCCTCCCCCTGGCGGGGGAGGATTGAACGGCGATTGGTCCTAGGTGAGCCGAGGCGTCGGCGAACGACCCTCATCGGTTACACGCGATACGTCACCCCGGACTCGTTCCGGGGTCCACCGCGCCTCGGAGCCATGAACTTATGCGTGTGCGGACTGGTGGATGCCGGAACACGTCGGGCATGACGGAAGGGTATTCAGAGGCGATCGAGAGCCTGAGTGTTGAATTGCCCGTGCGTCGCCATGATGATGCGGTCAGCATCAGGAAAGGACGCTCGATGAAACCCGCATGGCTCCTCGCACTGGCACTGGCGGCGCCGCTCTCCGCGCAGCAAGCGCCCGCGCCCGCGCCCGCGCCCGCGCCCGCGCCCGCGCCTCTGCCCCGCGTCGCGTTCGAGACGACGACAGGCCGCTTCGTCATCGAGGCGGATACGGTGCATGCGCCGATCAGCGCGGGCAATTTCCTGAGATATGTCGACGGCAAGCGCCTGGACGGCGTCACCTTCTATCGCGCGGTGAAGGTCGCCGACCATTTCGGCTTCGTGCAATTCGGCCCGAACGGCGACGGCAAGCGCATTCTGCCGCCGATCAAGCATGAACCCACGACGCTTACCGGCATCAAGCATACCGACTTCACCGTCTCCACCGCGCGGCTGGAGCCGGGCAGCGGGCGCGGCGAGTTCACGATCAGCATCGGCGACCAGCCATCGTTCGACGCCGATCCGGCGAAGCCCGGCGACAATCTGGGCTATGCCGCCTTCGGCCATGTGGTCGAAGGACAGGATACGATCCTGAAGGTCTTCGATGCGCCGGTATCGCCGACCGCGACGATGCGCGGGTCGTTCAAGGGCGAGGTGCCGGTGGACCGGGTGACGATCCTGTCGGCCCGCCGCATCAAGGCGGGTTGAGGCCGGCCGCCGAGGGGGGGCATCGGCCGGCGCGCTTCCCCCTGCCGGGGCGGGGCTCACGCATATGGCCAGTCTGATCCGGGGTGGTGTTCTCCAATCCACCGTCATGTCGGACTTGGTCCGGCATCCACCGTGCCGCGCACCAATACGCTGTTGGCTTTGCAGCACGGTGGACCCCGGAACACGTCCGGGGTGACGAAGAATATTGTGATGGGATACGCTTCACCAAGGGCCAGCAACAGATGGGATAGCCCTCCCTTTCCCGGCCGGGAGAGCGAGGGGCGCCATCACTGCTGCGTCAGGTCTTGGTTCTTGACCTCGCCGCCGGTGCCGCTGTTGCCGTCGAACGCGCCGGGATCGGTGAAGCGCGACGGCTCCTCGCCGCCTTCGCCGCGCGCCACCGCATCGGAGCGCGCCTCCACCGCCTGCTGGATGTCGGGGCGCGGATCGGCGCGGTCGCCGTCGGGGTTGCTGTCCGGCGCGTCTGCGGGAATGCGATTGGTGTCGGTCATGTCAGACCTCCGCCGGCTGCGCGGTGCCGGGATCCGTCGCCGGCGTGCCGGGCGAGGGGACGTCGATGTCCGGGCCGGGCGTCGTCACCTCGGGCGGGGGGCCGTCGGGCTGCACCGGCTGCGGCGTCGGGGCGGGGGTTTCGGGCGGGGGCTGGGTGGCCATGGGGAACTCTCCTTCGCGCTGGATAACGCCCCGCACCGACGCCGGTTGCCTTGCGCGCTTGCCTGTACGCGCCACGCTGGTATAGACGCGCGCCCAAGGGATGGCCCGGCGCAGGTTCACTGTGCCGGAAAACCCCAACGGCGGGTCCTCGTGCGGGCGTGGCGGAACTGGTAGACGCGCTGGATTTAGGTTCCAGTATCGCAAGATGTGGGGGTTCGAGTCCCTTCGCCCGCACCAGTCCCGCATACCCAGGGCGGGACGGCAGCCATATGAATTTCCGTCAGATTTCTCCAGATTGAAGGCCGAACATGCAGACTGTCGAGACGTTGAACGAGGGCCTGAAGCGCGCCTACACGCTGACCATCACCGCCGCCGACATCGATGCCAAGGTCGATGCTGAGGTGAAGCGCGTCGCCCCGCAGGTGAAGATGCCCGGTTTCCGTCCCGGCAAGGTGCCCGTGAACCTAGTGCGCAAGATGCACGGCGAGGCGCTGGCCGCCGACGCGCTGAACAGCGCGATCCAGCAGGGCGTGCAGCAGCTGCTCGCCGACAAGGCGCTGCGTCCGGCGATGCAGCCTTCGGTCGCGCTGAACGACGATTACGCGCCGGGCAAGGATGCCGCGGTCACCGTCGAGCTGGAAGTGCTCCCCACCGTGCCCGCGCCCGCGATCGACGCGCTGAAGCTCGAGCGGCTGACCGTGCCGGTCGCCGACGAGGCGGTGGACGAACAGCTGCAGAAGTTCGCGGACCAATCGAAGAAGTGGGACGATGCCGATGACAAGGCTGCCGAAATGGGCGACCTCGTCACCGTCGACTTCGTCGGCAAGACCGCGGACGGCGTCGCCTTCGATGGCGGCACCGGCACCGACATGGGTGTCGAACTGGGTTCGGGCCGCTTGATCCCGGGCTTCGAGGACCAGCTGGTGGGCGTCCGCCAAGGCGAGGAAAAGACGCTCAACGTCACCTTCCCCGAGGATTACGGCGCCAAGGAACTGGCCGGCAAGCCCGCCACCTTCGACATCACCGTCAAGAAGATCCAGGTCGCCGGCGAGAGCAAGATCGACGAGGATCTCGCCAAGAACCTCGGGCTCGAAAGCCTGGAGCAGCTGCGCGGCCTCATCAAGGGGCAGATCGAGCAGGAGCACAACGGCCTCACCCGCACCCACATGAAGCGCAAGCTGCTCGACCAGCTCGCCGAGGGTCACGATTTCGAAGTGCCGCCTTCGATGGTCGAGGCCGAATTCGCGCAGATCTGGCAGCAGCTCGAGCATGAGGCGACGCATGAGGCTGACCCGGCCGCCGCGCTCGCCGAGATGGAATCCGAGCGCGACGATTACCGCAAGATCGCCGAGCGCCGCGTCCGTCTCGGCCTGCTGCTGTCGGAGATCGGCCAGGCGAACGGCGTCGAGGTCAGCCAGCAGGAAATGAACCGCCTGATCGCCCAGGCCGCGCAGCAGTATCGCGGCGAGGACCAGCAGCGTTTCATCCAGTACATCCAGCAGGAGCCGATGGCCGCCGCCCAGCTGCGCGCGCCGCTGTACGAGGACAAGGTCGTCGACTTCCTGTTCGACAAGGCCGAGGTGACCGACCGCGAAGCGACCCGCGAGGAGCTGGAAGCCGCGATCGAGAGCGAGGACGGCTTCGCGACCGGCACGCACAGTCACGACCACGACAACCACAAGCCGCGCAAGTCGAAGAAGGCCGACGGGGGCGAGGGCGCAGCTGAAGGCGAGGTTAAGCCTGCCAAGAAGGCCGCGGCCAAGAAGCCGGTGGCGAAGGACGACAATGCCGGCGCCGAGGTCGAGTCGGCCCCGGCCGCCGACGAAGCGCCCGCCGCCAAGAAGCCGCGCGCCAAGAAGGCTGCCGCTCCCGTCGAGGCAGAGACCGCAGCGACGGAATCGTCGCCGGTCGCCGCCGAAGCGGCGGAAGGCACCGAAGCCGCCGACGCCGCCCCGGCCAAGAAGCCGCGCGCGAAGAAGGCCGCGGCGAAGACCGAGGGCTGATCGTGAGGGGGAGGGGCGGCGCCTCCTCTCCGTCGTCATCCCCGCGCAGGCGGGGATCCATAGTCGCTCCGTTGATGATCCATCGCGACGTCAGCCAGTATGGATCCCCGCCTGCGCGGGGATGACGGGTAACATTCAGGAACTGCTGGGGCAGGGGAATGCAAGACGTGACGCAGCCGGTGATCGCAGTCCTGCTCCCCTGCTACAACGAGGCCGCGGCGATCGCGCAGACCGTCGCCGGCTTCCGCGCCGCGCTGCCCGGCGCCACCGTCTACGTCTACGACAACAATTCGACCGACGACACGGTCGCCGTCGCGCGCGCCGCGGGTGCCGTCGTGCGGACCGAGCGTATCCAGGGCAAGGGCGCCGTGGTCCGCCGGATGTTCGCCGACGTCGACGCCGACGTCTATGTCATGGCCGATGGCGACGCGACCTATGACGCCGCCTCCGCCCCCGCGCTCGTCGCGCGGCTGCTCGCCGAACAATGCGACATGATCGTCGGCGCCCGCGTCAGCCAGGTGCAGGAAAGCTATCGCCGCGGCCACCGCTTCGGCAACGCGCTGCTCACCGGCATGCTGGCGCGGCTGTTCGGGCGCAGTTTTACCGACATCCTGTCGGGTTACCGCGTCTTCTCGCGCCGCTTCGTCAAGAGCTTCCCCTCGCTGTCGGCGGGGTTCGAGATCGAGACGGAGATCAGCGTCCATGCGCTGGAGCTCAAGATGCCCTGCGCCGAGATCGAGACGCCCTATTTCGCGCGGCCGGAGGGGTCGGCGTCGAAGCTCAGCACCTACAGCGACGGTTTCCGCATCCTCTCGACCATCCTGACGCTGTACCGGATCGAGCGGCCGCTGCTGTTCTTCGGCGTGATCGGCGCGCTGTTCGCGCTCGTCGGGCTGGTGCTCGGCGTGCCGCTGGCGATCACCTATATGGCCACGCATCTGGTGCCGCGTTTCCCGACCGCGATCCTCATCACCGGCCTCGGCATCGTCGCCGCGCTGTGCGTGTTCGCCGGGCTGATCCTCGACACGGTGGTGCGCGGCCGGCGCGAGGTGCGACGGCTCGCCTATCTGGCGCACCGCGCACCCTCTGCCGGGGCTTGAACTCGCCCGCCGGAGCGCCGATGTTGGCGCTCCTTAGGGCATAAGAGAGATTTCCATGCACAATCCGTTCGAGACCGGTGATTACGCGGGCCATCTGGGTCGCGCGGGCCTTGGCCTGCAGCAGACGCAGGCGGGCCTCGTGCCGATCGTCATCGAACAGTCGAACCGCGGCGAGCGTTCGTTCGACATCTTCAGCCGCCTGCTGCGCGAGCGGATCATCTTCGTGACCGGTGGGGTCGAGGACGGCATGGCCAGCCTCATCACCGCACAGCTGCTCTTCCTCGAGTCCGAGAACCCGAAGAAGGACATCTTCATGTACATCAACTCGCCGGGCGGCGTCGTCACGGCGGGCATGGCGATCCACGACACGATGCAGTACATCCGCCCGCGCGTCGGCACGGTGTGCATCGGCCAGGCGGCGTCGATGGGCAGCTTCCTGCTCGCCTCGGGCGAACCGGGTATGCGCGTCGCGCTCACCAATGCGCGGATCATGATCCACCAGCCGTCGGGCGGCGCGCAGGGCATGGCGTCGGACATCGAGATCCAGGCCAAGGAAATCCTGCGCATTCGCAAGCGGATGAACGAATTGTACGCGCAATACACCGGCCAGCCGATCGAGGAGATCGAGCGCCGCATGGACCGCGACACGTTCCTGGAAGCCAATGAAGCCAAGGACTTCGGCCTGGTCGACGAGGTGTTCGACAAGCGGCCGACCCCTGCCGAGGATGTCGCCCAGGCGGCCTGAACATGCGCCTGGGCGTGACTTTTAGTGACTTTTCGGCGTTGTGGTTTGCGTATCGGCCGGTCTACCATGACCGGCCTCACCAGCGGGGCAACCCCCGCGACAAGGAAGTGTGAATGACGAAATTGAGCGGTGGCGACTCGAAGAGCACCCTCTATTGCTCGTTCTGCGGCAAGTCGCAGCACGAGGTGCGCAAGCTCATCGCAGGACCGACCGTGTTCATCTGCGACGAGTGCGTCGAGCTGTGCAACGACATCATCCGTGAGGAAACGAAGTCCGCGCTGGTCAGCAAGAAGGACGGCGGCGTCCCCACGCCGCAGGAGATCTGCGACGTGCTCGACGATTACGTCATCGGCCAGAAGCAGGCCAAGCGCGTGCTGTCGGTGGCGGTGCACAACCACTACAAGCGGCTGAACCACGGCGCCAAGGGTGCCGACGTCGAGCTCGCCAAGTCGAACATCCTGCTGGTCGGGCCGACCGGCTGCGGCAAGACGCTGCTCGCGCAGACGCTGGCGCGCATCCTCGACGTGCCGTTCACGATGGCCGACGCGACGACGCTCACCGAAGCGGGCTATGTCGGCGAGGACGTCGAGAACATCATCCTCAAGCTGCTCCAGGCCTCCGACTACAATGTCGAGCGGGCACAGCGCGGCATCGTCTACATCGACGAGATCGACAAGATCAGCCGCAAGGCCGAGAATCCGTCGATCACCCGCGACGTGTCGGGCGAGGGCGTGCAGCAGGCGCTGCTCAAGCTGATGGAAGGCACCACCGCCTCCGTGCCCCCGCAGGGTGGCCGCAAGCATCCGCAGCAGGAGTTCCTGCAGGTCGACACGACGAACATCCTGTTCATCTGCGGCGGCGCGTTCTCCGGCCTCGAAAAGATCATCGGCGATCGGTTGCAGGGCAAGTCGATCGGCTTCGGCGCCTATGTCGCGGCTCCGGAAGAGAAGCGCACCGGCGAGCTGCTGCGCCAGACCGAGCCTGAGGATCTGCTGAAGTTCGGCCTGATCCCCGAATTCGTCGGCCGCCTTCCCGTCATCGCGACGCTGGAGGACCTCGACATTCCGGCGCTGGTCAAGATCCTGAGCGAGCCCAAGAACGCCCTGGTCAAGCAATACCAGAAGCTGTTCGAGATGGAGGAGGTCGAACTCGGCTTCACCGACGATGCGCTGGTGACGGTCGCCAAGAAGGCGATCGAACGCAAGACCGGCGCGCGCGGCCTCAGATCGATCCTGGAGGGCATCCTGCTCGACACGATGTTCGACCTGCCCGGCATGGACGGCGTCGACGAGGTGATGATCGACAAGGACGTGATCGAGGGCCGCAAGGAACCGATCCGCGTCTATGCCGAGAAGAAGAAGGACGGCGCCGGCGCTGCGGCATGATGCCGGCCTGAACCGATCGGGGGGGGGCGTCGTGTGAGCGGCGCCCCCTTTTCGTGGTGGCCCAGTCACATCGATTTACTGTGGATACCGCGAGGCGTGGTCGTCCCCTTTGCGGTAATGCTTTTGATTTACAGTGCACTTGATGCCGAGGATTTCGGGCGCGCAGCTCTTGCGGAACGCTCGTGCCAACCCTTCTGTCATGCCGGGCTCGTTCCGGCCTCCACGGTGGAGCGTAGCCAGACGCCATGGATTGCGCGGCTCGGTAGACCCCGGAACCGGTCCGGGGTGACGGTTCGCATGTGACATGCGTGGCCTTTGCAGCAGCATCTGCTTTGCGAGGACATCCGGCAGGTGGCGGACCATGATACTGGTCCGACCGCATCATCCGCCGTTAACGCGTACCGCCGCATGACAGCCGCGCAACGAATGGGGCGACGATGACGGATCTCTCTCTGGATACGACCACAGCGCCCGCCTGGCGGCGCGGCCGGGGACCGCTGCGCGTGCTCCCCGCGTTGCTGTTCCGCGACCGGCAGCCGTGGCTCGCCATCCTCGTCGGCTGGGTGCTGACGATCGCGGGCAGCACTGCGCTCAGCTTCGTCATCGCGCACCTCGTCCCCGATCATGCCGGGCCGGACCTCGGCGACACCTCCGCGCCGGTGAAGTTGTTCCTGATCGCGCTGTTCAGCCCGGTGATCGAGACGCTCGTCATGGCCGCGATCCTCGCCGTGCTGCTGCGGTTGCTGGGTGCGTGGCAGGCGGTAGTCGCCAGCGCCGCCATCTGGGGCGTGCTGCACAGCCTCGCCTCGCCCTGGTGGGGGGCGGTGATCTGGTGGCCGTTCCTGATCTTCTCGACGCTCTACGTCACCTGGCGCCGTCGCGGCTTCTGGCGCGCCGCCGCGCTGGTCGCGGCCGTGCACATCCTCCAGAACGTTTTCCCGGCGATCCTGATCGTCACGGGGCATTGAGCGGGCTCTGGCCTGCGTGATGCCGCTGTCCTAGGCTGCGGTCATGACACTTGCCACGACCTATCGCGACCAGGGCTATGTCGCGCTGCCGGGCCTGTTCCCGCCCGAGGTGCTGCGTGCCTTCTACCAGATGATGCAGGCCGATCTGGCGGCAGCGGGGCGGCCGCTCCAGAGCTTCGCCGCGCGCGGGCCGCTGCTGCGGCAGCCGGCGATCGAAATCTATGCCTTCCAATATGCGCCGATGCTCACCTTCCTGTGGGGGCTGACGCCGCGCATGGCGGAGGTCGCCGGTTGCGACCTCATGCCGACCTACGCCTATTTCCGCGCCTATCAGCAGGGCGACGTATGCCGCGTGCACTCCGATCGGCAGGCCTGCGAGCACAGCCTGTCGCTGACCATCGCTTACGCCGAGGACCGTCCCTGGGCTCTGTCGGTGGCGACGGAGCGGACCGAGGTACCGCAGCCGGTGATGGCGGACGATTTCGGCAGCCAGCCTTATGGTTCGGTGGCGATGCAGCCGGGCGATGGGGTGATGTACCAGGGGACGCACCACCGCCACGGGCGGCTCGACCCCAGTCCCAACAGCTGGTCCGCGCACCTCTTTCTGCACTGGGTGGAAAAGGACGGCCGCTATCGCGAGCATGCCTTCGACCGGCCGGCGCACGCGCGGGCCGCCCAGAAGCGCTGACCGGGTATGGAGCCGGCGGCGCTTCCATCGCCGCCGGCTCCGCTTGGGTTACGGCTTGCCGATCTGGTCGGTCTGCGCGCCACTGTCGGGGCGGGCGGGGCCCAGGTTCGGCACGTCGCCCAGCGGCTCGTTGCGGAACACGGTGAACTCGCCCTTGCCGTCGATCGACGGTCCGCTCGTCCAGCGGCCCTCCGGCACCGATCCGTCGATCGAGGTGACGTAGTAATTGTAGTTGTTCTGGTTGTCCTCCTCGCTCTGCGGGAAGCTGTTGGGGATCGGCACCTGCTTGGCCGCGCCGCCCAGTTCCTCCACCACGGCCAGCCACTGGTTCTGGTGCATGGTGTCGCGCGCGATCATGTAATGCAGCATCTTCTTCATGCCTTCGTCATGCGCGGCGTTGAACAGGCGCACGGCGAGCACGCGCCCGGTGCTCTCCGCCGCGACGTTGGCATACATGTCCGCGGCGACGTTGCCGCTGGCGTAGATGTGGCTCATGTCGAAGGGGACGCCGTCCGAATCGATCGGCATCGCCGACAGGCCGCTTGACAGCAGGTTCTTGTGGATCAGCCCCTCGACGATGTGGCGCGGCCGCTCGCCGCCCATCACCGCACCGACGATGCCGTCAGCCGCGCCTTCTTCCTGCAGGCTGGCGGGCGCCTTGTCGAGGTTGAGCGCGACCGCGGTCGCCAGCATCTCGATATGGCCGATCTCTTCCGTCGCGGTGTTGAGCAGCATGTCGCGATAGCGCGGATCGGGCGAGCGATTGCCCCAGGCCTGGAAGAAATATTGCATGCAGACGCGGATCTCGCCTTCGACGCCGCCGATCGCCTGCTGGAGCATGCGGGCGAACTGGGGATCGGGCTTCTCGACGGTGACCGGATACTGCAGTCGCTTGTCGTGGTAGTACATGACGGGCGTCTCCTGATGGATCGTGAGGATGGACGCCGGCAGTGTGCCGACCCGGTGCTAACCGTTCAGACGCGCAAGGGTTTGTTGCGAAGGAATAACAAAGTCCAACAATCGTCGTAACTTAGATCACGCCGTACCGGGGTCGCCGCGCATCGCCGCGCAATTCGCCGGATGGATCGACACGGACCTTTCGCGGCGGCGGTGCATTGGCTTTTACGGGCGATGCGAAGGAGCACAGGTGGCTGCAGCGACGAACGACGACACGACCGGGCAGGGACCTGCAAAGGGATGGTTCGGCCTGCCGCCGTGGGCGATCCTGTTTCCGCTGGCCGGCGTGCCGGCGGTGCTGCTGTCGGTCTATGCGATGGGGGCGGTGGGCACCGGCATCGCGGCGGCGATCCTGATCGGATCGGTGGTCGCCGCGGTCCACCATGCCGAGGTCGTCGCGCACCGCGTCGGCGAGCCGTTTGGCACGTTGGTGCTCGCCGTCGCGGTGACGGTGATCGAGGTGTCGCTGATCGTCTCGCTGATGCTGTCGGGATCGGGCGATGTCGCGGCGCTCGCCCGCGATACGGTGTTCGCGGCGATCATGATCATCCTCAACTTCATCATCGGCCTTTGCCTGCTGACCGGTGGGCTGAAGCATGGCGAGCAGCGCTTTACCCTGCGCGGGATCAGCGCGGCGCTGGCGACGCTCGCCGCGCTGGTGGTGCTGTCGCTGATCCTGCCCAATTACACGACCAGCGCGGCGGGGCCGACCTATGCGCCCTCGCAACTGCTGTTCGTCGCGGTGGTCAGCGTGGTGCTCTACGGCACGTTCGTGCTGGTGCAGACGGTGCGGCACCGCGACTATTTCCTGCCCGCCGGCGATATCGAGCCGGAGGGGCACGCCGCGCCGCCGACCAACCGTACCGCGTGGACCGCGTTCGGCGTGCTGCTGGTCGCGCTGGTCGTGGTGGTGATGCTGGCCAAGGGGCTGTCGTCGCGGGTCGAGGAGGCGATCGCCTCCGCCGGCCTGCCGCATGCGATCGTCGGCGTGGTGATCGCCGGGCTGGTGCTCGCGCCGGAGAGCCTGGCCGCCTACAATGCGGCGCGACGCGACCGATTGCAGACGAGCCTCAACCTCGCGCTCGGATCGGCGCTGGCGACGATCGGCCTCACCATCCCGGCGGTGGCGATCGTCAGCCTGACCCTGGGCCTGCCGCTGGCGCTCGGCATCGGTGCCAAGAGCATGACGCTGCTCGCCCTGTCGCTGTTCGTGACGACCATCTCGCTCGGCACCGGGCGGACGACGGTGTTGCAAGGCGTGGTGCACCTCGTCATCTTCGCCGCCTACCTCTTCACGACGGTGATCCCCTGACCATCCTGCTCGCGCGCCAGACCCATCGCACGCCCACCGCGGCGATGCTGGCGCGCGCGTTTCAGGACGATCCGGCGTTCGCCTACATCATCCCCGATCCGGTGCAGCGCGCGGCTCGGCTGCCGCGATTGTTCGCGCTGCTCTTCGACAGCGACGGACGGGCCGGGATGCGGCTGCTGACGGGGGGCGGCGAGGCGGCGACGCTGTGGCGGGCACCGGGGCAGGCGGCGGTCGGCTGGGGGGAGATGGTGCGCCATGCCGTGCCCCTGCTCGCTGCGCTGCGCGGCGGGGTGCGGCGCGCGCTGGCGGTCAGCGCGGCGATCGACGCTCACATGCCGCAAGGCGCCTTCTGGTATCTGCACATCGCCGGGTGCGATCCGGCGGCGCAGGGCCAGGGCTTCGGCCGGGCGGCCCTTGCTGCGGGACTTGCGCGGGCGGCGGGGCGGCTGCCCTGCTATCTGGAGACGGCGACCGAACGGAACCTCGGCTTCTATGCCGCGGCGGGGTTTGCGGTGACGGCGGACTGGCGGGTCGGGCGCGACGGGCCACGCTTCTGGTCGATGCTGCGCCAGCCGGATCGAGGTCCCGCGGGCGGGGAACGTCAGAACCCGCCGGGCACGAAGCGCTTCACCCGTCCGGCGTAATCGGCATAAGCGGTGCCGAACAGCGCGTGCAGCAGGCGTTCCTCGGCGCGCACGCGCAGCCAGGTGCCGAGCGCATAGACCGGCAGTGCCGCCAGCAGGTGCGCGGCGTGGCCGAGCGCCAGCGCCATCGCCACCACGACCAGCGCCAGCGCGCTATAGATCGGGTGGCGGACGCAGGCGAACGGGCCGGTGGTCACCAGCCGGTGATCGGCCCGGGTGCGCGCGACGAGGCTCCAGTTGCGGCCCATCACGGCGGTCGCCCAGACGAACAGCGCCAGCGCCGCGGCGAGCAGCAGCGCGGTCACCGCGGCCTGCGCCATCGCCGCCGCGCCGAGCGGATCGAGTGTCACCGCCACCGGCCCCGCCCAGGCGATGCAGAAGGCGACGCCCTGCACCGCGATGCCCCCGATCGAAACCGGGTCGCGCCGACCACCTGCCTCCGGCCGACGCTGCCAGCGGCGCGCGACGAGCGCGACCGCGAACAGGAACAGGCCGAGCGCCAGCGCGGCGAGCGCGGGCAGGCCGGTGGCGGCGATCATCGCGGACGCTGCTTGCCCGCCAGCCACAAGCCGGTGGCGATCTGCGCCACGGCATACAGCCGCCGCCGCCCCGGCCGGTCGACGAAGGGGCGCACCGTCCGTTCGGCACCCAGCGCATCGCGCTTCCACAGGTCGACGTGGCGGCGCGGCTGGGCGAGACCGACCAGTCCGTCGCCGACCATGAAGATCGCCGCCATCTCCGCGGCGCGGGCGAGCCAGGGTGCCGAAGCGGACGGGCGCGCGCTCACTTGGCCGGCGCCTTTTGCGCGGACTTCCAGGCCTGGAAGGCGTCGACGGCATCGTCCTGCTTCAGCACGCGCGCCATCGGATCGACGACGACGTGCGCGCCTTCGGGCACCGTGATCGTCGCCAGGCCGCCGGTCATCGGCACCTTCTGCACCACATTGTCGATCGACACCTCGACCGGCAGCGGGAAGGGCTTGCCGTTGGGGGCGACCCATTTCAGCTGGAGCTGCGTCGCATTGCGGCTGACCGTCAGCTTGGGCAGCCCCGCCTGATACAGGTAGACGTCGAAGAACCACTGCCAGTTCTGCCCGGTCACCTGATTGACGTAGGCGATGAATTCCGGGGTCGTGCGGAAGACGGGCTGGAAATTGCCCGGCTGCGGGTCCGGAATGCCATAGACGGTCAGCTGCAGCACGCGGTGGAAGGCGGCGTCGCCGATCGCGTTGCGCAGCGTGTGGAGTACCCAGGCGCCCTTGTAGTAGATGTCACCGCCGCGGCCGGGCGCCTTCTTGTAGACGTCGTCGGCGGTCTGCGGCTTGCCGGTCACCAGCGCCGACTGGTTGAGGATCTTCGGCCGCATGTCGAGCATCATCGCGTCGTAGCGCGCCTCGCCCTCGCGCCAGCGGCCGTAGAGCGGCTGCATATATTCGGTGAAGCCTTCGTGCATCCAGAAGTCGTCCCAATTGGGCGCGGTCATCTGGTTGGCGAACCATTCGTGGCCGAATTCATGCTGGAACAGCCAGTCGAATCCCTCAGGCGCCTTGGCGTATTTGTTGCCGTAGGCGTTGATCGTCTGGTGCTCCATGCCGAGGTGCGGCGTCTCGACCACGCCGACCTTTTCGCTCGGCCAGGGGTAGGGGCCGACCACGGCTTCGTAGAAGTCGAGCGTCGGGGCGAATTCGGCGAACAGCTTCTCCGCCTGCGGCTTCTCGCCCGGCAGGTACCAGTAGAACATCGGGATCTCGTTGCCGTAGCGGCTCTTGTAGGTGCCGCTGATCTCCTCGTACGGGCCGATGTTGAGCGCGATGGCGTAGGGGTTGGGATGGGCGATCTGCCAGTTCCAGGTGGTGCGGCCGTCGTCGAACGTGTCGACGCCGAGCAGCTTGCCGTTGGACGGCGCCTTCAGCCCCTTGGGCACGGTGATGTGCAGCGTCACCGACTGCGGCTCGTAGGTCGGATAGTCGATGCACGGCCAGAAGAGGTCGCAGCCCTCGTTCTGCACGGCGGTGGCGACCCAGGGCTGCCCGTCGGGCGTCCGCGCCCAGACGAAGCCGCCGTCCCACGGCGCGTGCACCGCGGTGTGCGGCCGGCCGCCGTAGGTGATCTTGACGGTCAGCTTGGCACCCTTGGCGGCCTTCTTGACCAGCTTGATCGTCATCCGGCCTTCGGGATTGCTGAAGCCGGCGGAATCGGCGCCGTCGACCGTCACCGCCGTGACGGTGTAGTTCTTGTCGAGATCGACCACGAGGCGGTCGGTCTTGTCGAGCGTGGTGAAGACGAGGGTCGCGGTCGCGTTGATGACCTCGCGGTCGGGATCGACCTCGATCGCGAGATCGGCGGTGTCGAACGTCACCTTCTTCTGCGCTGCGTCCAGCGGCCCGCCGGAGGCGGAGGTCTGGGCGGTAAGCGGCGGCTTGCCCGGGTCGGCGGCGAAGGCGCTCGACGAGAGCAGCAGCAGGGCGGCAAACGGCAGGCGAAGCGACATTCCATACTCCCGATCGATCGCCCGCGGGTTTCGGCGCTCGCCCGGTCGATGACAAGAGGCATCATGCCGCAGCCGTGACGATTGATGGATGCGCCGCGCGCCCCATATAGTGTAGCAAAGCCGCCCCGTTCGACGCGGCACCGGAGTATCCATGACCACATTCCCCGTTCTGCCGCTGCGCGATATCGTCGTCTTCCCGCATATGATCGTGCCGCTGTTCGTCGGGCGCGACAAATCGGTGGCGGCGCTGGAAGCGGCGATGGGCGCCGACAAGGAGATCTTCCTCGTCGCGCAGCTCGACCCGGCCGAGGACGATCCCGGCCGCGAAGACCTGTACGAGGTCGGCGTCACCGCCACCGTGCTGCAATTGCTGAAGCTGCCCGACGGCACCGTGCGCGTGCTGGTCGAGGGCAAAGCGCGCGCGCGCCTGGGCGAGCTGACGGAAGCCGACGGCTATCTGCATGCCACCGTCGAGATGCTGGAAGAGCGCGAGGCGGAGGGGATCGAGGTCGACGCGCTGATGCGCTCGGCAGTCGACCAGTTCGAAACCTATGCCAAGCTCAACAAGAAGCTGCCGGCCGAAACCGCGCAGCAGCTGGGCGAGATCGTCAAGGCCTCCAAGCTGGGCGATGCGATCATGGCCAACATCCAGGTGAAGGTCGCCGACAAGCAGGCGCTGCTGGTCGAGCTCGACCCCGTAAAGCGGCTGGAGATGGCCTATGCGCTGATGGAGGGCGAACTCGGCGTCCTGCACGTCGAGAAGAAGATCAAGAGCCGCGTCAAGCGCCAGATGGAAAAGACGCAGCGCGAATATTACCTCAACGAACAGCTCAAGGCGATCCAGCGCGAGCTGGGCAACAGCGACGACGAGAGCGACGGCGACGAGATCGCCGAACTGACGCAGAAGATCGCAGGCCTGAAGCTTTCGAAGGAAGCGCGCACCAAGGCGACCGCCGAGCTCAAGAAACTGAAGACCATGGCGCCGATGAGCGCCGAGGCGACGGTGGTGCGCAACTACCTCGACGTGCTGCTCGGCTTGCCGTGGGGCAAGAAGAGCAAGATCAAGAAGGATATCGCGGCAGCGCAGGCGGTGCTCGACGAGGACCATTATGCGCTGGAGAAGGTGAAGGACCGGATCGTCGAATATCTCGGCGTGCAGGCGCGCACCAACAAGCTGAAGGGGCCGATCCTGTGCCTCGTCGGCCCGCCGGGCGTCGGCAAGACCAGCCTCGGCAAGTCGATCGCGAAGGCCACGGGGCGCGAGTTCATCCGCCAGAGCCTCGGCGGCGTGCGCGACGAGGCCGAGATCCGCGGTCACCGCCGGACGTACATCGGCTCGCTGCCCGGCAAGATCGTCACCAACCTCAAGAAGGCCGGGACCAGCAATCCGCTGTTCCTGCTCGATGAGATCGACAAGCTCGGCCAGGATTTCCGCGGCGATCCGGCGTCGGCGCTGCTCGAGGTGCTCGACCCCGAACAGAACGGCAAGTTCAACGATCACTATCTCGAAATCGATATCGACCTCAGCGACGTGATGTTCGTCTGCACGGCGAACACGCTGAACCTGCCGCAGCCGCTGCTCGACCGCATGGAGATCATCCGGCTGGAGGGCTATACCGAGGATGAAAAGGTCGAGATCGCCGAGCGGCACCTCGTCGCCAAGCAGGTCGAGGCGCATGGCCTGAAGGACGGCGAGTTCACGCTGACCGATGCCGGCCTGCGGGCGCTGATCCAGCGCTACACCCGCGAGGCGGGCGTGCGCACGCTGGAGCGCGAGATCGCCAAGCTGGCGCGCAAGGCGCTGCGCCAGATCCTGGAGGGCAAGGCGACCAGCGTGACGATCACGCCCGACAACCTCCACGAGTTCGCCGGCGTGCAGAAGTATCGCCACGGGCTCAGCGAGACCGAGCATCAGATCGGCGCGGTGACCGGCCTCGCCTGGACCGAGGTCGGCGGCGAACTGCTGACGATCGAGAGCGTCACCGTGCCGGGCAAGGGCGCGGTGAAGACGACCGGCAAGCTCGGCGACGTGATGAAGGAATCGGTGCAGGCCGCCTTCAGCTTCGTGCAGGCGCGCTCGCCCAGCTACGGGATCAAGCCGTCGCTGTTCCATCGCAAGGACATCCACATCCACCTGCCCGAAGGGGCGGTGCCCAAGGACGGGCCGTCGGCGGGTATCGGCCTCGTCACCTCGATCGTCTCGACGTTGACCGGCGTCGCGGTGAAGAAGGAAGTGGCGATGACCGGCGAGGTGACGCTGCGCGGCCGCGTGCTGCCGATCGGCGGGTTGAAGGAAAAGCTGCTCGCGGCGCTGCGCGGCGGCATCACCACGGTGCTCATCCCGCAGGAGAACGAGAAGGACCTCGCCGACATTCCGCAGAACATCAAGGACGGGCTGACCATCGTTCCGGTGTCCCATGTCGACGAGGTGCTGAAGCTCGCGCTGACCGAGCCGCTGGAGGCGATCGACTGGACCGACGCGGACGAACTCGCCGCATTGCCCCCGGCGGGGGTTGCGCCGGCGGGCGGCGAGTTGCATCACTGAGCCTTGGACTTCGGTCCGCTTGTTAACGTTTTGGAACCGCCGCGGCTGCCAAGGCCCGGCGGTATCCATTGACTCTGCCGCGCCTGATCGCCTTACTGGTCATTCTGGCGCGGCAACGATTCTCATAAGTTTATGAAGGGGGCAGCAATTCCATGAACAAGCAAGAGCTGATCGCCACGGTCGCCGACACCTCCGGCCTCGCCAAGGGCGATGCGATCAAGGCGGTGGAAGCGGTGTTCGACGCGATCTCGGCGAGCCTCAAGAAGGGCGACGAAGTGCGCCTGGTCGGGTTCGGCACCTTCTCGGTGTCCAAGCGCAAGGCGTCGACCGGCCGCAACCCGCGCACCGGCGAACCGATGACGATCAAGGCGTCCTCGCAGCCCAAGTTCAAGGCCGGCAAGGGCTTGAAGGATTCTGTGAACTGAGGGCTGGACAGGGGGCGCGGGGCTTCGTAAAGGCCCGCCTCCGAACAGTTTCAAACGGTTTCGGGCGCGTAGCTCAGCGGTAGAGCACACCCTTCACACGGGTGGGGTCACAGGTTCAATCCCTGTCGCGCCCACCATTATAGCCCGCGCGGTCGCACGACCGGCGCGGGCTTTTTGGTTCTGGCGTCCAGCGCTCACCCTCACCCTTCCGGCGCTTCGCGCCTCCCTCCCTCTCCCAATGGGAGAGGGAGAAAGACGCCGAAGGCGGCGAGAGGGTGAGGGTGGGCGCAGGACGGCCCGTTATTCCGGCGGCACGTCCACGGCCGGGTTCTCCCCCGTCGACAGCCCATGCCGCAGCAGCATCGGGATGTTCGCAAAGGCGAACAGCAGCGTCAGGGGGATCGCCCCCCACAGCTTGAAGCCGACCCAGAAGTCCCAGTTCGTCGTCCGCCACACGAGCTCGTTGAGCCCGGCCATGCCGGCGAAGAACACCGCCCAGTTGCGGGTCAGCTTGCGCCAGCCCTCAGCGGTCAGGCCGGGATATGCGGTGCCGAGCAGCCCTTGCAGCAGCGGGCGGCCGGTCAGCAGGCCGAAGGCGAGCACGACCGCGAACATCGCATAGACGAAGGTCGGCTTCATCTGGATGAACTTGGGGTCGTGGAAATAGACGGTGAGGCCGCCGAACACGACGACGAACCCACCCGAGATCCACAGCATCGGCGAGATCTGGCCGAGCTTCGCCCGGGACACGATCATCGCCGCGACCGTCGCGATGACGAAGGCGGTGGTGGCGACGATCACCTTGGCGATCACCAGCGCGCCGGCGCGATCGAGGTCGGAGAGGAAGCCGGTGCTCGCGCCGACGAGCCGCATGGCGAGCGCCGCGGGAAAGAGGAAGTTCACCGCGAAGAAGACGAGCAGGGGCCCGTATTCGACGCCCATGCGCAGGCCGGGGGACGATTTGTGGGTCATGCCATCACCTCGCGGCGGGTGCGAGGCCCGTTCACTTCCGCCCCCCGGTATCGACGCCGGCGATGATCCGGCTGACCTCGTGCGCATCGAAGGGGCGCAGGTCCGTCATCCCTTCGCCGACGCCGATCGCGTGGATCGGCAGGCCGTATTTCTCCGCCGCCGCGACCAGCACGCCGCCGCGCGCGGTGCCGTCGAGCTTGGTCATGACCAGGCCGGTGACGCCCGCCACCTCCTTGAACACCTCGATCTGGGACAGCGCGTTCTGGCCGGTGGTGGCGTCGAGCACCAGCACCACGTCGTGCGGGCTTGCCGGGTTGATCCGGCCGAGCACGCGGCGGATCTTGGCGAGTTCGTCCATCAGCTCGCGCTTGTTCTGCAGGCGCCCGGCGGTGTCGACGATCAGCACGTCGATGCCGGTTTCTGTCGCCTTCTTCACCGCATCCCACACCACGCCGGCGGCGTCGCCGCCCTCCGGCCCGGTGACGATCGGCACGCCGACCCGTTCCGCCCAGGTGGCGAGCTGGCCGATCGCCGCGGCGCGGAAGGTGTCGCCGGCGGCCAGCATCACGCCGTAATCCTGCTCCATCAAGAGGTGCGCGAGCTTGGCGATCGTGGTCGTCTTGCCCGATCCGTTGACGCCGATGACCAGGATCACCTGCGGCCGCGGAAAGGCTTCGACCGCGATCGGCTGCGCGACCTTCGCCAGCGCCTTCTCCACCTCCTCGGCGACGACCAGCCGGATGCCGAGTTCCTCCATGTTGCGCTCGAACGTCCCCTCCGCGAGCCGCGTGCGGATCTTGCCCGCGGTTTCGGGGCCGAGGTCGGAGGCGATCAGCGCCTCCTCGACCTCGTCGAGCGTCGCATCGTCGAGGCGCGCGCCGCCTAACCCGGCGAGATTGCCGACCAGCCGGTCCGAGGTCTTCTTGAACCCGCCGAGCAGCCGCTCGTGCCAGGTGGGAGTGGTGCTCATGCGATGGTACCTAACAGATGGGTGTCGGTGGCGGCGGTGATGCGGGCGGAGACGATCTGCCCCGATTGCCCGCTGGAGGAGAGGCGCACTTCGGCAAACGTATCGGCGTGGCCGCGGTCGCCGGGCCGTTCGACCAGCACCGCCTGCGTCGTGCCGACGAGCCCCCGAAGCCAGGCCGCCTTGCGGCGGGCGGCGGCGGTGCGCAGCCGCTCGGCACGGGTGCGGATGGTAGCGGCGTCGACCTGCGGCATGCGCGCGGCGGGCGTGCCGGCGCGGGGCGAATAGGGAAAGATGTGGGCATGGACGATGTCGGCATCGTCGATCAGCGCCAGCGTGTCGGCGAACATGGCCTCGTCCTCGGTCGGGAAGCCGGCGATCAGGTCGGCGCCGATGGCAATGTCCGGCCGCACCGCCTTGAGGCGGGCGACCGTCTCGATCGCCTGCGCGCGGCTGTGGCGGCGCTTCATCCGCTTGAGGATCATGTCGCTGCCCGCCTGGAAGGACAGATGGAGGTGCGGCATCACCCGCGGCTCGCCGGTGACGATGTCGGCCAGGCGGTCGTCGATCTCGATCGAATCGAGCGACGAGAGGCGGAGGCGGGCGAGGGCGGGGACGTGGCGCAGGATCCGTTCGACCAGCAGTCCGAGCGTCGGCGTGCCGGGCAGGTCGTGGCCATAGCTGGTGAGGTCGACGCCGGTCAGCACCACCTCGGCATGGCCGGCATCGACGAGTGCCGCGATCCGCTCCACCACCGCGCCGGCCGGCACCGATCGGCTCGGGCCGCGGCCGAAGGGGATGGCGCAGAAGGTGCAGCGATGGTCGCAGCCGTTCTGCACCTCGACGAAGGCGCGCGCGTGGCCGGCGAAGGCTTGGCCGGTGAAGAGGGGCGCGAGGTGCGGCGCGGTTTCGGTTAGCCGCATGATGTCGCCGACGACGATCGGTTCGGCGCTGGCCCACGCCTCCGGCAGCAGCTTCTCGCCGTTGCCGATGACGCGGGTGACCTCGGGCATCGCGGCGAAGCTTGCCGGGTCGATCTGCGCTGCGCAGCCGGTGACGACCAGTTCCGCATCCGGCCGCGCGCGGCGGGCGCGGCGGATCGCCTGGCGGGTCGCCTTTACCGCGGCATTAGTGACCGCGCAGGAATTGACCACCACCGTGTCGCGACCCGCGATCAGCGTGGCGATCGTCTCGCTCTCGGCGATGTTGAGGCGGCAGCCGAGGGAGATCACCTCTGGCGCGGAAGCATGCATGGCGCGGGATTTAGTCGCGGTGGCGGCCCAAGTCCATGTTCGAGCGAGTAGGGAGGCCGCCGCTGTATTCGTCATCCCGGCGAACGCCGGGACCCATGGACGCGCAACGCTGATGGTGGAGCGTAAAGAACGGCCGCCTCGTATCCATGGGGCCCGGCGTTCGCCGGGATGACGGGAAGGGGGGGGGCGGCGTCTCGCCCACTGCACTGCGCACCTTGCCTTTCCCGCCGCATTCCCGTAAGGCGCCCCCACGTTCCACCACGGAATGCGATCGAGGACGCGCCCACGGGTGCACGCTGGCCGGCGAGGTTTCGCCCGCCGGCGTCTTTTGCGTTGTGTGGCTTGAGTGAGGGTTTGAGGCGATGTTCGACAGTCTGAGCGACCGGCTTGGCGGCGTGTTCGACCGCCTGCGTGGCCGTGGTGCGCTGACCGAGGCCGATGTGCGGACCGCGATGCGCGAGGTGCGCGTCGCGCTGCTCGAGGCGGACGTGGCGCTGCCGGTGGCGCGCCAGTTCGTCGACAAGGTGACCGAGGAAGCGGTCGGCCAGAACGTGCTGCGCTCGGTCACGCCGGGGCAGCAGGTCATCAAGATCGTCAACGATGCGCTGGTCGAGATGCTCGGTGCCGATGCGTCGGAGCTGGAGCTGGCGGTGACGCCGCCCGCCGTCGTGATGATGGTCGGCCTGCAAGGCTCGGGCAAGACGACGACGACCGCCAAGATCGCCAAGCGCCTGAGTTCGGGTGGCGCCGGCCGTGACCGCAAGAAGGTGCTGATGGCGTCGCTCGACGTCAACCGCCCGGCGGCGCAGGAGCAGCTGGCGACGCTGGGCACGCAGATCGAGGTGGCGACGCTGCCGATCGTCGCGGGCCAGCAGCCGGTCGACATCGCCCGCCGCGCGCTCCAGGCGGCGAAGCTGCAGGGCTATGACGTCCTGATGCTCGACACCGCGGGCCGCCTGCACGTCGATCAGGCGTTGATGGACGAGATGAAGGCGGTGGCGGAGATCGCCACGCCGCAGGAGATCCTGCTCGTCGTCGACAGCCTGACCGGCCAGGACGCGGTGAACGTTGCGCAGAACTTCTCCGACCAGGTGCCGCTGACCGGCGTCGTGCTGACCCGCATGGATGGCGACGCGCGCGGCGGTGCGGCGCTGTCGATGCGCGCCGTCACCGGCAAGCCGATCAAGTTCGCCGGTACGGGCGAAAAGATGGATGCGCTGGAGGCCTTCCACCCCAGCCGCGTCGCCGGCCGCATCCTGGGCATGGGCGACGTCGTCAGCCTCGTCGAGCGCGCCGCGGAATCGATCCAGCAGGAAGATGCCGAGCGGATGACCGCGCGGCTCGCCAAGGGTCAGTTCGACATGAACGACCTGCGCGGGCAGCTGGCGCAGATGCGTCGCATGGGCGGCCTCGGCGCGCTCGCCGGCATGATGCCGGGGATGAAGAAGGCACAGGGTGCGCTCGCCCAGGCGGGCGGCGACAAGGTGCTCATCCACATGGATGCGATGATCGGATCGATGACCGTCAAGGAGCGGTCCAAGCCCGAACTCATCAACGCCAAGCGCAAGATCCGCATCGCCAAGGGATCGGGCACGACGGTGCAGGAGGTGAACAAGCTCCTGAAGATGCATCAGGAAATGTCCACCGCCATGAAGAAGATCAAGAAGATGGGCGGCCTCAAGGGCATGATGGCGATGCTGGGGAAGGGCGGCATGGGCGGCCTCGGCAACGCGCTCGGCGGCCAGGGCCTCGGCGACATGATGGAAAAGGCCGGCGGCGGCCTGCCCAAGGGGCTTCCCGGCCTCGGCGGCGGCCAGGATGGCATGCCCAAGCTGCCCCCCGGCTTCGAGAATATCCTGAAGAAGAAATAGTCCCGACCGTCATCCCGGTGCAGGCCGGGATCTCACGCGAGGGAATACGACACTAACCAGACCCCAGCCTTCGCTGGGGTGACGATCAGAAGGCAAGGAAACTACAATGGCACTCAGCATTCGCCTGTCGCGTGGCGGCTCCAAGAAGCGTCCCTATTACCGCATCGTCGTCGCCGATGCGCGCAGCCCGCGTGACGGCAAGTTCATCGAGAAGATCGGCAACTACAACCCGCTGCTCGCCAAGGACGCCGAGAACCGCATCGTGCTCGACGCCGAGCGCGCCAAGTACTGGCTGTCGAACGGCGCCCAGCCGACCGACCGTGTCGCCCGCTTCCTCGATCAGGCCGGCGTGCGTGAACGCGCGGCGCGCAGCAACCCCAACAAGGGCAAGCCGGGCGAGAAGGCGACCGAGCGCGCCGAAGAGCGTGCCGAGAAGCTGAAGGCGCAGGAAGAGGCCGCTGCAGCTGCCGCTGCCGCTCCGGCCGAAGAGGCACCGGCCGCGGAAGAGACCACCGAGGCCTAAGCATCGGATCGGGCCATGATGCGTTGATCGCCTTCACCAACGAAGGACCGAACGCATCATGGCCACCGAACCCGACCCCCGCACCGCTCCCGACGCCGTCGAGGAGAGTGCGAACGACGCCACCAACCAGGGCGTCTCCACCACCGAGCCTGCGGAAGGCGATGATGATGCCCCCACAGGAACCGACGGGTCACCCGATCGCGCGCAAGGCTGACGACACCATCACGCTGGCCGTGGTGATCGGCGCGCACGGCATCCACGGCCAGGTTCGCCTGAAGGTGTTCGCCGAGGATATCGCGACCTACAAAAGCTTCAACGGTGGTGCGCTGACGCTGAAATCGGCCCAGCCCGGCAGCAATGGTACGATCGCGCGCTTCGCTGAAGTCGCCGACCGTAATGCCGCCGAGGCGTTACGGGGGACCGAACTGACGGTGCCGCGATCGGTGCTGCCGCCGCTGGCGGACGGCGAATATTATCATGCCGACCTGATCGGGCTCGCTGCCGTGTCCAGTGATGACCAGCCGCTCGGCACCGTAGTGCTAATCGAGAACTTCGGCGCTGGCGACGTGATCGAGATCGAGCGGCCGGACGGCAAACGCTTCATGGTCCCGATGACGGTCGATGCTGTCCCGGCGTGGGATGGCGAACGCCTGATCGTGAACGCCGACTTCGTCGAATAGGAGGCGATCGGCCGACCGGCGCGTCAGCGTCGGATCGGCTGCCGCTCGCTGAGCAGGTTGCGGATCGTCGTCGCGGCGACGCCGGCCTCGCCCATCGCGTGGCTGATCTGGTCGAGCCCCTTCACCACGTCGCCAGCGGCGAACAGGCCGGGGATGCTGGTGCGCTGGTGATCGTCGACTTCCAGGCATCCCTCGTCGCTCGCGCGTGCGCCCGCGGCGACCGCAAGGTGCGAGCGGATGCGTGATCCGAGCGCAGGGTAGACGCTGTCGAAGGCCATCCGACCGCGCGCGGTGTCGAGCGCAAGCCGGTCGCCTTCGATCGCCCAGCCGCCGCAGGGCCCATCGACCCGGACGATGCCGGCTTCATCCAGCTTCGCCGCACACGCCCGGTCGAGCATATGCTCCGCATCAGGGGCGATCAGCGTGACGTCGCGGGTGTAGCCGCGCAGGAACAGCGCCTCGCGCATGCCATGGTCGCCGGTGCCGATCACGCCGACCCGCTTGTCGGTCACCTCATAGCCGTCGCAGATCGGGCAATAGCGGATCAGGCCGCGTTCCAGGGCCGGGTCATGCACCTCCGGCAGGATATGCGGCCGGTGGTTCACCACGCCGGTCGCGAGCAGGACGCTGCGGGCGCGATAGGTGCCGTGATCGGTGACGATGTGGAAATCCTGCCCGTCGCGCTCGATCGCCGTGACCTTCTTTTCCTCGCGATACGCCCCATACTTCTCGGCCTGGGCAAGCATCAGCCGGAGCAGGTCCTTGCCGGCGATGCCATCGGGATAGCCGGCATGGTTGCGCGTGCACGGGATCATCGCGGCGCGGCTCGATCCGCTATCGAACAGCCGAATGGAAAGATGGAAGCGCGCAAGATAGATCGCGGCGGTGAGGCCCGCCGGCCCGGCACCGATGATGATGCAATCGTCCAGCTCGCCTTGCACCGCTTCGTCCATGTATATACATCCCGTCTATACGGAGGCCGGCATGAGTAACGAATATCGCGCCAAGGTGTTCAAATCGGGAAACTCCGTCGCGCTGCGGCTGCCCAAGGCACTCGGCCTCAAGGACGGCGACGAGATGCTGC
Organism: Sphingomonas cellulosilytica; assembly: GCF_052321755.1. Taxonomy (NCBI): domain Bacteria; kingdom Pseudomonadati; phylum Pseudomonadota; class Alphaproteobacteria; order Sphingomonadales; family Sphingomonadaceae; genus Sphingomonas; species Sphingomonas cellulosilytica. Next base: position 326,544 of record NZ_JBQRTT010000004.1, read on the forward strand.
TGCGCGAGGAGCGAGGCAGCTTCACGGTTGAACCCGCGCCGGCGGTGCCGAAGAAGATCGACCTGACCGGCATCTATGGGTCATGTCCTGGCCTCAAGCCGGTCGATCGACTGGAAATGGCGCCGCGCGACCTGGACTGGAAGGGGACGCTGCTTCGCCGATGAACATGCCGCGCTTTCTCCTCGACACCAATATCCTCATCTATCTCGTCGCGGGAGAGAACGATGCCTTGCGCGATCGGGTCGAGGAGCATGAGCCGGGGGTAATCGTCACTTCGACGCTCTGCGTGGCCGAGGCGTTGTATGGCGTCACGGAGGACAAGCAGAAGGTCGCGCTCGGCCGCCTGCTGACGGCGATCGAACCGTTGCCTTTCGGCCTCCCGGAGGCACGGCGCTTTCCCGACGTACCGTTTCGGCGCGGTAAGCTCGATCGGTTTATCGCCTCGCATGCGCTGGCGACAGGGCTGACGATCGTCACCAACAACGAAAGCGATTTCGTCGACGTACCCGGTCTGGTGGTCGAGAACTGGACGCTGCCGGCATGAGCGGAACCTTCGCCGCCACCATCCTGACGCTCTACCCCGAGATGTTTCCCGGGCCGCTCGGCGTATCGCTGGCGGGGCGGGCACTGCGCGAGGGCGGCTGGTCGTGCGACGCCGTCCAGATCCGCGACTTCGCTACCGACCGGCATCGCTCGGTCGACGATACGCCGGCGGGCGGTGGCGCGGGGATGGTGCTGCGTGCGGACGTGCTTGCCGCAGCGGTGGACAGCGTCGCCGACGCGCGCCCGATCCTCGCGATGACGCCGCGCGGCCGGCCGCTGACGCAGGCGCGGGTGCGCAAACTGGCTGACGGGCCGGGTGTCATCGTGCTGTGCGGGCGGTTCGAGGGGTTCGACGAACGGCTGTTTGAGGGCCGCGATATCGAGCAGGTATCGATCGGCGACTATATCCTGTCGGGCGGCGAGATGGGCGCGCTGGTGCTGCTCGACGCTTGCATTCGGCTGCTGCCAGGCGTAATGGGCGCGGCTTCAAGCGGGGATGACGAGAGCTTCGAAACGGGGCTGCTCGAATATCCGCAATATACCCGCCCCTATGAATGGGAAGGGCGCACGATCCCCGAAGTGCTGCGATCGGGGGATCATGCGCGGATCGCGGCCTGGCGTATGGCGCAGGCCGAGACCGATACACGGCTACGGAGGCCGGACCTTTGGGAGCGCCACGAGGGCGCTCGGGTCCAACCTCCCTCTGGCGCGCGGCGAACGAAGGACTGACGTCAATGAACCTGATCCAGCAGCTCGAAGCCGAGCAGATCGCCAAGCTCACCGGCAATCGCCCGATCCCCGAATTCCGTCCCGGCGACACGCTGAAGGTCGGCGTGAAGGTGGTCGAAGGCGAGCGGACCCGCGTCCAGAACTACGAAGGCGTGTGCATCGCGCGTTCGAACAAGGGCATGGGATCGTCGTTCACGGTGCGCAAGATCAGCTTCGGCGAGGGCGTCGAGCGCGTCTTCCCGCTCTACTCGCCGAACATCGATTCGATCGAAGTGGTGCGCAAGGGCGCGGTGCGTCGCGCCAAGCTGTATTACCTGCGTGGCCGCACCGGCAAGTCGGCGCGTATCGCCGAGCGCCGCGACACGCGTCCGGCGAAGGGCACTGTCGCCGCCGAGTAATCCGGCACCGGCAACGGTACAGCGCAGGGCGCGGAAGGGATCACCTTCCGCGCCCTTTTTGCATTCAGGCGTTGGCCGCGCTGGTGCGGATGTTGCCGTTGACGCCTGCCGGGAAGAACCCGCCGGAGCTGACCGCGGCGCGGTTCTGATAGACGACGTTCAACACCTGCGGCGCGGTGCGGCCGAGGGCCAGGCCATTGCCGTCGGCTGGTACGATGTTGGCCGTGGCGGCGTTGCCGATATCCTGATCGGTATCGGCGGGGCCATCGAGCGAATCGCGCGTATCGCTGATCTTCGTCACGTTGGTGTAGATCGCCGAACGGGTCAGGCCCTTGGCCCACAGGGTGCCACGAATTGCCGCGTCGTGATAGCATTCGGTGGCGAGGATGCCGGCCGATGCCTCCAGGAACACCTTGTTGGTGATGAGCCGGGCGGAGCCGCGATAGGCGGTCACGCCGACGTCGGTCAGCAGATAGGCGCCAAGCAGGAAGTTCTCGTCATTGGCATAGGGGTCGAACGTCTCGGTCGGGCCGATCACACCGGCGGCGCGCGCCGCTGCGGTGAACGCGCCGCTGGCGTCGCCCGCGATATTGATCGCCGGCTGCGCCACCGCGGACAGGCCGAGCGAATTGCGCAGGAAGCGGATGTGCGCCAGTTCGTCATAGGCGATTTCCCGCGCATAATCCGCGACGACGGGATCGGTGAAGGTCACCTGCCGCCCGCCCGTCACCGTGCCCTGCGTACCGACGCCGGTGGTGAGCTCCGCGCTCACCGCCTGCCCGAACGCCGCCTGGTTGTAATAGGCGCCCTCCAGATATTCGAGGCTGAGAGCGAAGTTGAGGATGTCGATATCCGCGCTGGTGCTGGTCGGCGCCGGCGTGGGGGTAGGAGTAGGGAAGGGGGTCGATTGCGCATCGTCGTCGTCGCAGGCGGACAGCAGCGACAGCCCGCCGGCCATCGCGGCGGCGCCGCCGCACAGGCGGATGAAGCGGCGCCGGGCGTCGCGCGCGTGGCCGGCGCTTTCCAGCATGTCGAGGATCGTGGTCTGGTCGGTCATGATGAGGGTCTCCCTGGAGTGGCGTCGGTGGTCAGGCGGCGGTGGTGCGGAGCGTGCCGTTGACGCCATTGGGGAAGAAGCCGCCCGATGAGGCGGTCGTGCCGGCGGTGAGGTAGACGATGTTGAGCACCTGCGCCGGCGTGCGGCTGAAGGCGATGCCGTTCGCATCGGTCGGCGCGATGTTGCTGACCTGCACGTTCACCGCCGCCGCGCTGCCGTTGACATAGGCGACGGTCTGCGGCGCGACGCCCTGATCGAGGTCCGAGGCGCCGTCGAGCGAATCGCGTGCGTTGGAGATCGCCTCCGATCCCGAACGCAGCGTCGGCGTGGCGATGCCCTTGGCATAGAGCACGCTGCGGATCAGGCCGGCGTGGAACGCCTCGACCGCCAGGATGCCGGCGGCGGCATCGAGATAGGTGTTGTTGGTGATGAGCGGCGAGGCGCCCTTATAGGCGGTGACCCCGACATCCTCGAAGATGAAGGCGCCGAGCAGGAAGTTCTCGTCGCTGGCATATGGATCGAAGGTCTGGCCGGCGGTGATGAGGCCGGCGGCACGCGCCGCGGCGGAGAAGGCGGTGTTGGGGCCGACGCCGATGTCGATCGCCGGCTGCGCCACCGCCGCGCTGCCCAGCGTGTTGCGCAGGAAGGCGACGTGGGCCGCCTCGTCGGCGGCGATTTCTCGGGCATATTGGCGGACGGCGGTGTCGGTGAACTGTACCTGGCGGCCGCCATTGACCGGACCTTGCGTGCCGCTGCCGGTCAGCAGGTTGCCGGCGAGGCCGGTGCCGTTAGCGGCATAGGCGTAGAATTGCGCCTCGAGATATTCGAGATTGAGCGCGAAGTTGAGGATGTCGGCATCGGATGGCGCTGCCTGTGCGCTGGCTCCACCGGCAGCGCCGAGCGCGGTGCCGACGGCAGCGGCGCCGATCGCCGCCTTGAAGAAGGCGCGGCGATCCTCGCGTCGCCGGCTGCGGGCGTCGAACACCTCGATCATGGATTCGGACGGAGTCGTCATCGTCGGTAACCTCCCTGCGGGTCGTGCAGACCCGCAGCCGACGCCGGATGCGCCGGGCCTTCGAATCGCAAGGAACGTTACGTTCGCCAGCGGCAAAGGATGCGCTCTTTGCCAGGAAAAGCGTTTAAAAGCAGTCTGTTACGGATGCGATGTCAGGATGTTGTTGATGCAGGTCAGCATGGCCCGGGGATCAGTCGCTGGCGGACGCGGCTTCTGAAACAACAAAGCCCCGGCTTTCGCCGGGGCAGTGTCGTTTTCGGCCGTGCCGCCGCCCGTCCTACTGATCCAGGAACGAGCGCATCTTGCGGCTGCGGCTCGGGTGCTTGAGCTTGCGCAGCGCCTTGGCCTCGATCTGGCGGATGCGTTCGCGGGTGACGCTGAACTGCTGGCCGACCTCTTCCAAGGTATGATCGGTGTTCATGCCGATGCCGAAGCGCATGCGCAGCACCCGCTCCTCGCGCGGGGTGAGGCTGGCGAGGACGCGGGTGACGGTTTCCTTGAGGTTCGCCTGGATCGCGGCATCGACCGGGATGACCGCGTTCTTGTCCTCGATGAAGTCGCCGAGGTGCGAATCCTCCTCGTCGCCGATCGGCGTCTCGAGGCTGATCGGCTCCTTGGCGATCTTCATCACCTTGCGCACCTTCTCCAAGGGCATGGAGAGGCGCTCCGCCATTTCCTCAGGGGTCGGCTCGCGGCCCTGCTCGTGGAGGAACTGGCGGCTGGTCCGGACCAGCTTGTTGATCGTCTCGATCATATGGACCGGGATGCGGATCGTGCGCGCCTGGTCGGCGATCGAACGGGTGATCGCCTGGCGGATCCACCAGGTCGCATAGGTCGAGAACTTGTAGCCGCGGCGATACTCGAACTTGTCCACCGCCTTCATCAGGCCGATGTTGCCTTCCTGGATCAGGTCGAGGAACTGCAGCCCCCGGTTCGTGTACTTCTTGGCGATCGAGATCACGAGCCGCAAATTGGCCTCGACCATCTCCTTCTTGGCGATCCGCGCCTCGCGCTCCGCCTTCTGCACCATGTTGACGATGCGGCGGAACTCGGTGAGCGCCATGCCGGTCTGCTGGCTGATCTCGCTGATCTCGCCGCGGATGCGGTCAACCGCCGCCGCTTCGTTGGCGGCGAAATTGCCCCATTTCTTGTCGAGCTTGGCCACCGACTGCAGCCAGGTGTCGTCCGTCTCATGGCCGACGTAGCGATCGAGGAAGTCCTTGCGGCTGACCTTGTGGCGTTCGGCGAGGCGCAGCATCTGGCCGCCCAGCGCGGTCAGGCGCCGGTTGAAGGCATAGAGCTGGTCGACGAGATATTCGATCTTCGCGTTGTGGAACTGGACGCTCTCCACCTCCGCGGTCAGGTCCTCGCGCAGCTTCTGATACTTGCGCTCGTCGGCCGCCGACAGCTCGCCGCCCGCCTGCATCGCATCGAGGCGCTGCTGCTGGATCTTGCTGAACTTCTTGTAGAGCGCGGTGATGTTGGCGAACCGCTCCAGTGCCTGTGGCTTGAGCGTTTCCTCCATCTGCGCGAGGCTGAGCGTATTGTCCTCGTCCTCGTCGTCCGAAGGGCGGGGCGCGCGCGGCTCGCCGGACTCATCGTCCTCATCGGCCGATGCTTCCTCGGGTTCGGGCTCGTCCTTGAAGCTCGCACCGGCGGTCTTTTCGCTGATCTCGGCGCCGTCGTCGTCCTCGGCACCCTCGACCTGCTCGGCCGACGGCCCCTTGGAGAGCATCGCGTCGAGATCGAGGATCTCGCGCAGCTGCATCGTGCCTTCGTTGAGCTGGGTCGACCAGTCGATGATCGCGTTGAAGGTGATCGGCGATTCGCACAGGCCGAGGATCATCGTGTCGCGACCCGCCTCGATCCGCTTGGCGATGGCGATCTCGCCCTCGCGGCTCAGGAGTTCGACCGCGCCCATCTCGCGCAGGTACATGCGGACCGGATCGTCGGTGCGATCCACGGTCTCCTTCTTCTTGGTCTCCAGCGCGGGCGCGGCGGAGCCGTCGCCATCGACCTCGGCGACCTCCGCCTCGTCGTCGGCCTGCGCCTCTTCGCCGTCGCCGTCTTCGCCGGCTTCTTCGTTCTCGACGATGTTGACGCCCATCTCGTTGAGCGCGGACATGATGTCCTCGAGCTGGTCGGAGGACATCTGGTCCTGCGGCAGCGCCTCGTTGAGCTGGTCGTAGGTGATGTAGCCGCGCTTCTTGGCGCGGGCGATCAGCTTCTTGATATCGGCGTCATTGAGGTCGATCAGCGGCGCGTCGGTCACGTCGCCACCCTCGTCACCACCGCTACCGTTAACCTTCGCCATCAATTGCCCTCGGATCCAAACGCTCGGGCGTCTTCGTTCGACTGCACCAGATTTGCAAGTCGAAGCTCCAACGCCTGTTTCTCTTTCACCAATGCCACCTGCCGTTCGAACGCGTCTTCGGTGAAGTGCGTCTGCATCGCGGCGGTCGCCTGTCCCAACGCCTGATCGACCTCCGGTCGCGCCACCATGATGGCGATCGCTTCGTCGAGGTCTGCTCTGGCGCGGTCCGGATCTCCACCGCTTTGCGTGAACGAATAGGGCATCGTATCGGCTCTCAGCAGGTCGCTTGCGACTGAATCGAAACCGCTGCGTGCCAATATGGTGCGCAGACGCGTGCTATCAAGCGCCCGGTCCTCCAGCGCGACGTCGACCACCGCTTCGAACAACCGGCCGAGCGCGCCGTCGATGCCGGTGAGGCTGCCCAGGACCTCCATGTGGCGCGCGATCTCCACCGGGTGGCGGATCAGGCCGGCGAGCACCGCCTTCGCCAGCACGCGGTCGATGCCGGCGGCGTGGAAGGCCTTCACATCCTCGGTCGGCGGCGCGGGCGGCTGTTTCCACTGGCCGTCGGCACCGCGCTTGCCCTGTGCGCGCGGCGGGGGGGGGGGGAAGGCGCGGCGCTTGGGCGCGAAATGTTCGTAGAAGCGATTGCGGAAGTCGCTTTCATATTCCTTGCGCACCGAGGCATCGGCGATCGTTGCGGCGAGGTCGGCCAGGCGTTGCTTCAGGCCGGCACGCTGTTCGGGCGTATCGAACGGGCCGGCGGCGACCTCGCTCTGCCACAGGCGGTCGACCAGCGGCTGCGGTGTTTCGAGCAGCGCCTCCATCGCCCCGGCGCCGCCGGCCTTGACCAGATCGTCGGGGTCCTGCCCCTGCGGCAGCGTGACGAAGGCGAGGCTGCGGCCGGGCGCCAGCATCGGCAGCGCCCTGCTCGCCGCGCGCAGCGCCGCCTTCTGCCCGGCGCCATCGCCGTCGAAGCAGAGGACCGGCACGTCGACCATCCGCCACAAGCGTTCGAGCTGGGCCTCGGTGAGCGCGGTGCCGAGCGGGGCGACCGCCTCGTCGATCCCCGCCTGCGACAGCGCGATCACGTCCATATAGCCTTCAACCACCAGCACGCGGTTCGCCTTGCGGGCGGCGGGGGCGGCGCGGTCGAGATTGTAGAGCGTGCGCCCTTTGTCGAACAGCGGCGTGTCGGGGGAATTGAGGTATTTGGGCTCGCCCTCGCCGATGACGCGGCCGCCGAACGCGATCGTCCGGCCGCGGGCGTCGCGGATCGGGATCATCAGGCGGCCGCGGAAGCGGTCGTAGGGATCCTTGCCCTCGACCTGGATCAGCAGGCCGCATTCGACGAGCGCAGGGTCGCCATAGTCCTTGAGCGCCGCCTTCAGCTTGCCGCGGCTGTCGGGAGCGAAGCCCATGCCGAAGGTGCGCGCCGTCTCCGGCCGGATGCCGCGCTTCGCCAGCACGGCGCGGGCGTCGGCGCCGGGCAGGCCGTTCAGCTGCTCGGTGAACCAGGCGGCGGCATCCGCCATCGCATCATGCAGGCCCCTGGCACGTTCGGCCTTGGCGGCGGCGCGCCTGTCCTGCGCCGGCATCTCCAGCCCGGCGGCCTGCGCCAGTTCCTTCACCGCATCGATGAAGGGGAGGCCGCGCTGGTCGGTCATCCAGCGGATCGCATCGCCATGCGCGGAACAGCCGAAGCAATGGTAGAAGCCCTTGTCGTCGTTGACGTAGAAGGACGGCGTCTTCTCGTTGTGGAACGGGCAGCAGCCGCGCATCTCGCGGCCCGCCTTGGTCAGCTTGGTCGTCTTGCCGATGAGCGCCGACAGCGAGGTGCGGGCGCGGAGCTCGTCGAGGAACTGCGGTGACAGGCTCATACGCGCGATTCTATCATGCCCGAGGCGGGGCGGTTAGGCAATGCAGGCGGCGCCGATGACGCGCGGAAGTTGACGAAGTTGACACTACGTCGCGCCCAAAAACGCTCCCGACGTGCTGGCGCGTTGTCATCCGGCAGCGGCCGTCGGCGTCGGATGCAGGCGAGAGTGGACGATGCCAGCGAGCATGACGATGCCATGCCCGATTCGAGCCGTGTAGGACAGCGCGGACCTTTCATTCGTCATCCCGGCGAAGGCCGGGATCCATGGACGCGCGTCGCTGATGTGGCGCGCAGCGACGGGCTTCTCGTATCCATGGATCCCGGCGTGCGCCGGGATGACGAAGGACGGGCGGCTTACGACAGCGCCGCCTTCACCAGGCCGCTCGCCTTGCTCATGTCGAGGCTCGCGGCATGGCGCGCCTTCAGTTCGGCCATCACCCGGCCCATGTCCTTCATGCCGGTCGCGCCGAGCTCCGCCTTGATCGCCTCGATCGCGGCGCGGGTGTCGTCCTCGCTCATCTGGGCGGGCAGGAAGCGTTCGATCACCGCCACCTCGGCACGCTCGGCGTCGGCGAGTTCCTGGCGGCCGCCGGTTTCGTACATCTGGATCGATTCGCGGCGCTGCTTGACCATCTTCTGCAGCACCTCGATCACCACGGCGTCGTCGTCCGCCGGGGCGGCGGCGGTGCGCAGCTCGATGTCGCGGTTCTTGATCGCCGCCTGGATCAGGCCGATCGCGGCGCGGCCTTCCTTGTCGCCGGTCTTCATGGCGGTGACCTGGGCGGCCTTGATGTCGTCGCGAATCATGGGAAATCTCGTGGCTGGACCGGAAAGCCGGTGACCCTAGCGGAATGCGTGTCCGCCGTGAACCGGTTGACCTCGCGGGGGCGGGGGGCTAGCGGGCGCCACTTAGCGACATCGCTGATGAAACCTGTAGGAGTGCCCGCCAAGCCATGGCCGACGCCAAGCCCATAGCCATGCCCGAAAAGCCCGACGGCGCGACGGGTGTCCTGGTCCTTGCGAACGGCGAGGTGGCCTGGGGCCGCGGCTTCGGCGCGGAAGGCGCGGCGGTCGGCGAGGTGTGCTTCCACACCGCGATGACCGGGTACCAGGAGATCATGACCGATCCCTCGTTCGCGGGGCAGATCATCACCTTCACCTTTCCGCACATCGGCAACGTCGGCGCCAACCCCGACGATATCGAGGCGGATGCGCCGCATGCGCTCGGCATGATCGTGCGCGAGGATGTGACGCAGCCGTCGAACTTCCGCGCGGTCGAGCGGCTGGATGGCTGGATGAAGCGGCACGCCCGCATCGGCCTTGCCGGCATCGACACGCGTGCGCTGACCCGGCGCATCCGTTCGGGCGGCGCGCCCAATGGGGTGGTGGCGCATTCGGCCGATGGCGTGTTCGACCTCGATGCGCTGCTGGCGATGGCGCGCGGCTGGCCGGGGCTGGAGGGCATGGACCTTGCCAGGACGGTATCGACCGAGACGCACTACGCCTGGGGCGAAGCGCGCGAGGGCGATATCTGGCGGCTGGGCTTCGGCTATGGTGGCGAGGGTGCTTCGACAGGCTCAGCACGAACGGGAGAAGAGGGTGCGGCATCCACGGCCGTTCGCCCTGAGCCTGTCGAAGGGCAGGTGGCGAAGGACCGCCCGCACGTCGTCGCGATCGATTACGGCAGCAAGCACAACATCTTCCGCAACCTGGTAAAGGCCGGCGCAAAGGTGACGGTGCTGCCCGCGCAGGCGACGTTCGAGGACGTCATGGCCTTGTCCCCTGACGGCATCTTCCTGTCCAACGGCCCCGGCGATCCCGCCGCGACGGGTGAGTATGCGGTGCCGGTGATCCGGCAGCTGCTCGACACGGGTAAGCCGCTGTTCGGCATCTGCCTCGGCCACCAACTGCTGGGGCTCGCGGTCGGCGCGACGACCAGCAAGATGTTCCAGGGGCATCGCGGCGCCAACCATCCGGTCAAGCGCCTGTCCGATGGCGCGGTCGAGATCACCAGCATGAACCACGGCTTCGCGGTGGAGCGGGAGTCGCTGCCGGCGAACGTGCGCGAGACGCATGTGTCGCTGTTCGACGGGAGCAATGCGGGGCTGGAGTTGACCGACCGGCCGGCGTTTTCGGTGCAGTACCACCCGGAGGCGAGTCCGGGGCCGCAGGATAGCCTGTATCTGTTCGAAAAGTTCGTGGGGTCGTTGGGACCGAGCGAGCAATGAGTGCGCTGCTCGCATTGGCCCTGCAGGCCGCGGTTCAACCGTCGGCATCGGTCCGTAAGGTGAGCCGAGCGAGCCTGAACGCCATGGCCGACGCATGCCGCGCACCGCGTAAGTGGCTGACGCTGAGAGGGCCGCAAGTCGTCTTCCGCGGTCCGCCGGATGGCGATCCGGTCAAGCTCGCATGTGTGCTGAAGAAGATGAGTGCGGCATTGGACGCGGCGAACCAAGGGCCTGCCGCCGCACAGGTTGTGAAAGACAGATAATGCCAAAACGCACCGACATCTCCTCCATCCTCGTCATCGGCGCGGGGCCGATCGTCATCGGGCAGGCGTGCGAGTTCGATTATTCGGGCACGCAGGCGATCAAGGCGTTGAAGGAAGAGGGCTATCGCATCGTCCTCGTGAATTCGAACCCGGCGACGATCATGACCGATCCCGAATTGGCCGATGCGACCTATGTCGAGCCGATCACGCCCGCCGTCGTTGCCAAGATCATCGAGAAGGAGCGGCCCGACGCCGTCCTGCCGACGATGGGCGGACAGACCGCGCTCAACACCGCGCTGGCGCTGTTCCATGACGGCACGCTGGAGAAGTTCGGCGTCCAGATGATCGGCGCCGATGCCGAGGCGATCGACAAGGCCGAGGACCGCCAGAAGTTCAAGGCGGCGATGGACACGATCGGGCTGGAAAGCGCCCGCTCCGCCATCGCGCATACCGTCGAGGAGGCGCTCGCCGGCCTGGAGATCACCGGGCTGCCGGCGATCATCCGGCCGAGCTTCACCATGGGCGGCTCGGGCGGCGGCATCGTCTACAACCGGTCCGAATTCGTCGACATGGTCCGCAAGGGGCTCGACGCCTCGCCGACCACCGAGGTGCTGATCGAGGAATCGCTGCTCGGCTGGAAGGAATATGAGATGGAGGTCGTGCGGGACCGCAACGACAACGCCATCATCATCTGCTCGATCGAGAATGTCGATCCGATGGGCGTCCACACCGGCGATTCGATCACCGTCGCGCCGGCGCTGACGCTGACCGACAAGGAATATCAGATCATGCGCAACGCATCGATCGCGGTATTGCGGGAAATCGGCGTCGAAACCGGTGGTTCCAACGTCCAGTTCGCGGTCAATCCGAAGGACGGCCGCCTCGTCGTCATCGAGATGAACCCGCGCGTGTCGCGCAGCAGCGCGCTCGCCTCCAAGGCGACCGGCTTCCCGATCGCCAAGGTCGCAGCCAAGCTGGCGGTCGGCTATACGCTGGACGAGATCGACAACGACATCACCGGCGCGACCCCGGCGTCGTTCGAACCGACGATCGATTACGTCGTCACCAAGATCCCGCGCTTCGCCTTCGAGAAGTTCAAGGGCGCCGAGGCCGTGCTCGGCACGGCGATGAAGAGCGTCGGTGAAGTCATGGCGATCGGGCGCAATATCCAGGAGAGCATGCAGAAGGCGCTGCGCGGGCTGGAGACGGGGCTGAGCGGCTTCAACGCCGTCGACCGGCTGGTCGGCGCCCCACGGGCGGAGGTCGAGGCGGCGCTCGCGGTCGCTTCGCCCGACCGGCTGCTGGTCGCTGCGCAGGCGCTGCGCGAGGGCTTCACCGTCGCCGAGATCCACGGCATCGCCAAGTTCGATCCCTGGTTCCTCGAACGGCTCGCCGAGATCGTCGCGGCCGAGGAAGAGGTGTGCCGCAACGGCCTGCCGATCGAGGCCGCCGGGCTGCGGCGGCTGAAGGCGATGGGGTTCAGCGACAAGCGGCTCGCCTATCTGGCGCTCAAGTCGGCGAACCTGCGCGGCATGGAACGCGGCATCGCGCGTGGCAGCGGCCTGATCCACGAGGCGGTGGTCGCGATGACCGGCGGCGTGACCGAGGACGAGGTGCGTGCCCTTCGCCACCGGCTCGGCGTGCGTCCCGTCTTCAAGCGGATCGACACCTGCGCCGCCGAATTCGATGCCAAGACGCCCTATATGTATTCGACCTATGAGGCGCCGTCGTTCGGCGAGCCCGAGGACGAGAGCATGCCGTCCGAGCGGCGCAAGGTGGTGATCCTGGGCGGTGGCCCGAACCGGATCGGACAGGGCATCGAGTTCGATTATTGCTGCTGCCATGCCTGCTTCGCGCTGTCGGATGCCGGGTTCGAGACGATCATGGTCAATTGCAATCCGGAAACGGTCAGCACCGACTATGACACATCGGACCGGCTGTATTTCGAGCCGCTGACTGCCGAGGACGTGCTGGAGATCCTGCATGTCGAGCAGAGCCGTGGCGAGCTGGTCGGCGTGATCGTGCAGTTCGGCGGACAGACGCCGCTCAATCTCGCGCGCGCGCTGGAGAAGGCGGGGATCCCGATCCTCGGCACCTCGCCCGACGCCATCGACCTTGCCGAGGATCGCGAGCGGTTTGCGGCGCTGGTCAACAAGCTGCGCCTCAAGCAGCCGGCCAACGGCCTGGCGCGCAGCCGCGACGAGGCGGTCGCGGCGGCCGAGCGGATCGGCTATCCGGTGCTGATGCGGCCGAGCTATGTGCTCGGCGGGCGGGCGATGGAGATCGTCGATTCGCTCCAGCAGCTCGACGATTATATCCAGACCGCGGTGCAGGTGTCGGGCGAGAGCCCGGTGCTGATCGACCAATATCTGCGCGACGCGATCGAGGTGGATGTGGACGCGATCTGCGACGGCGAGGACGTGGTGGTCGCCGGCCTGCTCCAGCACATCGAGGAGGCTGGCGTTCATTCCGGCGACAGCGCCTGTTCGATCCCACCGCATTCGCTGTCCGCCGAGACGATCGCGGAGATCGAGCGGCAGACCATCGCGCTGGCGCACGCCTTGTCCGTCAAGGGGCTGATGAACATCCAGTTCGCGGTCAAGGACGGCGAGGTGTACCTGATCGAGGTGAACCCGCGTGCGTCGCGCACCGTGCCGTTCGTCGCCAAGGCGATCGGCGTGCCGATCGCCAAGATCGCCAGCCGCGTCATGGCGGGCGAGATGCTGCGCGACCTGCCGCCGATCGACCGCCACATCGATTATTACGCGGTGAAGGAAGCCGTCTTCCCGTTCAACCGCTTCCCGGGCATCGATCCCGTGTTGTCACCGGAGATGAAGAGCACCGGCGAAGTCATGGGGATCGATCCCGATTTCACCACCGCTTTCATGAAGTCGCAGCTGGGCGCCGGCACCGTGCTGCCGACTGGCGGCACCGCCTTCGTCAGCGTCAAGGATGGCGACAAGCCGCACATCGTGCCGGCGGTGAAGGCGCTGCTGGCGCGCGGTTTCCAGGTGCTGGCGACCGGCGGGACGGCGGATTACCTCGAAACCGTCGGACTGGCGGTGGAGAAGGTCAACAAGGTCGCGCAAGGGCGGCCGCACATCCTCGACCGGATCATGGATGGTGAGGTGACGCTGATCTTCAACACCACCGAGGGCTGGCAGTCGCTCAAGGATTCCAAGCCGATCCGCCAGGCGGCGTTGGCGCAGAAGATCCCGTATTTCACCACCGCACCGGCCAGCGTGCAGGCGGCGTCCGCAATCGGGACGGCATCCCTTGAAGTCAGGCCGCTGCAATCCTACTATTCGCAGTCGCACAACTGATCCCGACATAATGACGTGATGTGCGGGGCGGCCTTCCGATCGGACGGCCGCCGCGGGGAATGAGTGAATTGGGGACGAGACTATGGCGACCGTCGAAAAGATGCCGATGCTCCAGGAGGGCTATGACACGCTCACCGCGGACCTGAAGCGTCTGAAAACGGAGCGTCCCCAGATCGTCGACGCGATCGAGGAAGCGCGCGCGCATGGCGATCTGTCGGAAAACGCCGAATATCATGCCGCCAAGGAGCGGCAGGGCCAGATCGAGGCATCGATCGCCGATATCGAGGACAAGCTCAGCCGCGCCCAGATCATCGATCCGCGCGACCTGTCCGGCGACAAGGTGGTGTTCGGCGCGACTGTGACGCTGCTCGACGACGACGACAAGCCGGTCAAGTACCAGATCGTTGGGCAGACCGAGGCGAATGCTAAGACAGGCCGGATCAGCTATAATTCGCCGCTTGGCCGGGCGCTGATCGGTCGCAAGGTGGATGACGAGGTCGAGGTTTCGGTGCCCGCGGGCGACCGTTATTACGTGGTGTCGAAGGTCGAGTTCATCTGACGGCGGGAGAGTAACCCGCACGTCGTCATGTCGGCCACGTCGTCCCGGTGAACGCCGGGACCCATGGGCGAGGCGCCATCAGCGATGATGCGCCCCCGTTGCCGCTTATCCCTGCATGGATCCCGGCGTTCGCCGGGATGACGATAGAGGGTACGCCCTTACGCCTCCGGCGACGCCAGCAAGTCCGGCTCGAGCAGGCGGTGGAGGTGGACCACCACGAACTTCATTTCGGCATCGTCGACCGTACGCTGCGCATTGGCGCGCCATGCCTTTTCGGCGCTGGCATAGTCGGGGAAGATGCCGACGACTTCGAGTGCCGACGGATCAGCGAATTCGAGGGTACGGGGGTCCTTGACGCGGCCGCCGAAGACGAGGTGAAGCTTACTCATCGATACATCCCGGGTGAGAGGTTCAAGCGCAGGCTCCTAGCGTGCTGCGCTGCAATATTGAACCCCCCGAGCGGACGGAACGGGCACCCCGGCGTGCGGGGTGCCCCATTCGTCAGCCCTTGTTCGCGGCGGTCTTGGCGGCGGCGCTGCCGGCGCTGGTCGCCGCCTTGGCGATGCCCTGGAACAGCGACTTGACCTGATCCTTGGCAGCGTCGCGGGAGAGGCCCGCGTCGTGCAACTCGTTGGTGCCTGCCTCACGTGCCGCCTGCACGGCGCCGCGGGCGCGATCGGCCAACGTCCGGCCGAGCGGGGCGAGCAGTTCCTTTTCCTTGGCCGACCGCGGGATCAGCGCGCCGGCCAGCGCGCCGATGGCGACGCCGCCTGCGACCAGCGCGAGCGGGTTGGTGTCGATCGCGTCGGCCGTGCGGCGGGCGGCGTCGGCGGCGGCATGCTTGGCATCGTCGATGCGGCCGTGGGTGTCGTGGTCATGCGCGTGCGTATTGGGCATGGGTCTTATCCTTTCGAAAGATCAGTCCTGCGGGCCGAGGCCGGGTTCGCGCTCCCGATGACCGGGCTTGTGCTTGGGTTTGCGGCGGAACAGGGCGATGATGCGATGGCGGGCGAGGAAAAGCCCCGCCGCCGCGGTGGCGCCGGCGACGGCACCGGGATTGCGCACCGCGGTGTTGAGGCTCGCCTGCGCCGCAGCGGCGCTTTTGTCCGCCACGTCGCGACCGACCTGACGCGCGAGATCGCGCGGGTTGAGCTTCACCTGCAACTTGCCGAGGGTCGACGACAGCCGCTCGCGTGCGGCGGCTGCGTCGGCCTCTG
The DNA here is from genome assembly GCF_052321755.1 of Sphingomonas cellulosilytica. Classification (NCBI taxonomy): domain Bacteria; kingdom Pseudomonadati; phylum Pseudomonadota; class Alphaproteobacteria; order Sphingomonadales; family Sphingomonadaceae; genus Sphingomonas; species Sphingomonas cellulosilytica. Next base: position 342,069 of record NZ_JBQRTT010000004.1, read on the forward strand.
CCTGCGCCAGGCGGAGGGCGGGTTCAGGCGCGCTCATTGCGGCCTCCCCGGTGCGAGCCGGCCCTTGCCGATGATGGCGAGCACGCCCGCAATCGCGCACACCGCGAGCACCACGGCCGCCGTAGCGAGGCCGGGGCCGATCAGCGTCGCCAGGCTGAGGATCAGCCCGACAAGCAAGGCGATGAGCGCGGCAAGGGCGAGAACGCCTGCGGCAACGAAGTAGATCGCCGCGTTCTTATAGGCGCTGGTCCGCTCGCCGATGCGCGCCTTGACCAGCGCCACCTCCGCGCTCGCCAAGCCACGCGCATCGTCGACCAGCTGGCCGACGAGCGTGGCGATGCCTTCGTCCTCGATCAGGCCGGGCAGGGGCTCGGTCGTCGCCATCGGCCGGATCAGGCCTTGCCGCCGGTGGGGCCGTCGCCGTCGATCCCCGACTGGATGATACGGGCGAGCGCGAAGCCGAGGGCGGCGGCGACGCCGATCGCCACGCCGGGGCTCTTGCGCACGAAGCCGCGCGCATCCTCCAGCAGCTCGTCCACATCCTTCCCCTTGATCTGTTCGGAGAAGTTGGACACCGCACCTGCCGCCGAACGGGCATATTCGCCATATTGACCGCCGAGCTTCTCATCGACCTGAGCGGCAGCGTCGTTGATCATCTGCGACAGCTGGTCGAGGCCGCCGACCGCGCGTTCCTTGCCGGTGTCGGCGAGGGTGCGGATCTTGTCGGTCGCCTGCGCGCCGTATTTGGACGAATAGTCCTTTACGGTCTGCTTGGCCTGTTCGGTCTTGCTGCCGCCGGCGTCCGATCCGGCGTCGCCTGAGGGAGAGGAATCGGCATCGAATGCCACACCGCTGGTCTTCAGCGGCTCGGCCGGGGTGAAGTCGGTGGTGGGGGGGGGTGGGTTGAAGTCGCTGTCGCCCTGCGGTTTCAAGTCAGAATCGGCCATGACGCGCCCTTTCGAATGGTTCGACACCCTCAACCCGGCCCATCCGGCACGGTTCCCTCGCGGTGGAGGAGATTGCCGCACCGCACCGGGCAGGGTAGAGGCCGCCGCGTGACCCGCCCGAGGTAGGAGCATCATTACGTGACCGCAATCATCGACATCCATGGCCGCCAGATCCTCGACAGCCGGGGCAACCCCACCGTGGAAGTCGACGTGTTGCTGGAGGACGGCAGCTTCGGCCGCGCCGCCGTGCCGTCGGGCGCGTCGACCGGCGCGCACGAGGCGGTCGAGAAGCGCGACGGCGACAAGAGCCGCTGGGGCGGCAAGGGCGTCGACGACGCGATCGAGGCGGTGAACGGCGAACTGGTCGAGGCACTGATCGGCCTGGATGCCGAGGACCAGGCCGACCTCGATCGCACCATGATCGAGCTCGACGGCACCGAGAACAAGGGGCGGCTGGGCGCGAACGCGATCCTCGGCGTCAGCCTCGCCGCGGCGAAGGCCGCCGCCGAGGCGCGCGGCATGCCGCTCTACAAGTATGTCGGCGGCGTATCGGCGCATGTGCTGCCGGTGCCGATGATGAACATCATCAACGGCGGCGAACATGCCGACAATCCGATCGATTTCCAGGAATTCATGATCGTGCCGGTCGGCGCGGAGAATATCGTCGAGGCGGTGCGCTGCGGCTCGGAAATCTTCCACACGCTCAAGAAGGCGCTGCACGACAAGGGGCTGGCGACCGGCGTCGGCGATGAGGGCGGCTTCGCCCCCAATATCGCCAGCACCGAAGAGGCGCTGGGCTTCATCATGGCCAGCATCGAGAAGGCGGGCTACACGCCGGGTGACGACGTGATGCTGGCGCTCGATTGCGCGGCGACCGAATTCTACAAGGACGGCCGCTACCATATCGCCGGCGAGGGCAAGGTGCTGGAAAGCGGCGCGATGGCGGAATATCTCGCCGACCTCACCCGCCGCTACCCGATCTTCTCGATCGAGGACGGGATGAGCGAGGACGACTGGGAGGGCTGGAAGGCGCTCACCGACCTCGTCGGCGACAAGGTCCAGCTGGTCGGCGACGACCTGTTCGTCACCAACCCCAAGCGGCTGAAGCGCGGCATCGAGGGCGGCTATGCCAATTCGCTGCTGGTGAAGGTCAATCAGATCGGTACGCTGACCGAGACGCTGGAAGCGGTGACCATGGCGCAGCGCGCGCGCTACACCGCGGTGATGAGCCACCGGTCGGGCGAGACCGAGGATGCGACGATCGCCGACCTCGCCGTCGCCACCAACTGCGGGCAGATCAAGACGGGCTCGCTCGCCCGGTCGGACCGGCTTGCCAAGTACAACCAGCTGATCCGCATTGAGGAAGAGCTGGGCGATGCGGCACGTTATGCGGGTCGCGACGTTCTGAAGGCTTGATCCGGACACGCGGGCAGGCAAGGATAGCGGCATGGCACGGGCAATCAGGACTTCGGCGTTTCGCAGGACGATGCGCCGTGCCGCCTTGCCCGCGCTGGGCCTTACCATCATGGCGTTCTTCGGCGCCTATGCGGTGTTGGGGCCGAACGGCATGCTGGCCTATGGCGATTACAAGAAGCAGCTGGCGCGCCGCGAGAAGCAGTTCGCGCTGCTCGATCAGAAGCGCGCGGTGCTGAAGAACCGCGTCGCGCTGCTCGATCCCGACCATGCCAATCCGGATATGGTGGACGAGATGGTGCGCAAGGAGCTGAACGTCGCGCATCCGGATGAGGTGATCGTGCCGCTCAAGTGAGCGGGGTGTGCCGGGTGCGGGTTCGGGCCGGGTATCGGGTCGTGTATTAGGGCTGATCGGCATTCAAGATGAGGGGTTCTCTTCATCCTTCCCCGGCAGGGCAGGGCTATCGGACATGAGGTGCCTGATCCGCGGCGGTGTTCTTTAATCCTCCGTCATGCCGGACTCGGTCCGGCATCCACCGTGCCGCACAACAATAGGCTATTGGCTTTGCGGCACGGTGGACCCCGGAACGAGTCCGGGGTGACGAAGGATGTTGGGATGGCATGCCCCTTCCCCGCAGCCGGGAGCTATCATCGCCATATGCGATAGCCCTGACCTGGCGGGGGGCGCCGAAGGCGATGGAGGGGGCGTCTCCCCAAGCACGACATGCGTCGCTTACCTCCCCCTCCGTCAGGCTGCGCCTGCCACCTCCCCCTTGCGGGGGAGGATTGAAGGTCGATGGGTCCTGGCTTAGCGCATCGCGCTATAGATGCGGTTTGCTTGCGGCACGGTGCCCTTCGACAAACTCAGGGCGAACGGGTTGATGTAACGCTCGACGCTCAAGTGTTTGAAACGGGAACTCCGCACGCGCTCACCGTTTGCCCTGAGCTTGTCGAAGGGCATGAGACTCAACCTTGCTTCGACAGGCTCAGCACGAACGGATTGGGTTGATGTTGGCCCGCACCAGCTGTGGCCGTAGTTCCGCCTTGTGGTACGGCCATTTGGTGCCGCGGCCTATTGCTTGAAGTGCGGCGGCCCGAGGTCGTCGGGTGCGCCGTCCGGGGTTCCTTCTGCGCCGGTGATCGGATAGCCGTCGCCGCCCGCGGCGTCGCTGGCGAAATCCTCGCCGGGATTGCCGCCGCCGGCACCGCTGCCGCTGCCGTGGACGGCGCCGGTCCTGGGGTCGAACGAGGCGCGGCGGCCGTTGTCGGGCGGAATGTCGGCGTCGGTATCGATGCCGGACGCGGTGCGTGCCGGCGCGCCGGGCTTTGCGGCGACGGTGCCGCTGGGCAGGTCGCGGCCCTGCGCGGCCTCGCGGTCGCGGTGATATTCCTGGCCGTAGAGGCCATCGTCGGCATCGAACGGCTGACTGTGGCGCTGCCGGCCGGGATCGACCGCGGGGTCCGGCTTTGACGGGTCTGACATGCGATCCTCCTGTCGTGCGAGGGGGAAAACGAAGCTGCCGGCCGGTGTATCCACCGGTTCCGATGGGGCGCCGCGACACCGCGGCGAGATTTCGCTACCGAGCGGTATAAAACGATTGACGCACGCTGAACGCGCTTCTATACCAATCGGTATAGAAGCTGGGCGGCACGGGAGCCGGCAGGCTTCGGACAGTATCCGGACGCACGTCGGTCGATCGGCGGACAACCGGTCGCAACACACGCGCGCTACCAGGCTGCATCGCCACCGATGCGGTGCTGTCTGCCGCTATCGAAAAGGGAGTGACGCCATGGCCTTTCTTGCTTTCGCCGAGCCCGGCAACGCCGGCTATGCCCGTGCGAGCGCGGCTCCGGTCGCGCACCTGCCGACGCTGGCACCCGCATTTCCCAAGCTAGTCCACGCCGAGGAGCGCCCGATGCTGACGGAGCTGGAACGTTCGGTGATCGGCATCGCGCGGCGCGACGGCCTGTCGACCCTGCGCCAGCCGGGTCGGCTGTCGCGCTGGCTGGGCTTGCTGTTCGGCGTACGGATCAGCCCGCAGCTTGCCGATCCGAAGCTGGAGGCACTCCGTCGCATCGCCGTGCTCAGCTGGCGGCGGGGCTATGCCATCGCGTCGGCCGAGGTGAAGGCGTTCGTCGCGGCGGGCTATTCGCCGGCCTTCTACGAACTGGTGGTCGACACGATCGCTTCCGCGCGTCAGGCGGACAGCCGCCGCGCGCGGCGCTGACGCTCCTCTAGCCGAACTTTGCGCGGGGCGTCAGGCGTACGGCGGCTGATGACGCCCCGCCGGCGACACCGTGAAGATCTCGCATCCCGTGTCGGTGATGCCGATCGAATGTTCGAACTGCGCCGAGAGCGAGCGATCCCGCGTCACCGCCGTCCAGCCATCATCGAGCAGCTTCACGTCGGGGCGACCGATGTTGATCATCGGTTCGATGGTGAAGATCATTCCGGGCTTCAATTCGGGGCCGGTGCCGGGCTTGCCGACATGGACGACCTCCGGCGCGTCATGGAACAGCCGGCCGACGCCATGGCCACAGAAATCGCGGACGACGCCGTAGCGATGCTTCTCGGCATGGCGCTGGATGGCATGCGCCACGTCGCCCATGTGGTTGCCGGGCCGCGCCTGCTCGATGCCGAGCATCAGGCATTCGTATGTCACCTCGACCAATCGGCGCGCCTTCAGCGGCACGTCGCCGATCAGGTACATGCGGCTGGTATCGCCGTGCCAGCCATCGACGATCGGCGTCACGTCGACATTGACGATATCACCCGACTTCAGCGTCTTTTCCGACGGGATGCCATGGCAGACGACGTGGTTGATCGAGATGCAGGTCGAATGCGTATAGCCGCGATAGCCGAGCGTCGCGGGCACGCCGCCGCCCGCCAGCACGAAATCGTAGATCAGCCGGTCGAGCTCTGCGGTGGTGACGCCCGGCACCATGTGCGGCACGAGCATGTCGAGCGTCTCGGCAGCCAGGCGTCCGGCCTTGTGCATGCCGGCGAAGGCGGCGGGGCCGTGCAGCTTGATGGCGCCGGTGCGGCCTTCGGGTGCGTCGGAGGTGACGGTGACGTAATCGGTCATGGCAGCCGATATAGCGTGACGGCCGCGCTTTTGCGAGGCTATGGCGAACGGATGGAGCAGGAACGCATCTGGACCGCCGCGCTCGTCGTCATCGGTGACGAGATCCTGTCGGGCCGCACGCAGGACCGCAACATCGCGCAGCTGGCGAGCTGGCTCAACGTCCAGGGCATCCGGCTGGTCGAGGTGCGGGTGGTGCCCGATCGCACCGAAGCGATCGTCGAGGCGGTCAATACGCTGCGCGCGCGCAACGATTATCTGTTCACCACCGGCGGCATCGGCCCGACCCATGACGACATCACGGTCGACGCGATCGCGGCGGCGCTGGGCGTCGGAGTGGAGCATCATCCCGAGGCGCTGGCGGTGCTGGAACGGTATTACGCGACGCGCGGCGGCCTGACCGAGGCGCGGGCCCGGATGGCGCGGGTGCCGGCGGGCGCCGGGCTGATCCCCAACCGGGTGTCGGGCGCGCCGGGCATCCGGATCGGCAACATCTTCATCATGGCGGGTGTGCCGCACATCACGGCCGGCATGCTCGATGCCTTGACCGGCACGCTGGAGGGCGGCCGCCCGGTGGTGTCGGGCACGATCGGCTGCTGGGTGGCGGAAAGCGAGGTCGCCGACCTGCTGCGTGCGGCGGAGAAGAGCCACGAGGGGGTGTCGATCGGCTCCTACCCCTTCTTTCGCGAAGGGCGGACGGGGGCGAATTTCGTGGTGCGCAGTCCGGACGCGGCGCTGGTGGCGGCGTGCCTTGCCGATCTGACGCGCGAGTTGGAAGCGACCGGGCGCGAGGTGTTCGCCGAGGGGATTTGAGGCGTCCGCGGTAAGGCGGCCGTCCTATCCGGCAGGACCGTCATCCCCGCCTGCGCGGAGATGACGGGCATCATGTAAACGTCTGCTCTACCGCGCGAAGGCGCCGATGTCGGCGATCGCCAGTGTCTGCGCCGGCACCGCGGTCGCCGCGAACGTCAGCCGCAGGTAGCGGACCTCGCGCGGCGCGGTGAAGGAGATGCGCTGGGTGGAGAGCGCATAGGCGATGTTCTGGAACTCGCCCTCCGCGCCCGCCGACCAGGTCTTGCCGTCGACGCTGGTTTCGGCGCGATAGCCGCGCGGCGGGCTGCTGACCTTGTCCGGATGGCGCCAGGGGGTGAGGCTGAAGCCGGCGACGGTCTGCGCCTTGCCGAGGTCGATCGTCACGCTGGCCGGCGTCGTGGTGGGTGCGGGCTGGCTCCAGACGGTGGCAGCCTCGCCGTCGATGACCGCCTCCGCACCGGGGGCCGAGGCGGCGGCGATCGTCCAGCCCTGCTTGGAGAGGTTCGCGGCGTCGGTCACGCGCGGCGCGGCGACGGGCACCGGCGCAACGCTGAGGAACAGCGCCACCTCGCTGATCGCCGGGCAGGCGGGGGCCTCCAGGATCACCAGCCGGAGGCGGCGGGCGGCGATCGGCGCGCCCAGGCGGATGATCCGCTGCGCGCCGATACATTCGTGCGTGGCGAGCCGCTGCCATTGGCCGCCGACCTCCGCCTCGACGGCGAAGCGGGTGACGCGGACGCCGAGCGGCAGGAATTCGCGCAGGCGGATGAGGTCGAAGCGGCGGCCGGGCGGCAGGTCGAGCGTGAGGGTCGGGGTGGTGACGCCGTCCGGCGTCGACCAATAGGTGTCGCGATCGTTGTCGAGCACCTTGGCCGGGGCGAAGGCGGCGGCACGCGTGGCGCTGGCGCTGGCCACCGCGCCTTGCGCGAGATCGGTGGCGAAGCTGGCGGCGAGGGCGTCGCCGAAGCTCTTGAGGACCGCGACGTCGTGGTCGGGGATGCGGCCGCGGCGGTCGGGCGGCAGGTTGAGATTGAGATTGGTGCCGCGACCGACCGATTCGTCGATCAGGCGGATCAGTCGCGCCGGGCTCTTCACCTTGGCATCCTCGTCGGCGTGGTAGAACCAGCCGGGGCGGATCGACACGTCGGTCTCGGCCGGCCACCACAAGGGCGCGCCGCGCACGCCGCTGTTGCCCTCCGCCTGGACGTATGGGTGGTTCGGCATCGTCGGCCAGCACGGATCGCCGGCGACGCCGTCCTCGTTGCCGACCCAGCGGATGTCCGCGCCGAGCGGATCGAAGGTGCAGGCCATCGGCTGATGCTGGTGCACCAGCGCGATGATCGAGGGCCAGTTGTAGTATTTCGGCGCGTCGATCTTCCGCGTTTCGCGGGCGCCGCCGTAATAGCCGTCGCCGCCGTTCGCGCCGTCGAACCAGAATTCGAACAGCTCGCCGTAGCGCGTGCAGAGCTCGACCACCTGCTTGCGGTAGTAATCGATATAGGCGGGCCGGCCGTATTCGGGGTGATTGCGATCCCAGGGCGAGAGGTAGAGGCCGAAGGCGAGGCCGGCGCGGCGCGTCGCCTGCTCCATCTCGCGGACGATGTCGCCCTTGCCGTTCTTGTAGGGGCTGTTGCGGATGCAATGCTCGGTCAGCATCGTCGGCCACAGGCAGAAGCCGTCGTGATGCTTGGCGGTGAGGATGATGCCGCGCATGCCGCCCGCCTTGGCCGCGGCGACGATCTGGTCGGCGGAAAAGTCGGTCGGGTTGAACAGCTTGGGGCTTTCATCGCCATAGCCCCATTCGCGATCGGTGAAGGTGTTGATCGACAAGTGGATGAAGGCGTAGCGCTCGCGCGCGTGCCAGGCGAGCTGGCGCGGCGAAGGGGTGGCGCCCCAGGGCCTGGGCGCGGCGGGCGCTGCGGCGAAGGCAGGCGTGGCGGTGGCGGCGCTCGCGGCGAGGCCGCTGGCGATGAGGGTGCGGCGGGAAAGGTCGGTCATCGGGTCGCTCCGCTCAAGGAGTAAGGAAATCTGGCAAAGTGGACGTCATTGCTTCGCTGCGCTCGCAATGACGGACAGGGAGGGCGTCATGCCGCCCCCCGTCCGTTCGATGGAGGGCGATCGGCCTTGGCCTGGCCGAAGCCCTTCACCGGCGTGGCGCTCATGGTGAAGACGAGGCGGCCGCCCTTCATCAGGTCGGCATGGCTGATCCAGCTCTTCGTCCAGGGGCGGCCGTTGAAGGTGATCGAACGGACATAGGGCGTGCCGGCGGTGTTGCCCGGCGCCTCGATGACGAGGCGCTTGCCGGCGGGCAGCGCGATCGTCGCGCGTTCGAACAGCGGCGAGCCGAAGACGTACACCGCCTCGACCGGATCGACCGGGTAGAAGCCGAGCGAGGACAGCACGAACCATGCGCTCATCTGACCGCAATCGTCGTTGCCGATGACGCCGTCGGGATCGTTCTTGTACATCTCCGTGCACAGGCGGCGGACCATCGCCTGCGTCTTCCACGGAGCGCCGGTGTAGGCGTAGAGATAGGCCGCGTGCTGGTCGGGCTCGTTGCCGTGCGCGTACTGCCCGACGAGGCCGGCGATGTCGGGCGGCGCATTGGCGGGCAGCGTCGAGGGCGCGGTGAAGAGGGCGTCGAGCTTCGCCTCGAACTTTGCCTCGCCGCCCATGTGGGCGATCAGGCCGTAGATATCGTGCTGGTTGAGGAAGGTCGCCTGCCAGCCGTTCGCCTCGGTATAGTCGCGCCACCAGGGCTTGGGCATGTGGCCGAGCTGGATCGGGTCATAGGGCGTCCACCAGCTGCCGTCGGCAAAGCGCGGGCGGGCGAAGCCGATCGCGCCGTCGATGACGTTGCGCCAGTTGCGCGAGCGCTTGAGCAGCCGGTCGGCCTCCGCCGTCTTGCCGGCTGCGCGGGCGAGGTGCGAGGATGCCCAGTCGTCATAGGCATATTCCTGCGTGCGGCTGACGCTCTCGAACCACTTGTCGGCGGGAACGTAGCCCATCCGGTCGTAGAGGTCGCGGCCCTTGCTGTTGTCGAGGTCGGGGGCGGTGAAGTCGAAGCTGCGCCTGGCGATGCCCGGCCAGGCGGCGGCGTAATCGGCCTTGATCCCCTTGGCCTGCGCCTCGGCGAGGACCGATACCGCATGCCAGCCGATCATCGTGCCGGTTTCGACGCCCTGCAGCGGCCACACCGGCGGGCCGTAGGGGCTCTGCTGCGTCTGGCGGATGAGATCGGCGACGAGGCTCTGCGCCCTGTCCGGCGCGACGATGGTCAGCAGCGGGTGCAGCGCGCGATACGTGTCCCACAGCGAAAAGGTGCTGTAGGCGGCATCGCCGCGCGGGACAGTGTGCACCTGCCGGTCGAGCCCGACGTAGCGGCCGTCGACATCGGAAAAGAGCGTCGGCGCGAGCAGGGCATGGTAGAGCGCGGAGGAGAGGATCGCGCGCTGATCGGCGGTGCCGCCTTCGACGGTGATCGCATCCAGTTCGCGCGTCCAGCGTGCCTGCGCGGCGCGGCGGACGGCGTCGAAGTCCCACGTCTTCGCCTCGGCGGCGAGATTGGCGCGGGCGCCGGCGACATCGACGCCGGAGATGCCGCAGCGGATCACGACGGGGGCGGAGCCGGCATCGTCATAGTGGAACACGACCTTCAGCCGGTTGCCCTGCACCGCGCGGGTGCCGGCGGGCTGTTCGGCATCCTTGTCGCCGTAGAAGGTGACGCGGCTCGGCCGGCGGGACAGCTGCATCGCGAAATGGATGCGCCGCCCCTTCGCCCAGCGATTGACGGTGCGGCTGCCGGTGAGCGTGCCATCCGCATCCAGCGCGAGGCTGGCATCGGTGATGAGCGGCGCGTGATCGCTCTTGTCGAGCACGAGGTGCGACAGGTCGACCAGGATATGCGCCGGCCCTGCGGGGAAGGTGTAGCGATGATAGCCGGTGCGCGGCGTGACGGTCAGCTCGGCGCGGACGCCGCTTTCCAGTGCGACGCGGTAATAGCCGGGCTCGGCATGTTCGGCGGAGAAGCGCTGGCGATAGCCCTTGTCGGGGGCGTCGAGCGGGCCGGGCATCAGCTGCACCGGACCGCGTGTCGGCACCACCAGCACGTCGAGCATGTCGCCGATGCCGGTGCCCGACAGATGGGTGTGGCTGAACCCCATGATCGACGTATCGTCGCGATGATAGCCCGAGCAGGCATCCCAGCGCTCGACGTCGGTGTCCGGGCTCAGCTGCACCATGCCGAAGGGCAGCGTCGCGCCGGGATAGGTGTGGCCATGGCCGCCGGTGCCGACGAACAGGTTCGGCGCGGCGGCAGCCGGCGCGGCGGCGAACGCCGGGAGCGGCAGACCGGCGGCGGCGGTGCTCGCCAGCAGGGTACGGCGCGTAATCATAGGGGAGCCTTCAGCAGCGCGGGCCGGGTGGCGGCGAGATGGACGATGAGCTCGCCGAACAGGCCATTGGCCCAGGCGAACCAGCTGCGGGTGAACTTCGCGGGATCGTTGCGGTCGAAGCTTTCGTGGATGAAGCCGGTGCCGCCATCGGTGTCGCGCAGCGTGCGGAGGCAGGCGCGGACCGTGGCATCGTCGCCAGCCGACAGCGCGCGGATGATGAGCGACATCGGCCAGATCTGGCCGGCGCCGACATGCGGGCCGCCGATGCCTTCGCCGGCCGTGCCCTTGAAGAACCACGGGTTGGCATCGCTCCAGCAGGCGTCGCGGGTGCGCTGCCACAGCGGGTCGGCGGGATCGACGCAGCCGAGATAGGCGAGGCCGGAGAGGCTCGGCACGTTGGCATCGTCCATGAAGACGGCATTGCCGTAGCCGTCGACCTCATAGGCCCAGACCTCAGGCCCGTTGCGCAGCCGCATCGTGCCGTATTGACGCAGCGCGCCCTCCACCTCGGCCGCCAGCGCGGTGGCGTCCGCGGCGAGCGCCGTGTCGCCGCGCGCCGCGGCGGCGACCACCGCCAGCTCGCGCAGGGCGGTGACCGCGAACAGATTGCTGGGGATGAGGAAGGGGTAGAGGCAGGCATCGTCCGAGGGGCGGAAGCCGGAGGCGATCAGCCCGATCGGCCGGATCGGATTGCCGTAGCCCCACAGCAGCGTCTCGGTCGGCTGCGGCGCCGAGCGGCGGAAGCTGTAGGGGCCGTTGCCGTCTTTGCGCTGCTGTTCGCGGAAGGTGCGGATGCTGGCGCGGGCGGCCTCCGCCCAGGTCGCGTCGAACGGCGTCCTGTCCTGTGTCGCCTGCCAATAGCCGTGGGCGAGCCGCATCGGGTAGCAGAGCGAATCCACCTCCCACTTCCGTTCGGCGACGCCCGGCTTCATCACCGTCTCGTCGTGCGTCGACCATTCGAGGTTCGATTTTGCCGTCGGATCTTCCATGAAGGCGTTGGCATAGGGATCGATCAGGATGCAGCGTGCCTGGCGGGCGATGAGCCCGTGGAACAGGCGGCGCAGTTCGGGCGCCCTGGCGGCGAGGTGGAGGTAGGGCTTCACCTGCGCCGAGGAATCGCGCAGCCACAGGCAGGGGATGTCGCCGGTGATGACGAAGGCATCGGGTCGTCCGTCCACCGTGCTCATCCGCACGGTGGTGTCGAGCGTGTTCGGGTAGCAATTGCCGAACATCCAGCGCAGCTTCGGGTCGCCGATCTGCGCGGCGACGCGGGCGAGTTCGCGCTCCACCGCCGGGCTGGTGAAGCGGCGCTCCGCCGGGGCGGGGCGCTTCGACGGCAGCTGCGGCGTGGTGGCGGCGAAGGTCGGGCTGGCGAGCGTCGCGGCGGAGGCGGCGAGAAAATGTCGGCGGTGGAGGGTCGTGCAGTCGCTCACTTCGCCACCTCCGTATCGCTGCCGGTCACGGTGAAGTCGAACCACTGGCCCGCACCGTCGCCGGGCTGGCCGCCGCCGACGTAGAGGCGGTAGGCGCCGGGGGCGACGTGGCGGCGGCCGTCGCGCTCGACGATGCTCATCGCGCGCGGATCGAGCGTGAAGGCGACCCGTTGCGTCTGCCCGCGCTTCACGGCCACGCGGCGAAAGGCGACGAGCTGGCGCTGGAGCACGGGGTCGGTGAAGCCCGGTCGGCCGGCGGGGGCGGGGGGGACGAGATAGGCCTGAACCACCTCGTCGCCGTCGCGCGTGCCGGCGTTGGTGACCGCCGTCTCCACGGTCAGGTCGCTGCCTGCCGCGACGCTCGTGGCCCCGCGCGGCGCGTCGTAGGCGAAGCGCGTGTAGCTGAGGCCGTGGCCGAAGCCCCATAGCGGCGTGCCGGTGAAGTAGCGGTAGGTCCGCTCCTTCATGCCGTAATCGACGAAGGCCGGCAGATCGCCGGTGTGGCGGTACAGCGTCACCGGCAGGCGGCCGGCGGGATTGGTGATGCCGGCCAGCACCTCGGCGAGCGCGGTGCCGCCCGCCTCTCCCGCATACCAATTGGCGAGGATCGCGTCGGCGGAGGCGGGATCGACCGCCACCGCGCTGCCGCTCGACAAGACGAGGACGATCGGCGTGCCGGTCGCCTTCAGCGCATCGAGCAGGCGCTGCTGCGGGAGGGGAAGGGCGATGTCGGTGCGGTCGCCGCCGACGAAGCCGGGGACCTGCACCGACAGCGCCTCGCCCTCCAGATCGGGCGACAGGCCGGCGACGACGACCGCGACGTCCGCCGCCTTGGCCGCCGCCACCGCCTGCGCGAGCAGGGGTTCGGCCGGCGGGATCCAGAGCAGGCGGAAGCTTTCGTCCTCCGACCGGTGGTCGAGCGTCAGGTCGATCGGCTGGGCGGTGCCGTCGCTGTCGATCGTCAGCTCGACGCGCCCTTTGGGAAGCGCGCCATCGTGCAGCGTGCGACCGCCGAGCACCAGCCGCGCGGTGTCGTGCGTCGAGCAATCCTTCCAGCATTGCGCCTGATCGAGGATCAGCCGGTAGCGGCCGGGGCCGGGCGGCACGAACTCGCCCGTCCAACGCGCGACATAGCCGGTGACCGGCAGCCCCGCGGCGGGCGCGCGCCGGGTGATGTCGAGGTCGATGCGGCCATCCTGGCGGGTGACGGATGTGCCGGTCGCGGCATAGGTGCCGGCGAGGCCGGGCTTGCCGTTCGATCGCAGCGCCGTTTCCGGCACGACGACGGCGGCGCCCTCGGCGAGGATCGATCCTTGCGCATAGGCGACGTTGGCCGCGCCGAAGCGAGTGCGGATGCCTTGCAGCGGCGTCACCGGAGCAGCGGCGGTGCCGTGGTAATTGCCCTGCAACACGCCGAGGTCGTCGGCATCGGCGCCGATCACCGCGATGCGGGCGCCGGGCTTGAGCGGCAGGCGGTCGCCGGTGTTCTGGAGCAGGACGATCGACTTGCGCGCCGCCTCCAGCGCGGCGGCGTGATGGGCGGGCGTGCCGACCTCGGTCGGCTTGATCCGGCTCCACGGGCTCTTCGCGCCGAAGGCGATGCCGAGCGCCTGGCGGGCGCGCAATGCGCGGGCGAGCGCGGTGTCGACCTCGCCCTGGCTGACGAGGCCCTGCGCCAGCGCCTGCGGCAAGGCGGCATAGGCGGTGCCGCAGTTGAGATCGGTGCCGCCCTTCACCGCCGCCGCCGCCGCACCTGCGGCGTCGAGGCGATAATGGTGGAAGCTGTGGATGTTGGACACCGCGTCGCAATCGGACACGGTGAAGCCGGTGAAGCCCCAGTCGCGGCGCAGCCGGTCGTTCATCAGCCAGCCCGCGGCGCAGGCGGGCACGCCGTGCAGGCTGTTGTAGGCGCACATCAGCGATTGCGCCTTGCCCTCCGTGATCGCGCGGCGGAAGGCGGGCAGGTAGGTCGCCTCCAGGTCGCGCGGCGAGGGATCGACGTCGAAGCCGTCGCGCCCGGCCTCAGGGCCGCTGTGGACGGCGAGATGCTTGGGTGTGGCGATGACGCGGGGGTGCGCGGCGTCCGGCCCTTGCAGGCCGTGGATGAAGGCGACGCCGAGCTTGCCCGTCAGATACGGGTCCTCGCCATAGGTTTCCTGCCCCCGGCCCCATCGCGGATCGCGGAAGATGTTGATGTTGGGCGACCAGATGGTCAGCCCTTCGTAGATGCGGCGGTTGGCCGAGGGCGCTTGCGCGTTGAACTTGGCGCGCGCCTCCGTGCTGACGACGGTGCCGACGCGCTCCATCAGGTCGACGTCCCAGGTCGCGGCAAGGCCGATCGCCTGCGGAAAGACGGTGGCGACGCCATTGCGGGCGAGGCCGTGCAGCCCTTCGCCCCACCAGTCGTAGGCGGGCAGGCCCGCGGCGGCATCGGCGGGCGCGGTGCTTTGCAGCTGGGCCGCCTTCTGTTCGGGCGTCATCGCGGCGATCGCGGCGGATACCGGATCGGCCACCTGGGCGAGCAGCAGGAGGGCGGGGATCATCGCGCGAGCGTCCTTGCAATGGGGGTCTTGCCGGTGACGGTCACCGTCACGCTTTCGCCGGGCAGCAGGTCGAAGCCGTTGTCGGACGCCGTGCCGCCAGCGTCGCCGAAGTCGAGCATCACCGCGCGGGCGAGATTGCGCGCCGTCACGGTCAGCCGGTTGCCGTCGCGCTTCAGCGTCAGGCTGGGATCGGGATAGGCCATGTCCTTCGGCACCAGCCGTTCGACGATGCTGCGGCTGACCGTCCTGCCGCCGACCAGCAGTTCGGCGACGGCATAGCTTTTCGCGGGATCGGTGCCGGCGAACAGGTCGCGATCGTCGAGGCCGGAGATCGGCGTCGCCGACAGCGGCGCGAGCGTCGCATCGCCTTCGCGCACCGTCAGCGTCCTGCCGGCCATGTCGCGTACGCTGATGCGCCAATGCGCTGGGACCGGCGCCGTCGCGTCGGACACGAGGGTGAGCAGGGTGGCATCGTTCCTGTGCTCGGCGACGATCGCCTGGGGCGCGAACATGCGCCGCGATTCATATTGCAGCAGCTTCCAATAGCCGAGATGGTCGATGCTCGCCCAGCTGATCGAGGGCCATACATCGTTCAGCTGCCAGAAGAGCGAACCCATCGTCACCGGCCGGCAGGCGCGGTGATGACGCGCGGCGAGGCCGATCGCCTGCGCCTGGTTGACCTGCGTCAGATAGACGAAGTCGGCGAAATCCTTCGCCGGCCGCAGCCGCTGGTCGAGGTAGAGGCGCAGGCGCGCATTGCCTTCGCCGGCCAGGAACTTCTGGTGCGCCTTCATCACCGGGCTGTCCGGATCGAGCTTGCCCTTTCCGGCAAAGGCGCGGATCGTGGCCATCGTCGGCATCGACTGGAAGCCATATTCGCTCATGAAGCGCGGGCAGGAATCGAGATAGTTTTCGACCGGCTTGCTGCCCGACCACACGTCCCAGAAATGGCGGTCGCCGTTCGCATCGGTGTCGACCGGCCCTTCGTAATCGGTCGAGGGGGACCCTGGCATATAGGGGATGCCGGGTGCGTTGCGGGTCACCGCCTCGCGCAGCACGCGGTCGAACAGCACCGCCATGCCGGTGCCGATCCGCTCCTGCTCGTCGGGGCCGACGGCCTTCTTGAACGCCTTGCGATCCGACCAGTTTTCCCAGCCCGACAGCACCTCGTTGTTGCCGGCCCACATCACCACCGAGGCGTGATCGCCGATCCGCGCGACCTGTTCGTCCGCCTCGGCGGCGACGCTGGCGCGGAAATCGGCATCGGGGGGCGTCACCGAGCCGCCGAACATGAAGTCCTGCCACACCATGATGCCGAGCCGGTCGGCGGCATCGTAAAAGGCATCGTCGGGGTAATAGCCGCCGCCCCAGATGCGGACCATGTTCATGTTGGCATCGCGCGCCGCCTTGAGCAGGCCGGCGGGCTCGGCCGGATCGACGCGCGCGGGGAAGCTGTCGAACGGGATGATGTTGGCGCCCTTGGCGAAGATCGGCGTACCGTTGACGACGAAGCCGAATGCGCCGCCCTTGCGATCGAGCGCCACGGTGCGCAGCCCGACGGTGCGCGACCGCGTGTCGTCGCCCAGCGTCGTCGCGACGGTGTAGAGCGGCTGCGCGCCATAGCCGACCGGCTGCCAGCGCTGCGGGTTGGCCACGGTCAGCGGGATGGTGACCGGATTGCTGCCCGGCGCGAGCGTCACCGTCCGCGCCACCTGCTGGCGGGTGCCGTCGGGTGCGGTGACGGTGGCGGACAGCGTCACCGTCTTCGCTGCATCGGCGACGACGGTCGCGTGCGCCGTCAGCCGCGCCTCGGCATCGTTCAGGGCGTCCTGCGCGATGCGGACGTGATCGAGGCGGGCATCGTCCCATGCCTCCAGCCGAACGGAACGCCAGATGCCGATATCGACGATGCGCGGCCCCCAGTCCCAGCCATATTGGTATTTGGGCTTGCGGATATAGGGGCTGGTCTGCACGCCCTTGGGCTCGTCGCCATAGGCGCTGTCATATTCGCCGGGCAGCGGGTGCTTTTCCTTCAGCACCATCGGCTGGAGCGTCCTGATCGGCGAGGCGATGCTGACGAGGATCTCGTTCTTCCCCTCGCGCAGCAGCGCCTTGGCGTCCGCCCGCCAGCGGCGGTGGGCGTTGTCCGCGGCAAGCAGCGGCTGGCCGTTGACGCTCACTTTGGCGAAGGTGTCGAGCCCGTCGAACACGAGGTCGAGGTGGCGGTGGGCGAGCATCGCCGGCGTCACGGTCAGCTCCTTGCGGAACTGCCAGTCCGTCAGGCCCGCCCATTGGATCGCGCCTTCGTTGGTGCCGACGAAGGGATCGGGCACCTGGCGGCTGCGGATCAGATCCTCCTGCACGCTGCCCGGCACGCGCGCCGGGAACCAGCGCGCCGCCTTGGGATGTGCCTTGGCCGCGGCGCCGTCGGCGGGGTCGATGCGGACCTGCCAGGCGCCGTCGAGCGGCACGGTGTCGCGCGCCGCGACAGCCGAGGTGGTGAGCAGCAGCGCCGCGGCGAGGGCGATCCTCATTGGCTGTTCTCCGTCAGCTGCATGGCCTCGACCGCATAATAGGGCCCCGATGTCGGCGCGGTGAATTGCAGGCACAGGTCGGTGTCACCGGCCATGCGGGGCAGCGCACCGGCGAAGCGGAAGCGGTTGGGGGCGGTGGCCGGGTCGGGCAGGGGGAAGGTGGCGATCACGGGGGTCCTGGTCGTATCGGTCGGGCAGCCGGCACTGACGACGAGTTCGCCATGAGGCGT
This sequence comes from Sphingomonas cellulosilytica, assembly GCF_052321755.1. Lineage (NCBI taxonomy): Bacteria > Pseudomonadati > Pseudomonadota > Alphaproteobacteria > Sphingomonadales > Sphingomonadaceae > Sphingomonas > Sphingomonas cellulosilytica. Next base: position 359,459 of record NZ_JBQRTT010000004.1, read on the forward strand.
CACGTTGTAGTAGCGGCGGACCTTGGTGAAATCGTGCGCGAGGCCATAGGGGCGCGGCAGGCGCGCGACCTCGATCGCGAAGCCGGTCGCGACGTCGAGCGGCGCGGCCGGATAGAGGGTGCAGGTGTCGAAGATATCGACATTGTAGACCGGTGCGTTGGCGGTCGCATCCGCGGTCAACGGCACGCGCAGGCCGAGCTTGCCGCCGGGGCAGGCGGTGAGATCGCTGGTCGAGCGCGCGAGCAGGCTGGCGCGATCCGTCGCGAAGCTGCGGGCGGCGGCGGTGGCGCCATGGGTGGTGAAGGCGGCGGCGCGGATCGGCGTGCCGGGTGTCACGGTCAGCGGCGCGGCATAGGCCTTCGACCGGGCGGTCGGCGTGCTGCCGTCGGTGGTATAGCGAATCGTGCCGTAGTTCGCCTGCGTCGTCAGCGCCACGGTGACGCGGTTCGCACGCAGCGCATCGCCGCGGCTGCCTTGCAGCGCATAGTCGACGGCGAAGGCGCTGTCGGCGACCTCCATGCCGGCGGCGCGCCAGCGGGCGATCTGCGGCTGGAGGCGGTCGAGGAAGCCCTTGAAGTCCCGCTTGCCCGCCGGTGACCACGCGATCTCGGCCAGCGCGCCGGCCCGCGGGAAGGCGAGGTGCTGCAACTGGTAGGGCGTGATGATATATTCGCTCCACAGATTGCCCTGCGCGCCGAGCACGTGGTGCGCCTTGTCCGCGGCGATGCCGGCCGGCATCGGATCATAGGCATAGACCTTGTCGAGCGTGACGATCGCGTCGAAGCGGCCGGGCGGCTCGTCGCTGCGCGTGCTCTGGAGGTTGTTGAGGTAGAGCGGCAGACCGGGGGTCAGCACCACGTCGTGGCCCATGTTGGCCGCGGCGACCGCGCCCTCCTCGCCGCGCCACGACATGACCGAGGCGGACGCGGGCAGGCCGCCCTCCAGGATTTCGTCCCAGCCGATCAGGCGCCGCCCCCTGGATTGCAGATAGGTGCCGAACTGGTCGATCATCCAGCTTTGCAGCGCGTTTTCGTCCTTGAGGCCGAGCGCCCGGATCTGCGCCTGCACCACCGGGCTGCGCTGCCACTGGTCCTTTACCGCCTCGTCTCCGCCCAAATGGATGTAGGTGCCGGGGAAGATCGCCATCAGCTCGTCGAGCACGTCCTTGACGAAGGCGATGCCCTTCGGCCCCGGATTGAACAGATAGGGCATGATGCCCCATTGATTGCTCACCTCCGGCCGGTCGCCGAGGATGCCGAGTTCCGGATAGGCGGCGACCAGAGCCTGGGCGTGGCCGGGCAGGTCGATTTCCGGCACGATGGTGATGCCGCGGGCGGCGGCATAGGCGACGAGGCCCTTGAGTTCGGCCTGCGTATAGAATCCGCCGACCTTGTCCGTCGGTGTCGTACCGCCGGCCGAGGGCGGGGTGCGCCAGCCGCCGACGCTGGTGAGCTTCGGATATTTGCGGATCTCGACCCGCCAACCCTGATCGTCGGTCAGATGCAGGTGGAGCGTGTTGAGCTTCACCGAGGCCATCTGGTCGACGATCCCGTGCAGCGCAGGCATGGGGAGGAAGTGCCGCACGGGATCGATCATCAGCCCGCGCCAGGCGAAGCGCGGTGCATCGGCGATGGTGAGCGCGGGCACCGCGACGGGTTTGCCGCGGGCCGCATCGGGACTGAGCAACTGCGCCAGCGTCATCGCGCCGTGCACGAAGCCCGGGGCGGCGGAGGCGCCGATCGTGATGCCCTGCGGATCGACCGTCAGGCGATAGGCCTCGCCGGTGACGGCGGCGTCGCGAACGAAGCGGATCGCGCCGTTCGTGCCGGGGACGAGGGCGATGCCGCGTTCGGTGGCGACGTGTTCGGCGAGCAGGCGGGCGGCGGGCCGGGCAGCCTCATCCGCCGCGACGATGCCGGTGCCGCCGCGCACGGTGAAGCTGCCGCTGCCGCGGACGACGGATTGCGGCATGGGCAGCAGGCGGAGGGGTGTCTGTGCGGCGGCGTCGGCGGTGGCGAACAGCCCGATGGCTGCTCCCCCGATGATGGTCGCGATGGACACCCTCTGCTTCATGCCGATCCTTGGTTATGTTTTGGTATTGAAGGTATCTTGAAGGAGGTTCCGGCCCAGGTCCACACCCGAGCGCAAAAAAATCCCCGGCCGCCGCGTGATACGGCAGCCGGGGAGGCCGGAGCGCGCGAGGGGACGCGCGCCCGCTCGGGGAAAGGTTACATGCGGAACGACAATGCCGCGGAGAAGGTCCGCCCGTTCTTGTAGAAAGCGGTCGGGCGGTCGGGCGTGGCATTGTACTGGAGGTAGGTTTCGTCGAGCAGGTTCTGCGCGTTGACGCTCAGGACCACGCCGTCGAGCAGGTTGAGCGACGCCGACGCATCCAGCTGGTTGTACGGTGCGACCATCTCGCGCGAGCCGAGGCGGCCGATCGTGCGGAAATAGGCGGTGCGGTAGTTATAGCTGACCCGCGCCTGGAACGGCCCCTTCTCGAAATAGGGGATCACGTTCACGGTGTGCTTCGACAGGTACGGCAGGTTGAGCACCGTGCCGGTCACGTCGACCGACGAGGTGTCGCTGTCCTGATAGGTATAGTTCGCCTGGAGGCCGAACCCGCCCCAGATTTCCGCCTGACCCGACACCAGCACGCCGTTGACGGTCGCCTTGGCGCCATTGATCGGCTGGCTGACGTTGTAGGTGGTGATGCGGTTCTGCAGCGCGTTGAAGTAATCGACGTTCTGGCGGAAGGCGATGATGTAGTTGCGGATGTCGCGGCGGAACAGCTCGACCGCGAGCAGCGTGCCGGCACGCGGATACCATTCGGCGGTCAGCTCGTAGTTCCACGATTCATAGGGCTTGAGGTTCGGGTTGCCGCCGCCGCCATCCAGCGTGATGTCGTTGAGCGAGGTCGCCGCGGCGAGATCCTGATAGCGGGGACGCGCGATCACCTTTGCCACCGCGCCGCGGACGATGACCTTGGGCGAGATCGAATAAGCGATGTTGAAGCTCGGCAGCAGCTTGAGATAATCGGTCGCGACGCGGGTCGGGACCGGCTGCGGGTTGGCGACCGCGCTCGGCGTCGTCGCGAAGTTCGACACGTCGCGGGTGTAGACGAGCCGCCCGCCGAGGTTGCCGCGGACCGGCCCCTGATCGAAGTTCGCCTGGACGTAGCTGGCGATCACCGTCTCGCGCACCTTGGTCGAGGCGCCGACCTTCGTCACCAGCGGGCTGTTGATCGCATTCGCCAGGATGTCGATCACCGCCTGATCGGGCAGGTTGAGATATTTGGTGGCATTGCCCATGCCGCCGCTGCCGCTGAACGTGCCGTCGGGCGTGGTCAGCGTCGGAACGCCCAGCTGGTTGGCGGTGCGGGACGTGGTGAGATAGGTGTTGATGCCGCGCGCATCCACGCGATTGACGTGGTCGGTGACGCGGCTGCCGAGCAGGATCTGGTTGAACGGTCCCCAGCCGACCGGCACCGTCGCGTCATACCCGCCGAAGATATCGCGGTCGGTGGTGACGCTGTAGTCCAGCCCGCCGATCTGCGCGGCGTTGAGCTGCGTGCCGTTGATGATGACCGGCCGCCCTTCGATCTGGGCCGGATTGTTGTTGGGGTTGGTGAAATAGTTCGCCGGGTTGGTCAGGTCGCCGGTGAAGTTCACCGTCGCCGAATTGGGCGTGAAGGCATAGCTGAAGGGCAGCTTGGTCTGCACGTTGAAGAGATATTCGGGATTGCGGCCGCCGGTCGCCTTCGACCAGCCGCCCGAAAAGGCGACCTTGGCGCCGTTGTCGCCTTCCCAATCGGCGAACAGGTTGATGTTGTCGGTCTTCAGCTTGGTGCGGCGGACGAGCGTGTCGAGCTGTGCGCTCTGGCTGGGCGCAGCGCCGAAGCTGGCCGCGGTGACGACGCCGTTGCTGACCGTTGCCGATTGCAGCACGCTGCCGGTCCATGCGCCGGGGATCGTGTACATCGACTGGCTGTAATTGTTGTAATTGCCGTCGATGTGCAGGCCGTTGAGGGTGAAGGTGAGGTCGGGGCGCGGACGGTACTGGACGGTGCCGGTCACGCTGGCGCGCTGCCGCTGCTGCTGGAAATAGGCGTAGTTGATGCCGAACGGCGACGCCGCCTTGTAGAGGTCGGCGATGGTGCCGCCGGTGATGGTCGCGCCGGGGCTCTTGAGGCTCAGCGTGCCGTTGGCGGCGCGGTTGACGAACGGGCTGTTGTAGGTGCCGTCGGCATTGGGCGCGACATTGTCGTAGCCGAAGAATTCGACGCCGGCGCGGGTCAGGTTCTGCTTGTCGTAGGTCGCCGCGACGAGGACGCCGAACGTCTCGTCCGCGTTCTTCCAGCTGTAGAGCCCCGATGCACGCACGTTCCCCTTGTCGGAACGGTCGTTGTACGAATAGCCGCCCGAGGCGAAGATGGCATTGGCCTTGAGGTCGAGCGGGCGGCGGGTGCGCACGATCACGGTGCCGCCCAGGCTGCCTTCCTCGATACGTGGCTCGGGCGACTTGTAGACCTCCAGCCGGTCGACGAGTTCGGGGGCGAGCAGCGAATAGTTGAAGGTACGGCTGGACGGATCGTTGTCGTTGCCGCCCCAGTCGGCCGATGCGAGGGCGTGGCCGTCGAGCAGCATGCGGTTGAGCGCGGGGTCGGTGCCGAGGATCGCGACCTTCTCGCCCTCGCCGAAGCGGCGGTCGATGCTGACGCCCGGGATGTGCGACAGCGATTCCGCGACGTTGCGGTCGGGGAACTTGCCGACATCCTCTGCCGTGATGACGTCGACGACGGCATTGGCGTTGCGCTTGACGTTGATCGCCTCGCGCAGGCTGCCGCGATAGCCGGTGACGACGATGTCGCCTTCATCCGCGGCATCGGTGGCCTGCGGCGCGCCGCTGCCCGCGGGCGAGGCGGTGGGTGCATCCTGGGCTTGCGCGATGCCGGCGCAGCCGGCGAGTGCGGTGGTGACGAGGATGAGGTGGCGAAGTCGCATGCGTTGCTCCCTTTACGGAACACGCCCGGCTGCATGCCCCCCCGATCCCGTTCTGCTGAAAGCCGGCAGCAGGTCGATGCCGCCTGCCTCTTTTTGAGACGTTTGCGCTGGCACCGATGCGGACCTTTGTAACCAATCCAGACCAAAAGCCATAAATAAATTTTCTATAATTGCGTGCGCGGAGGCTAAACGGTTGGATTGCGAGGTGAGCCGTGAAACGGTGGCGCGCGTTGGTACCCATGTGGCGAAGGAAAGGTGAACTATGGTGGGTAGCGCGCGGCGCACTGGCGCGGTCGCCCTGGAAATCTGCGTCGAATCCGTCGCGGGCGCGATGGCGGCGATCGCGGGCGGGTGTGATCGGATCGAATTGTGCAGCGCGCTGGCGCTCGGCGGGCTGACGCCGTCGGCGGGGCTGGTCGCGGGGGTGCTGGAGGTGGCGGTGCCGGCGGGCGTGCCGGTGCGGGCGATGGTGCGGCCGCGGCCGGGCGATTTCGCTTACGATGCCGCGGATCTGGCACTCGCTGCACGGGAGGCGCGGGCGTTGATCGCGGCGGGCGTGCAGGGCCTCGTCTTCGGGGCGACGGACGGGGGCGCGTTGGCGACGGCCGCGTTGCAGGAGTGGTGTGCGGGGTTGGGAGCGGAGGTGCCGCTGACCCTGCACCGGGCGATCGACGTGGTGGCGGATCCGGTCGCGGCGGTGGACGTCGCCGTGGCGCTCGGCTTCGATCATATCCTGACCTCTGGAGGCGCGCGCAGCGCACCCGAGGGGGCGGCGACGATCGCGCGCATGGTGGAGCGGGCGGCGGGGCGCTGCACGATCATGGCCGGTGCGGGCGTCGCGCCCGGCAATGTCGCGGCGCTGGTGGCCGCGACCGGCGTCGCCGCGGTGCACGGTTCGGCGAGCGAGGCGGTCACGGTGATCGAAAACGACCGTTTCGGTTTCGGTCCGCACCCGCGCACAACCAGCGTTTCACTGGTGCGCGGTCTGCGGGAACCGATTGACGACAAGTCCAATCTAGGACAATTGTAGGGTCTGGCGTCAGGGGGCGCTACTGGCGCTGTTCTGTCAGCCGTGGCACCGGTTAGCACCACGGTAGGCAGAAGAGGGAGTCGAGGATGAGTTTCGTGAGCAGGGTGGGGCGATTCCGCACCGACAATCCCTCGCCGCTCTATCTGCAATTGCAGCAGCTGATCCGCGACGCGATCGGCGGCGAGGTCATCACGCGTGGCGACGCCATCCCCGCCGAACGCGATCTGGCGGTTGATTACGGCGTGTCGCGCATCACCGTGCGCAAGGCGATCGAGGGCTTGGTGGAGGAGGGGCTGCTGACCCGCCGCCGCGGTGCCGGCACCTTCGTCGCGGGCCGCGTCGAGAAGAATTTCAGCAAGCTGTCCTCCTTCACCGAAGACATGATCGCGCGCGGCCGTGAGCCGAGCAGCGCCTGGATCTCGCGCGCGGTCGGCACCGTCAGCCCGGAGGAATCCATGGCGCTGGCCCTGTCGCCGAGCGCGCCGGTGTATCGCTTCCAGCGCCTGCGCTTTGCCGACGAGGTGCCGATGGCGCTGGAATTGTCGACGATCGCGGGGTTCTGCCTGCCCTCCGTCGATGCGGTCGACACCTCGCTCTATGCGGCGCTGACCGATGCCGGGCATCGCCCGGTGCGGGCCTTGCAGCGCCTGCGCGCGGTGCCGTTCGGCGGCGATCATGCCCGCATGCTCGGCGTCGATCCGGGATCGCCCGGGTTGCTGATCGAACGTCGCGGCTTCCTGCGCGACGGGCGGGCGGTGGAGTTCACCCGATCCTATTACCGCGGCGACAGCTACGATTTCGTGGCCGAGCTCGCCGATACCTGATGATTGCCAAGGGGGTTCAGTGACGATCGACGCAACCACCGCCACGCTGATGCGGGCCGAGACGCTGGAGGCGGGCGATACCGTCGCGCGGCTGCTGGAGCGCAACGCCGCGGCTTTTGCGGCGCTAGGCGGACGGTTGCGCGGCGAGGCGCCCGATGTGGTCGTCACCTGCGCGCGCGGATCGTCGGACCATGCGGCGATGTACGGCAAGTATCTGATCGAGACGATGATCGGCACGCCCGTCGCCTCGGCCGCGCCTTCGGTGGTGTCGTTGTTCGACGCGCCGGTGGCGACGCGCCGCGCCCTGTGCATCGCGATCTCGCAATCCGGGCGCAGCCCCGACCTGCTCGCCACCGTCGAGGCACATGCGAAGGCGGGTGCGCAGGTCGTCGCCCTCGTCAACGACGAAGGCTCGCCGCTCGCCGGGATGGCCGACACGCTGCTCGCGCTGAGCGCGGGGCCGGAGCGGTCGGTGGCGGCGACCAAATCCTGCATTGCGGCGATGGCGGGGCTGGCCGCGCTGGTTGCCGCCTGGTCCGGTGACGAGGCCTTGCAGGCGGCGGTCGGGCAGTTGCCCGAGCAGCTGCGCCAGGCCGTGGCGCTGGACTGGAGCGCGGGGGTCGAGCCGCTGGCCGATGCGCGACAGATGTTCGTGATCGGGCGCGGCTATGGCTTCGGCGTCGCGCAGGAATGCGCGCTGAAGTTGAAGGAAACCTGCCAGATGCAGGCCGAACCGTTCAGCGCCGCCGAAGTGCGGCACGGGCCGATGGCGATCGTCGGCGACGGCTTCCCGGTGCTGGCGCTCGCCACCTCCGATGCGGCGGGCGATGATGTGATGGCGGTGGCGGAGACGTTCGCCGGGCGTGGCGCGACCGTGCTGGCGGCGCATGCCGGCGATGCGCAGGCGACGCTGCCGGCGCTCCAGGCGCATCCGGCGGTGCAGCCGATCCTGATGCTCGCGAGCTTCTATGGCCTGGCCGAGGCGCTGTCGCGCCGCCGCGGGCTCGATCCCGATCAGCCGCCGCACCTCGCGAAGGTGACGCGGACGCTATGAGCGCGGCACATCGGTTCGCCAACGGCCATGTCGTCGTGGCCGGAGAGGTCTGGCGTGGTGCCGAGATCGTCGTCACCGGCACGCGCATCGCCGCCATCCGGCCGCTCGACGGCGATGCGCAGGACGCGATCGACCTGGACGGCGGCTGGGTGATGCCCGGCTTCATCGACACGCAGGTGAACGGCGGCGGCGGCGTGCTGTTCAACGACGAGACGAGCGTTGCCGGCGTGCGTGCGATCGCCGAGGCGCATGCGCGCTACGGCACCACCGCGCTGCTGCCGACGCTCATCAGCGATTCGCCCGATCGCATCGCCATGGCGCTGGACGCGGTGGATGCGGCGATCGAGGCGGAGGTGCCCGGCGTCGTCGGCGTGCATATCGAGGGGCCGTTCCTCAACGTCGCGCGCAAGGGCATCCACGATCCCTCGCGCTTCCGCCTGCTCGATGCCGCAATGGTGGAGCTGCTGTCGCGGCCGCGGCGGGGCAAGGTGATCGTGACGCTGGCGCCGGAACTCGCGCACCGCGACGATATCGCCCGGCTGGCCGATGCCGGCGTGCGGGTATGCGCGGGCCATACGGAGGTGCCCTATGACGCCGCGCTCGCCGCGTTCGATGCGGGGCTGAGCGGCATCACGCACCTGTTCAACGCGATGCCGCCGATGGTGCAGCGCACCCCCGGACTGGTCGGCGCGGCGCTCGACGATCCGCGGCCGTGGTGCGGCCTGATCGTCGATGGCGTCCATGTCGCGCCGGCGGTGCTGCGCATCGCCCTGAAGGCGCGCGGGCACGAGCGGATGATGCTGGTCACGGACGCCATGTCGTCGGTGGGCGCGGAGACCAAGGACTTCGTGTTGCAGGGGCGGCAGATCCGCGTGCGCGACGGCATCTGCTCCTATGAGGACGGGACGCTCGCCGGATCGGATCTCGACATGGCGGCGGCGGTCGCCAACGCCATGGGCATGCTCGGGCTGGAGCCGGCGGTGGCCGCGCGCCTTGCGGCGGGCAATCCCGCCGCCTTCCTGGGGCTGGAGGCGGAGCGGGGAACGCTCGCCGTCGGTCTGAGGGCGGACTGGGTGCAACTGACCGGCGCGATGGCCCCGGTGGCGACCTATATCGGAGGGGTGCAGGCATGACGATCGACCGGCGGCAGCTTCTGGGAACCGCCGGTGCCGGTCTGACGCTGGGCATGCCGGGCATCGCTTCTGCCGCCGCGCCGCGGACGCGCTACGGCGCGCTGCCGATGCCGCTGCCCGGCGACACGCTGCCGCGGCCGGTGCCGGTCGGCGATCCGTCGCGCGTCAGCTTCGACCAGGGCTGGCTGTTCCACGAGGGTGATATCCTGGTGCCGCCGGCGACGACGCATGAGGAAACCTATCGCCGGTCGAAGGCCGGCAACGCGGTCGGCGCGGCGGCGATGGACTATGACGACAGCGACTGGCGGGCGGTGACGCTGCCGCACGACTGGGCGTCGTTCCAGCCGTTCGTAAAAAGCGCCAATCCGTCGCAGGGCTATCGCCCGCGCGGCATCGGCTGGTACCGGCGCACCTTCCGCCTCGATCCGGCGGCGCGCGGCCAGTACCTGGAACTGCAGTTCGACGGCATCGCCACCAATGCCGCGATCTGGATCAACGGCAGCGTCGTCGATCGCAACTGGTCCGGCTACAACAGCATCTACGCCGATATCACGCCGTTCGCGCGCTATGGCGACCAGGTCAACGTCGTCGCGATCCGCGTCGATGCCGATGCGATGGAGGGCTGGTGGTACGAAGGCGCCGGCCTCTACCGCCATGCCTGGCTGGCGACGCGCGCGCCGGTGTCGATCGAAACCGACGGCGTGCATTGCGATCCGCGGCACGGCGATGGCGGCTGGCACGTGCCGGTGACGGTGACCGCCCGCTCGACGGAGGCGGCACCGGCCAGCGTGCGCGCGGTCGCCAGCCTGATCGATCCGGACGGGCGGACGATCGCCACCGTGCGGTCCGACCCGGTCGCGGTGCCCCCGCTCGACAGCGCGGCGCTGCACGCCAGCCTGACCGTGCCGGCGCCGCGATTGTGGTCGGTGGAGACGCCGACGCTGTATACCGTCGCGGTCTCGCTGGAGCGTGACGGCCGCGCGGTGGACGCGCGCCGCGTCGAGGTCGGTTTCCGCACCATCCGGTTCGATGCCGACAAGGGGCTGTTCGTCAACGACCAGTCCGTCAAGCTGAAGGGCGTGTGCCTGCACCTCGACCATGCCGGCGTCGGTGTTGCGGTCCCGGACACGCTGCTGATGTGGCGGCTGGAACGGCTGAAGGAGCTGGGCTGCAACGCGATCCGCTGTTCGCACAATGCGCCTGCCGCCGAGTTCCTGGCGCTCACCGACCGGATGGGCTTCCTCGTCATGGACGAGAACCGCAACTTCAATCCGTCGCCAGACTATATCGCGCAGCTGGAATGGCTGGTGCGGCGCGACCGCAACCATCCCAGCGTCATCCTGTGGTCGGTCTTCAACGAGGAGCCGATGCAGGGCACGCATGCCGGCGTCGAGATGGTCCGGCGGATGGCCGCGGCGGTGCGCCGCCTCGACGACAGTCGCCCGGTGACCGCGGCGATGAACGGATCGTTCTTCGATCCCGAAAACGTGTCGAGCGTGGTCGATGTGGTCGGCTTCAACTATTATCAGGGCGATTACGACCGCTTCCACCAGCTGAACCCGGCCAAGCCGATCACCAGCTCGGAAGACACCAGCGCCTATGAGACGCGCGGCGCGTTCGTCAGCGATCCCAAGGCGCACGTCATCTCGTCGATGGACGAGGAGGCGACATCCTGGGGCGCGACCCATCGGCAGGCTTGGGCGGAGATCGCGCGGCGGCCGTTCGTCGCCGGTGGCTTCGTGTGGACCGGGTTCGACTATCATGGCGAGCCGACGCCCTATGCCTGGCCGACGGTATCCAGCTTCTTTGGCATCCTCGACCTCTGCGGATTCCGCAAGACCGCCTTTGACATCCATCGCGCCGGCTGGGTCGACGATGCCCCCGTCGTCGGCCTGGCGCCGCACTGGACGTGGCCGGGACGGGAGGGACAGCCGGTGCCGGTGCTCGTGCTGTCCAACGCCGAGCGGATCGTGCTGAAGCTCAACGGCCGCACCGTGGGTGAGGCCGCGGTCGACCGGCTGATGGGCAACAGCTTCACCATAGCCTATGCGCCCGGCACGCTGGAGGTGATCGCCTTCCGCGGCGGCCGCGAGGTGGCGCGCGCCGGGCATGAGACGGCGGGGCCGCCGGTCGCGCTGCGGCTGACGCCCGCGCGGCGCGTGATGGCCGGCGACGGCGTCGACGTGCAGCCGATCACCGTCGATGCGATCGACGCGCGTGGCCGCCACGTGCCGACCGCCAATCTGCCGGTCCGCTTCGCCGTGCAGGGCGCGACGATCATCGGCCTGGGCAATGGCGATCCCAACAGCCATGAGCCCGAGAAGGGCGATGCGCGATCGCTGTTCAACGGGCTGGCGCAGGTGATCGTCGAGGCGGATGCGGCGCCGCGCGGGCGGATCGTCATGCGGGCGACCGGGCCGGGCATGAAGCCGGCGTCGCTGTCGATCGACCGGCTCGCCGCCACCCCGCCGCCGCAACTCGCCCCGACCAAGGCGGCGCGCACCATCGATGCCTGGCGGCGATCGCCGTTGCTGGCGGCGCGGCCCGACGCGTCGCTCGCACCGGCGGATGGCGACAACAACAGCTGGGCGTTCGTCCGCAGCGGCACGCCGACGCCCGCGGAGCCGCAGGGCGGCTGGCACGTGTACCGTGCCAAGGTGAGGCCGGTCCGCGCCGTTGCGGCGAACGGCGGCGCGATCGCCTTCGCCAGCGTTGCCGGCGCGGCGGACCTGTGGGTCGACGGCCGCAAGCTCGCCACCAAGACGCAGGCTGCGCCCGGAGCGATCGAGGCGGTGCTGCCGCCGGGCTCGGGCGAGCGGATCATCGTCCTGATCGTCCGGCCTCAGCCCGGCCAGCCTTCGGGTATTCTGGGGCCGGTCGCGATCGGGCGATGATCGTCGAATGTCCTGCGTGGCTTGCGCCGCAGAGCAAGGCGCATGCACCTTGCGACACGCTGCCGACAAAAAAGCGTGTCGTTCGATCGGTTTGACCGTCGCACGATTGTCACGCAATGGTATGCAATAGGTATTGTCAGTGCAGCGGCGTAGGATACACTGCACGACGGGTTACGGGGTATGAGGCGTAGATGACCGACTTGCAGCTGGTGGCGCCACTCGCCGGATGGGTCCTGCCGCTGGCCGCCGTTCCCGACCCGGTCTTCGCCGAAGGCATGATGGGGCCGGGCCTCGCCATCGATCCCATCGGTGACACGCTGCATGCACCGTGCGATGCCACCGTCGCGACGCTGCACGCCGCGGGGCACGCAGTGACGTTGCAGGTCGGCGCGCCGGCGGCGGGCGTCACGCTGCTGATGCACGTCGGCATCGACACCGTGGCGATGGCCGGGCGGGGCTTCACGCCGCTGGTGGCGGTGGGCGATCGGGTGCGCGCGGGCGATCCGCTGATCCGCTTCGATCTCGACGCCGTGGTGCAGGGTGCATCGGCGGCGGTGACGCCGGTGATCGTCGTGGAAGGCGCCGAGGTAACGCTGGTCGATCCCGCGCACGACCGGCTCATCGCCGTCGGCGAGCCACTGGTGCGCATCGTCGCGGGGCAGGGCGGCACCATCGCCGCAGCGAACACCGACGAAGGCGTGAGCCGTGAGATGACGGTCCACCTGCCGCATGGCCTGCATGCGCGACCCGCGGCGCGGATCGTCGCCGCGGTGCGGGCGAGCGGTGCCGAGGTGACGCTGCTGAGCGGCGAGCGCTCCGCATCGGCGGCAAGCCCGGTGGCGTTGCTGTCGCTCGGCCTCGCCCATGGCAGCACCGTAACCGCGCAGGCGCGAGGCGGGGACACGGCGGCGGTCCTCGATACCGTCGAAGCGCTGCTGACCGCCGAGGTCGAGGCGGCACCGGCCGCGCCCACTACCGCGGCCGTTCAACCCGCACCCGCACCCGCACCCGCCAGCGTCGCCGAGCCCGGCGCGATCGCCGGCGTATTGGCCGCCCCGGGACTGGCGGTCGGCCTGGCGGCGTGGCTGCGCGCCGCGGTGCCCGACTTGCCGACCGGGGGCGAGGGCGTCGCTGCCGAACAGGCGAGGTTGGTCGAAGGCCTCGCCACAGTCGCCACCGCGCTCGATGCCGCGGCGGCGAAGGGCGGCCAGATGAGCCATGTGCTCGGCGCCCATCGCGCGATCCTGGACGATCCCGATCTGCGTGCCCGTGCCGATGCGGCGATCCTCAACGGCATGTCCGCCGCCGCCGCGATCATGACCGCCGCCGAGGCGCAGGAGGCGCAGCTGCGAGCCTCCGGCAACGCGCGTATCGCCGAGCGCGCGGACGATATCCGCGACGTGGCGCTGCGTGTCGTGCACGCGATCCTCGGCACCGCGCCCGCCGCGCTGACCGTACCGGCCGGCGCGATCGTGCTGGCGGACGACCTGCTGCCCTCGCAACTCGCGGCCTTGGCCGGAACCGGCATCGGCGGCTTCGCCGTGGCGGGCGGGGGGCCGACCTCGCACGTCGCCATCCTGGCCGCCGGCATGGGCGTGCCGATGGTGGTGGCGCTTCGTGAGGCGATCCGCGTGATCGCGGATGGCACGCCGTTGATCCTGGATGCGGATGCGGCGATCCTGATCCCCGATCCTGCCGCCGATCGCCTGGTCCAGGCGAAGGCGACGATCGCAGCGCGCGCGGCGGCGGAAGCGACGGCGCGCGCGGCGGGCGACCGCCCGGCGGCCACTGCCGATGGCGTGGCGATCCATGTCTACGCCAACCTCGGCTCGGTCGCCGATGCGCAGGCCGCGGCGGCAGCGGGTGCGGAGGGCTGCGGCCTCCTGCGTACCGAGTTCCTGTTTCTCGACCGCACCACGCCGCCGGACGTGGCCGAGCAGGCGGAGCAATATCGCGGTGTCGTCGATGGCTTGCCAGGTCGGCCGGTGGTGATCCGCTTGCTGGACGTCGGCGGGGACAAGCCTGCACCGTATCTGGAGATACCGGCCGAGGAGAACCCGGCGCTGGGCCTGCGCGGCATTCGCGTCGCGCTCGCCCGGCCGGACGTGCTCGACGATCAGCTGCGCGCGATCCTTGCCGTGCCTGATGTCGAGCGCTGCCGCATCATGGTGCCGATGGTGGCAAGTGCCGACGAAATGTCGGCGACGCGCACCGCGCTCGATCGGCTGCGCGACGAACTCGGCATCGGCCCGGTGCAACTGGGTGCGATGATCGAGACGCCTGCCGCCGCCGCCACCGCCGATCTCATCGCCGCACATGCGGATTTCCTGTCGGTCGGCAGCAACGACCTCACCCAATATGTGCTGGCGATGGACCGCGGCAATCCGGCGCTCGCGGCCGGGATCGACGGCCTTCATCCCGCCGTGCTGCGGCTGATCCGGATGACGTGCGAGGGCGCGGCGACGCGCGGTGTGCCGGTCAGCGTCTGCGGCGGCCTTGCCGCCGATCCGCTCGCCGCGCCGATCCTGATCGGGCTGGGGGTGCGGACCCTGTCGGTGCCGCCGGCACGCGTGCCCGCCACCAAGGCGCTGGTCGCCGGCCTCACGCTCGCCGCCGCGCAAGGGCTTGCCAGCGAGGCGCTGGCGGCCTCGGGGGCGCCGCAGGTCCGCGCGCTAGCCCGCCGTTTTGCCGAGGAGTCCGGCCGATGAGTGCATCCTCCAGCGGCGGACGCGCGTCCGTGATGAGCTTCCTCCAGCCGCTCGGCCGTGCGTTGATGCTGCCGATCGCGGTGCTGCCCGTCGCCGGGCTGCTGCTGCGTCTGGGGCAGCCCGATATCGGCGCGCTGATCGGCGCCGATCTGTCTTTCCTCAGTGCGGCGGGGGATGCGATCTTCGCGCATCTCGGCCTGCTGTTCGCGATCGGTGTCGCCACCGGTTTCGCGCGTGACGGCAATGGCGCCGCGGTGATGGGCGGCGTCGTCGCCTATCTGGTGATCGCCAACACCGCCCAGGTGTTCCTGGTGCCGCCGCCGGCCACCGTGCCGCCGGGCAGCGCGGATGCGATCGCGGCGACGCTGACGACCGCGTGGAAGGCGGCGGCGATCGACAAGTTGCAGGTGCCGATCGGCATCATTGCCGGGCTGATCGGCGGCGTGCTCTACAATCGCTTCTCGACCGTCAAGCTGCCGGAATATCTCGCCTTCTTCGGCGGACGGCGGCTGGTGCCGATCCTCGCCGGCATCGTCGGGCTGGTCATCGGCGCCCTGCTGGGGCCGAGCTATGCGGCGATCAGCGCCGGCGTTGACGCGCTGAGCCGTGGGGTGGTCGCTGCCGGCGGCTTCGGCCTGTTCGCCTTTGGCGTGCTCAACCGGTTGCTGCTCGTCACCGGCCTTCACCACATCCTCAACAACGTCGCCTATTTCGTCGTCGGCGATTATCACGGCAAGACGGGCGACCTGACCCGCTTCTTCGCGGGCGATCCGACCGCCGGCGGCTTCATGAGCGGCTTCTTCCCGGTCATGATGTTCGGCCTGCCCGCCGCCTGCCTCGCCATGTACCATGCCGCCGCGCCCGACCGGCGCAAGGCGGTGGGCGGCATGCTGTTCAGCCTTGCGCTCACCTCGTTCCTGACCGGCGTCACCGAGCCGATCGAGTTCAGCTTCATGTTCCTGGCGCCGGTGCTCTACGGCATTCACGCGCTGCTGACCGGCCTGTCGGAAGCGATCATGAATGCGTTTGGCGTCCGGCTCGGTTACGGCTTCTCCGCCGGGCTGTTCGATTATGTGTTGAACTATGGCAAGGCGACCAAGCCGCTGCTGCTGATCCCGATCGGTGCGGTGTATGCGCTGCTCTATTACACCTTGTTCCGGTGGGCGATCACCCGCTTCGACCTGCCGACGCCGGGCCGCGAGCCGCTCGATGCAGGCGTGCCCGCCGCGCCGGCCGTGGCTGCGGATGCCAAGGCGGCGGCGTTCGTCGCCGCACTGGGTGGCGCGGCCAACCTCCACGCGATCGACGCCTGCGCGACGCGCCTGCGCCTAGCGGTCGCCGACGCCCAGGCGATCGACGAAGCACGGCTGCGCCAGCTCGGCGCCCGCGGTGTGCTGCGCCCGTCGCCGACCGCGGTGCAGGTGATCGTCGGCGGCATCGCCGACGGCCTCGCTATGGAGATGCGGGCCGCGGTGGAGGCGGGGCAGGGCATGCCCGCGGCCGCGCCGGCAGCACCCGCCGCGGTGGTGGAGCCTGGGACGCTGCCCGCAGCGCTGCTGCCCGCGCTCGGCGGAGCGGGCAACGTCGACGCGGTGAGTCGTCACGGAACCCGGCTGCGCGTCGTGGTCGCCGATGCCGGGAAGGTCGATGCGGCGGCTCTGGCGGCCGGCGTGCGCGCCGTCGCCTGGGTGCGTGCCGATACGCTGCACCTGTTGATGCCGGCCTGACCGCGCAACGGCGCTTGCATCCCCGGCCGGCTGCGGTTAGTCGATCGGGCAGCGCCGTGGCACGCGGGTGTAGCTCAATGGTAGAGCAGAAGCTTCCCAAGCTTACGACGAGGGTTCGATTCCCTTCACCCGCTCCAACGCCGCAACCCCCTGCCGCTGTGACGATTTATGCCGTGCCGCACCGGCGGCGGGATGGTGATCCCCGGCGCATCGTGCGATATGATGGTCGACATGAGGGACGTTGCGATCATCGTGATCGGGCTGGTGGCCGCTCTCGCCGCCGGTGCCATCGTGCGGGGCGTCTATCTTCGCCATCGGGCGCGGCGATCCGCACGCTGGCACCGCCGCTATTTCCATGAGGGCGGGCTGATCCGGGTGCTGATGAGCCGCTGGTCGAGCCAGCCCAAGCTCACCTATCGCCGGCCGGACGATGCGGCAGCTTCGGCACGCTCCGAACGCTAGCCGCGTCAGAAGAACCGCAGCAGCATCAGCAGCAGGCCGAGCATCGACGCGACCCAGGCAAGGCTGCGCACGTAGCGGACGCCCAGCAGGTAGAGCGGGATGTAGACCACCCGCGCGAGGAACCACAGCCATGCGCCGATCGCCCCCATGCCGCCGGTCTGGCCGGTGATGGCGAGGCCCAGCGCGAGCGCGACGAAGGCGGGATAGGTTTCCTGGTAATTGGCCAGCGCCCGCGCAGCGCGGCCGGCGAGGGGCCCGAGCGGTGTCGCCTCGCCATCGCGTGGACCGGCGTTCCAGTCGAGGCCGCGGTCCCGCGTCGCCGTCTGCCCCTGCAGCATGATATGCACCACCAGCAGGACGACGGACGCACCGAGCAGCGTCATTTCGGTAGGCATCGGATGCTCCCCATCGGTTCGACGGGGTAACGAGGGAGCGGCACTGCGGCTCCCTCGTGGTGCCGGTCAGGCGGACAGCAGCAGCGCCAGTTCGTAGAAGGCGGCGCCGATCAGCCCCGCCGCCGGCAGCGTGACGACCCAGGCGACGACGATACGGCTGGCGACGTTCCAGCGCACCGCCGACAGGCGGCGTGCGGAGCCGACGCCGACGATCGCGCCGGTGATGGTGTGGGTGGAGGATACCGGAATGCCGCCCATCGTCGCCATGAACAGCGTGATCGCGCCGCCCGTTTCGGCGCAGAACCCCTGCGCCGGGGTGAGGCGGGTGATCTTCGATCCCATCGTGTGCACGATCTTCCACCCGCCCGACATCGTGCCGAGTGCCATCGCCGCCTGACACGAAAGGACGACCCAGAAGGGGACGTGGAACTCGCCGCCGAGCATGCCCTGCGAGTAGAGCAGCACCGCGATGATCCCCATCGTCTTCTGCGCGTCGTTGCCGCCGTGGCCGAGGCTGTAGAGCGCGGCCGAGACGAGCTGGAGCTTGCGGAAGCGCCGGTCGACGCCCATCGGCGTCAGCCGCAGCGAGGTCCAGGCGACGAGCAGCACCAGCAGCAGCGCCAGCACCAGGCCGACGGTCGGCGACAGGAAGATCGCCGCCACCGTCTTGCCGACGCCGGCCCAGACGACGCTGGAAAAGCCGGCCTTGGAGATGCCGGCGCCCAGCAGGCCGCCGATCAGCGCATGGCTGGAGCTCGACGGGATGCCGTAGCGCCAGGTGATGACGTTCCACGCGATCGCGCCCATCAGCGCGCCAAAGATCACCTGCGGATCAATGATTTGCGCATCGACGATGCCCTTGCCGACGGTCTGTGCGACGTGGAGGCCGAAGACGGCGAAGGCAATGAAATTGAAAAACGCTGCCCAGAGCACCGCGTGATGCGGCTTCAGGACGCGAGTGGACACCACCGTGGCGATGGAATTGGCGGCATCGTGCAGGCCGTTCAGGAAGTCGAACAGCAAAGCGACGCCGATCAGCGCGACCAGCAGCGTGAAGGAAATGGTCATGGCTCAGGCGTGATCGATGACGAGACCCTGGATCTCGTTCGCGATGTCCTCGAACCGGTCGGCGATGCGCTCCAGGTGGCTGTAGATCTCGCGCTCGACGATGAACTTCATCGGCTGGTCGTTGCCGCACGCCTTGAAGAGGGCCTTCAGGCCGCGGGCGTGATGCTCGTCGGCCTGCCCCTCCAGCTGCACCAGCCGCGCGGTGAGGTCGTGGAGGCGCGTCGCGTTGGCGTCGAGCTTGCGGAGCAGCGGGATCGCCTCGGCGGTGACGCGCGCCGCCTCGACGACCAGCTTCACCATCTCGCGCATGTCGGGGGCGAATTCCGTCACCTCGTACAGCGCGATGGTGGTCGCGGTCTGGTTCATCTGGTCGATCGAATCGTCCATCACGCCGATCAGGTCGGTGATCGCCGACCGGTCGAACGGCGTCACGAAGACGCGGCGCACGTCCTGCAGGACGTCGCGGGTGATATCGTCCGCCTCGTGCTCGCGATCGACGATCTCCGCGATGTGCTGCGCGATCGCGCCATCGCCGCTGAACAGCCGTTGCAGGGCGTCGGCACCGGCGACCAGCGTGGCGGCATGCGCCTCGAACTGCTCGAAGAACCGACCCTGTTTCGGCATCAGCGCCTGGAACCAGGCAACCATAAGAAACCTTTCGAGTAATGGCGCGGCGCGCATGGAGCGGGGCGAGGCGGCGCGCAAGCCCAATCTGGCCCAGGCGCCGTATCGGAACGGGTCGGCCATGGCGTGGCCACCGTTCCGAACCGGACGGGGATGGATGCCGTCTCCATGGCCGCCATGCATGACAATCCCGTGACGGTTTGTCGATTCGCATGCGGCACGATTCCGTGCCGGCGAACGATGCCGCCCGATCTCGACACTTGGCGGCGGGCAGGGCATGCGCCGGCGATGCCCCCGATCCCGTCAGCGACCGCGTCCTTCATCCAACAGCTCCGCACCGCGACCGAAGCCGATCACCAGGCGGTGGACGACAGGTTCGGCGGCTTCGCACTCGACGATCGGGCCGATTATCGCCGTTTCCTGGAGGCGCACGGCCGGGCCTTGCCTGCGATCGAGCGGGCGCTGGATGTCCCGACGGACGATGCGCTGCCGGCCTGGCGGCGGCGGACGGAGGCGCTGGCAAGCGACCTGGGCGCACTGGGCGCAGACCTGCCCGTCCCGCTGCCCTTCACCGCCGACGGGGGAGAGCGCTGGGGTGCCCTCTATGTGATCGAGGGATCGCGGCTGGGCGGCCAGCTGCTCGCGCGCAGCGTGCCTGCGGGCTGGCCGGCCGGCTACCTTGCCGACCGGCATCGTCCCGGCGAATGGCGGACGCTGCTGGCCGCGATCGAGGCGCGCGCAGCCGCGGCCGACCCCGCATGGCATCAGGCGGCGCTGTCCGGCGCGCGGGCGGCCTTCGCCCTCTACGCTCGCGCGGCCGCCGAGGTGTCGCACGGTGCGGAGACGCGCCGGCGCTGACGCAAATTGCTCATTATGGCGGGAATGAACGCGCACCGCCTACGCAAGTCGCATCCGACCTGTCATGCGCTACGCCTCGCAGGAGGCAATGTCGCGCATGGGTTCGAACGTCGGCGAAGTGACGCGATTGCTCGCGGAGATGCAGACGAGCATCATCGCGGCGGGCATGCGGAGCTTTCGCGGCGACGTCGATCGGTTCGCGATCTTTTCCCTGATCGTCCGCGAAACCTTGCAGCGCAACGCACTGGCCAAGGCGATCTCGACGCATTCGCTGGCGATTTCGCTGTCGCGGTCGTTCGAAACCGTGCGCCGCCACGTGATCGCGATGACCGATGCGGGATTGTGCGTACGCGGCCGGAGCGGCGTGATGGTCCGCGCCGACGTGCTCGAACGGCCCGATGTCGCCGCATTGATGCGCCTGTCGCACGACAGCTTCGTCCGCATGGCAGACGGGTTGGTCCGCCTGGGCGAGCTACCCGCCGTCACCGGCACGGCGCGCGCCTACGACAGCCATGTCGGCATCGCCGCGGCGATCGACGTGATGCTCGCCACCGTCGACAGCGATCGCGCCATCCATCACGACTGGCTCGACCTCGTGCTGTTTTCCACCATCCTGCATGCCAACATGCAGCGGTGGGCGCAGATGCCGGACGCCGGCGGGCTCAGCCCCAGGCATGCGGTACGCGCCGGCGTGATTGCCCGCGTGCTGAGCCTGCCGGATACGACCGTGCGGCGGCGATTGACCCGCCTGACCAGCACGGGCGGCCCCGTGCTCCGCCTGCAGCAGGGCTTTCTGGTGTCGGAGCGATGGCTGGAGAGCGACGAGGCGCGCGCGACCAGCCAGCGCACCTACACGCATATCCGGCTGGTGGTGACCAACGCCGCGGCGCACGGATTTCCGATCGCCGATCCGAGGAGTGCCTATCTGGACGGGCCGCCGGCCGCGGATACCTTCGCGTGACGCGCAGGGGCCGCGGCCCGGATCAGACTTCGCTGATCGGGGCGGTAACGATGGCGCGCAGGCCGGGGCCGTTGTCGCCATAGTCGAGCGTGCCGGACAGACGCTGCACCATCGCGCTCATCATCCGGCTGCCGAAGCCGGAGCCCTGCGCCTCGGCGTTCGGATCCTTGCCGCGGCCTTCGTCGGCGACGATCAGGCGGAACTTGCCGCCGTGCCGCTCCAGCACGATCGCGATCGGCCCCGCCCGGTCGACATAGGCATATTTGGTGGCGTTGATGACCAGTTCGGTCAGCACCAGGCCGATGTTGACCGCGCGATCGGTCGGCACCAGCACGGGAGCGAGCTCCAGCGAGATGTGCTTCGCCCAGTCCGCGCCCAGCGAGGTGCGCATGTCGGCGACGAGTTCCTCGATATAGCGCGACAGGTCGATGCTTTCGACCTGATCCTCGCGATAGAGCCGGCGATGCACCAGCGCGACCGCGGCAAGCCGCGCCTGCGCCTCCGCCAGCTGATCGGCGACGATGCCGCTGTCGGTATTCTTGGCCTGAAGGCGCAGGAACGAGGCGACCAGCTGCAGGCTGTTCTGCACGCGATGGTTCACCTCCTTCATCAGGACGTCCTTCTGCGCGAGCAGGGCGTCCTTTTCGAGCAGGGTGCGGCCCAGTTCCTGGTTCAGCATGCGGACCTGCCGATGCTGCCGTTCCTCCTGGATGCGGCGGCGCAGGCGATGGGCGGCCTCCACCTCCTCCAGCGTCCAGCGCCGGGCACGCCCACGCACCGTTTCGGTGAAGCTGGCGAAGGACGCGCGCGGCGTCAGCATGCCGCCGGGGCCGGTCGCCGCCTTATGGGGATTGCCTGCCCATTCGATCTCCTCGATCCGCTCGGCGCGCAACCAGAGCAGCATCGCATCCTCGTCGTACAGCGGCAGCGCGATCAGACCGCTGGCATGCTGCGCCTGCGCACGCGCGGTCGGCAGCAGCGCGCCCAGTTCGTGCGTGCTCACCGGCTCGCCGCCGCGGCTGCGCACCCAGCGTGCGATCTCGCGCAGCGTCTCGTCGGACGGGCAATGACCGACCGCCTCGATATCGCGACCGGTCACCAGGGCGAAGCCGTCAGCGCCCAGCATGACGCGCAGGTCGTCGGCCACCGCGGCGACCGTGCGGCGCAACGGCTCTTCATGGCCGAACCGCGGCACGATGGCATCCTGCGCCGCATGCAGCGCCAGCCGCTCGCGATAGGCGGCGGCCTCTTCCTTGGCGCGGATCTGCCGGGCGAGGCCGCTCGCCAGCGTCGCCGCCGCGTTGCGGAGATCGGGCGGCAGCAGGCGCGGGCTGTTGTGGTGGCAGGCGATCAGCCCCCACAGCAGCCCGTCCTTGACGATCGAGATCGATGCGGACGCGCCCACGCCCATGTTGCGCAGATACTGGAGGTGGATCGGCGAGACATGGCGCACCGCCACGTCGCTGAGGTCGCAGGCCGCAAAGCCCGCCGGCCGCAGGGGGGCAGGGTCGTAGTCCACCGTCGGGATGGCACGCGTCCGGTTGCGGACGTACAGCGCCCGCGCCTGCTGCGGAATGTCCGATGCCGGAAAGTGATGGTTGAGGAAGCTGTGCAGTTCGGGCACGCGATCCTCGCCGACCACGCGCCCGGCATCATCGTCGAGGAACTGGTAGATCATCACCCGGTCGAAGCCGGTGAGCGTCCGGAACGCGGCAGCGGCGCGGGCATACAAGGTCTGCTTGTCCCCGGCGCGTTCGAAGCTGCTCGCCACCGCATCGAGCCAGGCGAGCATCGTCGCCGCCGTCAGCGGATCGGTGGCGGCCGGTTCCAGCTCGACCAGCAGATGCGTGCCGCTGCGGTGCAGTGTCGCGATGAAGCGTTCGGCCGTCCCTTCGACAGGCGCGGGCGTGCGCGCGTTGGGGCCGCCGGGAAAGGTGTTGAGCAGGTGGGCGACATCCTGCCCGATCAGCTCGGCGAGCGGCCGGTCGAGCCATTCGGCCGCGAGCCGCCCCTCGATATCGCCGGCGCCGGCAAGGGTGCGATGCTCGCCCGCGCCCTCGGCGATCAGCAGCAGACCATGCGGCTGGATGGCGCCGGGGATATGGATCGGCTCGCGATCGCATGCGCTGATATCGAGCGCCGGCTCGGTCGGATGGGGTATGGCCATGGTCACTCTTGATACTGCGTCGGTCCACCATGGGCGCGCCGGTGCGGCTATACAATCCATGGCGGGTTGATCCACGTTAATTCCGCTATGTGGAACGGTGCGCCCTGACCGGGGGTTGGACGCTTTCTGCCCGGTGTCATCAAGGGGTTGCGGCATGGTATCCGTGGAATCGTCCCGTGATGGTACAGATCGCGTCATGCGCCGGCGATCTGACGGAGCAGCGTGCGGCGCCGTGCCCGCCCGGCTTGCCGGATCGGCCTGGGGCGGGATAGCGACGATCGGGCGATCGCAATCATCTGGGGGACCATGGTAAAACTCTTTCACGTCAGCGATGTGCACTTCGGTGCCGAGGATCCGCAGGCGATCGCCTGGTTCAGCGAACGCGTCCGCGAAGAGCGGCCCGACGCGGTAATTATGACCGGCGACCTGACCATGCGGGCGACACGCAGCGAATTCGAACGCGGCGGCGCTTGGTTGCGCAGCCTGGGCGTGCCGGTGACGCTGGAGGTCGGCAACCACGATATCCCCTATTACTGGGACCCGTTCCGCCGCCTGTTCGCCCCCTATCAACGCTATGCCGCGGTGGAGCGGATGATTGAGCGCGAGCTGGACCTTGCCGGCGTGACGATCGTGCCGCTCAAGACGACGGCGCGCGCGCAATGGCGCTGGAACTGGTCCAAGGGCCGGGTCAGTCCCGGATCGTTGCGGCGGGCGCTGGCGCTGATCGCCGCGGCGCCCGAGGGCAGGCTGATCTTCGTCGCCGCGCATCACCCGCTGATCGAGGGCGGGACCAAGGGCACGGCGAAGACGCGCCACGGCGACAGCGCGTTGACCGCTCTCGCCGCGGCGGGCGCGCATGCTGTCCTGTCCGGCCATGTCCACGATCCCTTCGACGTGCCGGTGGATCGCGACGGCCGCATCGTGCGCATGATCGGGGCAGGGACGCTATCGAAGCGCGTGCGCAACTCCCCGCCCGCGTTCAACGAGATCCGCATCGCCGATGGCCGCTTTGAAACGATCGCACGCACGATGGATGCAGCGCCGCGCCGTCCGATCAGCGAGGAGGTCGCACGCCCGCACGCCTGATCGGACCCCGTCCCACAATCGTACGGCGATGTCATCGTACAGGGTTTCGGTCCGAAATGGATGACGCTACGACATCCCTAACGCTACGTTAGGGGAGCAACGATGCTGATGACGGGGGACGCCGTGCGGGTGCATGTCGTCGATGCGGATCCGACGGCCAGTCGGCGGCTCGCGATGGTGATCGAGGGGCGGGGACATGTGGTGCAGACCTGGTCGTCCGCCGTCGAATTCATCGCCGCCGTCGGCGATGTGACGCCCGGCTGCGTGGTCATCGATCCGTATCAGGAAGGGGGCGATGCCGGGGAGATCCAGCGGCGCTTGGCTGCCCCCGGGCTCGCCTTGCCCAACGTGATCGTGACGGCCTGTCGCGATGTGGAGATCGCCGTGGCAGCGATGCAGGCAGGGGCGATCGATTTCATCGCCAAGCCCGCCGACCCCGATCGTCTGTTCGCGGCGATCGCCGTCGGTGCGCAGCGGCTGACCCGCGCGCGGCGGCGCGAGGCGACGATGCGGCGCGTCAACGCTGCGCTGGACATGCTGAGCGGACGCGAACGGGAGGTGCTGGAAGGGCTGACGCGGGGCTGGTCGAACAAGGAAATCGCCCGCCACATGGCGATTTCGGCTCGCACCGTGGAGGTCCATCGCGCGAATCTGATGGTGAAGCTGGACGCGCAATCGCTGTCGCAGGCGCTACGGATCGCTTTCATTTCCCACATGTGCGCGATGATCAATCCGGCGCTGCACGAGTGATCGCGCCCACCGGCCGCGGCGTCAATTCCGAACGCTGATCCCGTTATCGGCGGCGTGACTGCGGACCAGAGACAGCGCTTCTTCGATGCGGATCGCGGCAAAGTCGAGTTGCAGGGTGTCGGCGAGATGTACCGCCTCCTCCAGCAGCGCCTCCATCGTCTGCAAAGACGCCGCTTCGTGCCGGCCATTGGCGTTGTCGATCAGTCGCTTCGACGATCCCATCGCACCTTCCCCCATCCTCTGGCACTTAGGTAAGGCGAACGGGGATGCTATAATATACGTTAAATACCGTAGGCCGAGGATGGCGGTGGCGACACGGCGGCGGCGCCGGCCGGCCGAAGATCGCGGCCATGGCGGCGGGCAGCGCGAAGCGCCGCGACATAGCTGCCCGCGATCATCACGGCGCTGAGCAATCCGACCAGCAGCGCGTCGGCGACCAGCACCGGCCACAGCCAGGCCCGGCCGACGAGCAACGCCGCGGCGCCGAGGGCATAATGCGGCACCATCAGCGGCAGGATGGTCAGCAGCAGAAAGGCGAAGGTCCAGGGCAGCTGTCGCGCCATGATCCGGCTCGACGTCAACGGTCCGATCCGTGGGTTGCCGAGCGCGGCAGCGACCGACCATGCCGGCAGCAGGCAACCGATGACCTGGCCGACCGCGAAAGCGGCCAGGGTCACTCCGATCGAGCGTGGCAGGACGAAGAGTTGCACCGCGGCTACCACAAGGTGAAAGCCGATCACGCCGGCGAACAGCAGCACCGCAGGCTTGTCCGCAGCCGCCGCACGCCGGCGATCACCGAAGGCGAGGAACCGGGTGACCCAATAGCCGGGGAGGATGAGCGACAGCACCTTCGCCATGCCGAAGGCCATGCGCACCGGATGGTGCTCCGTCGCCTTGGCCGCGGCGATGCTGTCGTACATGCCGATGCGTACCTCCGCGACATGCTGGAGCAGTTCGAACGCCACCGGGATCAGCGCGAGGAGAGGGCAGGCGACGAGGAAGGCGATGCTGCCCCGATAGGCATCGCGATAGGCGTGCAGGAACGTCATGGTGCATCGTCCTCCTGATCGAAGGTGAGTATGTCGCCGGGTTGGCAATCGAGCGCGGTGCAGATCGCCTCCAGCGTCGAGAAGCGGATCGCCTTCGCCTTGCCGGTCTTGAGGATCGACAGGTTGGCGAGCGTGATGTCGACGCGCTCGCTGAGCTGGGTCAGCGTCATGCGGCGGGCATGCAGCAGATCGTCGAGGTGGACGCGGACCGGCATCAGACGGTGCCGTCCAGATCGTCCTGCATGGCCGTGCCGCGCTCGAACACCTGCGCCAGCACGAAGGCGACCAGCACCGCGACCCAGCCGGTGAAGCTCGGCTGCCAGTTGAGATAATCGATCCGCAGCGACCGGGCGAACACCGTCGCGATGCCGAAGCCGATATCGGCGATCTGCACCAGCAGGAGCATCCAGCCGATCGTGCGCAGCCGCGCGGCATTGCCGCTGGAGAAGGGGGTGCCTGTCTCCACCGTCCGCAGGATCGCCCGCAGCGCGACCAGCAGCCGCTCGATCGCGAGGCCGAACGGCAGGCTGAGCAGCATGGTGATCTGCATGAACGTCACCGCCAGCGCCGGATCGACCGTGCCGTGATATTTCCGGACCAGTGCCGCCTCGACCAGTTCGGCGCCGGGCAGGGTGGCGACGAGCGCTGCCAGCAGGAACAGCACGGCCACGCCATTGGCGATCCGCAGGCCCTGGACCAGCAGCATGGTTCGACGAAGCAGGTGGTTGGATGTGGCCATGTCTGTTCCCCTTGGACGCAGGCATGGCACGCATATCGAAAAACGGCAATGAAATTATTGAAAATCGATAATTGAAGAGTGGGACCGGTGCCGAACAGCTACCGTTCAGGCTTGTCCCGAACCACACGTGAGTGGGGGGGGGCAAGCACCACGTTTGGCCAGACGTTCTACCCGGGCGCGGCTTTGGTCGGCAAACGTAGGCATGCCCATACGCAGCACCGGTCACCGGCCTGCCGCCTATCAAACGTCCATCGCCTCACAATGAAAAACCGCCGCCCGGCATCCCGGACGGCGGTTCTTCACATCAGGCCGTAGCCGAAGCGCAGGATCACTCCTGGTTCAGATACTCGCCGGCGGCCGCGTCGCTGCCGTCGCCCGAGGGGACGACCTCGGCGAGCGGGTCGGAGCCCGTGCCGGTGTCGTCGCGGGTCGAACGCTGCGCCTCGGCGGCGCGCAGTTCCGCGGCCGATGCGGGAGCGACGATCGCCGCCTGCAACGCGCGCTGCTGCGAGCGCAGCGCGGCGTCGCGGCTGGAGGCCGCCACGCGCAGGCGGTTCATGCCCGCGCCGGTGCCCGCCGGGATCAGGCGACCGACGATGACGTTCTCCTTGAGGCCCATCAGCGTGTCCTGCTTGCCCTGGACCGCCGCCTCGGTGAGGACGCGGGTGGTCTCCTGGAACGACGCCGCCGAGATGAAGCTGCGGGTCTGCAGCGACGCCTTGGTGATGCCGAGCAGCACGGGCTTGCCCTGCGCGCGGGTTTCGTTCGCACCCAGCTTGTCGTTGGTTGCGTCCATTTCCTCGCGATCGACCTGCTCGCCCTTCAGCAGCGTGGTGTCGCCGCCGTCGGTGATCTCGACCTTCTGCAGCATCTGACGAACGATCGTCTCGATGTGCTTGTCGTTGATCTTCACGCCCTGCAGTCGATAGACTTCCTGGATCTCGCTGACGAGATATTCGGCCAGCGGCTCGATCCCCATCGTCTCCAGGATGTCGTGCGGGTTGGGCGAACCGCCGATCAGGTTGTCGCCACGCTTGACGTAGTCGCCTTCCTGAACGTCGATCACCTTCGACTTCGGCACCAGATATTCGACGACGTCGCCGCCATCCTCGGGCTGGATGCCGATCTTGCGCTTCGCCTTGTAATCCTTGCCGAACACGACGCGGCCGGACACCTTGGCGATGATCGCCGCCTCCTTCGGCACGCGCGCCTCGAACAGTTCGGCGACGCGCGGCAGACCGCCGGTGATGTCGCGGGTCTTGGCGGACTCGCGGCTCACGCGGGCCAGAACGTCACCGGCCTGGACCTGCGCATTGTCGTCGACCGACAGCACCGCACCCGGCGCCAGCATGTAGCGGGCGGCCTCTCCGTCTTCCGACGTCGTGAGGGTCAGGCGCGGACGCAGATCCTCCTTCGACTTGGACGAGGTGCGGTATTCGATGACGACGCGCTGGGCGATGCCCGTCGCTTCGTCGGTCTGCTCGGTCAGCGTCTTGCCCTCGGTGAGGTCCTGATACTTCACGATACCCGAATTCTCGGTGATGACGGGCATGGTGAACGGATCCCACTCCGCCATGCGATCGCCCTTCGACAGCATGTGGCCATCGTCGAACATCACATAAGCGCCGTACGGGATACGGTGCGTCGACAGCTCGCGACCGTCCATGTCGACGATCGCGATCTCGCCGGAGCGCGACAGCGTCACGCGGCGGCCACGCTGGTCGACGATCAGGCGCAGGTCGCGGAACTGGGCGGTACCGTCGACCGGTGCCTCCAGGTTCGACTGCTCGTTGAGCTGCGCCGCGCCACCGATGTGGAACGTACGCATCGTCAGCTGCGTGCCCGGCTCGCCGATCGACTGCGCCGCGATGACGCCGACCGCTTCGCCGATGTTCACCGGCGTACCGCGGGCGAGATCACGCCCGTAGCACTTGCCGCAAACGCCGACCTTCGATTCGCAGACCAGCGGCGAGCGGATCTTCATGCCCTGGATGCCCAGCGCCTCGATCTTCGCGACCATCGCCTCGTCGAGCAGCGTGCCGACCGGGATCATCACCGCGTTGCTCTTCGGATCGACGACGTCTTCGGCCGTGGTTCGGCCGAGGATGCGCTCGCCGAGCGACGCGATCGTCGAACCGCCCTGCACGATCGCCTTCATCTCCAGCGCGCGCTCGGTGCCGCAATCCTCCTCGACGATGACGCAGTCCTGCGACACGTCGACGAGGCGGCGGGTGAGATACCCCGAGTTCGCCGTCTTCAACGCCGTGTCCGCAAGGCCCTTGCGGGCGCCGTGGGTGGAGTTGAAATATTCGAGGACGGTCAGGCCTTCCTTGAAGTTCGAGATGATCGGCGTCTCGATGATTTCACCGCTCGGCTTGGCCATCAGGCCGCGCATACCGGCAAGCTGCTTGATCTGCGCCTGCGAACCGCGGGCCCCGGAGTGCGCCATCATGTAGATCGAGTTGATGTCCTTCTCACGGCCCTTGTTGGGACCGTCGTCATAGTGACGGACAGCCTTGATCTCGTTCATCATCGAGTTCGCGACCTGATCGCCGCAACGGCTCCAGGCGTCGATCACCTTGTTGTACTTCTCCTGCTGCGTGATCAGGCCGTCCTGATACTGCTGCTCGAAGTCCTTCACCTGCTCGCGCGTCTCGTCGACCAGCACGTCCTTGTCGGGCGCGATGATCATGTCGTCCTTGCCGAACGAGATGCCGGCGCGGAACGCGTGACGGAAGCCCAGCGCCATGATCGCATCGGCGAACAGCACCGTCTCCTTCTGGCCGGTGTGACGATAGACCTCGTCGATCACGTCGCCCACGTCCTTCTTGGTGAGGAGGCGGTTGACGGTCTCGAACGGCACCTTGTGGCTCTTCGGCAGCGTCTCGCCGAGCAGCATGCGGCCCGGCGTCGTCTCGTAGCGCTTGAGGTACTGGTTACCCTGTTCGTCGGTCTGCGGCACGCGACTGACGATCTTGGTGTGCAGCGTCACCGCATTGGCGAACAGCGCCTGGTGCACCTCCTCCATGTCGGCCAGCACCATGCCTTCGCCGGGCTCGCCTTCCTTCATCATCGACAGATAATAGAGGCCCAGCACCATGTCCTGCGACGGCACGATGATAGGCTTGCCGTTGGCGGGCGACAGGATGTTGTTGGTCGACATCATCAGCACGCGCGCTTCCAGCTGCGCTTCCAGCGACAGCGGAACGTGCACGGCCATCTGGTCGCCGTCGAAGTCGGCGTTGAACGCCGAGCAGACCAGCGGGTGGAGCTGGATCGCCTTGCCCTCGATCAGCACCGGCTCGAACGCCTGGATGCCCAGGCGGTGGAGCGTCGGCGCGCGGTTCAGCATCACCGGATGCTCGCGGATCACCTCGTCCAGGATGTCCCAGACTTCCTTGCGCTCCTTCTCGACCCACTTCTTCGCCTGCTTCAGGGTCATGGACAGACCCTTGGCGTCGAGGCGCGCGTAGATGAACGGCTTGAACAGCTCGAGCGCCATCTTCTTCGGCAGGCCGCACTGGTGCAGCTTGAGCTCCGGACCGGTCACGATGACCGAGCGGCCCGAATAGTCGACGCGCTTGCCGAGCAGGTTCTGGCGGAAGCGGCCCTGCTTGCCCTTGAGCATGTCGCTGAGCGACTTCAGCGGACGCTTGTTGGCGCCCGTGATCGTGCGGCCGCGACGACCGTTGTCGAAGAGGGCGTCGACCGCCTCCTGCAGCATGCGCTTCTCGTTGCGGACGATGATGTCCGGCGCGCGCAGCTCCATCAGCCGCTTCAGGCGGTTGTTGCGGTTGATGACGCGGCGGTACAGGTCGTTGAGGTCCGACGTCGCGAAGCGGCCGCCGTCGAGCGGCACCAGCGGGCGCAGCTCGGGCGGGATGACCGGCACGACCTCGAGGATCATCCACTCGGGGCGGTTGCCCGATTCCAGGAAGCTCTCGACGACCTTCAGGCGCTTGATGATCTTCTTGGGCTTCAGCTCCGACTTGGTCGTCGCCAGCTCTTCGAGCAGCTGCGTCTTCTCGCCCTCGAGATCGAGGTTTTCGAGCATGATGCGCACCGCTTCTGCACCGATGCCGGCGGAGAAGGCATCTTCACCATATTCGTCCTGCGCTTCGAGCAGTTCGTCTTCGGTCAGCAGCTGGTACTTTTCGAGCGGGGTGAGGCCCGGCTCGATCACGATATACGCCTCGAAATAGAGAACGCGCTCGAGCTGCTTCAGCTGCATGTCGAGCAGCAGGCCGATGCGGCTCGGCAGCGACTTCAGGAACCAGATGTGCGCGACCGGGGCGGCGAGCTCGATATGGCCCATCCGCTCGCGGCGCACCTTCGACACCGTGACTTCGACACCGCACTTTTCGCAGACGATGCCCTTGTACTTCATGCGCTTGTACTTGCCGCAAAGGCATTCGTAATCCTTGATCGGACCGAAGATGCGCGCGCAGAACAGGCCGTCACGCTCGGGCTTGAACGTGCGGTAGTTGATCGTCTCGGGCTTCTTGATCTCGCCGAACGACCACGAACGGATCTTGTCGGGCGAGGCGATGCCGATCTGGATCTGGTCGAAGGTTTCCGGCTTCGCGATCGGATTGGCGAAATTGGTCAGTTCGTTCATGTTCTTACCTCATTCCCCTCCCGCTTGCGGGAGGGGCTAGGGGAGGGCGTGTCCGTGTCGGAGAGGGTCCCGCCTTGTCAGGCCCTCCCCCGACCCCTCCCGCAAGCGGGAGGGGAGAATATTGCTTACTCCGCCGCCTCGGCGAGGCCGCCTTCGTCTTCCAGGTCCTGCATGGACTTGAGGTCGACGTTGAGGCCCAGCGAGCGCATTTCCTTGACGAGCACGTTGAAGCTCTCCGGGATGCCGGCCTCGAACGTGTCGTCGCCCTTGACGATCGCCTCGTAGACCTTGGTGCGGCCGACGACGTCGTCGGACTTCACCGTCAGCATCTCCTGCAAGGTGTACGCCGCGCCGTAGGCCTGGAGCGCCCAGACCTCCATTTCGCCGAAGCGCTGGCCGCCGAACTGCGCCTTGCCGCCCAGCGGCTGCTGGGTGACGAGGCTGTACGGCCCGATCGAACGCGCGTGGATCTTGTCGTCCACCAGGTGGTGCAGCTTGAGCATGTAGATGATGCCCACGGTCACCTTGCGATCGAACTTGTCGCCGGTGCGGCCGTCGAACAGCTCCGACTGGCCCGACGGGTCGAGACCCGCCAGCTCCAGCATCGCCGACACGTCGCTCTCGCGCGCGCCGTCGAACACGGGGGTGCCCATCGGAACGCCGGTCCGGATGTTCTTGACCAGCTCGGCGACATCCTCGGGCTCGCGGCTCTGGATGTCCTCGGCATAATGGTCGCCATAGACCTCGACGAGGCGCGCCTTGACCGCGTCGGGCATCTCGCCCGCCTTGGCATCCGGGTTGGCCTCGCGCCAGTCCTCGAGCGCCGTCGCGACCTGCATGCCCAGGTTACGGGCCGCCCAGCCGAGGTGCGTTTCGAAGATCTGACCGACGTTCATGCGGCTCGGCACGCCCAGCGGGTTGAGGACGAGGTCGACCGGCGTCCCGTCCGCGAGGAAGGGCATGTCCTCCTGCGGCAGGATGCGGCTGATGACGCCCTTGTTGCCGTGACGGCCGGCCATCTTGTCGCCCGGCTGCAGCTTGCGCTTCACCGCGACGAAGACCTTGACCATCTTGAGCACGCCCGGCGGCAGCTCGTCGCCCCGCTCCAGCTTCTCGCGACGATCGTGGAACTTGTCCGTGATCCGCTTGGCCGCTTCGTCATACTGCTGCTTGACGGCTTCCAGGTTGGACTGGACCGCATCGTCCTGCACCGCGAACTTCCACCATTCGTGGCGGTCGACGCTGTCGAGCAGGTCCATGTCGATCGTCGAGCCCTTCTTCAGGCCCTTCGGCACCGCGGTCGCGACCTGGTCGAGCAGCATCTCGCGCAGGCGGCTCCAGGTCGCCCGGTTGAGGATGGTGCGCTCGTCGTCCGAGTCCTTCTTCAGGCGCTCGATCTCCTCGCGCTCGATCGCCATCGCGCGCTCGTCCTTGTCGATGCCGTGGCGATTGAAGACGCGCACGTCGACGATCGTTCCGGCAACGCCCGGCGGCAGGCGCAGCGACGTGTCGCGCACGTCCGACGCCTTTTCACCGAAGATCGCGCGGAGCAGCTTCTCCTCCGGCGTCATCGGGCTCTCGCCCTTCGGCGTGATCTTGCCGACGAGGATGTCGCCCGGCTCGACCTCGGCACCGACGTAGACGATGCCCGCCTCGTCGAGGTTGCGCAGTGCTTCCTCACCGACGTTCGGGATGTCGCGCGTGATGTCCTCCGGCCCCAGCTTGGTGTCGCGGGCCATCACCTCGAACTCGTCGATGTGGATCGACGTGAACACGTCGTCTTTCACGATCCGCTCGGAGATGAGGATCGAGTCCTCGTAGTTGTAGCCGTTCCAGGGCATGAACGCGACGAGCGCGTTGCGGCCGAGTGCCAGCTCGCCGAACTCGGTCGACGGGCCGTCGGCGATCACGTCGCCGGCATTGACCACGTCGCCCACCTTCACCAGCGGGCGCTGGTTGATGCAGGTCGACTGGTTGGAGCGCTGGAACTTCATCAGCGTGTAGATGTCGACGCCCGACTTGGTGGAATCCACCTCGCCGGTCGCACGCACCACGATACGCGATGCATCGACCTGATCGACGATACCGGCACGGCGTGCCGAGATCGCGGCGCCCGAGTCACGCGCCACCGTCTCTTCCATGCCGGTGCCGACGAACGGCGCCTCGGCACGGACCAGCGGCACCGCCTGGCGCTGCATGTTCGAGCCCATCAGCGCGCGGTTGGCGTCGTCGTTCTCCAGGAACGGGATGAGCGACGCGGCGACCGACACCAGCTGCTTCGGGCTGACGTCCATCAGCGTGATCGTTTCGGGCAGCGCCATCAGGAACTCGCCCGCCTGACGTGCCGAGAC
Source organism: Sphingomonas cellulosilytica (assembly GCF_052321755.1). NCBI lineage: Bacteria > Pseudomonadati > Pseudomonadota > Alphaproteobacteria > Sphingomonadales > Sphingomonadaceae > Sphingomonas > Sphingomonas cellulosilytica. Next base: position 392,960 of record NZ_JBQRTT010000004.1, read on the forward strand.
GAGGTCTTCGGCGAAGCTGCCGTCGTCCTTCAGCTCGGCCGAAGCCTGTGCGATCGTGTGCTTGGCCTCTTCCATCGCCGACAGATAGACGACGTCGTCGCTGACCTTGCCGTCGATGATCTTGCGGTACGGCGTCTCGATAAAGCCATACTTGTTGACGCGGCTGAACGAGGCGAGGCTGTTGATGAGGCCGATGTTCGGGCCTTCCGGCGTCTCGATCGGGCAGATGCGGCCATAGTGCGTCGGGTGAACGTCGCGAACCTCGAAGCCCGCACGCTCACGCGTCAGGCCGCCCGGCCCGAGCGCCGAGACGCGACGCTTGTGCGTCACTTCTGACAGCGGGTTGGTCTGGTCCATGAACTGCGACAGCTGCGACGAGCCGAAGAATTCACGCACCGCGGCGACCGCGGGCTTGGCGTTGATGAGGTCGTTCGGCATGACTGTCGACACGTCGACAGAGGACATGCGCTCCTTCACGGCGCGCTCCATGCGGAGCAGGCCGACGCGATACTGGTTCTCGAGCAGCTCGCCCACCGAACGCACGCGGCGGTTGCCGAGATTGTCGATATCGTCGATCTCGCCCTTGCCGTCCTTGAGGTCGACCAAGGTCTTGACCACCGCGAGGATGTCCTCGGTGCGCAGCGTCGTCACCGTGTCCTCGGCATCGAGGTCGAGGCGCATGTTGAGCTTGACGCGGCCCACCGCCGACAGGTCGTAGCGGTCCGGATCGAAGAACAGGCCGGCGAACAGCGCCTCCGCCGTCTCCAGCGTCGGCGGCTCGCCGGGGCGCATGACGCGGTAGATGTCGGAAAGCGCCTGCTCGCGCTCCTCGGCCTTGTCGGCCTTCAGCGTGTTGCGGATCCACGCGCCGGTCGACACGTGATCGATGTCGAGCAACTCGATGCGATCGATGCCCGCCTTGTCGAGCTTTTCGAGATTGTCGGGGCCGATCTCATCGCCCGCCTCGACGTAGATCTCGCCGGTCGTCTCGTTGATGAGGTCATAGGCCGAATAGCGGCCGTAGATCTCCTCGGTCGGGATCAGCAGCTCGGTGAGGCCGTCCTTGGCCGCCTTGTTGGCGGCGCGCGGGCTGATCTTCTGCTGGGCGGCGAACACCACCTCGCCCGAATTGGCGTCGACGATGTCGAACAGCGGCTTCACGCCGCGCCAGTTCTCGGCCGCGAACGGAATGCGCCAGCCGCCTTCGCCGCGGACGTAGGTCACGCGGTTGTAGAAGTGGTTGAGGATATCCTCGCTGGTCATGCCGAGCGCGTAGAGCAGCGCCGTCACCGGCAGCTTGCGCTTGCGGTCGATACGGACGTTGACGATGTCCTTGGCGTCGAATTCGAAGTCGAGCCACGAACCGCGGTACGGGATGACGCGCGCGGCGAACAGATACTTGCCCGACGCGTGGGTCTTGCCGCGATCATGGTCGAACAGCACGCCCGGCGAGCGGTGCATCTGGCTGACGATGACGCGCTCGGTGCCGTTGATGAAGAAGGTGCCGTTCTCGGTCATGAGCGGCATGTCGCCCATGTAGACGTCCTGCTCCTTGATATCGATGACCGACTTGGCCTCGGTATCCGGATCGACCTCGAACGCGGTCAGGCGCAGCGTGACGCGCATCGGCGCGGCATAGGTGATGCCACGCTGGCGGCATTCCTCCACGTCGAACTTCGGCGGTTCGAGGACGTAGTCGTCGAAATCGAGATAGGCGGTGCCGGCGAAATCCTGGATCGGGAACACGCTGCGCAGCGTCTTCTCCAGGCCCGAGACGTGGCCCGTGCTCTTGTCGGACCGCAGGAACTGCTCGTAGCTTTCGCGCTGAACCTCGATCAGGTTCGGCATCTGGATGACTTCGTGGATGTCCCCGAAGATCTTGCGGATGCGCCGCTTGGCGGTGCTGCCCTGGATCGCCTTGGTGGCCATGAGCGTTATCTGTCCTCAATCGCGGCCGGTGCCGGCCTGAATGTCGTGCCCGGGAGCCCCCGGGCGGGACGCGAGACGGGACGCAAAAAAGCCGATCGCAACCCCGTGCGTCGGCCTTCAGCGTCCTGGAACCAGCAACTCCCTATTCGTACGATGCGCTGCGCGACGGCGCCTCATGTCCCGAAAGCTGTGGTGAGACGCAGATATAGGAGCGATGACGGAGCCTGTCAAAGGGGGGCGTCCAGCGGCGATCCAACGCATGCCGATCCATTCGCCGACGCGGCCGGGCGCTTCGTCGCAGCGCAGGTGGCGGTCGCGCACGGTTCATCCAGAGGCGCGCAGGGGTTTTCCGGTGAGATCGAACGCTATGACTATCCAGCGGCGCGCGCGGAGCGGCGCGATCGCCCTTCTGCTTGCCGGCGTCGTGCTGCCGGTGGGGGTATGGCCGGCCACGGCGCAGACGACGCCCCCTGCCGGAGCCCCGGCCACGCCCCCCGCCGGGCCTGCGCCTTCGCCGACACCGCAAACCTTGCCGGGGCTCGAGACGTTCAGCCTGCCGTCCTCGCGTCCCCCGACGCCGACGCCCGTCCCTACAGCGGAAGCGACGCCTGCGCCGGTGACCACACCTACGCCGCGGGCGACGCCGACACAGCGGGCGACACCTGCGCCCCAAGCTACGCCGACGGCGGTGTCGACGCCTCTGGCGACGCCATCACCGTCGCCTGCGCCCAGCCCGGCTGCGGTTGCCACGCCTGCGGCAGTACCGACTGCCGAAGCGGCGCCGGAGCCCGTGGACACGCCGACGCCCTCGTCACCGGGCGCCAGCACTCCACCGGTGGCGGCTGATGAAGGAGGCTTCCCAAGTCTGTGGCTGATCGTGGGGGCGCTGGTTGCGGCCGGCATCGCCGCAGCGCTGTGGCACCGTCGCCGCCAGCGGCCACTGGCGATCACGGAACAGCCGCCGGCCGAGCCCGCCGATCGCGCTCAGACTGCGCCACCCGCGCCGCCGCCTGTCCGGGAAAGCCGCAAGGCGCCGGCGATGCTCGACCCGGCACCCGTGCCTGCCGAGCGTGCGACGCTCGCAATGTCGCTGGCGCCACGCCGTGCCGGGCTGAATCTGCTCAGCGCGACGGTGGAGGCGGAGCTGACCGTCCGCAATCACGGCACGGTGCCTGCGCAGGCGATCCGCATCGGCGCGGTGCTGACCGGCGCGACACCCGGGCAGGGGGGCGAGGTCGCATCGCTCTTCGCCCAGCCGATCGGCCGGCCGGCGACGCCGCCGTTCGCGCTCGCGCCGGGTGAGGAGCGCAAGGTGCGCCTGGTGGTGGCCTTGCCGCGCGCCGACATGCAGCCGCTGGAGGCAGGCGGACGCGCGCTGATCGTGCCCGTCGTCATCGTCAACGCGCTGTACGACGCCGGCGGCATGGAGGGGCAGAGCGCCAACGCCTTTGCGGTCGGCATAGAGCGTGTCGACAGCGCCAAGCTGGCGCCATTCTGGCTCGATCAGCCCGCCCGTATGTACGACGGGCTCGGCGTGCGGCCCTATGGTGCTGCGATCGTACGATAAAGGCCGCGCGTAGCCGCCATCGTCAATCCTTCGTTTACCGTCGCGCGATTAAGTCCGTTTTGGCTAAATCGAAGGGAACGGACATGGATCGGCACGGACAAGGCGAAGCGGTGTGGCAGGCGGTCTGCCGCTCCGCCGCCGTCGTCGAATTCGATCCCGACGGCCATGTCGTCTGGGCCAACGACCTGTTCTGCGGCCTGCTCGGCTATTCGCTCGACGAACTGCGCGGCCGCCATCACCGGCTCTTCTGCACGGCGCAGGACATCGCCGCCCCCAGCTATGCCGCCTTCTGGCAATCGCTGCGCGATGGCCGTTTCGCCGCGGGCGAGTTCAAGCGCCTCACCAAGGACGGGCGCGAGGTGCGCCTGCAGGCGACGTATAATCCGGTACTGGCCGAGGACGGTTCGGTGTCCGGCATCGTCAAGGTCGCCTCCGACGTCAGCGCGACCCGCCGCTCGGATGCCGAGCGCGCCGCACGGATCACGGCAGTCGAGCGCAGCCAGGCGGTGGTCGAATTCGCGCTCGACGGCACCATCCTCAGCGCCAACGCCAATTTCCTGCGTTTGACGGGTTATCGCGAGGACGAGATCGTCGGGCGACACCACCGCATGTTCTGCGAGCCGGCGCATGCGGCATCACGCGACTATGCCGCCTTCTGGCGCAAGCTGGGGTCGGGCGAGTTCGATACCGGGGTGTACCGCCGCGTCGGGCGCAACGGCGTCGAATTCTGGGTGCAGGCCGCCTATAACCCGGTGCTCGACCCGGATGGGCGGCCCTGCAAGATCGTCAAGATAGCCAGCGACGTGACCCGCCAGGTGCTGCTGGAGCAGGAACTGGTCGCGCGGCTGGCCGAGGGCGAACGCTTCCAGCAGGCGCTCGCCAGCCAGTCGGCCGAGTTGCAGGATACGATGGACCAGCTCGTCGGTATCGTCGCGGCGATCGGCGAGATCGCGGCGCAGACCAACCTCCTGGCGCTGAACGCGACGATCGAGGCGGCGCGCGCCGGCCAGGCGGGACGTGGCTTTGCGGTGGTGGCGGCGGAGGTCAAGAAGCTGGCGGGCGACACGCGGCTGGCGACGCAGCGGGCGGCGGTGATGATGAACCGCCGATCGGCGGCAGAGGCTGCCTGACGCGAAAAAGGGCGACGTCCATGGACGCCGCCCCTTTTCTGCCTGCCCCGACGAAAGCCGGGGCCGAAGCTTGGCGGAGGAGGGGGCAGCGTGCTGCCCGCTCCTTCCGCTGCGGCTTACTTCAGCTCGACGGTCGCGCCGGCTTCTTCAAGCTGCTTCTTGACCTTCTCGGCCTCGTCCTTGTTCACGCCTTCCTTGACCGGCTTCGGCGCGCCCTCAACGAGAGCCTTCGCTTCGGTCAGGCCCAGGCCGGTGATCGCGCGGACTTCCTTGATGACGTTGATCTTCTTGCCACCGTCGCCGGTGAGGATCACGTCGAACTCGGTCTTCTCTTCGGCGGCCGGAGCAGCGGCGCCACCGCCGGCGGCGGGAGCGGCGGCAACGGCAGCGGCGGCCGAAACGCCCCACTTCTCTTCGAGCAGCTTCGAGAGCTCGGCGGCTTCGAGGACGGTCAGTTCGCTCAGCTGGTCAACCAGCGCGTTCAGGTCTGCCATGATACTTCCTTCATAGTTCGGGGCGATCGCCCCGGAGTGTCGTTCAAAATTCGCTTAACCAAGCGCCTGAAGATCAGGCAGCTTCCTTCTCGGCATAGGCCGACAGCACGCGCGCGATCTGCGCCGCGGGAGCCTGGGTGATCGTCGCGAGCTTCGTTGCCGGAGCAACGATGAGGCCCACGATCTTCGCACGCAGTTCGTCCAGCGACGGCATGGTGGCGAGCGCCTGCACACCGGCTACGTCGAGAGCGGTCGCGCCCATCGATCCGCCGACGATTTCGAACTTGTCGTTCGTCTTCGCGAAATCGACCGCAACCTTGGCTGCGGCGACCGGATCGATCGAGGAGGCAAGGCCGACCGGGCCGGTGAGCATGTCGCCCAGCGAACCGTAGTCGGTGCCATCGAGTGCGATCTTGGCAAGCTTGTTCTTCGAGACCTTGTAGGTCGCGCCGGCGTCCCGCATCAGGTTGCGCAGTCGCGTGGACTGCGCCACCGTCATTCCGTTGTTGCGGGTGACGACCACCACGCCGACCTCGGAAAAGGTGCGATTCAACTCGGCAACGGCCGCGGCCTTTTGAGCACGATCCATGCCATTCTCCACGTTTTGAGAGCGCCGCAAGCGGCCCTCCCGGTTACAAACCGGCAGGGGAAAACCCCGGCCGGGGTTGTCCATCGATGGGGAAGGCACCCGTGAAGGTGTAGCAGACCGGCGCGCGACGCATCGCGAGCGGATCCTGCGGAATTCCTGTCCCCGTCTCGGCAGGACATTAAGCCGCGGCAAATCCGGGGCACCTGCTGTCTTGGACGGATGCCGGACGAGCGAACCCGCCGGCAAGCGCGGGCTATTAGCGGCAAATGGGCGGGAGTCAATCGGCACCCTGCCATTCACGGGCCGGCGGGGATCGACTGTCTTCGATCCGTCACGCCGGCTTCATCCTGCCGTCACGCCGGCGCAACTCCGGTGCCGCTTTTCGCCGCCAAAGCGCCTGCGACGCGGCGAAGTGCCGCCATTGCGGGGGAATACCATGACGATGCTGAACCAGCCGACGATCGGCTATGACGATGGCGACATCGACACCAACACCAGCGCCAATCCGCACCTCGATGACCTGATCGCGATCCGCTATTCGCGGCGGCAGACGCTGCGCGGCGGCCTGTCGGCGATGACCGCGGCGGTGTTCGGCAGCACGCTGCTGACCGCCTGCGACAAGGACGACGACCGCCGCGCCGCCACGGTGGCCGCGGGCGATGCCGTGGCGACCACGGCGGGCAAGACCGTGACGCTGTCGGGCACCGTGACCAGCGGCAATGCGAGCAGCACCGGCTGGACGCAGACCAGCGGCCCGATCGTGACGCTGGCCAATGCGGCGACGTCCACCGCCAGCTTCACCGCGCCAGCGGTGACGAGCGCCACGCCGCTCGGTTTCCAGTTCTCCAGCACGTCGGGGGACGGCATCAAGTCGGTCGCCGACACGACCGTCACCGTATCGCCGGCGGTGCTCGACTTCACCGCCGTGCCCAAGAGCCTCGCCGATGTCGTCGCCGTGCCCGCCGGCTATCAGGTGACGGTGCTCTACCGGTTGGGTGATCCGATCAACGGCAGCGTCGGCGCCTATGCCAACGATGGCACCGACACCTCCTTCTCTGCGCGCGCCGGCGACCACCACGACGGCATGAGCTATTTCGGCCTCGCCGCGACCGGCAATACGCCCGACGCGAGCAACAGCGGCCGCGGCCTGCTCGTCCTCAACCATGAGAATATCACCGAAAGCTACCTGCACCCCAATGGCCCGACCAACCTGTCCTCGGGCGTGCGGCCGGTGGCGGAGGTGCTGAAGGAAATGGAATGCCACGGCGTCAGCGTGATCGAGATCGCGCGGGCCGCGGCAGGCTGGAGCTACAGCAGCAGCAGCAGCCTCAATCGTCGCATCACGCCGTTCACCCCGACGGCCTTCTCGGGTCCCGTCGCAGGCAGCGCGCTGCTCTTCACCGCTTATGCGCCGACCGGCCGGGCGGGGCGCGGCACGATCAACAATTGCGCCAACGGCACGATGCCGTGGAACACCTATCTGACCGCGGAGGAGAATTGGGCGGGCTATTTCCGCCGCGATGCCGGCGACAACACGCGCCGTGCCGCTGCCGTCGGTGCCAAATCCATCACCGCCTTTACCCGCTACGGCCTGGGCGAACGCACCGGCAACTACCGCTGGACCTTCTCGGATGCGCCGCCCTCCGGCGATCCGACGCGCGTCGCCAAGTTCAACGCGACGATCGATCCCGCCCGCGCGGCGAACGGCACGGAGGATTTCCGCAACGAGCCCAATCAATATGGCTGGATCGTCGAGATCGACCCGTTCAATCCCGCGTCCACGCCGCGCAAGCGCACCGCGCTCGGCCGGATGAACCATGAAGGCTGCGTCGTCGGCCGGACGATCCCGGGCGTCCGCCCCGCCTTCTACATGGGCGACGATGCGCAGAACGAATATCTCTACAAGTTCGTCGCCGCGACGCCCTGGGCCGCGGCCGATGCGACCGCGACCGACCGACTGGCGATCGGCGACAAATATCTCGATACCGGAACGCTCTACGTCGCGAAGCTCAATGCCGATGGCAGCGGTCAATGGCTGCCGCTGGTGTTCGGGCAGGGGCCGCTGACCGCCGGCAATGCGGCCTATGCCTTCGCCGACCAGGCCGACGTGCTGACCCATGCGCGGCTGGCCGGGGACGCGCTCGGTGCGACCCGGATGGACCGTCCCGAATGGACCGCGGTCAACCCGGTCAACGGCGAGATGTACCTGACGCTGACCAACAATTCCTCACGCACCGTCGCCACGACCGACGCTGCCAATCCGCGCGCCTATAGCGACCCCAAGACGACCGGCGGCGCCTCGACCGGCAATCCCAACGGCCATGTCATCCGCCTGAGGGAAGCCGGCGACACCAGCGAGGCGCTGACCTTCACCTGGGACATCTACGCCTTCGGCGCCGGTGCGGACCTCGATCCCACCAACATCAACCTGTCGGGACTGGATGCCACCAACGACTTCTCCTCGCCCGACGGCCTGTGGTTCGCGCGGCCGAGCAACGTCTCGGGGCAGGGGACGCCGCTGATGTGGATCGAGACGGACGACGGCGCCTATACCGATGTCACCAACTGCATGCTGCTCGCCGCCATCCCCGGCCGCGTCGGCGACGGGGGCACGCGCACGATCACCAACAGCCTGAACGGCGCCACCGGCACGCAGGCGACGCGGATCGGCAAGGCGCCGGGGGCGACGCTGAAGCGCTTCCTGGTCGGTCCCAAACAGTGCGAGATCACCGGCATCGATTCGACGCCGGACGGCCGTTCGCTGTTCGTCAACGTCCAGCATCCCGGCGAAGGCGGCGGACCGGCCAACATCACCAGCAACTGGCCACAGAGCCAGGCGACGGGTAGCGGATCAGGGCGTCCCCGTTCGGCGACGATCGTCATCACCCGCACCGACGGCGGCATCATCGGCCTGTAACGCGGAAAAAGGGGGCGCCGGTCGTCGGCCGGTGCCCTTTTTGCCCCGAAATACCGCGTCCGATTACCGCCTTTTAACCAATGGGCCGCAAGAAGGTCCGAAATGATCGAGCTTTTTCCCCCGGCCGCATCCAGCGGTGTTCGCCCGTCGCGATCGGCGCACGCGTGAAGAAGCGCGAGGCTCGCCGCAAGGTCCTGGTCCGCGCGCGCATGCGCTCGGGCGATGCCTGGGGCGACGTGACCATCCACAACATGTCGTCGCGCGGACTGCTCGCCGCCGCCGATACCGATTGCCGGCCGGGAACGGTGATCGAAATCCGCCGCGTCCACCATATCATCGTCGGCCGCGTCGTATGGCAGAGCGGCGGCTATTTCGGCGTGCGGACGCAGGATGCGATCGACATGGACGGGATCGTCTCGGCCAAGCCGCCGGCGCACAAGCCCGGCACCGTCGATACCGGCGACCGCCGCACCGCACAGCGTCGGGCGCTGCCGATCGCCGATCGCGAGGCGCGCAGCCGCCGTTTCGCTTCCGGCTTCCAGTTCGTCGTATTGGTGCTCGCCATCGGTGCGGCATCGGTGATCGTCGCCCAGCAGGTCGGCGGCATCCTGTCGCGCCCGTTCGCCGCGATCGGCGCGCATCTCGACGGCAGCGCCGGCCAGGAACCGCCGACGAACCGGCCGTAGTGGAACATCGGGGATCGCGCGGCATTGCCGCCTTTCCTTCAGTGTTCCTCAGGAAAGGCCCGTCATCATGGCGCTTCCCGATGCTCCGGTGTGGTTCATCACCGGCTGTTCCACCGGCTTCGGCCGCGATCTGGCCCGGCTGGTGCTCGATCGCGGCTGGCGCGCGGTGGTCACCGCACGCGACGCGGACCGTGTCGCAGACCTCGTCGCGGGTCGCGAGGACCGGGCGCTCGCCGTCGCGCTCGACGTCACCGAACCGCAGGAGATCGCACAGGCGGTGGCGGCGGCGGAGAATCGCTTCGGCCGGATCGACGTACTCGTGAACAATGCCGGCTACGGCTATCAGGCGAGCGTCGAAGAGGGGCGCGAAGAGGCGATCCGCGCCCAGTTCGATACCAACGTGTTCGGCCTGTTCGCGCTCACCCGCGCGGTGCTGCCGGGGATGCGGACCCGGCGCAGCGGCCATATCGTCAACTTCACCTCGGTCGCCGGGCTGATCGGTTTTCCGGGATCGGGCTATTATGCCGCGTCCAAACATGCGGTCGAGGGCTGGTCGGACGCGCTCGCCGCGGAGGTCGGGCCGCTCGGCATCGCGGTGACCTGCGTCGAGCCGGGGCCGTTCCGCACCGACTGGGCGGGCCGCTCGCTCCAGCAGACACCGGTCACGATCGTCGACTACGCCGACACTGCCGGCAAGCGGATGGACACGACCAAGGGCTATAGCGGCGAACAGCCCGGCGATCCGGTGCGCGCGGGCGAGGCGATCATCGCGGCGACCGAGGAGCCCAATCCGCCGCGCCATCTGGTGCTGGGCAGGTTCGGCTTTGATGCGGTCACGGCCAAGCTGCGCGAACGGCTGGCGGAGATCGAGGGGCGGCGGGAGCAGGCGCTGGGTGCGGATTTCCCGGACGGGTAAGCGCGGCTGCGCGGGCACGGCACACGCAAAGAGGGCCGGGATCGCTCCCGGCCCTCTTCGTGTTTCGCGGGGTGCGAAAAGGCTTAGGCGCCCGCGACCTCGGCGGTGTCGACGCGGATGCCCGGACCCATGGTCGAGCTCAGCGCGACCTTGCGGACGTACTTGCCCTTGGCGCCCGACGGCTTCGCCTTGACCACCGCATCGACCAGCGCGTCGAAGTTGCGGCGCAGGTCTTCCTGGCTGAACGAGGCCTTGCCAATGCCGGAGTGGATGATGCCGGCCTTCTCGACGCGATATTCGACCTGACCGCCCTTGGCGGCCTTCACCGCTTCGGCGACGTTCATGGTGACGGTGCCGAGCTTCGGGTTCGGCATCAGGCCCTTGGGGCCGAGCACCTTGCCGAGGCGACCGACGACGCCCATCATGTCCGGGGTCGCGATGCAGCGGTCGAAATCGATCGTGCCGCCCTGGATCGTCTCCATCAGGTCTTCCGCACCGACGACGTCGGCGCCGGCGGCGCGCGCTTCGTCAGCCTTGGCGCCGCGGGCGAAAACGCCGACGCGGACGGTCTTGCCGGTGCCGGCGGGCAGCGTCACGACGCCGCGGACCATCTGGTCGGCGTGGCGCGGATCGACGCCCAGGTTCAGCGCGACCTCGATGGTCTCGTCGAACTTGGCGGTGGCGTTCTGCTTGGCGAGGGCGATCGCCTGGTCGACGCCGTGCAGCGTCGTCGGGTCGATGGCGTTGGCCTTCTGCTTCTTGCTGAGCTTCGCCATGATCTTAGCCCTCCACCACTTCGAGGCCCATCGCGCGGGCGGAGCCTTCGATGATCTTGGTCGCAGCCTCGATGTCGTTGGCGTTCAGGTCCTTCATCTTGGTCTGGGCGATTTCGGCGAGCTTCGAGCGCGCAATCTTGCCCGCGGAAACCTTGCCCGGCTCCTTCGAGCCCGACTTGAGGTTCGCCGCCTTCTTGATGAGGAACGAGGCCGGCGGCGTCTTGATCTCGAACGAGAACGAACGGTCGGCGTAGACGGTGATCTTGGTGGGCAGCGGCGTGCCCTTGTCCATATCGGTCGTCTGCGCGTTGAACGCCTTGCAGAATTCCATGATGTTCACGCCGCGCTGACCCAGCGCCGGGCCGATCGGCGGGGCGGGCTTGGCGTCGCCTGCAGGAACCTGCAGGTTGATGTAACCTGTGATCTTCTTTGCCATGTCACTCTCGTTTCAAGTTTAGCGGTCCGATCGGGCGACACGCCCTCCCGCAAGCATCCACGCTCCGTCAGGAGTGGGAAGCGCGGGCCGTTAGCGGAAAATGGTGCGGGGTGCAATGCGGTGCGAAACGAGGGTGGTTCACGCAAAGCCGCGAAGACGCAAAGATGTCTCGCCCGGCGCGAAGCGCCTGCTCAAGCCACCGTGCCATGAAGTTGGCCGCTCGCGGCGTAACCCATCCTCTTCGCGTCTTTGCGTCTTCGCGTGAACACCTAGGCCGCCTGCACCGCCACCGCCGGCTCATCGAGATAGGGGGCGACGATGCCCAGCGCACAGTAGCGATCCTGCGTCTCCACCGGCAGCAGCGCGAAGGCGCGGACCACGCCGCGGCATTGCGGGCTGCCGCAGCCGCACTGCATCGACCAGTCCGGATCGGCGAGGGTGGTCGAATAGTCCCAGGCGATTTCCTCGCCCGGCGGGATCGGCCGGAGTGCGCAGAGGAACACGCCGTCCGCAGTGAAGCGCAGGCCGGCGTTGGGCGTGCAGCTGTGGTTGATGAGGTCGTCGATCCGCCCCGATGGCCCCATGTAGCGGTCGCGCGCGATCTGCAGGAAGCGGTCTGCCGCGCCGCTGAGGCCGCGCGGCAGGCGCGAGGCCGGCACGGTGCGGCCGGAAAAGCGCACGATCCGCTCGTCCGCCGCAAACCCCTGCGCGGCGAACACCGCCTTGCCGAGGTGCGTTTCGCCGATCGCGAACGGGTTCGCCGGCAGATAGGCATCGAGGACGCGCAGGCCCCCCTCGCGCCGCCCGAACGAACGCAGCGGGTTGAGCGTGCCGAGCCCGACCATGAACCAGACGCTGGCGTGGCAGAGCAGTTCGACCAGCACATAGGCATATTCGCCGACCCCCGAACCCGGACTGCGCGTGGCGACGATCAGCGTGGTAAGATCGCCTAACGTCCACAGCCCCCAGGCCGGCGAGCGTTCGCGTGCGCGATCCTCCCACACGCTCAGCCAGGTCGGCCAGAAGCCGAGCGGCACGGCGGCCACCACCAGCATATGCGCCCAGAACGTTTCCTTGAGCGGCAGCCACAGCACGATCGCGGCCAGGCTTGCCCCCATGCAGATCGTCTCGGTGGACGAGGGGCGGGTCCAGCGCGAGCGGCGCCACATCGCCAGCGTCACCAGGATGCAGGCGATGGCGGAGGCGGCGAAGACCAGCCCCTGCACCTCGCCCGGATTGACCGCGAGATAGGTCGCCGCCTCCACCCCCGTGGCGACCGCCCAGATCAGCCAGGACGCCCGGCTCGGCTCCACCAGGTGACGGCGCAGGCCGGCGAGGTAGAGGCCATAGCCGGCCAGGCTCAGCGTCATCGCCGCGATGAACCAAGGCTCGACCGTCATTCCCCCAACCCGTCCGATGAACCGGGCGTAAACCAAGATGGTGAATCCGTCGAGAGGGTTGGACCGGAGCGGACGGTATCAGAGCGGAAGACTGGGCTGCGCCTCGTCCGGGTCGTCGTCATCGTTGTCGCCGATGATGCCCGACAGTGTCAGCCCGAGCAGGCGCACGCCGTCGGGCACCGGCAGTTGCGCATCCAGCAGTTCGATGCCGATGGCGAGGAAGGCGGCCTGATCGGTGATGGCGACCGGGAAGGAGCGGGCGCGGGTGATCGTACGGAAATCCGAGTGGCGCAGCTTCAGCGTCACCGTCCGCCCGCGCGTTCCCGACCGGTCGATCCGCACCCAGGCCGCCTCGGCAACCCGCGCGAGCGCCGCATGCAGCGCGTCGCGGGCGGAAAGGTTCGTCTCGAACGTCCGCTCGGCGCCGACCGACTTGGACTGGCGATGCGAGCGGACGGGCCGATGGTCCTCGCCGCGCGCGGCGCGGAAGAGATAATCGGCATAGGAGCCGAAATGCGCTTGAAGGAAGGCGAGGGGGCGGTCGCGCAGATCCGCTCCGGTCAGGATGCCGAGCCGCTCCATCTTCGCCGCGGTCACCGGCCCGACGCCGTGGAACCGCTTCACCGGCAGCGACGCGACGAACGCCGCGCCCTTGTGCGGCGGAATGACGCACAGGCCATCGGGCTTGTTCTGGTCGGAGGCGAGCTTGGCGATGAACTTGTTGTAGCTCACCCCCGCCGATGCGGTGAGGCCGGTTTCGGCGCGGATGCGGGCGCGGATCTGTTCGGCGATCGCCCTGGCCGAGCCCAGCCCGTGGCGGTCCTCGGTGACGTCGAGATAGGCTTCGTCGAGCGACAAGGGTTCGATCGCGTCGGTGTAATCGGCGAAGATCGCGCGGATCTGTCGCGAGATGCCGCTGTACACGTCGAAACGCGGGCGGACGAAGACGAGGTCGGGGCAGCGGCGGATCGCGGTGACCGAGGGCATCGCGCTGCGCACGCCAAAGGCCCGCGCCTCGTAGCTCGCCGCCGCCACCACGCCGCGGGCGCGCGATCCGCCGACCGCGACCGGCCGCCCGCGCAGCGCCGGATCGTCGCGCTGCTCGACCGAGGCATAGAAGGCGTCCATGTCGACATGGATCACCTTTCGCTGAACGGGAGGGTGCTGGACGGAAGGCTCGTCGTCGGCCATGTCCCCGTTTCGTTCCGATCGCGACGCAGATCAAGGCGCCCCGGCTCCGGTTGCGCTAAAATGCTCGGATGACGGCACAATCCGAGACTGCGCCCGGGAAGACCGCGCTGGTCATCATCGACATGGTCAATGCCCTCGACTTCGAGGGCGGCGAGCGGTTGAAGCCGGCCGCCGAGGCGACGGTCGGTCCCATCCTGGACCTGCGCGACGCGGCGGATGCCGCCGGCGTGCCGGTGATCTACGTCAACGACAACAATGGCCAATGGCATTCCGAACGCGACCGGCTGATCGAGGATACGCTCGCCAAGGATGCGCCGGGCCGCGACCTGACCCGCGCGCTGCGCCCGCGTCGCGACGACTTCTTCATCATCAAGCCGCAATTCTCCGGCTTCTATGCGACCAACCTGCCGGTGCTGCTGCCGCAACTCGGCGTCAGCCGCCTGGTGCTGACGGGGGTCGCGGCCGACATCTGCGTGCTGTTCACCGCGGCGGATGCGCATATGCGCCAATATGAGCTGTGGGTGCCTTCGGACGCGATTGCAGGCAACCATGAGGAGCGCACGCGCTGGGCGGTCGAGATCATGAAGAACAGCATGGCGGCGGAAACTCGCCCGACCGATGCCTTTAGCCTGACCGAGTGGGTCGCGGCGGCGGCTTGACGATTGCGTCCGGCGCATGCGTGCCGGGGATCATTGCAATTGCCGCATTTAGGCTTGGGCAACATATGGATGGCAATGCTGCATCGCAGCAATCCTTCCCCAGGAGCCATTCCCATGTTCAGCCTGATCGCTCTTCTGTTCTCCTACCGCCGTCAGCAGGCGGAGGCTCTCCGCGCCGTCGTGGCAGCGCCCGCACGGCCGGTGGCCAACGACCGTGCCGCGGTGCGGAGCCTTGCGCGGGCGGCGTAATGCGCCTCGCGCAGGACCTGCTTGCCAACTGCCGTTTTGTCGTGAGCCTGTCGGGGGGCGCTGTGCCTTCCGGCGTAAGGCTCGTGGAGAGCAGCCCTCGACCGGCTCAGCTTTCCGCTTCGGCCTCGCCAGCCAGCGCCTGTTCCACCTCCGCCTCGCTGATGCCGAAGGCGCCGGCCAGTCCGGCGACGGAGGCGCCGCGCTTCGCCAGCACGCGCATCCGCTCGATATCCACGATCGTCGTATAGCCGCGCGTGTCACGCTGCTCGCGGACGACATCCTTGCGCCCCGAACCGCGGCGGCGCTGCGCGGCGGCCGCATGCGGATCGCCCGACGCCGCCGCCTGTTCCGCCTCGCGCCTGGCGAGTCGTTCCTGTTCGCGCGCCTGCGTTTCACCCTCGCGGTTCGCCTCGCGCTGCTGCAGGCGTTGCTCCATCGCGGCGACACGTTCCGCCGCACGGGCGTCGCGCGCACGGGCGCGCTCGGCGGCCCGATCGTCGGCGCTCGCATTGCTCCTGACGCGGAATCCTGCCGCAGGGGCGACGCCCCAGCTCTTGTCGACCAAAGCCATCGGCTCCGTCTGCTGTGAATGGAAAATGGCGCGCCCGGAACGATTCGAACGTCCGACCCTCAGATTCGTAGTCTGATGCTCTATCCAGCTGAGCTACGGGCGCTTGGTGCCACGGCGGGAACCGCAGCGAATGTGGTCGGGAAGAGAGGATTCGAACCTCCGGCCCCTGCCTCCCGAAGACAGTGCTCTACCAGGCTGAGCTACTCCCCGACGGAGTACGTCCGGTCCCGTTTGGCGGGGCCGACCGTGCTTGGAGGCGCGCCTATAGCCACGGCTTTTCAGGGATGCAACACCGGATTCGAGGGGCTTGCGAAATCCTTGTCGCACGCCCTAGGCAGGCGCCCGTGAATACGCCCGAAGCCCTCGCCGCCGCGCTGGTCGTCGTCAACGTCGCGCTCGTCGCCGGCCGCAGCGTCTGGAACTATCCGGTCGCGCTGGTCGCCGTCGCCATCTACGGCTGGGTCTTCGCGGAGGCGCGGCTCTACAGCGACGCGCTGCTGCAAGGCTTCTTCTTCGTCGCCAACCTGTACGGCTGGGCGAACTGGGCGAGAAGCCGCGCGCAGGCCGGCGAGGTGGTGGTCGAGCGACTGGATGCGGCGACCCGCGCCGGGTGGCTCCTTGCCGGCACCGCCGCCTGCCTGCTGTGGGGAACGCTGATGCACCGCTACACCGATGCCTCCTACCCGTGGTGGGACGGGGGGATAGCGATCGCGTCCGTCGCCGCGCAGCTGATGCAGGCGCGTCGCGCGATCGAGAGCTGGTGGGTGTGGATCGCCGTGGATGTGGCGAGCGTGCCGCTCTATCTGGCCAAGGGGCTGTGGTTCACCGCGGCGCTGTATGCCGTGCTGCTGGGGCTCGCGATCTGGGGCCTGATCGACTGGCGGCGTGCCGAGGGGCGGCAGCTGCGGGTGGCGCTGGCATGACCCCGCGCTCGATCTGCCTGCATGGGCCGGAGAGCACCGGCAAGTCGACGCTGGCGCCGCGGCTCGCCCAGCATTTCGGCGGCGTGCCGTTCGTCGCCGAGTTCGGCCGTGCCTATTGCGAGGCGTTCGGCACCGACCTGACGATGGCGGACCTGGTGGAGATCGGGAAGGGGCATGACGCCAAGACCCGGCATGCGCTCGGCGAGCGGCATTATCCCGTCATCCTCGACACCGATCCGCTGATGACCGCGGTATGGGCGGACATGATGTTCGGCCGCCGCGATCCCTGGTTCGCGACCTGGACCAACACGGCCGACATCTACCTGCTCTACGACATCGACCTGCCGTGGGTGGAGGATGGATCGCGCGTGTTCGGCAGCGTGGCCGAGCGGCGGCGCTTCTTCGAGCTGAGCCGTGCGATCCTGGAGGAGCGCGGCGTCCGCTGGGCGCTGGTGACGGGGGAGGGCGGCGCGCGCTACATCAACACGCTGCGCGCGATCGAGGCGCTGACCCGCGATTAGCACGCCCTAGCGCAAGCCGCCCACACCCTGCTAGGGGCGCGGCCATGACCCCGCTTTCGCAGATCCGTAACTTCTCGATCATCGCCCATATCGACCATGGCAAGTCGACCCTCGCCGACCGGCTGATCCAGCGCACCGGCGGCCTGACCGACCGCGAGATGTCGAGCCAGGTGCTCGACAACATGGATATCGAGAAGGAACGCGGCATTACCATCAAGGCGCAGACCGTGCGCCTGTCCTATCCGGCCAAGGATGGCGTCACCTACACGCTCAACCTGATGGATACGCCGGGCCACGTCGACTTCGCCTATGAGGTGTCGCGGAGCCTTGCGGCGTGCGAGGGCGCGCTGCTGGTCGTCGACGCGGCGCAGGGCGTCGAGGCGCAGACGCTCGCCAACGTCTACCAGTCGATCGAGCACGACCATGAGATCGTGCCGGTCATCAACAAGATCGACCTGCCCGCCGCCGAACCGGAAAAGGTGCGCAAGGAGATCGAGGACGTGATCGGCCTCGACGCCTCCGAGGCGGTGCTGGCGAGCGCCAAGTCGGGGATCGGTATCGACGATATCCTGGAAGCGATCGTCACCAAGATTCCGGCGCCCAAGGGCGATGCGGCCGCGCCGCTGAAGGCGATGCTGGTCGATTCGTGGTACGACCCGTATCTCGGCGTCGTCATCCTCGTGCGCGTGATGGAGGGCGTGCTCAGGAAGGGGCAGCAGGTCGCCTTCATGCAGGCGGGCACCACGCACCTGGTCGATCGCGTCGGCTGCTTCCGGCCGAAGATCGAGCAGCTGGCCGAACTGGGGCCGGGCGAGATCGGCTTCATCACCGCGCAGATCAAGGACGTGGCGCAGGCGCGCGTCGGCGACACGCTGACCGATGCGAAGAAGCCTGCCGCCGAGGCGCTGCCGGGGTTCAAGGAAGTGCAGCCGGTGGTGTTCTGCGGCCTGTTCCCGATCGATGCCAACGACTTCGAGAAGCTGCGCGAATCGATCAGCAAGCTCAGGCTCAACGACGCCTCGTTCAGCTTCGAGATGGAGACGAGCGCGGCGCTGGGCTTCGGCTTCCGCTGCGGGTTCCTGGGGCTGCTGCACCTCGAGATCATCCAGGAGCGGCTGACCCGCGAATACGACCTCGACCTCATCACGACCGCGCCGTCGGTGGTCTATCAGATCGAGCTGACGCACGGCGGCGGGCAGATCGACCTGCACAATCCTGCCGACATGCCCGATCCCAACAAGATCGAGAGCATCAGCGAACCGTGGATCGAGGCGACGATCTACGTCCCCGACGAATATCTCGGCTCCATCCTGAAGCTGTGCCAGGACCGGCGCGGCATCCAGAAGAACCTGACCTATGTGTCGGGGCGCGCGCAGGCGACTTATGAGCTGCCGCTCAACGAGGTGGTGTTCGACTTCTACGATCGGCTGAAATCGCTGTCCAAGGGCTATGCGAGCTTCGACTATCACCAGATCGGCTATCGCGAGGGGGACCTCGTCAAGATGAGCATCCTCGTCAACGAGGAGCCGGTCGACGCGCTGTCGATGATCGTCCACCGCGGCACCGCCGAGGTACGCGGGCGCGGCATGGTAGAGCGGCTGAAGGAGCTGATCCCCAGGCACATGTTCAAGATCCCGATCCAGGCGGCGATCGGCGGCAAGGTGATCGCGCGCGAGACGATCAGCGCGATGCGCAAGGACGTGACCGCGAAATGCTACGGTGGCGACGCCACCCGTAAGCGCAAGCTGCTCGACAAGCAGAAGAAGGGCAAGGCGCGGATGCGGGAGTACGGCAGCGTCAGCATCCCGCAGGAAGCCTTTATCGCCGCACTGCGCATGGGCGACGAGGGGTAAGCGACAGGTGCCGGGCCGCGATGAGGCGGCCCGGCCGTCGTGTCACATATAGTTCTGCGGATCCGGGCTCGGCATCTTGCACGCGCGGGTCCGGCCGCGCTTGCAGGCGGCGACCTGCGCGCGCCAATCGGCCATCGCCATCGCATAGGCGCGCTCGCGATCGTTCTGCACCGCGGCGTCGGTGGCGATGACCTGCCGCCGGTGACGCATGGCGGCGCGATAGCGGCGGACGTCGGCGGCGTAACGCGCATCGTTGGCGGCATTCACGGCATTGGCCGCGCCATCCTGCAACCGCGCCTGCGCCAGCGTCTCGGCGTTCGCAGCCGCGACGCCGGGCGCCGTCTCGGCAGCGATCGCGTTGCTGCGCGGGGTGTTGCTGTCACGGCCGGGATCATAGGGCAGGGGCGTGCTCGCCTGATCGGCGGGGCTGGCAGTCTGCGTCTGGGCAAGGACCGGCGCGGCGGCGATCAGGGCGGCACCGAGCAGAAGGGGTCGGATCATGGCGGAAACTCCGTTTCGGGAATGATCGCGATAATCGGTCGACGTTCGGGTTGGTTCCGCGATGCCGGCTTGCGCATTCCGCGACGGCGGATATTGTCCGACAAACCATTGAGATAGGGTCGAGGGAGACGGGGCATGCGGACGATGTTGGGCGCGGTGGCGCTGATGATGGCGGGCACGATGCTTGCCGCTCCCGCCGTCGCGCAGCAGGCACCTGCCGCCGACGCGCCTGCAACCGTCGTCGTGCATGGCGACCGGCCCGCCCCCAAGTTCGACAAGCGCCTGTTCGGCCAGTTCGCCGAGCATCTCGGCACCGGCATCTATGGCGGCATCTGGGTCGGCACGGGCAGCAAGATCCCCAACGTGCAAGGGTATCGCCGCGACGTGGTGGATGCGTTGAAGGCGATCCGCGTGCCGGTGATTCGCTGGCCGGGCGGCTGCTTCGCCGACGAATATCACTGGCGCGAAGGGATCGGCCCGCGCGGCAAGCGACCGGTGAAGATCAACACCAACTGGGGCGGTGTGACCGAGGACAATGCCGTCGGCACGCACGAATTCATGAACTTCTCCGAACTCGTCGGTGCCGAGCCTTATGTGTCCGGCAACGTCGGCAACGGCACGCCTGCCGAAATGGCGGAATGGGTCGAATATATGACCTCGCCGACCGGCTCCAGCCTGGCGCGCGAGCGCGCGGCGAACGGGCGCAAGGAGCCGTGGAAGCTCACCATGTTCGGCCTCGGCAACGAATTGTGGGGCTGTGGCGGCAACATGCGGCCCGAATATGCCGCCGATCTTACCCGCCGCTACGGCACGTTCGTCAAGGTGCCGCAGGGCCAGCGCCTGATGAAGATCGCGAGCGGCGCCAATTCGGACGACACCCATTGGACCGAGGTGATGATGCGCGATGCGGGGCGTCATTTCGACGGCATCGGCGTGCATTATTACACGGTGCCCGGCACCTGGGGGAAGAAGGGCGCCGCGACCGGCTTCGACGAGGACGCCTGGGCGGTGACCTTGTCCAAGACGCTGAAGATGGACGAGATCATCAGCAAGCATGCGCAGATCATGGACACATACGACCGCGACAAGCGGGTGGCGCTGCTGGTCGACGAATGGGGCACCTGGTACGATGTCGAGCCCGGCACCAACCCCGGCTTCCTCTACCAGCAGAATTCGCTCCGCGACGCGATCGTCACCAGCCTGAACTTCGATATCTTCGCCAAGCACACCGATCGGCTGCGCGGCGCGAACATCGCGCAGATGGTCAACGTGCTGCAGGCGATGATGCTGACCGACGGCGCGAAGATGGTGAAGACGCCGACCTATTGGGTGTTCGACCTCTACAAGGACTATCAGGACGGCGTCGTGCTGCCGGTCGAGGTCACCTCGCGCTGGTACCATCGCAACCAATGGGTGATGAAGGCGGTGAGCGCCAGCGCCGTGCGCGGGGTGGACGGCGCCGTCCACATGGGCCTCACCAACGTCGATCCGAACCAGCCTGCCAGCGTCAGCGTCACGCTGGACGGCGTCACCGGCGCGGGCGTCACCGGCCGTATCCTCACCGCCCCGGCGATGGACGCGCACAACAGCTTCGACGCGCCCGACGCGGTGAAGCCGGTGGCGTTCACCGGTGCGACGCTGTCGGCGGGCACGCTCAACGTCACGTTGCCCCCTAAGTCGGTGGTGATGCTGGATATCCGATAAGGGGGTGTCGGCTCCCTCCGTTCGTGCCGAGCCTGTCGAGGCACGAACGGCAGGAGCTGACAGTCGGATCAGCGTTGCAGCTTCGCCAGCGCAGCGTCCAGTGCCTGGAGGAAGCGGCTGCGATCCGCCGCGACGAAGGGCTTGGGGCCGCCCAGCTGATCGCCACCGGCGCGCAGGTCCGCCATGATCGCCCGGGTGGCGATAGCGCCGCCGATCGACGCGGTGGTGAACGGCTTGCCCGTCGGCGCGATCACGCTCGCACCGGCCTTCAGGCAGCGGTCGGCGAGAAGGATGTCGGCGGTCACCACGATCGCGCGGCCATCCGCCGCCTCGGCGATCCAGTCATCGGCGGCGTCGAAGCCGTCGCTCACCACCACGCGGCTGACCAGCGGATGCTGGGGCACGCGGAAGTGGCTGTTGCTGACGATGGTCACCGGCACCTCGCGGCGCCAGGCGACCTTGTAGATTTCGTCCTTCACCGGACAGGCGTCCGCATCGACGAGGATGCGGACGCGTTCGTCGCTCACCCGCGCGGCCCCTTGCGATAGGGCTTGGCCTGGTGCCGTGCCGGTGCGCCGCTGCCCGAGCGCGGCCGCCCGCCTCCCGCGCGCGGCGCGCGGTCACCGCCGCCTTGGCCCTCGCGCGGATTGCCGGCGAAGGGCGTGATCTGCAGGCTGCCCTCGTCGCTTTCCGGATTGGCGGTGCGGCGCACGCTCGCCAGCACGCGGTCGGCGACGGTGCGCGGCACCTCGAACAGCGTATCGTTGGGGTTGATCCGGATCGCGCCGATCTCCGCCTTGGTGATATGGCCGCGGCGGCAGATCAGCGGCAGCAGCCAGCGCGGATCGGCGTTCTGGCGGCGGCCGATATCCATGCGGAACCAGACGGTATCCTCGAAGCCCGGCCGGTGCCCCTGCGTGCGGTCGCTCTGCTGCGGCGCGGCCGAATCGAGCAGGTCTTCCGCCTGCGGCATGGCGGCGCGATGGGCATGGACCAGCGCCGCGGCGATATCCTCCGGCGACTTTTCCGCCATCAGCCGCGTGGCGAGCTCGCGATCCTCGTCGTCGAACTCGATCGGCGCGAGCAGGGTGGCGATCAGACGCTCGCGATCCTGCTTCCTGATATCGTCGGCGCTCGGCGCCGGGATCCAGTCCACCGCGATCTTCGCCTGGCGCAGCATCATGTCGACGCGGCGGCGGCGCGGATAGGGGACGATCAGCACCGCCGTGCCCTTCTTGCCGGCGCGGCCCGTGCGACCCGACCGGTGCTGCAACGTCTCCGCATCGCGGGGCAGCTCGACGTGGACGACGAGGCTGAGCGACGGCAGGTCGATGCCGCGCGCGGCGACGTCGGTCGCGACGCACACGCGCGCACGACGATCGCGCAGCGCCTGCAATGCCTGGTTGCGCTCGTTCTGGCTGTGCTCGCCCGACAGCGCCACGGCGGCGAAGCCGCGTTCCACCAGGCTGGCGTGCAGGTGGCGGACGTTGTCGCGCGTCGCGCAGAACAGGATCGCCGTCTCCGCTTCGTGGAAGCGCAGCAGGTTGATGACCGCATGCTCGATATCGGCGGGTGCGACGGTGACCGCCTGATAGGCGATGTCGCCATGGCCGCGCGCTTCGCCGACGGTCGAGATGCGCAGCGCATCGTTCTGGTAACGCTTGGCGAGTGCGACGATCGGCTTGGGCATCGTCGCCGAGAACATCAGCGTGCGCCGCTCGGCGGGCGAGGCATCGAGGATCTGCTCCAGATCCTCGCGGAAGCCCATGTCGAGCATCTCGTCCGCTTCGTCGAGCACCGCGACGCGCAGCGCCGACAGGTCGAGCGCGCCGCGCTCCAGATGGTCGCGCAGGCGGCCGGGGGTGCCAACGACGATATGCGCGCCATGGCTGAGCGAGCGGCGCTCCTTGCTGGCATCCATGCCGCCGACGCAGGTGGCGATGCGGGCATGCGCCTCCTTGTAGAGCCACATCAGTTCGCGGCTGACCTGCAAGGCGAGTTCGCGCGTCGGCGCGATGATGAGCGCGAGCGGCAGGCCCGGCGGCGGCAGCGTGCCGTCGGCGAGCAGTTCGCCGGCCATGGCGAGACCGAAGGCGACGGTTTTGCCCGAGCCGGTCTGTGCGGACACGATCAGGTCGCGGCCGGTGGTGTCGGGCTCGATCACCGCCGCCTGGACGGCGGTGGGCGCTTCATAGCCACGGGCGACGAGCGCTTCTGCAAGAAGCGGGGGAAGGGAGGAAAAGGGCATCGAAAACCTAAATGGGAGCGGCGCCCCCGAAGCCAAGGCTTGGCGCCATGGCGGGAACGCATCGGGGACAATGTTATCGCGATGGAAACATCGCGGGCCAATCGCGGGCGGCAATACGGGCGCGATGGAGGCGCCTGGGCGCCCGGCATCATGGCCGTTTCCGTGACCCCTGAAGACCCTGCGCCGCCTGATCCGCGAAGCCGAGGCCGAGCGAGGCCGCGCCGCTGCCCCTACGCCCAAATGCCCCCGCGCGCAACTCGCGCCCGGCTATCTTGTGGAATCCCCTCGGGTTGACCGCGGATCATCCCGTGTTGTCGCAAGCCCTGACCTCGATATCCGCTTCGTCGAAGCCGTCGAGCAGGCGGGCGTTGACGCCCATCCTGCCGAAATCCTCGCCGAGCGATTGCCAGTGGGTGCCACAGCCGCAGACCGGGCAATGATGGATGCCGATCATCCGATCGCCCCAGATATAGGCCTTCGTCTCGCCCATGATGCGGACCTGGTCCGGCGGGTAGTAAGCAACCCGCCACGCCAGCCTGCGGCACAGCGAGCAGTTGCAGGCTGCGACCCACGCCGGCGCGTGCGGCAGTTCGATGCGGACGTTGCCGCAGTGGCAGCTCCCCTGAGCGGTCATGGCGACTTATAGGCACTGGCCGCCACCGCCTGCAAATCGGCATGACCGGCGCGACGGCAGCGCTACACGGCCTGCGCCGCAGCCCAGCCGCTCGCCCAAGCCCATTGGAAATTATACCCGCCGAGCCAGCCGGTCACATCCACCGCCTCGCCGATCGCATGCAGGCCGGGGACCCGCCGCGCCTCCAGCGTCTGCGACGAGAGATCCGCGGTGCTGATGCCGCCGACCGTGACCTCCGCCTTGGCGAAGCCTTCGGTGCCGTTGGGCATGAAGCGCCACGCGGACAATTGCCGTGCCGCGTCTTCCAGCTTGCGGTCGCCGGTTGCGCCCAGCTCGCCGAGCCCGATCCGGTCGGCCAGCGCCTCGGCAAGCCGGTCGGGCAGGGTGGCCGCCAGCGTCCGGCGCAACGTGGTGCGCGGCTGCGCGCGTTTGGCGTCGAGCAGCCAGCCTGAGGTGGCATCCGGTGTGAAGTCGATCGCGATCGGCTCGCGCGGGCGCCAATAGCTCGATACCTGCAGGATCGCCGGCCCCGACAGACCGCGATGGGTGAACAGCGCCGCCTCGCGGAAACGCGCCTTGCCGGCGCTTGCCGTCACCTCAGCCGCGACGCCCGACAGCGTCCGGAACAGGGCCTCGTCGCCGCCCAGGGTCAGCGGCACCAGCGCCGGCCGCGGCTCGACCACCTTCAGTCCGAACTGCCGCGCGCAGTCGTAGGCGAAGCCGGTGGCGCCGAGCTTGGGGATCGACGGCCCGCCGGTGGCGATCACCAGCCGCGCGGCCGCGACGGTGCGACGCGGCAGCGCAACGGTGAAATGCGTGCCGTCATGGCCGATCTCCCCCACGGGAGACGATAAAGCGATGTCCACGTGGCCCGCGGTGCATTCGTCCATCAGCATCGCGACGATCTGACGTGCCGATCCGTCGCAGAACAACTGGCCGAGCGTCTTCTCATGCCAGGCGATGCGATGCCGCTCGACCAGGGCCAGGAAGTCGGCGGCGGTGTAGCGGCCGAGCGCCGATTTGGCGAAATGCGGATTGGCCGACAGATAGCGATCGGGCGCGGTATGGATGTTGGTGAAGTTGCAGCGCCCGCCGCCGGAGATCAGGATCTTCTTGCCCGGCGCCTCGGCATGGTCGACCAGCAGCACGCGGCGGCCGCGCTGGCCGGCCACGGCGGCGCACATGAGGCCGGCGGCACCGGCGCCGAGGATGATCGCATCGTAAGGGGGAGGGGCCATGCCGCGCCCGTTAGCGACCGCAGGTGCGATTGTCTTCCGCGCATCGGATGGTACGACGGCGCATGAAGACGATGATGCGGCTGAGATCCCTGCTGTTCGTGCCCGGCGACCGCCCGGAGCGCTTCGCCAAGGCCGTGGCGAGCGGTGCGGACGCGGTGATCCTCGATCTGGAGGATTCGGTCGCGCCCGCCGCCAAATCCGCCGCGCGCGAGGCGGTGGCGCAGTTCCTGCGGGAGTCTTCACCCATCCTCCGTTTCGTCCGCATCAATCCCCTCGGCAGTGACGGTCTGGCTGACGACCTGTCCGCCGCGCGTGGTGCCGACGGGGTGATGCTCCCAAAAGCCGAAGGAGCGGACGATGTGGCGAGATTGAGCGCGCTGATGGGCGTGCGTGCGGTGCCGATCCTGCCGGTGGCGACCGAGACGCCGCTCGCGATCTTCGGCCTCGGCGGTTACCGGGCGGTTGCCGATCGGCTGGCCGGGCTGACCTGGGGCGCAGAGGATCTGCCCGCGGCGATCGGCGCCGTCACCGCGCGCGAGACGGACGGGCGATACACTGCGCCCTATGAGGTGGTGCGGACGCTCGCGTTGATGGGCGCGCATGCCGCAGGGGTCGCGGCGATCGAAACCGTCTTTCCGTCGATCAGGGATGACGAAGGCCTCGTAGCCTATGCGGCACGTGGTGCCCGCGACGGCTTCAGCGGCATGATGGCGATCCATCCTGCGCAGGTGCGCACGATCAACGCCGCCTTTTCGCCGGACGCAGCCGCGATCGCCGCGGCGGAGGCGATCGTCGCGGCCTTTGCCGCAAACCCAGCAGCGGGCACATTGCAGCTCGACGGCAGGATGATCGATGCGCCGCATCTGAAGCAGGCGCATGCCATATTGGCGCGGGCACGAAGCGCGGCATGACGAGGGGGAGGAGAGTCATCCGCCAGTATGGCCGCCAAGGCTCCTTGCAGCCTCGCTGAGCGTGTTTTTCAGAAAACCGTCAAAAAACTGCAAAATGGTGTTGACGGGGTTGTGAGGTGGGCCTAGATGGGTGTCACCGCAGCGGCGGGCCGGACGGCTTGCTGGAGTGGTCATCGACAACCAGGCGCTTGTATCGCTCTCGGAAGGGGGTTTGAACGGGTGCCGGGTATTTGCGTCGGGTGTTCTTTGACATTGTAGGTAAGATGAAGGGACATGTGGGCGGCGGCTCGTGTGTGCTGGTTCCTCAGGGGCTGGTGTGCACGTTAAGCGAATAAGCCGTTCGTATGTCTCGTTACATATCCATTAGT